>JARKOY010000066.1 GCA_029975555.1 Spirochaetia bacterium | reverse complement strand
ATAAACTTGTCAGCCTTCACTGCCCATATCAGACTTAACATGGACGGATTAAAATATCTGGTTTTCCATCCGTCACGTGTGAGCCCCTGCCTGGGCTCATGGGCGTTTCAATTGGGCCACTTCTTAGCAGAAATGGATAGCCCCCTATGCAGGCATGGTCATAGCCACACCGTTCTCCTGTTTCAATTGGGCCACTTCTTAGCAGAAATGGATAGGAGGCATGCCGAAAACTGCCCAAGAAAGGGCTTAACAAGTTTCAATTGGGCCACTTCTTAGCAGAAATGGATAGTGAGGTGAAGTAAGAATGAGAATGGTAGCGGCAGTAATGTTTCAATTGGGCCACTTCTTAGCAGAAATGGATAGCTCAGTTTGGATTCGAAGGTCAGAAGTTGGTTGAGGTTTCAATTGGGCCACTTCTTAGCAGAAATGGATAGGGTAATGGGGGAAATCGCTCAAAACTGCAAGACGATGGCGTTTCAATTGGGCCACTTCTTAGCAGAAATGGATAGAGAATTATCGCACCAGAGGGCGGGATGGGGATCTGCCGTTTCAATTGGGCCACTTCTTAGCAGAAATGGATAGTGGTTAAGAAGGAGCTAGCAAAGCCCATTGTAAAGGGGTTTCAATTGGGCCACTTCTTAGCAGAAATGGATAGTCTGTGGCGATCAAAATCCGCTTGTACATCCTATCCCACCGTTTCAATTGGGCCACTTCTTAGCAGAAATGGATAGGTAATTGCGGATAACCAGATGCTTGATACCCAGTGGGGTTTCAATTGGGCCACTTCTTAGCAGAAATGGATAGGAGAGTCGCATCACGAATGCATGTGCCACTCCAAATAGGTGTTTCAATTGGGCCACTTCTTAGCAGAAATGGATAGATCGGGAAAGCGTCGAGCTGGCCAAGCAAATGCTGGTGTTTCAATTGGGCCACTTCTTAGCAGAAATGGATAGATGAGCAAGCCGGAATTGGCAAAGGGAAGAAAAAGGGGAGTTTCAATTGGGCCACTTCTTAGCAGAAATGGATAGTTGTGAACGGGCCAGGCAGATCATGCTCTGCCAGACAGTTTCAATTGGGCCACTTCTTAGCAGAAATGGATAGGGCAGCCATTTTCGGGCCGTTGCAGCTGTCGAAATAACGCCGTTATTCGCGGATCGACTTGACTGCCAAACTTTTCTTAGATTCAACCAATTTTATTAATCTAATATCGCTATGCGCTGCTTTAGCGCGGATCATCGATACTCTTTATAGTTCTTTTAATTGTGCGTATGTCTTCTCAGGAGTTTTCGTATTACTGGGCGCTTTCAAGCCCAAATGAC
>JARKOY010000041.1 GCA_029975555.1 Spirochaetia bacterium | reverse complement strand
TCGGAACACGCCCCAGTCACTGTTGCAGTCATGACCGCCCCCGATGCGGCCGGTGTGCCTGATGAGACCGAGGTCATTCCGGTCTCCTTTCTCGGGAAGCCCGGCCCGCTCTGGCAGCACCTTTCACATGTGGTAATTCCTGGCCAGGCGTCAGACGCGGAAATAGCAAGTGCTGCGGGCCGAATCGCATCAATTGTCAGAATTGGAGGCGCTCGGCTTGTCGAATGGAACCGACTTGTCTCGCAAGCTCGCGCGTGGCGGGTCGACTCCGCTGCGCCCCTTGCCGACGGATCCCAAATCGCCACCGGCTATGGGCTCAGCGCGCTCATTGGAGAATCGGGCATTGGCGGCAGCGAGGTGCGCGCCTATCTGGATGCGAGCTCAAGTGCTGAAACCAAAGCACGCCGCCGCCGAGGCACAGTATCTGTCACAGTCGCGCTGATATTGTGCCTGGTCACGGCCATGGCGATCATGCAGACGGCTCGCGCCGTCAAGTCAGCGGCCGCTGCCCGCGTCGCTGAGGCAACGACCGAATCCGAACGCCTTTCGGCGCTCGCAGAATCCCTGATCACTCGCGATGCCGACGCTCCCGCCATCCTTGCGAATGAGGCACTCGCCCGGCACGTCGGCGCAACCAGCATGAACGCGGCGGTCAAGATTGCCGCGTCGTCGCTCCCGCACACGGCGTTCTCGTTGCCCGGTTCGGCCGCAAGGCTCGACGCAGAAGGCGATTGCGCGGCGGCAGGGCTGCTGGACGGGCGGATCGAGTTGGTTTCGCTCGTCGACGGCAGCCTGATCGCTGAACTGGTTGGTGAGTCCGGCGCGACACCACGGGTCGCGCCGGACTGCAGCGCTGTCGCAGTCTTCTTCAAAGGAACGGCGACAATACACGACCGCGAAGGCAACGAACTGATGCAGGTCCCTGACATCATCTGGATGGACTGGGACGCCGTTCTTGGACTGGTCGTCATCAGTCGAGACGGAGAGCTTCTGCAGGTCCACGAGGACGGTGGCACTTCACCTCTGCTGGCCGACCCATTCGATGAGCCGTTCCGTGTTGCAGCCTTCAGCGACGTCGGCACGGTAGCCGTGGCGACATCATCCCGAGCGCTCATCCTTGACATCCAAAGCGGGAACGTTCTTTACGAACGCGAAGTTGGTGGAGGAATCGACATCGGCCTCAGCCCTGATGGGAGATTCCTTTATGTGCTCGAGGGCATCGGCGTGACAGCAATCAATTGGGAGATGGGGCAGTCTCAGGACGCTTCCAACCTGCAAGGTTACGTCGAGCCGCTCGAGAATGGCTTGTTTGTGGTTGGTGGTCGCTCTGGCAGTCTGGTGTTGCGCGATTGGCGCATATCAGAGCCCCTCCTTACGATCCCCGTGAGCTCAGGACAGGTTGCTCCTTCTGCCACCTCTGGTCATCGCCTGGTCACAGCGAGTGTGGACGGAAAGCTCCAAGTATGGGATCTGGAGCCTGCAATGGTTGCCACAGACAATGCGTCGAGATGCTCCATCTTCATCAACAAGGCTCCGAGCCCAACAGCGCGCAATCGGATCATCTCGGTTGGCGGTCCTCGAGGATGGGCGGTCATAGACAGGAGCTGCGCCCCGGAGATTGATCTGGACGCATCAACTTTCGACCCTAACCAGGGCGCTTTCCTTGGTTCGTGGTCTGTCGGCATACCAGCGCACAACGGAAAGCACGTTGTTATCGTGAGCATGGATGGCTTGTCGGTATACGAGGTTGATGAGCAGAGTCAGACGCTGATTGCAGCCGAACCACTGCTCGACGTCGATGGCTTTGTTCATGGCGGATACATGTATGGGGTGAAGGACAGCCAGCAGCTGCTCGGTATGCTGGGCTTGTTCTACCTGAATCGCAAGGCGATGCATTCTGAGGCGTTGCCTTTCGTCGCGGATGTCAGCCCGAGCGGCCGCTACACCGTGCTCGCGACGCCTGACCGAATCACGATCTGGGATGCACAAGATTCAGCGGCGGCGCAGCACTGGGATGCTGAGCATATTGCCGAGCCTCTTGCAGTCAAGGTCACGGACGACGGCACTGCCACCGTCCTGAGGTCGACTAGGTGGATGCAGACTGTGCAGGTTGATGCCGACCCAGTCGATGTCGAGCTGCGGGTTGCCGACAGCACCGCGGGGTTTACTGCCGCTGCATTGAGTGGTGATTCGGTTGTGGCGGTCACGAGTGCTGGTGGTTTGGCGGTTTTTGGGGATCGGGGGACCAGTGAGCCGCAAGTGATTGCGCCCGATGGTTCATTCGCGGACGCGTTCGCAATCGTCGTCGACGATGAGAGCGACAGACTGGCCGTGATGACGCCCTTCCGATTCGCAATCCTTGATGTCTCGAAGCCAGAGGCCACGATCCTGGCGAACCGGGCGAGCGTGGGAGGCCTGTACGTGTCAGATGTCGCCTTCCGGGATGGCGGCGGAGCCATCGCAGTGACCTCTGCCGGGGCGCTCATCCAGATCCAGTCCGGCCAGCCCGTACCCGTGGCGGAATGGGTGCCAACCCTCCATGAGGCGCGGGCACTCACGGACGAAGAGAGACTGATCTGGGGCGTGGAGCCGGCTAATGGCTGATGTCTTTCTGTCGTACGCAAGCGAGGACGTCGCCGCCGCGAACGCGCTCCGCAACGCGCTCGTAGAACAGGGTATCGACGTCTGGATGGACAAGCCAGACGAGGGCAACCGGGCAGAGTTGCCCCTGCCGGCGGGTCAAAGGCACTGGCCCGTCATAGCGGGAGAAATCCTGCGTGCGGGTCTCGTTTTCGAGTTTGCAACCACCACATGGCAAGCCAAGGGATACTGCCAGCTTGAGCACGACGAGGCTGAACGACTGGGCAAGTGGGTGCTGGCCGACCAAGCGCCCGATGCCGATCGTCTGGCCGATCTGGTCGAGGAGCGCCGAACTTACGTCAGCGCGCACGCCCGACTGCTTGTGCTGGAGGCGACCAGCCAAGACCCTGAGCAGCCGGTATCACGCCTCACGCAATTGCGATCTGGCTTGAGTCTGCCGCGAGGGGCGCGTGACGCCGAGGTGGTGCTTGGCGCCGACCCAGCACAGTTCGGTGTGACACTCACAGACAGCCTGAGTGAGTTTGCAGCGGCCGCACTCGTAGCAGCGCACAGCCGGAGAGTGCGCATCAGGCGGCTCGTCGCGGGCATCGTCAGCGTACTCACCGCTACGGCTATCGTCGCTACCGTCGCCCTCGCCTTCGCCATTGTCGCTGAGAGAAGAGCTGTCGAGGCTGATAGAGCAGCGCAAGCCAGACGCTTGCTGGTTTCTTCATCGGCGGCGGTGAATACCGCTGAGGGTGTCGGCGCAGCTCGGGCTTCGCTGGAGCTGGTGAATAGCCCGGAGGCGGAGACCGCAGAGTTGCTGGCGATCAACCGAGATCGTCGCCAGCGTACGATCCCGCTGCTCTCGGGCACCTACTCTGCTGCTGCGTGGTCATCCGAGCAGGACATCATCGTCGCGATGACGGAATGGAACGCTTTACAGATTGACGTGGCGGACGGGAGTGTGACCGCTTCTGTGGGGCTGCCGACGCAGCCGCGGGAGCCCGGACTCGTTGTCGCGCCGGACCCGTCCATTGCATTCGCCGCAACGGACATGGGCGTCGTCCGTGTCGATTTCGCCAATGATGAGGCTCGTCTGATCCGGCCTGGTGTGCATATGAGCCTCAGCTCTGATGGGGAAGGATCAGTCTGGTTCGGGGACGCCGAGGGCCTCGGGCATGCCAACGTAAGCAGCGGGATCTGGGACGAGTCCAGTGAGCGCACTCCTGTTGCGGGTGGGGTTGCGGCTTTGACTGTATCCGGCAGCCATATCGATGTCGTGACGGGGAATGCCGACTTGCTGAGTTTCAGCATCGCCACAGGTGCGCCAGTGGAAGTCGCGCGCAGCGCTCTGGAGGGGATCGAACCCGGTGATCAGTCGGTCCAGGAGGCGTATGTCATCAGATGTGGCGACTCCGTTGCCGGTTTCTCCCGGAAGGGTGGGACGTTGGCATACTTCCGCTTCGCCTGGCTGCCCGATTCGGGTGCTGCCGCAGAAACCACGAAAGAGGGTAGCGGCTCCATTTCCATGGCATGTGGGTGGGATGATCGCCCGCTTTGGGGTAGTTCGACGTCCTCTCTTCAGCCGATCGATCCTTCTGCTCCAATTCCGCATTCTCGGTACCGGTCGTCGCAAGACCTGATTGTCGCTGATCCCCGCGGTTCTCGCTTCGCGGTTATCGATGATGAGGCCCGCCTTAGCATCTATTCCGAACTTGATTCGGCTGCCGGGATTTATCGCAGTCATAGGGAAGAAATGCCTCAAGCGGCCTTCCTGCTAGGGGAACGCCCAGTCGCTCTCTTCGGGGGCGAGCGAATCGTGGATATCTTGACGGGCGCCCAAATCGCGCAACTAGAAATGCCGATCGGCTCAACGTCCGGGGTGATATCTATGTCGTGGCAGTCCCATGTGACCGGTGGGGACTGTGGCGCCTTCGGCCCCGCGCAAGCGGGAGTGCAGTTCATTTCTCCTGACGGCGAGGTTCGTATTATCCCGACTAGCCAGGGGACGCTTCTGGACTCCCATTTTGGAGGCGCGTCATCAACCTTCATAACAATGCGGCCAGGACTGGCTATGGCTACTGACGAGTGCGGCCTTGAACCAAAGGAGATTCCCTTCTCGAAGGTCGACACACAGCTCGAGTTGGCCGTAGCGGCCGATCTTTCTGCCGACGGAGAGAAGATTGTGACACTCTCGTTCGGAGGGGACCTGGCAATCCGATCGGTTGAGGACACAGAGGTCGTGCTGCATTCGGCAGCAACGCAGGTAGTGGGCCAAGGCTTCGTCCTGTGGCTATCTGACGGGAGAATCTTGGTACTGACTCGGGACGGCCGTCTCAGCGTATGGACGCCAGACTTGGAGCGCATCGGTGTGATCGATAGCGGGGCGAATGTCTCCTGGGGGATGCGGGTTGTGGGCAACCGATTGCTGGTAGTCGTTGATCGAGACGACTCGTATGACACGGACATCTACGATCTCGACTCTCTCGCAGTTGTCGACCGACTGGAACGCGTCTGGGTCACTTCCCCTCCCGTGGTCGTTGAGGGCCGTCAGCATTGGGTGGGGATCAGCGCGGATGCGCGCATTGTGTTTGTTCCGCGCTTGGATGAGTGATCTGCCTTGCCTCACATCGTGGTTGGGTTGCTCCTTGATCGGAGCGGGTTCGCGTTGGAGTTGGGGGGCCCGATCTCCCCGGGAACCAGAGCTTGACGCCGACCCCTCACCAGACCCGAGGCGACATCCGATCTCTGCTACAACGGGTGTACCCGGGAAGAAGGAGCGAAGATGATCGTCCCAGACAGGCATGATCCGCGGACGGTGGGGGATGCCACCTGGGCGGTGCATGGTGGCAATGCCGTGGATGGCGGATCGGGGGCGATCCGTACACCGATCATCATGGCCAATGCATACCTGTTGCCCGATGATCCGAGCGGTATCGACTGGTCGAACCCTGAGCAGTTGTTGTATACACGCACGACCGGCGCCAATCAGCAGGCGCTGGAGGCAAAGCTTGCGGCGATGGACGGCGGTGCGGCCGCCGCCGCGTTCGCCTCAGGGGTGGCCGCATTGCACGGGGTGTTCTTCTGCTTCTTGGCCAGCGGTGATCATGCGATCGTGTCCGACGTTGCGTATGAGGCGACGTGGCGGCTGTTCACCGAACTCTTGCCGGCGAAGTACGGCATCGAGGCGACCTTCGTCGATACATCCGATCTGGACGCGGTGCGCTCAGCGCTGCGTCCGAACACCCGGTTGATCCATACCGAGGTGATCGCCAACCCGACGACGCGGGTGGCCGACATCACCGAGTTGGCCGGTATCGCGCACAATGCCGGGGCCGTGCTGAGCGTGGATTCGACGTTTTCTCCGCCGCCGTTGTACCGGCCGTTGGCCGATGGTGCTGATCTGGTGGTGCATTCGCTCACGAAGTACATCAACGGGCA
>JARKOY010000061.1 GCA_029975555.1 Spirochaetia bacterium | reverse complement strand
TATCTCTACGGTTAAAAAGAACTCCAGTTCAGTTATCGACGCTATTCAAGGAGTCTTTGAAGGGAAGCCATTCATTCCTCAGAGGACTTTGATTGCGGTCTGAATTCTTAATGATTCCGCGAGCAGGGCTGAATAGTTACTCATTATTTATCCGTTCTCATTCCCAATGCTCCATTACGATATCGAGTGGCATTTTCGGGGAAGAGACATGCTGGAGATGAGAATGAGGGCAGTGCAACTTGCCGCCAGGGAGGAGATCTTCCTGGCGATTGCTCAGGGGGCGCTGAAGGCAAGGGCGAGAAGGCTTGCTCCTGAATCGTCGATGGAGGTCGGAAGCTTCAAGATGATGGTGGTCGAGGACGAGAACGGCGAAGGATGTGCAGTCCAAGTCATCGAGAGCCGGAAGATGATGGAGGATCTGGCTCTGGAAAAGGCTCAATACCTGGACAAGAGCGCAGAGGGTTGGAGCGATCATGAGCGACGGATGTGGCTGGAAGCCTTCTGGCGGGATCTGGGGCCGTATCTATATAAATGGAAGCAGATCAGGATGAGACCAGGACCCGGAGAGAGCATCACCTTCGAGATACAGGTATGCAAATAGGCAGACGGCCCCAAGCCGGCAAGCTAAAAATAGAGGGAAACTAGCCTGCTGTAATGGCTACAATTTGTATGAGGGGATATGTCAGAACGGCCAGTTGAGGAGGAGGGGAAGGCCAGATTCCAGAGGCTGCTATATGGCTACCAGCGCTCGGTAAGCGGCGCCGTTGCCCCTGCCCATCTCTCCACTCCCACAGAGGTAGAAGGCCAGGAGTATGAATTCAAGCCCGTTCCGCTCGTCTCTGGCGGAGTTGATTATCATCAGCCCTGGAGCGGATATGCCCCCAAATGCACCCTGGAAGATCAAGAGGACTGCAAGTACTATCCCGTCCAGACCGCTAATATCAAAGTGAATGGCATCTACTCTGGTATCGAGGTGGAGGGCGACCGCTGGATGCAACTGGCCTGCCTGGCCGCTCGGGAGTCGGTGGAAGAGAAGGGCGGTCCTTTTGCGGCGCTGATACTGCAGATCGATGACCCTTCTGATCAGATCCTGAGGTACTGGATCAATCATAACCAGGTAACATCGGCACTGGATCCCACCGCCCATGCGGAGATCATGGCCATTCGAAGCGCCTGCGCAAGTCTCGGGGTCTTTGACCTGGGAAGCATCAGAAAGGATGAGTCAAAGCTCACCCAGCCGGGCGATCTGTCCCACTGCGTCATCTACAGCAGCGCAGAGCCCTGTCCCATGTGCTACGCTGCCATCTGCTGGGCCAATATCCCCATGCTGCTCTTCGCCGCCACCCGCTTTGACGCCGCCACTCAGGGAGTGG
>JARKOY010000056.1 GCA_029975555.1 Spirochaetia bacterium | reverse complement strand
CGTCCGGTCTTCGTCTGGGACCGGGTCTATCTGGGCGGCGGGAACTCCCGCCGCATCACCCCCGGAGCGCTGATCGCGCTCGGGGATGACGTGGTGGTCGTCCCGAATGCCGCCGGCATCGCCGGGGGCGTTCGAGCATGGGCTCTGTGATCCGACCGATTCTCGGACCCAATTTCAGGGAATCTGCGCAGGCGTGAAAGCTAGGCGGTGTGGCTGATGTTGGGCGCGCTTTACTCGCGCTTCATCAGATCAGAGGAGGTGGGTACCCTCAATCCTGCTCGAAACCGCCAGCACATGATTCGATCTGATTCGAATTCCCGAATGCGCTGCAATGTAGGAATTGAGCTAGCTTGCAGAAGCGTACTCGAGCTTGCAGTCCAGACCGCTCGATCCGCTTTCCGGGAAACACTCCAGACGGCGGCTGACGGTGCCAGTGATGGTTACAGTGTGATGGGCGAAGGCGCAAATTGGGGCGCATACTCGTACTATCGCAAGTCAGGAGCTCTGTGAAGCGGGAGAGTCCTCGTCGAGAGGCCTCTTGCCGTTGAAGGGCCAAGCGTCTCCGCAGGCGATATCCACGATTGAGGGGAGCAACTCCTCTCTGACGCACTTGACGCATGTTTCTAGCACGTTCCTTGTTTGGTTGTAACTCACATTCCGAAAGGCGAGGTAGATGAACGTTGCTAGGAATAGGAGAATCGCGAAGACTAAGATGCGGTGCCAAAACTGGGAGGAGTGAGTGAGTACTTCGGGCTCGCGGGAGAATGCCAGTATCCTGTCCCGGAATGCCCAAATATAGCCAAGAAGGACCAAAATTGGTGCAACGCATTGGGCGAATCGGGGAAATCGAGCAGACAGGAGGAGCAGTAAGGCCGATGCCCCGCCGGAAACAATCAACAGAGTGAGTTCGGGCCCGCTTGGCGTCAATCCCACTATTGATCCCGCGTTCCAACCAACAGACATGAGCCAGACGACGGTGCCAAGCTGCCAGGGGGCACATCGTGCGCGAACCGCGCTATCTTTCAGGAACTTGAAGTCCCCTCCAGAAACCTGCGGGGTTTGCGAGCTAGAGGTCTCTGTTGGGAGAGATGCGCGAGTGACCATGGTCAGCATTGCGTGAAGTTGTGGTTTCGCATCGATATTCTTTGATTCGTCGCGTGAAACGGGGACTCCATTACAGAAGTTGAAGTAGCTCGCGGCATTTAGCACCCATGTCGCTCCGACGAATGAGATACCCAAAGCCCAAAGACCTATGATCAGGAATAGCAGAGATAGGTTGAGAGCGGTACCCGTAGCTATCCACCCAATGAAGAAGCGGGCCGGGTACCCAAGGCCGACGGTCGCCAGCAGCCAGTTACGTTGAGCGGGGCTACAAGAGCCACTTCGCCGAATCCAGGCCCGGATCCATTCATAAACGACCGCAATCAGTGGATACAGCAATAGTGCCCAGAATACCGCGGGTTTGGACCGGATCCCCCAAGGCCCAACGAGCCAGTGAAATTGGGCCAGTGTTATCGCCAGATAAATGCGGATGGCGATGCTTATCCATGCCGCGGTGACGCTTGCCTCGCCATGCGGAAGGCGGTTGGTTTTCTCGCTGCTCTCGGCTGCCTGATCCTCATCTCGTCCCAATATGTCGTTCCACTGGTAGCGGGCTTGGTATATCAGAATCTCAGTAATGAACCAAAGCACCATAAAGGATCCGAGGTCTGTCCAAGAGACAGCAGGAATCCATTCGCCGCCAAAACGCGCCATTAATACTCCCATTAGCAGGAATGATCCTTTCACGAGATCATCCGGTCTCGGCAGAATGAGATAACTAACCAGCCGACTAGGCTG
The DNA here is from genome assembly GCA_029975555.1 of Spirochaetia bacterium. Classification (GTDB taxonomy): domain Bacteria; phylum Spirochaetota; class Spirochaetia; order Treponematales; family Rectinemataceae; genus Rectinema. The sequence continues at coordinate 1,876 of JARKOY010000056.1, read as the reverse complement.
TTTTTCGCGGCTAGGAGTTAAGGGTGTAAGAGGTTCTCTCAATCGCCTATTCAGTGATTCCACGCAGTCGCTGAACATCTGTCTGCTGTATGTGCTTACACGCACGCCCTGGATTATCAAAGCGACTGCACCACCTCCGTAACCGACGATCATAAGTGATCGCCAGGCCAGAGGCACTTGGAATGCAATGTATCCTGTGAGTCCGCCCAGCACGATGAGGGCGATAGGGATAACAATCGCGACGAAGACGCGGAGATTTGTCCATCGTGGCTGCGATGTTCCCTGTCTCGGACTGAGTGATTGGAGTGCTAAAGATAGCTCAGTGTAAGATAACGATGGAAGAGTCCGCCCCTCATACTGCAGGTTACGCATGTCCAGAGCGTTTCGTACAGTCCGTTCCAACGCCCGGGTATAGAACGAACGGACAACAGCATCCGCTCCCATATTGAGCAGCAGGAGAAGCGGAACAAAGACTATCGCTGGCGCAAAGGCGAGAATTGGCGCAGGAATCGCAACATCTCGATGGATTGTGAAGACGAGACCGCCCAGTAGCGTCAGCGTGGTTAGAAGCACTGTTATAACAGAGATTTGCGATGTCGCATAGTTGCGTTCATCTTCTCTCAGTGACTCGTAGTCGGCCAAGAGGACAGCCAACTGCGATGCATCGAGTTCAGGTGTGCTTTCGGAGTCATTCATCACTACAATTCCAGTCGTTTGATTAGGAGTGGGCGTAAGATTTGGTCAACTCGAGCGAGGCAGCGGGGCCACGGAGGCGCTTCGCTCGCATGTTGGCGGAACCAGATGAAGTCCGACCTCAGCCTCAACGCTAGCAATCCGTCGAGGATTAGGAGATCGCCGATAACGATTGTGCACGAGTTCAATTGCCGCAAATGTCGGATATCTGTGAAAGGCTTGCGTGCATGTGCAATGAGTCTCGGCATGCGTGGCTCTCTGGTGAATCTGCCAGAATTGGTACACAGCACCAAGTTGATTGGTCGGAGCCTGCGCGCCAAGTCCGCAGCATTGGGCGCAAGTTCACGAGGTAGCGCGGTCCAGTCGACGAGGAATGGTTCGATGTCGCACACGACGAGCGCTGGCCTAGATAGATGGCATGCCTCGACGGCTTCATCCCGTGATCTGACTACGAGGATTCGGCTGCCTCGGCTCCAGCGCCATCTATACAACTCGTGCATGTGATCACTGTGCCCGAAGCAGGGCGATCCAGTTGGCGAGTCCGCGCATCTGAGGGTTCAGCGCGGTTCGTCGTTCCTCTGCAGTGATTGCGTGGTGTCGGCTCACGGACGGCAGCTGGTGCTGATGCGCACAGGTAAGTAGCTTGGAAAAGAGACCGCACTGATCGTGTGGGGTAGTGGGTCACGCAAGCCAGTCGATCGGCGAATCCATCTGGGGCGTCTGGGCCCGGGCTGGAGGTTCTTAGTTCACGATACGTGCGGCAGTCAGGCTTGTGCAACAGCACATTGCCAGGTGGAACTGACGATCTAGTCGACCATTCTGAAGAACAGCCAGACAGCTGCGGCTATGTCCCATGGGCAGGGGGCGCGAGTGGTCTACCTGGGGTCGATCGGAGAGAGTCGTTTTGCCACTTTGATGCCGCTAACCGCATGAGGTCTCGACACCAGCGTTCAATCGGAAGGGAACTTCTGGGATGACCCGCAAACACTTCCGATGAATGGGGTGAAGGCTCCCGCGAGCCCGGGAGCCTTCACCTTGCGTGTTGTCGGCAGACTCAGTCTGTGGGCTGATCGCCGTCGTCCAGGCCCTTGAGGAATTCCTCAACCTCGGCGCCGATCTCCTCGGCGGTGGGCACGTTGGCACGCGGGGTGATCTGGCGATGGCTCATGTACTGCTCGTACTG
>JARKOY010000168.1 GCA_029975555.1 Spirochaetia bacterium | reverse complement strand
TGCGGCCTCCGGTCCGGCACTTGACCCGCTCCCACCCGCGCCGACGCTTCCGGGTTCGAGTACGGATAGAAGAGCACCCACCATAGACGGATCGCCGAACACCTTCGCCATGGACTCCGCGAATTGACCAGACGCAAAAGCGTCATGCATGCGTTTAGAGCTATCGATCGCGACAAGCTTGATGAGCTGCTGATCACGGCGGTACTTCTCGACGTATTCCCCGAGCGCTAGAGCCGCTAACGTAGCCGGGAGAACCCCGCGCCCTTGGGCGATGGCTGAAAACTCAGCAGAGAGCGCAGGCGCAAGTTTTACGCGTAGCTCTTCGGTACGACGCGCAACGGATTTTTCCACGATATAGCCCCCTATGTGACATTTTCAGGGGAGACTACACCCACTCCGCCAATGAGCGCAAGAATGACGCGCCCGAGCACCTGAGGCGCAACATCCGAACCGTAGACATCGACCGCCATCTCAGCAGCACGCTTGAGGTCAAGGTTTCCAGACACGAACGCATGGAACCGCTCGTATGCAGTGCGCTCCGGACGCGGAGGGAGCACGAAGCCCTCAGCATGGGACTCCCACCCGGCGAAGCCATCCGGGACCGCCACAAGCGATTTTCCGGCGTATTGGAAGAACACGTCGACAGGCCGATGGACATCGCGCAGCGTAACGCCCACATCCGACTGTAGAGCCACCTCAACGCGCAGAAGGGAACCCGGATCAGCAAAGCCACGCGATAGCCGTTCATGACGCTTGTCGTACACCTTCGCCCACACGTCGGCGTTTTCCCGCTTGCCGAGATAGACAGTTCCGGTTTCTTGTCCATCGACATCGATGCCGCCGAGATAGCTACAGTGCGACGGCTGAAGGCTCTTTCGAGTAAGGGAAAGGGAGCCGGAGAGAGCCGCCATTTTGACGGCCGCCACGACCGCAGGAACGGAAGGGCAAAGGTAATCGGCCGTGACGTGAAGCATTGTCACGCGATAGGGGAAGGAGCCGATGACCGCGAGGTAGTCAAGGAACCGCCCCTTCTCACGGAGAAGCCGCAGAATGCCGCCGGATGTAGAAACGATCTCCACCTTACCCCGACGTGAGAAGCGAACGGAACCTAACGATTCCGTGACGATCTTCCCGGAACGAACGGCAAGCGAGAGATGCCTAAATATGCCTGGCTGCGTTTCGTCAAACGACCCTACTTCGTAAAGGACCGTGAGAAGGGAATCACGCAGACCCCCGGCACTATCAATGGGAACGGAGATGTTGAGGTAGTCCGCGAATGGCTCTCCCACCATCGCAGAACACGGCAGATGACTTACAATACTCATGAAGGCCGCCTCCTACGCGGCATAGCCGGGAAAGGGTGGCAGCCCTGACCCGGCTTTTTTCTTTAAAAGAACAACAACGAAAAACCACCTAAATTTATCCTCCTGTCTATCGAATCCCCGCTATTAGCTTATCGGGGATTCGCGAAAAGCCTTCCGCTCGCCGCGAGGCATCCGGGCAGGTGTTTTCAACCCCTACCCGGAGCCGGGAGCGTATTGCGTGTGTGCGCGCATCAAGTGGCGGTCCTCACCCGGTCCGGCCCGGGGGCGCGTCCCTGCGGGACACATCCCCCGAACCGGCTGCGGCCTCCGGTCCGGCACTTGACCCGCTCCCACCCGCGCCGACGCTTCCGGGTTCGAGTACGGATAGAAGAGCACCCACCATAGACGGATCGCCGAACACCTTCGCCATGGACTCCGCGAATTGACCAGACGCAAAAGC
>JARKOY010000167.1 GCA_029975555.1 Spirochaetia bacterium | reverse complement strand
CCTTTTTGTCATGTCCGGAAAAGGGTTGCTTGAAGGCGCTGAATACCTCGATCCGGGGAGCAAAGATCTTCTTCATAAAAATCTCCAGAAGGGTGATGGGTTAGGTTCAATTCGACTCTTGGCCAAGGATTCAGCAAATGTCACAGTGCGTCCAGCGTAATCTAAACTTTAGCAAAAATTTTAAATAACTATTTTAAATATAAACATATTTTTTAAAAAAATTAAAAGTAAAAATGCTAAATTAATAATTTAATCCCATAAAAATATGTATTAACGAGACTAGGTGCCTAGCTTTCTGTCGCGTGTATGAAATTTTGTCAATAAAAATCAATATGATCCCACCACAGCTTTAGCAAGCTGTGGCGCCAAACGCGTTCCCGCAGCTGATGTTGAGGAGAAAAACCGGGTGCGCCAGCTTATAAAGGAGCACGGGCTGACGGCGCCGGGTAGTCAACGGCTCCAAGCTAAGCGCAAGCCCAGTAGCCACACGCCAAGGCCGTCCAGGTCAAACCATTGCTGGGCGTCGACATGACCAAGGTCACAATCGAAGATTTCAGCTGAATCTACGTCGTGATCGTACTGGACGGGTACACGATGAAGGTCGTGGGTATCCGGGCCTGATGGCTGCGCCGACCAAGCCGGGCTCGGTGGTCATGAGTGCTTCTTGTGTGGTATGCTGGTGTAGCGTGCTACTGCGTTTTTCCGAGGTTCACATAACGTCCGTTCCGGGTCATAGCCTTCCCAATTATTCCAGGTTGTTACCCTGACTAGCCCGCATTGAGGCGGCCCGGGACACTCCAAACGTGCGCCCGGCGCATACGATGCGGCAGGTTCGTATGCAGGCCGCGCACGTTTCCACCTCCCCGCCGGCACGACCACGCGAGGATCTTCCCGGGGATCTTCCTGACCTGCGACACTCATTTTTTGTGAGTTGAGATCCGGACGCGGATTTTTGCCGGCAAAGGATCGAGCCAGGACAAACCCCTAAGCGCATGGGGTGGACCGCTCTAGCGGCTCCACGGCCAGCCGAAAACCCATGGTCCGCAACAAGGCCGTCAAACTGCGCAACTCGGGATTGCCCTGTTTCGATAACGTCCGGTAAAGTTGCGTGGCGTTCAGTCCGGCACCCTTGGCCATCTGCCGTAGCGCCACCAGCAATTCCCCTTGATCGCCATCGGCAAGGATCGCGTTGAGGGAGGCGGCCGCCACAACCGGATCGTCCCGGAACAGTTCCACCATGGCGTCGTCATGGCTACGGTCTTTCATCGCGCGCACTCCTTCAGGGGTCTGCTCACGAAACGGAAAAAATCGTACGCTAAGCCTGTTGCAGCGGCCTGAACTTGTCCGCCCGGGAGTGTACCCTACGAATCCAAGCCGATACTCCTCCTTTTGGGGGCTGGGTCTAGCCGACGTACACTTATAATGACTAGATCAATTCAGTATTGTGGGGTACTTCAAATATTTTCCTCCGATCAACCGGTTGTATTTCTATCGATTTTGAATTTTTTGTCTGCAATAGTTTGCGAAGATGGAAATTAAACGTTGAGTATGCCAATGTCAACTTCCCCTGTGCTGCCAGTTTGTCGTAGATGTGCTTATTGGCGTACCCTTTTTTGTGCATATCGAGAATCTCCATCTGACAAGATCTAAATTCTACACGACCCATGCATCGGGCAATGCGGCCTGATTTGTCCATAATTCTCTCCTGGAGTTTTTTTATCGCATTTTACGCACTTTTAGCAGCCAATGTCAACTGATAGTAGTTTATCCGATTAGAAGTGAGCGGAACCGCTCTCATTCAAGCCCATACTAGCCGATAGTGTCGCTGACAAAAAAGGTCGAAACAATGACAGCGTGCGCGAAGGCAGGACAGGTGAAGTAGGCCTACCTTTGGCAGGCCCCTTCACTCCTACCTTGCGGGACTCAACTTATTCGCCTGTGGCTCAACGCGCGCGGGGTCGAACCGCACGCAAGTGACCTCATCGAACTATTTGGTTTATTATGTCTATTTGGAGTAGACCCTAACCAGATGCCAGAGGGCTTCACTGGAAAGCGTCAGAATAGATCTATATTTGCAATTTCTTGACGGATTCCGCACAAAGCTATAGATTTCTACCTGACACTTTCGGCTCAGGAGGCATCTTGCAGGGGCACCGCATCGGCTACGTCCGCGTCAGCAGTTTCGACCAGAACCCGGAACGGCAGCTCGAACACGTTCAGGTGGACAAGGTGTTCACCGACAAGGCGTCGGGTAAGGACACGCGACGGCCACAGCTCGACGCGCTGCTCGCCTTCATGCGCGAGGGCGATACGGTGGTGGTGCACAGCATGGACCGCCTGGCGCGAAATCTGGACGACCTGCGTCGCCTGGTGCACAGCCTTACCCAGCGTGGCGTGCGTATCGAGTTCGTGAAGGAAAGCCTGAGCTTCACCGGCGAGGATTCACCAATGGCTAACCTAATGCTGTCGGTGATGGGGGCGTTCGCCGAGTTTGAACGCGCCCTGATCCGAGAGCGGCAACGCGAGGGCATCTCGCTCGCCAAACAGCGAGGTGCCTACCGGGGGCGCAAGAAGGCGCTCGCGCCAGATCGGGTGCTCGAACTGCGGCGTCGTGCCACTGCCGGCGAAAAGAAAGCGCCGCTCGCCCGCGAGTTCGGCATCAGCCGCGAAACCCTCTACCAGTACCTCAAAACGAACGACTGACCATGCCGAGCCGCAGTCTGTTGACGCCCGCCGAGCGGGACACCTTGCTGGCATTCCCCACGACAGACGATGAACTGATCCGGCACTACACCTTCTCCGAAGCCGACCTCTCGGCGATACGTCAGCGGCGCGGCAATCACAACCGTCTCGGCTTCGCAGTGCAGTTGTGCTACCTGCGCCATCCTGGATTTGCCCTGCCAAGTGAAGCGGAACCTCCCGCATCACTTCTAAATATCGTCGGCAGCCAGTTGTACATTGAGCCGGACATCTGGCCGCAGTACGCGCAACGCCCGGAGACGAGACGCGAGCACCTGCTGGAATTGCAGACATGGCTGAACCTGACACCATTCGCTGCCGCTGATTACCGGCACCTCGTACAACAACTCGCTGAACTGGCCAAGCAAACCGACCGGGGTTCCTGAATCGGCTCGGCGAAATCCGCGACCGCAGCTTCGAGAACCAACGCTACCGCGCCAGCGGCCTCAATCTGGTGATGACAGCGATAATCCTGTGGAATACAGTCTATCTGGAACGCGCCATCAAGTCTCTATTCGGGTCGGCCTCGCGCAGAGCCCAGCTGTCCAGGATAGGCTTGAGGCCTTGATAGATCAGATGCAAGGTAGAGATGCGTTCGAGTACCTGCTCGGCGTACCAGGAGCGGTTCTCCTTGAACACGCCGTGGCCAAAGACCTTGTTGCGCCAGACCACGAGATTCTGTCCGGCGTTCGTGTTGCCGCTTATTGCCTCACCGGCCGGCGTAAAGCTTCCGGAGTACGGGCCATCCTTGATGACCAAGCGACATTGAACTGACTGCGCGCCCAGAACGGGAAGACCCCAATCATCATGTCCGTTTGCAATGGCGCTTCGGTGTTGGCCGCGTCGGGACTCCTCGACGGACGTCCGGCAACGACCAACAAGATGGCATTTCAGAGCTCCACCAAGCCAGGGCCAAAAGTAAAATGGATTAAAAAAGCACATTGGGTGGACGACAGTTCGATAGTCACCTCTTCCGGTGTCTCAGCGGGGATCGATATGACTTTGGCCGTCATCTCCCGCCTGTACGGGGATAAGGTCGGCGAATGGCTTGAGCTCGTCACGGAGTATGACGCGCATCGCAATTCCGCGTGGGACCCTTTTGCGAAGAAAGCCGGGCTTGTGAAGTAAACTCAAACGTGGCCGATGACGTCTGGCTGTGCATGACAATCGGTTAGCGCTGCCGGAATATGTGGCGAGCAAAGGGCCTGTGAAACGATTCGCAGGCCCTCTTATTTTTGGCCTGTAGCGAAAGCTGTGTAAACTTCCTGGAACTTCGCCCTTTCGTGGAGGTTTACACAGTTTTCGGGACACCCTCCGGATAAAACCAAAAAACAAAGATTTTCTATCTCGACGTTATACATCATGTTCCGCATATTGCTTTTCTGACGTACTCCCGTCACCTTTTTCAGAGGTGTCCACAGCAATCTTTGGAGTCGATTCTGCAGCCTGCATGACTTTCTCCAACTCTTTCTCTACTTGGCAGATATGGTCATACATGGCCTTGGATGCCACTTCGCCGTCTTTGCTCACAATGGCATCGATGATGTGTTGGTGGGCTCCCAGGACTTTTTCGGAAAACAACCGGCCAGGCTTAAGGTGGTGTTTGACGTCCGTCAACAAGCTGTTCACGAAATCCAGGATCATGACCAGGATGGGATTGCCCGTTTTTCGGGCCAGCAGGATGTGAAAATTGATTTCCGCTTTTGCCCCGACGAGATTCTTGTCCTCCCGGTAAACCTTTTGGCATTCTTCGTGGAGGTCGAGCAGGTCCCGGGTGTCCTTTGCGTCAAACGTTTCGGCGGCGCGCCGGGCCAGGTAAGGTTCGATGATTTTGCGCACTTCCGACAGGTCGCGGATGGAGATGTTCTGGAAGTGGAAAAAGCTCTGTAAAAAATCCCGGGCGGTCTCCGGGTTCACTTCGGTGACCACCGGGCCGCCGCCTGCACCACGACGGATGTCGATGAGTCCCATGCCTTCCAGCGTGCGCAAGGCTTCCCGCAGGGTGTGCTTGCTCACGCCGAACTGTTGGACAAGGTCCTTTTCCGGGGGCAGGGCTTCGCCGGGCTTGATCTCGCCTTGCAGGATGGCCTCGCGGATCTGGCGGATGATAAGGGTCGAAATCTTGTCTTTCTTGGTGGTCTTGAACATGTGCTGATCCATGGTTGTTGCTCGTGACGGGGCGTCGCGCCGGCTTGCGTCGCCTCCCGGAAGCGGGCATGGCGGTCTGCCGGATGTATGGGTATAGCCAAGCCGCCCCGACAGTCCAGTGTTTGCGACCCGCCCTGGCGCGCATCGGTCCGTGCCGCACGCATTTCCGAAAAATCACCTCTGATTTCAGTCTGTTGCCGCTGGCGCAAACAGAAATAGTGCTATATTTGAATATAAGTTCATTTTAGCAAAAAAGCAAATCCCGGCGCGAAACATTTTCTCGAGGCTGCGACAGCCAAATTTTGCAAATAAAGCCTGTGATTTCACATGGATAGAATAATTAGCCATATATTTTAAAATTTGGTTGAAATCGCCGTTCCCCTGATGTAGCGTGTCCCCATCGAGCGACATCCCGCGCAATTCCGGGGCGCCGGGGCCGGCAGACGGCCGGACAGCGGGCACGAGGGCCGGCCCGGGATGTCGGAAGACGGCTGCGGCACGACGGCCGAAGCGGGTCGCAAACGTGCCGCCACGGCAGCGACGCATCGCGGCGAAGACCCGGGCTGCGCACAACACGCACCCGCCCGGAATGCGGGCGGACGACACGAAAAAGACTGTTTGAGAACGACCGGAGCCCCTCTGAGAACCAACGGTGGTTGGGAAGCCTTTTCTGGGCCGATGATCGCAACAAAGGAGATGGGAGACATGACAACGCGTACCTTCAATATGCCGGCGACAGTGCACATCGGCGTGAACGCCGCGGCCAAGGTCGGTCCCACGGCGGCAAGGCAGGGAACGGCCAGGGCGCTGCTGGTGACGGACCAGGTGCTCATCGACACCGGGGCCATCGAGCCGGTGCTTGGCTCGCTGCGGGAAGCCGGCATTCCGGTCGAAACCTATTCCGGCGTGGACAAGGAACCCACGTTGACCCATGTCCGGGACGGCCTTGATATCATCCGGCGCACGCACTGCGACCTGGTGATCGGGTGCGGCGGCGGCAGTTCCCTGGACGTGGCCAAGGCCGTGTCGGTCATGGCCACCAACCCGGGGAGCATTCAGGATTACATGGGGGCCGACAAACTGGCGCACAAGGGCTTGCCTCTGTTCGCCGTGCCGACCACGGCCGGCACGGGAAGCGAAGCCACCATGTTCACCATCATCACCGACACCGAGCATGACGTGAAGATGCTCATCGGCAGCCCCTACCTCATGCCGCAGGTCGCCTTTGTCGATCCAGGCCTGACCCTGGGCATGCCCAAGGGGCTGACGGCGGCCACGGGTCTCGACGCCCTGACCCACGCCATCGAGGCCTATGTCTCGCGAAAGGCCCAGCCCATGACCGACGTGCTGGCGCTGTCCGCCGTGAAGCTCATTTTCCAAAATCTGCCCAAGGCCTGGAACAGGCCCCAGGACATCGACGCCCGGTCCAAGACGATGCTTGGGGCGTTTCAGGCCGGCATCGCCTTTTCCAATGCCTCGGTGGCCCTGGTCCACGGCATGTCCCGTCCGGTGGGGGCGCTTTTTCATGTGGCCCACGGCGTCTCCAACGCCGCCCTGCTCGGCGTGGTGATGGAGTTCTCCCTCCCGGGCAACCTGGAGCGCTACGCGGATATCGCCCGGGCCATGGGCGTGGACTGCCCGCCGGAGGCGGATGCCCGGGCCGTGGCCCAGGCCGGGGCCGACGCGGTCAAGGCGCTGATCGCCGACCTTGAGGTGCCAAGCCTCATGCGGCTTGGGGTCGACCGGGAAAAGCTCGATCCCGTGGTGGACAAAATGGCCGAGGACGCCCTGGCCAGCGGCAGCCCCGGGAACAACCCGAGGCTTGCGAGCAAGCAGGAGATCATCGAACTCTATTACGCGGCGCTTTAGGCGAAAAACGACGAAAAACAGAGCGTTGACGCCTCTTGCGCTGACTTCGGCCAGGGCGAAGACGGTCACGAAGCACAACGGAGAAAGCCATGTCAGAGATCAAGAAGCTGCTTTACTGTGTCGACAACGAATGGCGGCAAAGCGCCACGGACAAGTACACGCCGGTGATGAACCCGAGCACGGGCGAGCAGATCGCCGCCGCTCCGGTCTGCCTGCCGGACGAGGTGGACGCCGCCGTGCAGGCGGCCAAGGCCGCCTATCCGGGCTGGTCGAGCAAGCCCGTGGCGGTGCGTACCCAGGTTCTCTTCCGCTTCCGGGAACTGGTGAACCAGCACTTCGAGGAACTGTCGGTGCTGCTCGCCACGGAAATGGGCAAGAATCTGGGCGAATCCAGAGGGGATGTGCACAAGGTCGTGGAAGCCTGCGAGGTGGCGGTGAGCGCGCCCATGGAAATCCAGGGCTACGCCATGATGGAAGCGACCCGCAGCCATGACATCTGCCTGTACCGCGAGTCCGTGGGCGTGTTTCTGGGCATCGCCCCCTACAACTTTCCGGCCATGATTCCTTTTGGCTGGTTCCTTCCCCTGTGCATCGTCGCCGGCAACACCATGGTGCTCAAGGCCGCCAGCATGGTGCCGCAAACTGGCATGCGCCTGCTGGAGCTGCTTATCGAGGCCGGCCTGCCCAAGGGCGTGGTCAACCTCGTTACCTGCAGCCGTCAGGAAGTGGCCAACCTGCTGTCCCATCCCGACATCCGGGGCATCTCCTTTGTCGGGTCCACCGCAACCGGAACCAAGATCTATTCCGGCGCGGCCGCTGCCGGCAAGCGGGTGCAGTGCCTGACCGAGGCCAAAAACCACGCCCTGCTGCTGGAGGACGCGCCCCTGGAGTGGTCGGCCCAGCGTGTCATCAACTCCTGTTTCGGCTGCGCCGGCCAGCGCTGCATGGCCCTGCCCGTGGTGGTGGTCCAGGAGTCGGTGGCCGACCGGTTCGTGCAGATCCTCAAGGGCATGGGCGAACGGCTGGTGGTCGGCGCGGCCTATGATCCGGACACCCAGCTCGGGCCGGTCATCAACGCCGCCCACAAGCGGTCCGTGATCGAATGGATCGACAAGGGCGTGGCCGAAGGGGCGAGCCTCGTCCTCGACGGACGCGCCTGCGCGCCCAAGGGCTTCGAGAACGGCTATTTCGTCGGGCCCACCATCTTCGACCACGTGGCTCCCGGCATGACCATCGGCGACCAGGAGGTCTTCGGCCCGGTGGTGTGCATCAAGCGGGTCAAGGATTTCGAGGAAGGAATCGCCGTCATGAACGCCAATCCCTTTGCCAACGGCTCCTCCATCTTCACCCAAAACGGCCACTACGCCCGGGAATTCTCCCGCCGCACCGACGGCGGCATGGTCGGCGTCAACGTGGGCATCCCCGTGCCCCTGGCGTTCTTCCCTTTCAGCGGCAACAAGCAGTCCTTTTTCGGCGATCTGCATGTCCTCGGACGCGACGGGCTGCGCTTCTACACCCGGACCAAGACCGTCACCACCAAGTGGGTTTCGCCCAAGGAGTCGGGTGACGCCCAGGCCCGGGTGAGCACCTGGGAAGGCACCATCAACCGCGAACTGTAGCGCCCACGTTTGTCCCCTCGGGGACAGGCTGCATCCGTGCCGGAGGACTCGACCGCCAACCTCCGGGTCTTCCGGCACGCCTTTACAATCCTGCGTCCGCGTTTTCAGTACGCCAGTATCCTCTTAAAATTTCAGGAGGACTCGCCGTGAACGGTCTTTACATCGGCTCCACCCGGCCCTGCGCCGGAAAAACCCTCGTCGCCCTCGCCCTGGGACAGCGTTTCCAGCGTGAAGGCCGGCGGGTCGGGTTCATGAAACCCGTCGACGTCACGCCGGCCGGCCCAGGCGGCCGGGAGGGTGGCCGGGACGGCCGTTTCATCCGGCAGGGGCTGAGCCTTGGCGATCCGTTGTCCCTGATCACGCCGGTTTTTCTGCCCAGGCTGGACGCCGGCGGGGCGCGTTCTTGCGACCTTCCGGAGGATCGGCTGCCGGAAATCGCGGAGGCGTACCGACGGCTCTCGAAGGCAAAGGATGTCATGCTCGTTGGCGGATTGGGCGATTTTCTCCACGCCGGCGGCGGCTGCGGGCTGGCCGGGCCGCGCGTGGCCAAGGCCCTTGGCGCCCGGGTCATGCTCATCGACCGCTATCACCGGGGATTTCAGGTCGAACGTCTGCTGGCCGCCCGGGAGATTCTGGGCGCGGGGCTTGTCGGCGTCGTCCTCAACGACGTGCCCGACGAGGCCCGCGACGAGGCCGAGGGCCTGGTCGCGCCGTTTCTGGAAAGCCGGGGACTGCCCGTACTCGGCGTGATCGCGCACGATTCCTTTCTCGCCGGCATCCGGGTCAACGAACTGGTCCAGGGGCTTGGCGGCCACCTTGTGGCCAGCGTCACCGGCCGGAAACGGCTGGTTTGCACGATTCTCATCGGAGCCATGCGGGTGGAAAATTTCATGCCCCGGTTTCGCCGCGTCAAGGACGTGGCCGTCTTGTGCAGCGGTGATCGGAGCGATCTGCAGTTGTTGGCCCTGGAGGCCGGTTGCGCGGCCCTGGTGCTGACCGGCGACTTCTTCCCAAGCGAGCTGGTCCTGACCAAGGCCGTGGAGAAGGATACCCCGCTTTTGTTGTTGCGCCAGGACATGTTCGCCGTGGCGGGGGCCATCGAAGCCGTATGGGGCCGGGCCAGATTCCAGGATCGGTCCCGGATCGCCCACGCCGTCCGGCTGGTGGACCGGTCCCTGCCGCCGGGCGCGGGCAATCGCGACCTGGGGCGTGGCTGCAGCGCCGCCTGATCGAAATGCGACGTACGGTCCCTTCCCTGGCCTCACGGGGGCAATGCGGCGTTTTGCCCTTGCATGCACGCCGTCGAAAAACATGTTGCGCTTGAACGATGCCCGGAGACGTGTCGGGCGCAACGCCAGACATCAGCGCCCGGCCATCGGCGAACACGTCTGTTCGCGCTGGCGGGCATGTTCGGAGGAAGCTTCATGGTACATCGTATCGTCCGTAAAAGGCCGCTCATTCCGGGGCGAACCAGTGAACTGGTCATTTATGCCCCCCATATCGCGGCCAAGGCCAGGCCCGGCAATTTCGTGATCCTGCGGGTTCACGACAAGGGCGAGCGCATTCCGCTCACCATCGCCAACGTCGAACGCAACGACGGCACCATCACCCTGGTCTATCTCGTGCTCGGCAAGACCACCGCCTTGCTCGACACCCTCCACGCCGGCGACGCCATCCTGGATCTGTGCGGTCCCCTGGGCAAACCCACGGCCATCCGCCGCCGTCCGGCCCCGGTCGTCTGCGTCGGCGGCGGCACGGGCATCGCCGCCATGCACCACATCGCCAAGGGGCACCGTCTGGCGGGCAACATGGTCATCGGCATCATCGGCGCCCGTTCCAAGGACCTGCTGCTCTTCGAGCCGGAACTGCGCCTGGTATGCCATGAAGTCCTGGTGGCCACCGACGACGGCTCCCGGGGACGCAAGGGGCTGGTGACCGCGTTGCTGGAGGAACGCCTGGCCGGCGAGGGCCGGGTTGCCGAGGTGCTGGCTGTGGGGCCGGTGCCCATGATGGCGGCCGTGTCCGAGGTGGCTGGCCGCTTTGGCGTGCCCTGCCAGGTCAGCCTCAATGCCATCATGCTCGACGGCATCGGCATGTGCGGAGCCTGTCGGGTGACCGTGGGCGGCGAAACGCGCTTCGCCTGCGTGGATGGTCCGGAATTCGACGGCGCGAAGGTGGATTTTCGCGAGCTCTCGCAACGCCTGACCGCGTTTCGCCCCCAGGAACGCCATGCCTACGAGGAGTTGGAAAAAAGCCATGTCTGCCGCTGCGCCAACTGAACCTTCCCGCATAAGGCCGCCCCGCACGGCCATGCCCGAACAGCCTGCCGGGCAGCGCGTGGGCAATTTCGACGAGGTCGCCCTGGGCTATACCCCGGACATGGCCCGGGCCGAGGCGGTCCGCTGCCTGGCCTGCAAGAAACCCGGCTGCGTGGCCGGCTGTCCCGTGGGCATCGACATCCCGGGCTTCATCACGGCCCTGGCCGCGGGGGATGTGCCCCGGGCCTATGCCGTCATCCGGCGCGCCAATTCCCTGCCGGCGGTGTGCGGCCGGGTATGCCCCCAGGAAAGCCAGTGCGAGCGCGGCTGCGTCCTGGGCTTAAAGGGCGAACCCGTGGCCATTGGCCGGCTGGAGCGCTACGTGGCCGACACGTTCATGGCCGACGGAGCCTGCGCCGTGTTGACCGGCGCTGCGGCCTGTCCGCCGCCCGTGGCCAAGACGCGCGTGGCCTGCATCGGGTCTGGGCCGGCCAGCCTGACCGTGGCCGGGACCCTGGTCACCCGGGGCATTGCCGTGGACGTGTACGAAGCGTTGCACGAACCGGGCGGGGTGCTGGTCTACGGCATTCCCGAGTTCCGCCTGCCCAAGGCCGTGGTGCGCCGGGAAATCGCGGCGCTCAAGTCCCTTTGCGTGCGCTTTTTCACCAACTGGGTGGGGGGGCGCACGGTCATGGTCCCGGAACTGCTGGACCAGGGGTATGAGGCCGTTTTCATCGGCATCGGAGCCGGTTTGCCGGTTTTTCTCGACATCCCCGGCGAAAGCCGCATCGGCGTGTTTTCGGCCAACGAGTACCTCACCCGGGTCAATCTTGGGCGGGCCTACGCCTTTCCCGAATGGGACACCCCGGTGTACCCGGGCCGGCGGGTGGTGGTGTTCGGGGCGGGCAACGTGGCCCTGGACGCGGCCCGCACGGCCGTGCGCCTGGGCGCGAGGAGCGTTTCCATCGTCTACCGGCGCTCGGAAAACGAAATGCCGGCCCGGGCCGAGGAGATTCGCCATGCCCGGGAGGAGGGCGTGGGGTTTGTGTGCCTGCATGCCCCGGTGGCGTTTGGCGGCGACGCGCAGGGGCGTCTGGCCTCGGTGCGCCTGCAGCGGATGCGCCTTGGCGAACCGGACGCCTCCGGCCGCTGCCGGCCCGTGGCCTGCGAGGGAGCCTTTTGCGAAATCGAGGCGGACATAGCCATCGTGGCCGTGGGGACCAGGGCCAATCCGCTGTTGCCGCGGTCCACGCCAGGCCTTCTCGTCAATCGGCGGGGCTACATCAGCGTCACCGAGGCCACGGGCGAAACGACCCTGCCCATGGTTTTCGCTGGCGGGGACATCGTTACCGGCGCGGCCACGGTCATTTCCGCCATGGGCGCCGGCCGAAGGGCGGCCGAGGCCATCAGCCGCCGGCTTTTGGGCTGAGGAGGCCGCGTCCTGGGTCGCGGACACGGTTTTTACGGTTTGCGTGCGGCAGGGTACCCGGAAAAACCTGTAACACGCCAAGATCCTGGATTAAATTAATAGCCATATATTATAAAATATGGTTGACGTAGGCCAGGTCGGGGCGTAAGAAGAGGCAACAGGATTTCGAAGGAATTTTTGAAAAGGGAGACCGATGCACGGTAACTTTCAATTAAGTATTGTAAATTTAAGTGGTTGATGTATATTTTCTCCATCCAAACCGATGGAGGCGACCATGAGCGAACGCACTTCCAAGAAGCCCGGTATTGCCGACTATGTTGCCGCTCGCCGCAAGCACAAGGACTGCTTCCTGACGAGATCGATCGTCTCATCGACTGGAAACCCATCGAAAAAGTGCTGCGCCAAATGCTCAAGCGTGTGGTCAATGCCGTCGGCAACCCGGCCTACGGCTTCTTTCGAGCCCGCTATCTCGGCCTGGCCAAGGTCGAACTGGAGTTTCTGCTCAATGCCATGGCCTTCAATCTGAAAAAGGCGGTCCTCAGGGTTGCCTGCTGAGCGGATGAGCCCCCTTTGGCTGGCAAATGCCCACCGGGGCGCAACCGATCCTGAATCAGGAGAAAATCAGCCACTACTGCCCCCTCGGGAACTAGAAAAACGGGGTAAACTGCAATTTGCGAGAATTACGCAACGGTCTCAAAGGAGGAGAGGTTTTTTTGTTTCGATTTTAAATAACCATATATTATAAATTTATAATAAATTCCGTCCCAAGGCAGCCTCGGGCTGTCTGGTCTGGGCGGGACGTAGCGGAAAGCCTTTCGGAAAAAACGCTATCCCCGCCGGCGGCGGCCGACCGCCACCGGATGCAACCGCAACCACGGAGGACGAAATGGCTGACTTTCTGTGCCCGGCAGTAAATTTCATCGGGAGGGGAACCCTGGCCGAGGTGGGACCGCGCGCCGCCATGTTTGGGAAAAAAGCGCTTATCGTCACGGACAAGTTCATGGCCAGCCAGAGCGGGGGGGCCGTGGATCAGGTGAAACAGCATCTGGAAAAAGCCGGCGTGGCCTACACCATGTACGGCGGCGTCGACCCAAACCCCAGGATCTCCAATGTGGAGGAGGGGCTGGGCATTTACCGCAAGGAAAAATGCGACCTCCTCGTGACCGTCGGCGGCGGCAGCGCCCATGACTGCGGCAAGGGCATCGGCATCGCGGCCACCCATGACGGCGACCTCTACGAGGACTACGCCGGCATCGAAAAACTGACCAACGAACTGCCCCCCATCATCGCCGTCAACACCACCGCCGGCACCGGCAGCGAGGTGACGCGCCATTGCGTGCTCACCAACATGGCCCGCAAGATCAAGTTCGTCATCGTCAGCTGGCGCAACCTGCCCAAGGTGTCCATCAACGATCCCGAGCTCATGATCGGCAAACCGGCGGGGCTGACCGCCTCCACCGGCATGGATGCCCTGACCCACGCCGTGGAGTGCTACGTGACGCTCGCCGCCAACGAAGCCACCGACGCCGTGGCCATCCGGGCCATCAAGCTCGTCGGGCAGCACCTGCGCCGGGCCGTGGCCTACGGCGAGGACATCGTGGCCCGCGAAGGCATGGCCTATGCCTCGCTTCTGGCCGGCATGGCCTTCAACAACGCCGGCCTGGGCTATGTCCACGCCATGGCCCACCAACTGGGCGGCATGCTTGACATGCCCCACGGCATGGCCAACGCCATCCTCCTGCCCCATGTCGAGCGCTGGAACCTCATGGTCAACCCGGGCAAGTTCGCGGACATCGCGGTCGCCCTGGGCGAGAACATCGACGGCCTGGGCATGATCGAGGCGGCGGAAAAGGCCATCACGGCCATCGAACGCCTGTCCGCTGACGTCGGCATCCCCAAGAGTCTGGCCGCGCTTGGCGTCAAGGAATCCGATCTCGAGCCCATGGCCAAGCAGGCATTGCTTGACGGCAACGCCGGCTGCAACCCGCGCAAGGGGGATGTCAACGACATCATCGCCCTGTTTAAGGCCGCCATGTAGTTCGGGCGCAAGAGAGTTCACGCGAGGGCATGCCGTTTTCACGTCGGAAGCGACATGCCCGCCGGCCCGGCCCGGAAGGAGCTCTCCGGGCTCGGGCCGGCCTAGCGCTCAAGGAGTGAACAATGGTTCCATGGAGTAGCGAAGCCATCATCCTGGCCTTTGGCGGGGGCGTGTTCGGAGCCAGTTTGGGAGGACTGTGGTCGTTTTGCCTTTGCGGCCTGGTCACCATGTGCGGGTGTCTGGTCGTCCTGGCCGGCGGGTCGGATTTCATCTTGCTGCAGGTCGGGCTGGGGCCGATTTTCGGCCCCCATGTCGGCGGATTCGTTTCCGGCGTCGTGGCCGCCACCTACGCGGCCGGCGTGCGCCACAACCATCCGACCGGCAACGCCAAGGATATCCTCTCCCCCCTGGTGGACACGTCCTGGGACGTGCTGGCGGTGGGAGGCGTATCCGCGGTGTTCGGATTGCTCCTCGTGCCGGTGCTACAACGCATCCCGATCCTGCGCGAATCGGACATGTTGGCCTTGTCCATCGTCATCAACATTTTCCTGGCGCGTCTTTTGTTCCAGAAGGAAGCGCCCTGGGGCAACCGGGAATCCATCCGCGCATACGGTCTGTTCGGCACGAACGAGTACGCCATTTCCTGGGTGGGCTGGATGTCGCCGCCCTCGCGCCTGGTGGCGCTTGGGGCCGGCGTGGGCCTACTTTCCGGCGGCGTGGCCAAGGGCCTGCATGCCGCGCTTGTTCCCCTGGCCCAGAAGGGCGCGATCAGCGAGGCGGCTGCGGTGACCGCGCCGTTGATCTTCTGCTGGGGCCTTTCGGCCATCATGCTCACCATGCTCAATTTCGGCCAGGGGAGCATTCAAAAGTCGCCCGTTACCCACTGCATGGCCATCATGGGGGCCTGGGGTTTTCTGCAAACGGGCTCCCTGGCCGGGGCCATGGCGTTCGGCATCGGCGCGGCCTTCATCGAGGAGTACGCCGCGCGGCTTTTCTACAACCACGGCAGCAACCACCTGGACCCGCCTGCCGCCGGCATCGCCATCGCCACTTTGCTTATGAACCTCATCTTCAAACCCGAATACCTCAATTTCTCGCAGTACTTCTAATAACTGTCGCAACGTATGGGACCCGGCCGTCGCGCCGCGTCCGTCTTCTCGAACCGTCCGCATGCCAACAGGGAGCCGCCTGCCGCCGGACGCCGCCTGGCGACCGGGTCTGTCCTCGCGTCTCCCAGGGAGGACGTCATGCGCGTGATTGCCGTCGAGGAAGCCGTGGGCACGGTCCTTTGCCACGACATCACCCGGATCGTGCCGGGCGAGTCCAAGGGGCCGGCCTTTCGCAAGGGCCATGTCGTGCGCCCCGAGGATGTGTCCGAGCTGCTGCGGCTGGGCAAGGAACACCTCTACGTCTGGGACATCGGGGCGGGGCTGGTGCACGAGGACGACGCGGCCGCGCGCATCGCCAAGGCCGTGGCCGGGGAAGGCGTGACCCTCAGTGCCCCGTGCGAGGGCCGCATCAACCTTCTGGCCGCGCGTCGGGGCCTGGGTGTCGTGACCACTGGCGGCGAGGTCTACCACGGCCGCATCAAGGACAAATTCGGCCCGGTACTGCGCCGCAAGTTCGCGGAACTGGGCTGCACGGTGGTCAGACAAGTCATCGTGCCGGACGACCGCGACATGACCGAGCGGGCCATAAGGCGGCTGGCGGCCGAAGGCGTGGAACTCGTCGCCGTCACCGGCGGCATGTCGGTCGATCCCGACGATCTGTCGCCGTCTTCCATCCGGGCGGCCGGCGGCCGGCTGGTCGCCTACGGCGCGCCCATTTTTCCCGGAGCCATGTTCCTGCTGGCGTATCGCGACGATGTCCCGGTCATCGGGTTGCCCGGCTGCGTCATGTACCATCGCACGAGCGTGTTCGATCTGCTCGTGCCGCGGCTGGTTACCGGCGAACGGCTCTCCCGGGAGGACATCGTGGAACTTGGCCATGGCGGACTGTGCGCCATGTGCCCGGAGTGTCGCTATCCGGCTTGCGGCTTCGGCAAGTCGTAGATCCAGGGTCCTTTGTCGCTTCAAGCCCGAACAACTAACCTGAAAAAGCAACAAGAGGGGTGCCATCATGATTCAGAAGACATTCATCGTCAACGGTATCGAGCGCATGTTGGTCGTCGACGACAACGCCATGCTCTCCGACGTGCTGCGCGGCCAGTTGCGACTGACCGGCGTGAAGGTGGGCTGTGCCCAGGGGCAGTGCGGCGCGTGCAGCGTCATCATCAACGGCAAGGTGACCCGGGCCTGCGTCACCAAGGCCCGCCTGGTCGACGACTACGCCGCCATCACCACCGTCGAGGGCCTGGGCACGAAAAACAACCTGCATCCGTTGCAGGTCGCCTGGGTCGTGCACGGCGGCGCGCAATGCGGTTTTTGCACGCCGGGCTTCATCGTCTCGGCCAAGGGGCTGCTGGATGAAAATCCCGATCCCAGCCGGGAGGAGGTGCGCGACTGGTTCCAGAAGCATAAAAACGCCTGCCGCTGCACCGGCTACGTGCCCCTGGTCGACGCGGTCATGGACGCGGCCAAGGCGTTGCGCGGAGAAAAGACCCTGACCCTCAACGACAACAAGCCGGCGGACGGCAGGCTTTGGGGATCGAGCTATCCCCGGCCCACGGGCGTGGCCAAGGTGCTCGGGCAATGGGATTTCGGCGACGACAGAAAACACCAGCTGCCGCCCGACACCCTGCACCTGGCCCTGGTCAACGCCAAGGTCTCCCACGCCAACATCAAGGGCATCGACACTGCCGAGGCCGAGGTCATGCCGGGCGTGGTCCGCGTCCTCACCCACAAGGACGTCAAGGGCAGAAACCGCATCAACGGCCTGATTGCCTTCCCCTACACCAAGGGCGACGGCTGGGAGCGGCCTATTCTGTGCGACGAGAAGGTGTTCCAGTACGGCGACGCTCTGGCCATCGTCTGCGCCGATTCCGAAGCCCATGCCCGGGCCGCGGCCGAGAAGGTGCGCCTGGACCTGGAGGAGCTGCCGGCCTACATGAGCGCGCCCGAGGCCATGGCCGAGGACGCCATCGAAATCCATCCCGGCACGCCCAACGTCTATTTCACCCAGCCCCTGGTCAAGGGCGATGAGACCAGGCCCTACTTCGAGCGCGGAGACCTGGTCGTGGCCGAAGGGGAGTATTACACCCAGCGCCAGCCGCATATGCCCATCGAGCCGGACGTGGGCTTCGCCTACGTCAACAGCGACGGCAAGCTGGTCATCCACTCCAAGTCCATCGGTCTGCACCTGCACATGCTCATGGTGGCCGACGGCATCGGGGTCAAGCTGGAGGATATGGAGGCCGTGCAAAATCCGGCCGGCGGCACCTTCGGCTACAAGTTCAGCCCGACCATGGAGGCCCTTGTCGGCGTGGCCGCCGTGGCCACCGGCCGGCCCTGCCATCTGCGCTACAACTATGCCCAGCAGCAGTATTACACGGGCAAGCGCTCGCCCTTTTTCATCAAGGGCCGCTACGCCGCCGACAAGGAGACCGGCAAGATCCTGGCCGCTGAAAGCGAATGGGACGTGGACCATGGCCCGTACTGCGAGTTCGGCGACCTGCTGACCGCCCGCGGCGCCCATTACTGGTCGGCCGGCTACGGCATCCCCAACCAGCGCGGCGAGGGACGTTGCGTGGCCACCAACCACGCCTGGGGAGCGGCTTTCCGGGGCTATGGCTCGCCGGAGATCATGTTCGCCTCCGAATCCCTCATGGACGAACTGGCCGAAAAGATGGGCTGGGACCCCCTGGAACTGCGCTACGCCAACGTCTACCGCCCGGGCGACACCACGCCCACGGGCAACGCGCCGGATTCCTACGCCCTGCCCGAGCAGATCGACCTGTTGCGGCCCAAGTACAAGGAAGCCCTGCGCCGGGCCCGGGAAAATTCCACCGACGCGGTCAAACGCGGTGTGGGCGTGGCCATCGGCATCTACGGCTGCGGCCTGGACGGTCCGGACACCTCCAACGCCGATGTGGAGCTCAATCCCGATGGCGGGGTGACGCTCTTCGATTGCTGGGAAGACCACGGCCAGGGCGCGGACATGGGGTCGCTCGGCACGGCCCACGAGGCGCTGCGGCCCCTTGGCATGCCGCCGGAGAAAATCTGCATGGTCAAGAACGACACGAGCAAGGTCCCGTGCAGCGGCCCGGCCGGCGGCAGCCGCAGCCAGGTCGTCACGGGCAACGCCATCCGCGTCGCTTGCGAGAATCTCATCGCGGCCATGAAAAAGTCCGACGGCACGTTTCGCACCTATGACGAGATGGTCGAGGCGAAGCTGCCCCTGCGCTACAGCGGCACCTGGACCACACCCTGCAAGCCCACGGATGAAAATGCCCAGGGCGACCCCATCTGCGTTTATATGTATGGCCTGTTCATGGCCGAAGTGGCCGTGACCACGGCGACCGGCAAGGTGCAGGTGGAAAAGATGACCCTGGTTTCCGACATCGGCAAGATCAACAACAAGCTGGTCGTGGACGGCCAGAACTGGGGCGGCATGGCCCAGGGCATCGGCCTGGCCCTGTCCGAGGATTTCGAGGACATCAAGAAGCATTCGAGCCTGGCCGGGGCCGGCATCCCCTACATCAAGGACATCCCGGACCAGATGGAGCTCATCTACGTCGAGCCGGCGCGTGAGTTCGGGCCGTTCGGCGCGGCCGGCATCGGCGAGATGCCCTTGTGCGGTCCGCATCCGGCGGTGATCAACGCGGTGTACAACGCCTGCGGCGTGCGCATCCGCCAGTTGCCAGCCTACCCGGAAAAGGTGCTGGCCGGGCTGCAGGCCCAGGCCAACTAAGGACCCGTTATGGCTTTTGTTCCCGGCGGGGTGGGTTTGCCAGCCCCGCCGGGCATTCGGTCACCGAGCCACAGAAATCCCGGAAGGACCAGATTGTTCGGCCCCGGGGTTATCGCGGTAATGACAGCAAACACAAGCAACGACAGAATATCGACTCCAGGCATAACGCTCCTCCTTAGATACTGGAGGAAATATGCCGGCCATCTTACCTGCCGTCTTGCAGATTCTTGCTCATTTTGCGGAATGCGCCGGGCGTCACGCCAACTACCGCCTTGAATCGGTTGGTAAGATGGCTCTGATCGACGAAACCGGTTTGATCTGCCACTTCGGTTAACGCCAGGTCTGTGCTCAAGAGTCGCTTCGCCGCTGCTATCCGACGCTCGCCGGCCTTATTGGCGGAAACATCAACATCAAACACGTTCGCGCTCATTGGGATGAAATCTTGCGGCTCGCCGCATCCATCAAACAGGGCACGGTGACAGCCTCACTGATGCTTCGCAAGCTCGGCAGCTACCCACGTCAAAACGGCCTAGCGGTAGCCCTGCGTGAGTTGGGGCGCATCGAGCGCACGCTGTTTGCGCTCGACTGGATGCAGAACATCGAGTTGCCCGACGGGTGCAGATCGGGTTGAACAAGGGAGAGGCGAAGAACGCCCTGGCGCGGGCGGTGTTCCTGAATCGGCTCAGCGAAATCCGCGACCGCAGCTTCGAGAACCAACGCTACCGCGCCAGCGGCCTCAATCTGGTGATGACAGCGATAATCCTGTGGAATACAGTCTATCTGGAACGCGCCATCAAGTCTCTACGCGACACTTCGCAGGACATCGATGAGAAGTTGCTGCCGCATCTGTCTCCCCTGGGCTGGGAGCACATCAACCTGACCGGCGACTACATCTGGCGGCAGCACAAGCTGATCGAGCAGGGTAAATTTCGGCCGCTCCGGATGCTCGCCGAGGCTTAGCGTACGATTTTTTCCGTTTCGTGAGCAGACCCCCTTCAGTCCTTACGGTTCTGCCAGTCGCACCCGCAGGCGCATGCCCGGTCAATGATAGCGCCTCGAGACTCTATCCCGCCTTGAGGGGCAAGAGAATCGACGGCCTTCATAACCTTCGGATGGAGCGGGGTGAGGATTAGGACGTTCTGAAGAATGGGACTACCTCCAAAGCTTTTCAAACCGCGCCGGATTCGCCGCCGTGTACCTGACTGTGTGCTGAATGTTTCTGTGCCCAAGGTAGTCCTGAATCAGGCGCGTGTCTGCCCCTTGATCGGCCAGGGCAAAACCGCAGGCATGGCGTAACATATGGGGATGGACGGGTAGGGGGAGCCCCACAACATCTCCGTACTTACGGATAAGCACAAATACTGTTTTACGGCTCAACGGCCCGCGCCGCTCACTCACGAAAAAGGAGTCTGTGTCGGGCTTCATCTTGGCCCGATCCACGAGCCAGGTCTTGATAGCGCGCAGCTCGTCAGCCCGCAACGGGTGGGTGGTGGACAGGCCCTTTTTAAGCCGCGCAACGTGAAGGACACGGCCTTCGTTGTCCACCTGGGAGAGCCGGAAGAAGACCCGGCCCTGGAAGCCGCGTTCGAAGAAATTTATGAAGTGGTTTTCGGGCCGTGGACTGAAGTACAACAATAAGAAATCATTAAAGAAATAGAAGCGATGGAGTTGAAACGCGAGTTCGCCCGAGCGGCGTAATCTCCCATTTTCCTTCCTCTCCCACGGCCCAATCTCGTCAGCCTAATCGACAAAAAAAAGGCTTAATTTCGGGCAAAGCATATTGCCATCCTTGGAAAAAAAGTGCTAAGCGCGAAGCATATTCGGACATGGAGGCGGGGAGATGGGGAAGGTTTTTGCGGTAGTCAATAACAAGGGCGGCGTCGGAAAGACCACGATCACACTGAACCTTGCCCATGCACTGGCAAACAAAGGTGTTTCCGTTTTGGTTGCCGACCTGGACAACCAGTGTAATGCCACTTCTAATTTTTTCCCTACCGCCCCGGATGCTACATTATACGAACTTTTGGACGGTGAAGGGATTGATCCGAGTAAATGTATTTACCCGACACAATATGATCGAGTTCATTTTTTACCGAATACAGAAGATTCCGGTTCTCTTGAACCGGAATTACTTGCAAGAGAGGACAAAGGGTATCAGCTTTTAAATCAAAGATTACGCCAATACGCCACGAACAGATTTGATTTTACACTTCTCGATTGTCCACCAAATCTTGGTTTGTTTTCCTTGCAAGCAATGGCCGCCGCTGATTTTGTGATTTGTCCTGTTACTGGCGGTTCCCGCTACGCTACATCAGGACTCGATAAAACAATTCGCACAATCAAATACGTTCAAGAAGAAATAAATCCCAATCTTCGTTTTTTGCGACTGATTTTGAATCAGGTTGACCGCCGGGAAGGCGTGGATCGCGCATTCGTGGCCGGAATCCTCGAAGACTACCAGGGACTTGTTTTTGAAACGATGGTCCCGCGATGCACGGCCGTGAAGCAATCCGAGGCCCTGAAACAGACCGTTTTGCGTTCTGCCCCGAAGTCCGCTGCTGCTTCCAAATTTCGTAAGCTCGCCACGGAATTGATTGATCTACTCCAGGAGTAGGTGAGGAGTCGCCGCCATGGCCCGAAAGACATTGCGGGATCAACTCCGCGAATCGGCCAAGTCCGCTACCTCCATCGGAGCCGAGCACCGCGCCATCGTCCGTGAACTGGACGCTAACGCTTCCAGCCAGCGAAAATCCTTGCCGTCTATTCCTGCCGAAATTCTGCACTTGCCTTCCTCCTCAAAATCTTCCTCTGCCGACGAGCCACAAAACGAAAACCGGACAACACAAACGGACAGGGTAATCGGACAGGATGAGCGGACAACTGGACAGGACAACCGGACAACACAAACGGACAACTGGACAGGACAAGAGGACAAGAGGACAGGACAACCGGACAAGGAAAGAGGACAAGAGGACAAGATAAGCGGACAGGATGAACGAACAACACAAACGGACAAGGTAAGTGGACAACCGGACAAGATAACCGGACAGAATGAGCGGACAACACAAACGGGCAACGCAACAGGCCACGATAAGCGGACAGACCAAGCGGACAAGGTAAACGGACAGGATACAAACCTTCCGTTGTTCTTACCGAACCGTTCCGCCCCCCGGACATCCGGGCAAAAACTCGTCCTCGAATACTTCATGCGCCAGGGCTCCCATATCGCTAATTATGACGTCATTGCTGCACAAACGCGCCTTCCGTATCGGACCGTTCGCCGAGGAATCGACAAGCTCGTTTCCCTAGGATGGCTGACCAAGCAGGCTTGGTATCAAGGTAGCTCGCGTGGATTGAAATTCAATTTTCATCCTCAAACCGGACAGGATGGTCGGACAGGACAAACGGACAAGATAATAGGACAGGATGAGCGGACGGGTGGACAAGATATCCGGACAAGATATCCGGACAAGACAAGCGAACAGGATGAGCGGACAAGTCAAACGGACAAGAATCCTCCCCCTTATAAGGAAAAGATAGATAGAGAAAATCTATCTATCTCTCTTACCTCCGAACGGATCACCCTGACCTGGCCTCATTTGTCCCGCTCCGGCTTCGGACCGGATCAGCTCGTGCAGATCGGCCAGGCCCTCGCCGAGCTGGGGAAGTCAGCCGATAAGGTGCTTCAAAGCCTCGACCATGCCGAATGGGAGCTTGAGCACGACGCGATGTGCGACAAGGACGGCCAACCCGTGGCCGATCCATGTTCTTGGGTCTTCCGATCCCTGGCCCGTACCGGCTATTACCGCCGGCCCAAAGGCTATGTGAGCCCCGAGGAGCAGGCCGCCAAAGACGCCGAGGCGGAAGCCAAGGCGGTCACGGTCGCCCGGCAGGCGGCCGAGCAAGCGCAGTTCGAGACGTGGCGGGATGGGCTCACGCCGGACGAACTGGCCGACGCGATGCGCGGCCATCCAGGAGGGCCGAAGGATGCGTGGCTGAAATCGGTGTGGAAAAAAACGAGATAAGAGTATGACCAGTTTCGACAAAGATTTTGAATTGGCTAATGCGTCAGAATTGGTTAGTAGGATTAAGAGTGATGGGATGGCCCCGCCCCACATACCGGGGTATTTCAAGGAAGCATGACCAATCCTTGAAGGAGGCCATCCCATGAGAAACGTTACCACCATCGGCGTCGACTTGGCCAAGAATACCTTCCAACTCCACGGCGTTGATGCCCACGGCAAGGTAATGTTGCGCCGAACGCTCAGGCGAAACCAAGTCGTCCCCTTTTTCGCCAACCTGCCCTCGTGTCTGGTGGGCATGGAAGCTTGCGCCAGTTCCGCCTACTGGGCCAGGGCCATTGAGGAGTGTGGGCATACCGTGCGCCGCATCCATCCTAGGTTCGTAAAACCCTATCTCATGGCCGACAAGAATGACGCCAACGATGCGGCCGCCATCTGCGAGGCCGTTGCCAGGCCACGGATGCGGTTTGTGCCTCACAAGACCCAGGAACAGGCGGACATTCAAGCCATCCACCGGGTTCGCAAGGTTTTGGTGCAGGCAAGGACGGCGGCGATCAACCAGGCCAGGGGCCTTCTGGCAGAGAATGGTCTCGTCCTCAGGCAGGGAGCCTGCCATGTGCGCAGTCACCTACCTGCCATGGTGGATGACTTGGACAATGGTCTTTCTGGAATGATGCGACGGCTGCTCGCCTCCATCCACGAGTACATCACCATCCTCGATGCCAGGATCGCCGAGCAGGACAAGGTCCTTGCTGGCATCGCCAAGGAGCACGAAGCCTGCAAGAGGCTCATGAAGATCCCTGGAGTCGGCGTCCTTACTGCAACCATTTTGCTGACCATGGCTGGCGCTGCCAAGGACTTCAAAAACGGACGCGAGTTTGCGGCCTACCTCGGCCTGGTTCCCCGGCAGTACTCCTCCGGCGGAAAACAGCGCCTGCTTGGGATCACCAAACGAGGCGACAGCTACGCCCGCACACTTCTCATCCACGGGGCACGGGCGGTGCTACGGGCCATGCATGTTGGACGGGTGCCGCTGGGGGAGGGAGCGAGTGATTGGCTTGCGCGTCTTGTAGACAGGAGAGGGCATAACCGAGGAGCTGTTGCTCTGGCCAACAAAACGGCCCGAATCGTGTGGAACATGCTCTCCCAAGGGACAGAATACCGAATGGCGGCATGAGAAGCGTTTGAAGCTTTAAAAACCACCGTAAGGATGCCAGGAGAAGAAGAACTGGGCAAAAGGTCGGACCTGCTTCCAGGGACCCTGTTTGTTAGTGTGGCCATCAAGGCCGAAAGAGCGATGAGGACTGGAAGCGCGGATATACCATTGAGGCGCAGCTCACAGGGCATGACGCCGGATATACGCTAGCATCCGTACCTTGCAACCCAAGGCTTCTGATCTTGACTCCGGGGCGGGGCCATATACACTAACAAAAGCGGGCTGAGCCGTTAAAAATGGGGTAGGATCTTGGTCGGGAGGCTCCTATGAAACCCGCCGAGTTTGAAACCCTGTGGACCAGCATCGAACCCTTTCTGCCCAAAGAACCGCCAAAGCCCAAGGGGGGCAGGCCACGTCGGAGCGACAAACAAGCCCTTCGCGGCATTCTCTTCATTCTTGAAACCGGCATCCCCTGGGAAAAGCTCCCCCAGGAGATGGGTTGCGGATCGGGCATGACTTGTTGGCGTCGGCTACGGCAGTGGCAGAAGGCCGGCGTGTGGGACCGGCTCCATGTGGTGCTCCTTGCACAGATACACCGCGCCAAGCGGTTTGCCTGGCGACGCTTTGCCATAGATTCCGCCACGGTCCCCTCCCCCCGGGGGGCCAAGAGACAGGCCCGAACCCGACAGGCAGAGGAAAAAGCGGCACCAAGCGGCATCTGATCGTCAACAGCGACGGCCTTCCCCTTGTCTGCCTGCTCAGTGGCGCTCACCGACATGACCTGAAGATGCTAGTCCCGGCTGTTGAGGCGTTGCCCGCTCTCGGTGGCGCACCCGGCAGGCCGCGCAAGCGGCCTCACAAGATGCACGCCGACAAGGGCTACGATTACCCCGAATGCCGGTGTTTCCTGCGAAGCCGAGGCATCGTTCCCCGTATTGCCCGGCGTAGCGTCGAATCCTCAACTCGCCTTGGCTGTCACCGTTGGGTCGTGGAGCGTACGCTCTCCTGGCTCAACCGTTTCCGAAAGCTGCGTATCCGCTACGAGCGTTGCGCTGACGCCTACCTCGCTCTCTGCAAATTCGCCTGCTGTCTCATCTGTATGCGGTTCGTCAGGAGGTTTTGTTAGTGGCTCTAAGTCAAATCTTAAACCACGAATTTCGGCCTATCAAATATCTATAATAGCGAAGAACCCGTTTAATGCTATTACTTTTTTAGAGTCATTAAACCATCGCGTAGCCGACATTGGTGATATTGCTTTGCGATTATTTAAAGAAAAAAGAGAAGTTACAGCTATAATTTTAACAAGATCAATTATGGAAGTGTCAGCTTTAGCTTGTTGTTTATATGAAAAAATTGAAAGTTGCATTATAGAAAATACATCAGAAGGTTTTAATGAGTTCATAATTAATAAATTATTTGGTCAGAAAATGGGTGATGCTGAATTCCCTGTTGCAATAAATATCTTAAAAATATTAAAGAAGTTGGAACGTAAATGGCCTGGCTTTGAGGAACAATATAAAGTATTGTACAAATATGCACACCCTAATTGTTATGGTGTTGAGGGGTCTTATTGTAAGGTATTGCATGAAAATTTTGCTTGTCTATTCGGTTTGAAAAATCAAAATTCTATTTCTATCATTGGGGTAGCATGCTTTAATGCGTCTATGTCTATTTTTGAGTTTTATTATTTAGAAATACAAAAAAATATGCCACTATTTATCGATTTACGCGAAAGAGATTTAAACCAAAAAAATCAATTCTAATTTCCTTCAAATCCCATCACTCTTCCCGCCCCCTCCGGCCAAAACCAAGTCCCTTCGCTCCCGAAAGACACGCCTTCGGCGGCCTCAAGGGCGCGGTGCGCACGGGCAAGCGGTCGGATGTGGAAAGACGGAGCGCCACCGGCAACGCGGGACCAGGCCGCACCTTCTCGGAAAAAGGCAACCCCTCACTCGCGGACTCGTTCGGCCTTCCGGCTTCGGCTTCGCCTTAGCTCGGAAGGGAAAACCGGAAGCCCTCAAAATCGATCGTTTGAGCGCCTTTTCGTCATTAAGGCGACAATTGTCCTAGGAAAGCCGAAAAATCGAAAATAGGGCCATTCTGTGAAGCCGGACGCTACACCCTGGAAGGACTTCCCTGGGTATTTCAGATTAGCCCTTGACAATGCCACCAAAAATGATACCATTTTCTTCATGAACAGCAAGCAGCTCCGAACGCTCAAGCGGATCTTCGACAATCCTACGCGGTCGGATGTGACCTGGACGGAAGTCGAGAGCCTTTTGCGGGCGAAGGGGGCGACATTCAGGGAGGGGCCGGGTTCTCAAATCCGGACTTCCCTCGGGCAAGCCCTCTTGAGCATCCACAAGCCGCATCCGCAGAAAGAGCTAAAAAAGTATGCGCTTGAGCGTGTGCGCGACTTCCTGCGGGAGGTCGGTCTGACGCCGGAGAGTGCGGGAGGAAATCAGTAATGATGGACAATGTTTTTAAACACAATGGCTATCTCGGCTCCATCGAATACGATGACCGCGACAAGGTGTTGCACGGCCGAGTGCTCGGAATTTCGGACGTGATTTCTTACGAGGGCGAGTCCGTGGCCGAACTGGAACAAGGCTTTCGGGATGCCCTGGAAAGCTACTTCCTGGGCTGCAAGGAAGTCGGCAAGGAACCCGAGAAACCGTTTTCCGGCAAGTTTACCGTGCGGGTTCCGGGCGGGCTTCACGCGGAAATAGCGCTTAAAGCCAAGCATTCCGGCAAGAGCCTGAATGCCTGGGTGATGGACGTGCTTGCCCAAGCCGCCCACGAGGCGCGGTAGGTTGCATTTCAAACTGAGAGCATGACCCCACAAAACAAGCCCTGGGCCATCCTCAAGGTCAGCCGAAAACAGTACGCAGCGGCGCGGCCCTGGAAAAATTCCGGTATGAGTCGGGAGCAGTTCGAGCAGATCCTTGTCGTCCTGCCCGAGGGATTCATTGACGCGATTCACTTGGAAGCCGACGCGGAGCGTTTGATTGCCGCCGCCTTCGGCGGGGGAGGAAACCGCGATGCATGACTATCCTGCGATCATCGAGTCCGGGGGACGCCACATCGCCAAAAAACCGGATTGCCCTATGGTCGGCGGGAATCTACGAGTGCGTAGCAATCCTGAAAACGACCTTTTGGGGTATCTTGGCAGCTCTGGCGTAGCACCCCGTGTTCTCTTGCTCTCTGGTCGTGGCGGCTCCTGATCTAGGGCATTCTCCAGCCGGTAACTTCGTTTTTGTCATTGGAGAAGGGATAACAAACGCCGTGTTTGACCTTCCACCCATCGCCCTGACAGCGCATGAGCCGTTGCAAATCACCCTGCGCAGCGAACTGATAGACCGTCTTGCCTTCTTTGCTGGCGGCCCATCTAGTCAGTTCCGGCAACTGCGCTATTTCCTTCGTGACGCCATCCTGAGCGTAGCGCCAGCCGGCATAGCCGCCGGCGGCGAAGAAGAGGAGGGCGGCGAGTAGGGACAGGCCGACCCACATCTTTGCCCGGTCCTGGGTGATCCTCGGTTCCTCGGTCAACTGCTGGCTGATCCGCTGTCCGGCGGCTTCGGCCTTTCTCGACGCTTCCTCCAAGGTTCTGATGCCCAAGCTCACGGACTGGAGTTCGGAGTGCAGATACTTAACGAGCTTGTCCATGGCGGCCACATCGTCCTGGTGAACGGCCACCACGTCACGGATGTTCTCGAAGATTTCTTCAACGTCCTTGTTCACGGCTATGCCCCCACCGGCCACCACTTGGTGAATTTTTCTTTGTCGGCCGGATGGCACCACCATTTTTTGTGCTCGCCGTCCCATCTTGCGCCAAGAGCCTTGGCAGCATCTTTTTCTTCAATCGACACATTGAGGTAAAACCTCTCAGCCGCTGACGCGGCCGGATGGGCCGTGGCACTAGCAGGCCCATGACCGGGATTTTCTGGTTTTGCTCCCCGGGCCTTTGCCTTGGTTTCCGCCTTGGCCTTGGCGTCATCCTCGAATTTTTTTCGGCCAAGGGCTTCAAAGGCTCCACGCTCGGTTCCGAGTTTTTTAAACCCGGCAACCAGGATGCCGAGAATCACGTTATCAGGCTGATCCTGCAAGCCGGCTTTCCAGACAAGCCCGCCAAGCTTCATTTTGACGCTGGCCTCTTTCTTCCTAGCCTCTTTCCTGATTTTGGCTGCTTCCTCCGCCAACTTTGCCCGCTTCTGCTCGATTTTTTTAAGCCGTTCCTCGGCCGTCAGCTTTGCTTTTTCAGCCATGTCGAAAGCCTCCTCAAAAATATTGGAAATGAATCATAGACTTTAGAGTCAATGTCAAGGTAGCGAGGAAAAAAACTTCCAAACGGCCAACGAATGCCGTAAAGCTGAAGCCGAAGAATGAGGCTACACGCAATATATGTTTTGGCAAAGCCAAAACATTGCGCCCCACTTTCGTGTGGATAAGATGAAAAACCAAAAGGCGTTATAGCGGAATATGGCTTGCTGCTTCGCTGGCTGCTCTATCGTCGGTGTGTCCACTGGAACATCAGGCGTCGCCGTGGCCGCCTATATCGACCGCGACAGGTTTACACGCGACCTGACAGGCGAAACCTTTGACTTCCGAAATCACAAAACGGATGATCCTGTGCTGGCTCGTGGTTTCGAGCTTCCTCCAGGTTCACCAGCCTGGGACAGACAGCAGCTTTGGGATGCAGTGGACAAGTCGGAAATCGCCACAAAGCACCTATCCAGGACCGGCGAAGTCCGCCTTCGGTCTGGTGCCCAACTAGCCAAGCACTATGTCTTCGCCCTACCCAAAGACGCGCAGATCACCGACGCCCAGCGCATCGAAATGGCGCGACAGCACATCCAGGAACAATTCACAGATAATGGCCTGGCCTGCCAGTGGGCGATCCACATGCAAGCGGGCAACCCGCATCTTCATGCCTTGGTGACCACCCGACGTCTTGGACGTGAGGGATTCGACAAGCACAAGGCCACGGATTTGAATCCGGACTTTGCCCGGAAAAATGGCAAAGGGTTCGTCTCGGCCCAGGACCGGATCAGCGAAAAATGGGAGGCGTTTCAAAACCGCTATTTCGAGGAACGGGAGCTGGACCTTCGCGTTGATCCTTGCGGCGTCGTGTCTCAGCTCCACGAGGGCAAGGCCCGACACATCGAGGCGTCGTGGAAGACGGCCGAGAACGAAGCCCGCCTTGAAGACGCTCGACAGACCGCGGTGGTGGAGCCGCAAACGATCCTTGAAAAGCTGACCGTCCGGCAGTGCCTGTTCACGGAGCGGGAGCTTCACGCGGTGCTCAAAAAGGCCGGCCTAGAGGACATGGCCGAACGCGAGGCGGCGAAGCAGCGGGTTTTGTCCTGCCCGGAGTGTGTGAAGCTCTATGACGGGGAGGGGCAGGAAACGGGACTTTATACGTCCACGCACGTGCGGGCCGAGGAGCGGGCGATCCTGGAGCTCACGGACCGCAAGATGCGGGAGGCCGGCGGCCAGGCCTCAGAACATGCCAGGAGGCAGGCGCTTTCCCGTAAGACCCTGGACCCGGAGCAACGTGAAGCCTTTGACGTGATGACGGCCGCGAACCGGCTTTGCGTCATCCAGGGCCGGGCGGGGGCCGGCAAGAGCTACACCATGGGCGCGGCCCGGGACGCCTTCGAGGTCGACGGCTGGCGGGTGGTGGGCGTGGCCCCGACAAACACGGTCAGCCGGGACATGCACACGGACGGTTTCCGGGAGGCATCCACGGTCCATGCGGAGCTTTTGCGCCAGGAAAAGGCGCGTACCAACCCGCGCAGCCGGGTCAAGGCTTGGGATCGCAAGACTGTTGTTTTCGTGGATGAGGCGGCCATGCTGGATAATAGGACCATGCACCGCCTGCTGGAGCAGGCCGACGTGTCCGGCGCGAAGGTTGTCATGATTGGTGACGACGCGCAGCTGGCCAGCATCCAACGCGGAGGGATGTACTCCGAGATTCGGCAGAAAACGGACCATGCCTTGATTTCGCTGGTCAGGCGGCAGAAGCAGGATTGGATGCGGCAAGCCAGCATGGACCTTGCCGATGGGAAGATCAAGGAAGCTATGACGGCGTACCGGGAGCATGGGTGCATCAAGGCATTGGGGAGGCCGATAGAGGCCTTATTGCAGGATTGGAAACGGGACATCGGGCGGAATCCAGACGTGAACCGATTTATTTATGCTGGAATTAATACGAAAGTGAACCGTATAAATGACGATTGCAGCAAGATTATGCGAGAGATGGGGATGGTGCGTGGCGGCATCACCTATGATTGTGAGAAGGGGGAGAAGAAGTTTCAGCAGACGATAGGGGTTGGCGACAGGATTCAATTTAACGCCACGGCGAAGAGCATTGATAAGAACTTGATCAATGGGAATTTTGGCACTGTTCAGAAACAAAGTCAGGAACAGATCGAAGTTAAACTTGATAGCGGTGCGATAGTTTCTTTTGATCCGCAAGAGTACAAAGGGTTTGCCCTTGGGTATGCCGGAACGGTCTACAAGGGGCAGGGAAAGACGCAGACGGACGTCTATGCCTTGCATGGCGTAACCTGGAATAGCCGGACGACCTATGTCGGCGCAACCCGGCACAAGGGCGATTTCACGCTCTACGTGGACAACGAGAGGGTCAAGAGCTTCGAGCAGCTGACCCGCAGCATGAGCCGGAGCCAAGATCGCATATCGACGCTTGGCTATCTAGACGAACACCAGGCCAACCAGGTCAAAGAGCGAGGGAGGGACCGGGATGGTCCGGCCGGCACGTTGCCGGGGTGGTCGCGGGCAGAGGAGCCTTCCCTGGACGCCCCCAAGCCGGAGATTGATCCGGAGCGTCTCAGGGCGGCCCGAGAGACCAGGGAACGGCAGGAACGCCTTACTAATCCGGAGAAGGCCCGAGAGCACATCCAGACCAAGGCCCGGGAGTTGCGGGAAAACATCACCGCCAGGGACAAGCACAAGGTGGCCATGGAGAAGATGCAGCCTGGGAGCCTGGATTATCGGGCGGCCGTGAAGAAACTGGCTAGGGTAAAAGGGAAGGTGCAGGAAGCGGGTTTGGCTTTGGGGAAGTCTTGCAAGGAGCTGGCGGAGACGCTTGGCAGGGAGACCATTAAGGCGGAAGTCGCCAAGGTTCTTGGTCTCGAAAAAGCCGGCGTCGTCATGCAGCGGTGCGGTCTGGAGAAGGCGGTCAAAAACCAGATCAAAGGTATGGGCTACGACCGCTAAGACGCTTCGTGAAAGTGCATCGAAGTGATTTACCCACACAGGCGGCAAATAAAAACGATCGCCCTATTCAAGAAGCTGTATCTACTAGTGACCGAAGTCGAGAAGCGCTGGACGATGCGAAAAAGTAACTGGTAGGAGATCATGGCCTAGCTTTCGATCTTCTTCCAGGTAAGGCTCAAAGACTATCTTTGCTGAACCATCAAACTGGGGTGTTTACACAGTTTGGGGGATACTCCAAAAATAATGATGATTAGCTGAAGAGCGCCTGGTTTTGTCGCTAACGAGTTCTGTCTGGTGGGGTACTCTTACACGGTGGAATATGATTTTGCAAAGAATCCATATGCTTCATTAACGTTGTAAAGCCTTCGCTTGTCGAGTACTCTCCTTTGAGGTGGTCTTTAAGAGGCTTTAAATCCCATGTAAACATTTTTTTCCATTTTCAATTTTCTCATCGATAAGCTTGTCGTCATACAATTGAATTTTACGCTGGCATTTCTTTAAATATCGGTCCATCTCTTCAACATTGCCTTGCACGAAGGCCATGACTGATTTCATGAGTGGTAAAAACAGCTCGTTATCGAATTCTTTGAGAATGTACTTGTATTGCGAGTCGACACGTTCAAACTCTTCTTGGTTATTAACTAATATTGCTATTTCAAGTAAAGCGGCTGCTCCTTCTGAAGAAAGTTTGTCTGGCTCAGATAGTTTGTGCAATTCAAAACATGCAGCTCGAAAATCACCAGTATATTTATAGGCAGCCGCCAAGGAAACTCTTGTTATGTCGTAGCTATGGCTAGAAATGCTGCTTTTTAATAATTCAATGGCTCTTAGTATGCTTTTTTCCCCTGTGCTTGTATTCCGTAATATATCTATGCCTTGCATGTACTCAATTTGAGCTTTCGTTTCATTCGTTAATTTCTCAATTGTGCTCTTGTCTTTTTTGAGTTTATCTTTAAGTTCTTTGTATTCAACCTTGGCCTCATCGTGCCAGCGTTTAGAGTCATCGTGCTCACATTCAACATTGTCAATTTTCTTGTTGACTGGCCTCATTGCATCGTGGACAAGGTCATTTAGCTTTTTATATCCTAGAAATGCCATTACGGCTATGAAAGCTCCCAAAATAGCAAGTGTTCTGTTTCCGGCATTCGAAAACATATTTACGGTGCTTATTAATTCTCCATAAAAATCTTTTTGGTTTTTACTGATCGCTTCTTCAAGGTGCTCGCCTTTTCTTTTTAAGTCTGCCAACTCTTTTTCGAGTTTCGATATTTTGTTGTCGTATTCATTGCGTAATGTTGACAGTTCTTCTTTTACAATCAGGAATGGTTCCTTATTATCTGGCTGGGTGGAACTTTTTTTTATTTCTTTGGCTATTGATTGTTGCAGCCAGCTGGATAAAATTAGAAAAAAGACAAACAGTATTTGACATGGTAACAGATTCGATTTTCGCATGATATCTGGAACTCTCTGTCTAGTTATTGATTTATTATGTTATCGAACGACAGGCGGCCGATTTCGTTCTGTGTTATTTCGCGGAAAACTTCCTCATTGAAACTTTTCTGCTTCAATATTGTCTGAAGTATGATGTCCATGTAGTCTTTTAATCTGCCAAACACCAAATCAATTTTTCGATTAAATTGCGAGACACCAATCTTTCCTTGCCTGAAAGCCAATATTTGATCGACAAATATAATATCGAGCAACTGAAGTCGAGCGTTGTCAAAAAATTCCCAGATCAATCGCACCTGGGGATCGGAAAATTCCCAACCGTAATCTTCGTAAGGGGAAACGCCTCGACCTTGACAATCGAGGGCGTCGGCAGCGTCGCGGGAACCTTTGTACTTCTTGAGGCGGAAGAGCATTTGAGTCTTTTCGTAACCGATTCTCGACAGGGCTTCGTGCTCACGACAGAGCTGCGCAAGCGTGCTCTTGGGGTGAAACATGATGCTGCCGAGAATGGGGCGGACGCCTTCTTCCTCCAGGATACGGATAGCGCGCAGATTGCCCTCCACCGTGGCGCCCTTGGCAAAGGAATTGAGCGTCTCTTGATCGAAAGACTCGACCCCTAGGAAAGCCCTCTCCAGGCCGGCGGCTTTGAGGGCGCGGATCGTCTCGCGGCTGACCGAGTCGGCCCGGGCGTCGATCTCGAGCGTAATGCCGGGACCGATATCGGCGATGGCCTCGGCCAGGGCGAGAATGCGTTTCTTGTCCTTGGGGCCGCCCAGGAAGTCGGCGTCCATGAACCAGAAGTCCCGCAGGCCCCATTCCTGGACGATGCCGCGAATCTCCGTGGCCACGGCTTCGGGCGAACGCAGGCGTCTGTGCCGGGCATCGCCAGCCAGGGCCTGGCAGGCGGCGATGCTGCAGAAGCTGCAGGCGTGGGCGCAGCCACGGGAGGCCTCCACCGCCACCTTGGCGCAGCCGCGCGGCAGGATCGCCAGGCCTCGCAGGCTGGAGCGGTATGCTGTGGGCAGGTCGTCCAGAGGAAGCGGCGAGGGGAGGGGGGTCTTCCGGATGCGGCCGGACTCGACCCAAGCCAGACCGGGCACTTCGCCCCAGCGTTCTCTGTCGGCGTTGGCCAGGTTTGCCATGGGCACCTCGCCTTCGCCCAGGATCACCCCGTCAAAGGCGACAGGGCCACGCAGAAGGGCATCCGCATGGAAGGTGGCGTAATGGCTGCCGGCCACAAGAGGCGTGTCGGGCAGGTCGCGCCGCACGCGCGTCACGAGGTTTAGGGTGTCTCGAATATTGACGTAGTTGACGGCGAAGCCGGCAAGATCAGGGGAAGCCTGACGCAGGGCGTCGAGGACGCCATCGGCATCGAGGCCGGTTGGGCCGGAGTCGATCAGGATCGGCTCGTGTCCCCATGCAAGAAGGGTGGCCGCGATGCTCTCTAGCCCCAAGTGGTCGACCAGGGGCGAGGCGGGCGTGCTGTCCGCCCCGCGTGTCAGATGGACAAGAGCGACCTTCACGCCGCCTCCGGCGGCAGCACACGTGAGGCGTTGCGCCAAAACACCCCTTCAACTTCGCCCTCGTTCAACCCGCGGTCTCGCAATGCCTGCCACAGACGCGCCAGCCCTTCTACCTGGTCCAGCTCGCCGGCAGAGCCGACCTCGATGCCGGCGCCGGCCAGCGTGTCGTAGTCGAAGTAGTCCGGCCCCAGGGCCACCCGCTCCGGGCCTACCACCCGAGCCAGATGGAGGATGTGGTCCGCCACGTCGCCGACGCCTGCCTGGCGTTCAGCCCTGGTCAGGCTCGGCCGTGCCGAGACGAGGTCATCCACGAAGGGGATGCCGTACAGCTCGGCGTCGCAGGCCGCGAGCTCGGCGTCGTCCATAGCGTTGGCGCGGCGGGTCAGGCTCCAGGGAAAGACCTCCTGGCAGACCACGTGGGACACCATGCGACGGCCCGGGGCGGCATTGAGGACATGCGTCAGCACAGGACCGTGCAAGTGACTCAGGTCCAGGAGCATGTCCAGGTCCGCCATGCGGCGCAGCAGGGCTGTCCCACTGTCCGTCAAACCCCGCGCCAGGTCGAAATACATGGAGTTTTTTCGCTCGCGCAAAAGCTGCAGCGAGACGAGCCCCAGGGAGCGCAGCCTGGGCAATGCACCAAGGTTTCCGAGGTCCGTCTCTTGCTCCAGGGAGAACAAGGGGCAAAAGGCCATCTGCTCCTTGCCCGGCCACTGCGCCATCCCGGCCTCTATGTCGGCGATCGCCCCGGCTGGCGGCAGACAGAGCACGGCGCCGACAAGTTTCGTCCCGGCGAGGCCGGCGGGCAGAAGATGGGTGTGGATGGGATACCAGCGCAGGGTCATTGCCCCCCCTCCGCGAAATGCTTCTTAGCGTCGCGCAACTGGTCCGCCAGGTAGAGATCGAACTCGTCGTAGTTGGCACCGAGTGGCACTCCCGCCGCAGCCAGCAATTCCGCCGCCTCGCGGCACCAGGCCAGGCGCAGACGCACGTCCTCGATGCCCTGGCCGGCGTGCCAAAATTTCCAGGACAGCCTCTCCCCCAGGCCCTTGATGCCGAGGGACTCGCCGGCCTCGGCCAGCGGCGTGCCCGCCGGGATGCACAAGGGATTGATGGCCACGCTGGCCAGGGACGGGGCAACCCGGGCGAGAACGCGCAGGTCGTGCTCGAATTCCTCTCGTGTCTGGAGCGGCGGCCCGGCCACGATCAGCCCCATGGACGCGGGCACGGACTCGGCTGCCAAGTATAGGAGCGCCTTCTCGCCGTGCGCCGCGGCATGCTCCTTGCGCAGCAGGCGAAGAAAAGATCGGCTGAAGGACTCGATGCCGACGAACACCCCCGCGCAACGGCTGCGTCGCATGAGCCGCGCCGTCTCGGGAAGGATCTCCCGGGCTTGCACCATGCCGTCCCAGGGAAGCCCGTATTCCTCAAGCAAGCGCAGGAGGCCGTGGAACATCCCGGCGGACGGGTTGAGTAGCGAGTCGCAGAAGCTGACATGCCT
The DNA here is from genome assembly GCA_029975555.1 of Spirochaetia bacterium. Taxonomy (GTDB): domain Bacteria; phylum Spirochaetota; class Spirochaetia; order Treponematales; family Rectinemataceae; genus Rectinema. The sequence continues at coordinate 8,753 of JARKOY010000167.1, read as the reverse complement.
GGCTCCGAGTCCGGCCAGGGCCGCAAGCTCTTGGCGCAGGCGCGAGTCCGGTTTGCGGCGGTAGCCTTTCCACATGCGGGAGTCGTCGCAGAAGGCGCAGTGGTTCACGCAGCCCCTGGAAACCTCCATGGGTAGGACGCCTGGGCGGGCGTATGCCGCCAAGGGGAAGAGGGAGTAGTTCGGCAGAGGCTGCCTGGCCAGGTCCGCGCCCTCGCTCGGGATGCACTTGGCGCCGCCCCGTCTAAGTCCGGATGCGTCCAACCAGCGGCCGAGAGAGACCTCGACCTCGCCCAGGAAGATGTGATCATAAGGCAGGTCGGGGTCGATTGCGTCGGGAGAGGAGAAGAACTCTGGGCCGCCGGCTATGATCATGGCCTCCGGTCGACGCTCCCGGGCTAGGACAGCCAACTCCTTTGCCATGTCTCGGGAAGCGCTGGCCACGTGCAGCCCGATCAGGTCCACGGGTCGATCCAGGCAAGAATCCAGGAGATTCGTCAGGACGGGACGTACCTGGCGGCGAAAGTCCGAGTGAGACCAGGAATCGAAGCCCTCCTTGCGCCACAGCCGTTCCGGCCACTTGCCCGAGGAGGCGAGCCGCGCGTTCAGGTCCAGGACCTCCGTCTCGATTCCCCGGGACTGTAGCACCGCCGCCACCATGGCCATGCCCACCAACGGATGGTCGGGAGAAACCGGCGGCGGCACACACAAGACCGCCCTCACGATCGCCTTCCCCGGGCGGTCGATTTGCCGCGCCACGGATCGTCCGGCCGCTTGTTTCCGGGGCCGGCGTAACGCACCTCGAGCGTCCGGCCGTCCCTGCCGTTCTTCGGCGAGTCGAGGATGACCAGCCAATCGCAGCTGCGCGCCACCTCTTCGGTGTTCTCCGCGATGAGCACGGTGTTGTTCTTGGCCACCAGGCGCTGGAGGGCGTCGAACAGCTGCGGCACGGCTCGGCTGCCGATGCCGCGGCAGGGGTTGTCGAGGATGTACATGGAGCGGTCGCCCAGACGACGGCAGAGCTTAGCCGCGATCTTCACGCGCTGGGCCTCGCCGCCGCTTAAGGAGTTGGAGGGCTGGCCGAGCACCAGGTAGCCCAGGGCCGTGGCCTCCATGAACTCCAGGTAGTGGGCGATGGCCAACCGTTCCCGGAACTTCCGGTGGCTGTCGCTGACTGTCAGGCAGTTGACTGCGGCGATGTCGACGCCGCCGAAGGTCACAGCTTTGACCTTGGGATTGAACCTTGTACCGTGACACTCGGGGCATTCCGTGAACTGGATGTGGTTGTCCGAAAGGTAGCCGTAGCCGTGGCAACGAGGGCACTGGCCCTTTGGGGTGTTGAAGCTGAAGGAGGACTTGTCGAGGTGATGGCGCTTGGCCTCGGGCAGCTCGGCGTAGAGGTCTCGGATGCGGTCCCACACCCCGATGTAGGTGGCCGGCGTACTGCCGGCGTGCTTGCCGATGGGCTCTGGGGTGATCAGGTAGGGGCGCCTGATCCGGTCGCATCCATATCGGTCCGCCAAGTCCGTCCTGCCCTGCCAGCCGGTGGGCGTCTTGTCGCAGCTGGCGAAGGCGGCCTGGAGATAGGCCGTCTTGCCCGAGCCGCTGGGGCCGCAGACGCAGACCAGCCTACCCAGAGGAATATCGATGGCGAAGTCGGTGAAGCCGTACCAATGGCGGAAGGTGGCCTGGAGATGATGGTCGCCCTGGGAGGCCGGCGACCTTGGAGCGGAAGCGCGGATATGCCGGCCGCGGGGCCCCCGCCGTTCCCGGGAGATACGCGTGGTCGCCGGGGCCTTGTCCGCCGGCATGGAACGCCGGGCCATGCCGGCCATGGCCTTAGTATCGTAGGGGTTGAGCGGTCCGTCCAGGAATTTTTGCGGCGGCCCCTGGAACACCACCTGGCCGCCTTCGGAGCCGGCCCCGGGGCCGAAGGCCACAACCTCGTCCGCCGCCTCGACGATCTCCCGGCCATGCTCCATGGCCAGGATGGTGTGTCCGAAGGAGCGCATGTCCTTGAACAGGTCAGCGATCTTGGCGGCCTCCCAGGGCAGGAGCCCGGCCGCGGGCTCGTCGAAGATGACCAGGGAGGGCTCGGTCAAGCCGAGGATGTTGGTCAGAAAACGCAGGTTGCGGGCCTCGGTGGTGCTCAGCCCGAACAGAGGGTGCAGCACCGGGAGGCCGCGCAGGCTCAGCTTCTCGAACCACCGCCGCTCGTGGGCTGCAAGCCCAATCAGCCCTCGGTCCAGGAGAGAGCCCAGGGTGTCATCGGATCCGATGCGCTTCCGGTCGGCGTCCAGATGCCCATAGCCCCCGCAGACCGGGCAGACCGTGTTGGTGATGTAGAAGTCCATTTCCTCGCCGAGATTTTTCGCCAGCGTCCTGGGTAGCCCGGCCGCGCCATGGGCAGCCACCCGCCGCAGGGCCTGGGCCAGGCCCTTGAATCCGTCGTAGCCAGTCTCCAAGACCATTTCCCGCGCACTCGCAGGCAGGGCCTTCCAGGGCGTTTTGGGGGAGATACCTTCCTTGGCGCAAAAGCGGTCCCAGCGGACCTTGTCCAGCCCGGCCAGCTCCTTGACCGGCGGCGAGAAGGCGCCCCGGTTGACGGGCTTGTCCTGGCTCTTGACCAGGCGGTCCAGGTCCACGTCACGGATGTAGCCGGCCCCGCCGCACCTGGGGCACCTCTTCCCGTCGCCCAGTATCTGTCCGATGAAGCCCGTGTACGCGCCGACGCTCTCGATCATGGTCTGGTGGACGATTTGCTGCTCGATGCCCACCACCCTGGCAGGCAATCCTTCGACCTCGTAGTCCGGCTCATCCTTGCGGAATACCCGGTGCAGCCCCGAGGCTCGTCCCAGGCGGTCCGCCTCGGCATAGATCACGTCGAAGGCGAGTGACGACTTGCCGCTGCCGCTCGGGCCGGTCAGGACATAGAGTTTGCCCTGCTCGATTTTCAAGTCGATGGATTTCAGGTTGTTGACCCTGGCTCGGCGCACCTTCACCGGCCAGGCGCTGGATGACGTGTTCATGGAGCCATCTCCTCATCTTCGGGGCACTGGTGTCCGGTATCGTCGCTGGCGTTTCCGAACCTGATGGATTCCGTGTCGGCTAGGAGGATGGTGTCGGCCGGCGTGGGATGGCAGCGGGTGAAGTTCTTGCGGACAAAGAAGTCCTCTTCCAGCTTCCGGGTGTCCAGAGTTGTCATGCCTGACTCTTGGCCGGCGTAAATCCATCGGGCGGGGGAAGCGCCGGAGCCGTCTTGCGGACCGAGGCGTAAGGCCAACGGCGAGCCAGGATAGAGCTGGAACACGGAGACGTTGAACATGTCGATGTGCCGGGCGTTGTCCAGGAGGAAGTGGACGGTCGCGTCCCACTCCCCGTCTGTCTCGCCGGGGAAGCCGCGCATGAGGTAGACGTGCGTGGCCATGCCTGCGCCGTGAACCGCCTGCAGGACCCGGGCGGCAAGCTCAGGGGAGATCCCCTTACGCATGGCCGCGAGCACTCTGGGAGAGGCGCTCTCCAGTCCGAAACGCAGGAAGCGGCAGCCACCCGCGAACAGGAGATCGGCCCGCGCCTGATATTCCAGGTCCCGGGCGAAGCGGGCGTTGGCCCCCCAGCGGAGATCCGGCCCAAGGCGCATCATATGCCGCGCCAAGTCCAGCATGAACTTCTCCGGGAGCTCGGCGTCGAGGAAATAGAATCCCTTGGCCCCGTGGCGCCGAGCAAGCGCCGTCAATTCCTCGGCCACCGCCTCGGCCTCGCCCCCGGCGGCCGGGGTATGGGCCGCGTATTTGGAGTCGGCGCAGAAGGCGCACTTGCCCCAGGAACAGCGGGCGAAGACGCGGTAGGGCAGGACACGCCCCGCAGCCCGATAGCGGTCCAGGGGGAAATGGTCGAAGCAGGGCCGGGGCGGATCGAACAGGCCGCTCGAGGAGGCGATCCAGCCGCCGCCCGGCAGATCGTTGACGTCACGGGGCCGCCACACGCCGTCGGGGCTCTGCTCCAGGTTACGCAGCACATCCTCGCCCGGCCCGACCACGACCCCGTGGGCAACGTTCCAGATCGGCGTTTCGGGCGTGATCCACCGCTCGAATTCCTTGAACAGGGAACCGCCCAGGATGACCGTAGCCTGCGACCGCTGCCTGATATGGGCGGCAATGGCCAGGGCCGGGGCGAGTTGACCCATGAAGGACACAGACAGGCCGATCCAGACCGGCCCCCGGGCCAGGGCTGCGGCCAGCGGGTCCATGTCCCGGAGCCAGGCGGTAAAGGGGCCGTTGTGGGCTTGGGCGATGTCGGCCATGACTGCCAAATTCCCGTCGGCGCGGGGCAGTTCTAGGCGCCAAGGCTCCAGGCGTACATCCGGCCACATCCGAGCCGCGGCCGCGCAGGCCCGCCGTGTATGGGCCACTGCGCTGGCTTGTCTCGCCTCGCCGGGCAGGGAAGGCACGAGCCCGTCGAGGAAATCGAGGAAGTCGAGGTTTAGGTCGAGAACCTCGTGCTCCATGCCCTCCCGGACCAGCACGGCCGACAAGTAGGCCAGTCCCAGGGGCGGAGAGGACGGGTCGCACAGAGGGGGATGGAGCAAAACGGCGCGCATGGTCAGGCGTCCTGGATCTTTTGCAAGGACTTGGCGAGCTGGGCCGGGGAGAGACCGATCACCACGTGGTAGCCGTCGACTTCGAGCACTTGCCGGCCGGTCTGGCGTAGCGTCTCCTGGTCCAGGTTCTCGTCCATGGGCACGACAGTCGCTGGGAGCATTTTGAGTTTGGGAGCGCTGGAATACCAGCGGCGCAGCCGAGCCAGGCGCTTGGTGTCGAGCTTGACGAAGCCGCCCAGGATAGGCAGCAGGCGCTCCAGGGGGATTCGCCGCGCCAGGACGTCCTGCCGGGCGATGACGAAGGTGTTGTCCCTGGCCGTGGCGACCGTCAGGAGAAGAGTCCGGAAGTCCTCCGGCCAGTCGGGCGAGAGCCTGAGCACGACCCGGTCGATGTTGCGCCCCCAGGTTTCCCGCACTCCCAGGTCCGGCTCGGGGCCGCCGCCGACCCAGTCGCCGAAGCCGGTCAAGGCTAGGCGGCCGGTGCTGTCCTTGCGAAGCAGGGCGAACTCCAGGGCCTTGCCGACGAACCCCTTCGCATCGAAGCCGTCGATGGCCAGGACATGGCAGGTTCCATTGCCCCCCCGCAGCCCCTGCGCCAGGGAATAGTTACCCGGAAGGCTGCCGGGCTCGATCGGAGTGGACCCAAGGCTCTCCCGCCACCAAGTCACGAGATCGAAAATCTCCTCCGCTTCCGGACAACGCTCCCGGAGCAGCCTAAGTTGGCCCACGGGGAACCTGGGCGGCACATCGTCCAGGTCTGGCTGACCGCCGTCGTCGGGCATCGTCCGGACATGATCCAGGATAGGCCCCAGGCAGTGCAGGAGACTGGGAGGCTCGACAGGGGCGGCCTTGGGCAGCATCAAGGGATTGTCAAAACCACTGAAGCTTTCGAGGTGCAGGTAAAGCCGGCCAGTCCGCTCCAAGTAGCTTGCCTTGGCGAGCAGCGCGTCGCAGAGCTCGATAGTGATCAGGCCGCTCTCGTTTTGGGGGTGGAGGAGATCTATCACGCCCATGGGCGTGCTCGACAGCGAGCGGTAGATGCTCCTTGCCGCGGAAGAGAGGCCTTGACGCCTGGCTTTCGCGTAGGCTTTGTAGTGCTGGGGCGAGTCGAACAACTTGCGCAGCAGCAGGGCGACCATTCGCTCTTTGGTGATTGACTTGTAGCTTGAGGGTAGATGGGCACGCAAGCAGTTGTCTCGGGTCAAGTCCAGGTGCCGCCGATTGAGCAGCATGCTGGCGAAGAAGGATAGGTCGTTGGCCGGCGTGGAGCGGGCCGGTCGGTAGAAGGTGGACCAGAAGGAGGTCAGCGTCTTGCTGGGCAGGAGTACGTGCTGCTGCTTGCCTCGGTAGGACACCCCGAACTGTTCCAGAGGAGCGATGGACTCCCTGATTTCTTGAGCGTAGACGACATCCCGTCGCCAGGTGCGACGCATGAACTCGCTGGTCTGGTACAGGTTGAACCTATCTCTGTTTTGCAGTCGATCGAGGATATAATCGACGAGATGGGGAAACCAGGCAGGCAGCCCTTCATGGGCCTCTATCAGGCTTCCCAGCTGTTGCAGCCGCTCCTCGATCGCCATTGTCGCCTCTGGCTCAGTCGCCGACCGTTGTAAGGAGTCCGTTGTCCAGGCAGTAGTGGAAGAACTCGAGCATCCGTTCCCGTAATCCTTCGGCCACGAACTCCTCGCCAAGGACGACCTCGATCTCTGCCACCGTCCTCTTGCCGTCGCACAGCTCCCAGATCCTGCGGGCATCCTCGTTCAGGCTCAGGATGGGCAAATTCCCAGCAACGAGCATGGCGCCGAACTGCTCCTGGCGGCACATGGCCCCTGGCGCCGGTCGCGGGCGTGCGGACAGTATCTTCTCATCGGGCATGGTATTCTCCATCAGTTGGCGGGTGTGAACGAAAGCAGATCCTTGGCGCTGAGGGAGCCCCCGCCAGCCAGGGCAGCGGCCCTGCATCCGCCGCCGCACAGGGAGAGGTCCGGGCACTGCTGACACCCCTCCGGAAGATGGCGGTTATCCAGATACGCCTGGCGCAGCGGGGAGGCGGCCAGCAATTCGGTCATGGGCGCAACGAGCAGATTGCCCAGGACTTGGCGTGACATGCCGCAGGTGAGGACATTGCCGTGCACGTCAACATAGAACTTATCGAAGCCAAAGGAGCAGCGATTGCAAAGGTCGCGCAGGTCCTCGGGCAGCAGGCAGGCCGGGGTGGCATTGCCCAATAGCAGGAACATGTCCCGGGCCTTGGTTGCGTCGAGCAGCGTCCTGAGGGCCAGAGTGAACTGGCTGATCGGCGTGGCGAGGGAGACCGCGTCGCGGCCGAGACCGCAGGGGATGAAGCGGGTCAGAGTCATCTCCCGAACTCCGATCTGGTCCAGGATGGCCACGGTCTCGCGCAGCAGGTTCGTCTCGGCGTTGGCGGCGGTCAAGACAAGATTGCTGGCCGTCCTGATGTTGGCCTTCACGGCCAGGGCCAAGGCCCTGACGGTCCTCGTGAAACTGCCGGGGATGGTAGTCAGGCCATCGTGCGCGGCCTCGGGGCCATGCAGAGAGAAGTTGAGGCAAAACGGGCGCATGCTGGCCAGGCGGTCGAAGACTTTCGGATCGGCGAAAGATGTGCCGTTGCTCTGGACCATGACCCTGGGGAAAAGTGTCCGGGCATGCTCGAGGATCTTGAAGAATTCAGGATGCAGCGAAGGTTCGCCGCCCGTAAGGATAAGTTCGAGAGCGCCGGAAGCGGCTACGGCATCGAGGATATCGAAGGGCCGCTCACAGGTAACAGGGGTGCAGGAGTTGTAGCAGAACTTACATCGCAGGTTGCATCGCTCCGTGAGTTCCACCTCCACGCGCGTCACGGGGGTCATGCTGCGTCCCCTTTGCTCCATTTGCGCGTGGCTGGCGTTTTGCCCAGGGCGTGCAGGCAGTCGTCGTAGCCAACGCAGCCTCCCCGACAGGATTCGAGCTCTTCACACTCCCGACAACGAGCCGGAAGATGGCCAAAGGTCTCAAACTGACGCCAACGCTCGTGACGCCACAGCTCACTGAACCCGATCTCCTTGACGTTGCCGATGATGTACGGGGACAAGGGGCACGGGGTCATGAGTCCCTGAGGAGAGATGCGGCACAGACCGTAGCCAACCTGGCAGGGGGTGTTCCATTTGCGCAACCGAACCGTCTGCTCGTCGGGCAACTCGCAATACGGAACGGGACCAGGCAGTTTGACTTCCTTGTACGTGGGCAGCTCGCGCTGGATGCGATCCAATGTATCCAGGACGGCAATGGTCTCCGGCACCCCGAGGACGTGGTCTTGGCCTTCGGGGGTGACCATAATATATCTAGTGACGCAGAAGACATGTACGCCCTCACGAGCCATCCCGCGAGCAATATCGAACAGCTCCAGGTAGTTGTCTCGAAAGGTGCAAACGTTGATTTCGACCTTGACGTCTCGCTCAAGGAGCAGGGAAACGCCGCGAGTCATTCTGGTATGGGCACCGGGAATGCCCACAAGACGATCATGCTTCCCGGCGTCGGCAGCCAGTACGGAGGTGCAAACGCTGGGGAAGAGAACGGCCAGCAGGTCCGCCTTATGCTCGTCGATGAGGGTGGCATTGGTGTTCAGGTGAAGGTCGAAGCCAAGATCTTTGGCATGGGCGGCAAGCTCGAAGAAGTCGGGCCGGGTCAGAGGTTCGCCGCCGTTGAAGTTGATAGAGAAGACTCCGGCGGTCCGCATCTGGTCAAGGACAGCTTTGGCCTCATCGGTGTCGAGTTCTTTGGCCACATCGCGCATGGCGTTGTTGTAACAAAAGAAACAACGATGATTGCATGCCTCGGTGACCTCAAACTGAACGTAAAATGGGGCTGCCGGCCTGAACATCTCGAGATTAGACATGGTTTACCTCAAGGCGACCAGGTGGAGATGCCTCCACCTGGTCGCAGGTTGACTAACGGCACGCCGTACACGCAGTGCAAGCGCAGCAGGCAACCGCCTTCTCAGCTTCAACGCTAACGACCTTTTTGTCATGTCCGGAAAAGGGTTGCTTGAAGGCGCTGAATACCTCGATCCGGGGAGCAAAGATCTTCTTCATAAAAATCTCCAGAAGGGTGATGGGTTAGGTTCAATTCGACTCTTGGCCAAGGATTCAGCAAATGT
>JARKOY010000161.1 GCA_029975555.1 Spirochaetia bacterium | reverse complement strand
GAAACAGCAGCTCCCGGTAAGCGATCGGACGCTTGAGGTAGTAGTGGGTGGAAAAAGTCTGGGTGGAAAACCGTCTGCCGCAGCGCGGACAGCGAAACCTGGGGACCTTGCCAAAGGCCTTGGTGGTATACCAGCCTATGGCCCAGGCCCAGGGCCAGGATGGTGCCTGGCGGTGGTAGGCGCAGCGCGGGTTGGGACAAAAGGCAAACCAGTGCATGGTGTTCCTCCATGACCACGATTATGGTCATAGAGGTATTCGCGCTCTCCTACCCCTTTCGCTTCAACCTTTACCCAAGCTTGAGAGCACTAACAAGAGCGCCCTATGGCCTCGCATCGCGCTCCATGCGCGCAAACACTTCCTCAAGCGTTCCCGAAAACGGCCCAGGCTTCTCCATCTTAATCGAGCAGAGCGCGGCTGCAAAGCGCACCGATTCCTGCGGGTCGTGGGCGAGACGCCACGCGAGGTAGGCGGCGAAGGTCGTGTCGCCGCGTCCCGTGCGCCCCGAGAGGTTGGAGGGAGTAAAGGGCGCCCTGTAGATCGTCCCATGCGCGAGCACGATCGCCTCGGTGTTGTGCGTGATCATGACCTCTGGCTCTTCTCCGTCCGCGCGCCTTCCCCATGAGGCGATCATCCTTGCCGCCTTCTGTCTGTCGGTAACTCCCGTCAGTATCTCGGCTTCCGCCGCATCTGCCTTGAAGTAGCGCACAAAAGGCATGGCGCGGTATTTGCCTTTCCAATCTCGGAACAGCATGCTGCCATCGGGCTGTGCCTCCCTCAGAAGCCCTTGGGCGTCCACGGCAATGGAAGCTTTTCCGGAGAGCTCCTCGATGAGGGAGTCCGGCAATTCGCCCACGAACAAGCCTGCCAGGTCGATGATCTTTGCGCGTGCCCCCGCAGGTATGTCTGCGGCCGAAAATGGCTCCGCCCGGGACAGCAGTGTCGTCTCTCGCCGCTCGTGGTCGCTTGAAAGGAATACATTCCGTATCGATGTCGTCGCCGGGCTCTTGAGCGCGACAAGCTCGATGCCCTTCTCCTTCTTCACCGCTTCCAAAGCGTGGAAATCCTGTGGTGCGGCCTTTGTGATGGCGAGCACTCGTGCGCCCGCCCGCGCCGCGGAAATCGAGGAATACAGCAGCGCTCCTCCGAAGAGCCTTGTTTCCTGCCCTTTCTCGTCGATGATGATGTCCTTCGAAAGGTGCCCCAGCATGATGATGTCGTACTCCATATCCCAAAACTCCTTTACAGGTGTACAGTAAGAACATGAAAACGTTTTTAGCAATCTGCAAACGATTTCAGTTGCATTCTGCCAAAGTTATTCTATAATAGACGAGGTACGTGAAAGGAGGCAATCTATGCGAAAGATGGTTGTATCGATGATGACGCTGTTCTGCGTGCTGCCATTGATCTCGGCAGCCGCCCAGGGAACGGCGGAGTACAAGGCCCTGACGGTGTACACCGCACTGCCCGAGGCCGAGCTTCCCACCTATTTCAGCGAGTTCGAAAAAGACACGGGCATCAAAATTCAGTATGTGCGACTGTCCGCTGGCGAACTCCTTGCGCGTGTCCGCGCAGAGAAAAACAACCCTCAGGCAACAGTTTGGTTCGGCGGTTCGTACGACAACTTTGTTCCGGCTGCCAAAGAAGGACTCCTTGAAGCCTACCAGTCGCCCGAGCTCGTCAACATCCCGAAGGCCTACCACGATGCGATGGGCTACGCAAACCCCTTCTATGTCGGCGCGATTGGCTTTGCCTGCAACACCGAGTGGTTCAAGAAAAAAGGCCTGGCCTACCCCACCTCCTGGGATGACCTTCTGAAGCCCGAATTCAAGGGCCAGATTTCGATGGCACACCCGAGCACCTCGGGGACTTCCTACACCATTCTCGCCACGGTGGTCCAAATGCGGGGCGAGGACAGCGCCATGAAGTTCTTCAGCGCCCTCAACCAGAATGTCCGCCAGTACACCAAATCAGGCACCACGCCGCCGATGGACGTCGGCCTCGGCGAGGCGGCGATCGGCATCACCTTCTCGCACGACGGGCTTAAGCCCGCGTTCGAGGGATACCCTGTGGCCATGTCCTTCCCCAAGGACGGCACGGGCTATGAGATCGGCTGCATGGCGCTCATCAAAAACGGCCCCGCAAAAGAGACGGCCAACGGCAAGCGCTTCATCGACTGGATGCTCTCGAAGCGCGGCCAGAACCTGTTCGAGACGTCGAAATCCTTCAGAATTCCCGTGAATACGCAGGCAACCCCTCCCAAAGGTGCAATCTCCGTGGCCAGTCTCAAGGTCATCAACTACGATCCAGTGTGGGCGGGCGAGAACAGAAACCGGCTCATCGAGCAATTCAACAAGGTGGTCGCTGCGGCAAGCAATCTGAAGTGACGCGGCAAGCCGCCTACAAGGCTCCAGGGTGCGCGCTCGGGTGCTGAAAGGACATCGCCAGAGCCGCGGGCACGGCGTCTGCCCTCGCGAGCGCGCCCCACATGGAAAAGAAGCGGAGGCGGATGTGGGTCATTTCAGGCGCGCATTTCAGGCATCTGCCTCACACTGACAATGTAAAGGAAACTGACACATTCATGAGAGAGAATACTCGCCTTTCCGTGGCGCACCTCGTGCGCGATCCTGTCCTGCTTTTTCTGGTGCTGCTGGTGGTTACGGGGTTGATCCTCTTCATCTTATTGCCGTTGTATAAGATTGTCGCTTACAGCGTAACGACGGATGAAGGGAGGCTGAGCATTCGGGCGGCGTGGGATATCCTCCGTTCTAAATCCTACCTACAGCCTCTGAAAAACTCCATGCTGTTGGGGCTGACGACGGGGATTCTTGCGACGATCATCGGCTATGTGTTCGCCTACGCGCTGACGCGGGTCGACATGCCGCTCAAGGGTTTTTTTAAGGCAATCGCAACGATTCCCATCATTTCACCGCCCTTCATTCTGTCGTTGTCGATGATCTTCCTCTTCGGGCGCAACGGGCTCATCACCAACAAGCTCTTGGGCCTCGAAGACTCCAACGTTTACGGCATGCACAGCCTCGTGGTCGTCCAGACGATTTCATTCTTTCCGATAGCCTACCTCACGCTGACAGGCACGCTCGCGAAGCTCAACCCCGCCGTGGAGGACGCCGCGCTCAACCTGGGAGCGTCGAGGGCCCGGATATTCCGCACCGTGACGCTGCCGCTCTCGGTGCCGGGCATCTTAAGCTCGCTGCTCCTCGTGTTCATCCAGTCGCTGGAGGACTTCAGCAACCCGGCCGTCATCTCGGGCAGTTTCTCGACGCTCGCGGTGGAGGCATATAGGACGATTACGGGCATGTACGACATGAGGGGCGGCTCTTTGATGGCCCTCCTCTTGCTCGTGCCGACACTCATCGCGTTCGTGCTCCAGAAATACTGGCTTTCGGGCAAGTCCTTCGTCACGGTGACGGGCAAGCCCACCACCTCGCGCCAGCAGAGCCGGGACCCGAAGCTGGTGTGGCCGCTCTTCGCGTTCTGCATGCTGGTGGCGCTTACGATCGTGCTCTTCTACGGGACGGTCCTCGTCGGCGCCTTTGTGAAGATATGGGGCATCAACTTCAGCTTCACGTGGGCCCACTTCAAATATGTGATGACTCTCGGGTGGACACCCTTGCGCAACTCTGTCGTGCTCGCCCTGGCCTCCACGCCGATCGCCGGGCTTTTGGGGATGATCATCGCCTTTCTGGTGGTGCGCAAGGAATTCCCCGGCAAGAAGGCGATGGAATTCGTCTCCATGCTCACGTTCGCAGTGCCTGGCACGGTGGTCGGCATAGGCTACATTCTCGCATTCAACGGTAAGCCGTTCATGTGGACGGGCTCGGCATTTCTTTTGATCATGGCGTTTACGTTCCGGAATATGCCGGTGGGCATCGAGTCGGGCACGTCGACCCTCCTCCAGATCGACAGGTCGATCGAGGAGGCGTCGACGATTCTCGGCGCGACGGGGGCGGTCACGTTCCGGCGCATAAGTCTGCCGATGCTCAAACAGGCTTTTTTTTCGGGGCTGGTATATTCGTTTGTGCGCGCGATGACCGCGGTGAGCGCGGTGATCTTTCTCATTTCGCCGCGCTGGAATCTGGCGACGATCAGCATTTTTTCGCTTTTTGAGTCGAGTAAATATTCGGACGCCGCCGCGTATATCGTGGTGATGATCGCGATCATCATCGTGGCGATTGGCGGCCTGAATCTGTTGGTCGGGCTCTTGGGCAACAGTGGCACGATAGCGAGTGGAGGCAACGGTGAGCGAGCGTGATTTCAGTACAAGAAGTTCGAATGTTTCTTTAGTGCACCTCACAAAAAAATTTCGGAGTCTCGACGGTTCGGGAGAGGTGACGGCCGTGGACGACGTAACCTTGGAGATCAAGGCGGGCGAACTGGTGACGATTCTCGGGCCATCGGGCTGCGGCAAGACGACGACGCTCCGCATGATCGCGGGCTTCGAATACCCCACGTCGGGTTCGATCCTTATCGGCGGAAAGGATGTGGCCATGATACCGCCCAACAAGCGGGGGCTGTCCATGGTGTTTCAGAGCTATGCACTCTTTCCGCATCTGACGATCTACGAGAACGTGGCGTATGGCCTTCGGGTGCAGAAGCTGCCGGCCGCAGAGATCCGGGAACGGACGGAGCGCGCGCTTGAGCTGATGCAGCTGACACCGATGGCGAAGCGGTATCCGAGCCAGGTGTCGGGTGGGCAGCAGCAGCGGATCGCTCTGGCGCGCGCGATCGTGATCGAGCCGAGCGTGCTCCTGTTCGACGAGCCGCTCTCGAACCTCGACGCCAAGCTGCGGGAATACATGCGCGACGAGCTGCGCAAACTGCAGAAGAGGCTGGGCATCACGAGCCTCTACGTCACGCACGACCAGAGCGAGGCCATGGCCATCTCCGACCGGGTGGTGATCATGAAAGACGGCCGGATTCAGCAGGTCGGAACGCCGCGCGAGATCTACGCCTTCCCGCACTCGAAGTTCGTCGCCGACTTCATGGGAAAGGCTAATTTCATTAGGGTGAATGTGCTGGGCAGGGAGGGCGAGTCGGCCCGGATCGACCTCGAAGGCACACAGTTCACCGTGCCGAGAGCGGGAAAAGCCGGGCCCGCGGTTGGGCAGGCACTCCTCGTCGTGCGGCCCGAGGCGCTCAGGCTGACGAATCCTTCCTCGAACCAGCCCAGCGTCGCACTGAGAGGGCGCATTGACAGATTCACGTATTTCGGCAATATTGCACGCTACGAGGTCTCTACAGACAACGCGCCACTTCTGATCGAGAGTTACAACCCCGAGGCCTCATCGGTGTTCGAAGAGGGGGCGGAAGTAGGCATCATCATCGACTTCGAGTCGGCCAGGCTTCTCCCGGCCGCAGAACAGGGAAATTCATGAGCAATGCATCACAGTACGACATTGCCTTTTTAGGTCAGTATACCAAGGACACCATCGTCACCAAAGAAGGCTCGCACATCGTCAATGGCGGCGCTTACTTTTACGGCGCCGCGGCGGCAGCCTCGATGGGGCTTAAGGTCGCCGCGCTGACGAGGCTCGCCCCGGAAGATTTTCCAAGTTTTCGCCTGCTGTTGGAGCGTGGAGTCTTGGTCCGGGCGATTTCCACGCAGCAATCGACCTGCCTCCAGCTGCTGTATCCATCGGACAACCCCGACGAGCGCATGCTCTCGGTCACGTCGGTCGCCGAGCCCTTCGAACCAGCCGACGTCGGATCGATCTCCGCGCATGTCTGGTCCATCGGCGCATCGATCCGCGGCGAAGTGAGCCTCGCCGTGCTCGAGGCGATCAAGGCGAAGGGTGCGCGGATCGGGCTGGACGCCCAGGGCTTCGTGCGCGTGGTCCGCGACGGCCGGCTCTCTTACGACAGCGAGTGGCCGGAAAAAGCCGAGGTGCTCTCCCTCGTCGACGTGTTCAAGGCGGATGTGGTCGAGGCTGAGCTTCTTACCGGCACCCGCGACCTGCGCCAGGCCGCCCTGATGCTTGCGCGCTACGGTGTTCCAGAATTCGTCCTCACGCATGGGGACGGGGTAGTGGTCTACGCGGAAGGCTCGTTCTTCGAGGCGCCCTTCAGGCCCAAAAGCCTGGTGGGGAGGAGCGGCCGGGGCGACACTTGTCTGGCCTCGTACCTTGCCGCGCGCATCAGCATGGATCCGGAAAAAGCGACCTTCTGGGCAGCTGCCCTGACAAGCCTTAAAATGGAGGCGCTGGGGCCGTTTTCCGGCACGCGCGCCGACGTCGAATCCGCACTGCGCGAACGTTACGCAAGATACGCATAGTGTCTATAGTGTTCCGAAGCCTGCAGATGGGAGGGTTAGGCGAGGGCATAGCGAGGCAGGTATTCGGGAGATGTTTTTAAAGGTGTTGGGAAGCGGCGTTTCCAGAACTTCCTTCTTTCTACAACGCACCCAACCTCAGCCATTGATAAGAAAAGACTCATTGAGTTCATATATGCATATAAATCCGGCTTTACAATGCATACTAAGTATAGTATTATATATGCATATGGAGGTGTTTAATGCGCACAACGTTAGAGCTGCCTGATGAATTAGTGAATGAGGCTATGACGATAACCCACAGTAAGACAAAGACTGAGTTGATCAAGACCGCCCTTCGAAACCTTATACAGAAAGAAAAAATTAAAAGCATACAGCAGTATTTTGGAAAGGTCGATCTCGACATTGATCTCGACACAATGAGGAAACGATGAATAAAGTATTAGTCGACTCTTCTGTGTGGATCGCCTTTTTTAAAGGAGCAGAAGAAGCCAGGCCGCTATTTTCATTATTAGATACAAATCAGATATGTATCAATGATTTGATTCTGGCTGAACTCGTTCCGTCACTGCATCACAAGAAAGAGTTGGCCTTAGTGCGATTACTGCAATCAATAGAAAAGACAAGGTTACATATTGATTGGGGAAGCATTATAGAGATGCAGACAATAAATTTAAAAAATGGTTTAAATCGGGTAGGAGTACCAGATTTAATAATAGCACAGAATGCACTCCAGAATGACATACCGCTGTTTAGTTTTGACAGACACTTCGAAATAATGAAGACAAGCATAGGCATAAAACTTTTCAATAGAAATACAATATGATGAGATGTATTCCTAACCTTCTAGACTTACGATATAGTATGGAATAGGAGATGGAAATGGATGTATCAGTAAAGATTGCGAAGCAGCGGTTAAGTGTGTTGGAGCTTGCTGAACGACTCGGCAACATAACGGAGGCGTGCCGCCGGCGAGGCATGGAC
>JARKOY010000151.1 GCA_029975555.1 Spirochaetia bacterium | reverse complement strand
CCTCATACTGCACACCGAGGTCGCGACCAAGATCGGTATACCTTCGATCGTCATCGCTCACCTCCCGTCCTGGCGTGAGAGCACGATGTTCTCGCCACGAGAACGCGCGGCCATGTCGTACTGCGAAGCTCTCACCATCTTTGACCAAGGGAAGTTTGCCGCAGCGCACGACGAGTTGCGCACCCACTTCACGGAGCGAGACGTCGCAGAAATGGCCGCGGTGATCATCAACATGAACTTGTGGACCCGCCTGAAGCTCGCGCAGGGAGCCGTCCCCGTCGACTCAACAACCCCACGGGGTGGCGAAGTGCTCAAACCCGAGACAGGCTTGCCGTCATGATCTCCAGGATCCGAGGTCTGCTCGACGTGCGGCTCGCGGGTATTGCTCTGGCTGTCGAAGATCTCGAGAAGTCAATCGCCTGGTGGGAAGAAGTGCTGGAATTCGAGCTTGTCAGCCGATCCCGCGTCGAGGCCGTCGGTGCAGACGCAGCGATCGTTCGAGGCGCCGGCATATATATCGAGTTGCTCGAGGCCCCTGGTCGGTACCGCATCGACGCGCTCTTCGCGGACCCGCCGAATCACCTCCTCCCAGTCGGGAATAAAGCACTTGTGTTCGAGACGGGAGACATCACGAAACTCACCGCTGAGCTCGAGGTCCGAGACGTGACTTTCGTGTGGAAGAGCGTGGATCTTGGCCCGGCGATCGGCGTCGGTACGGCGATTCGGGACGGTGAAGGAAACCTGATCAGCTTCATACAGAAGATCCCGCGCACAACCGAGCATTGATCTTGAGGCCGACGGGCCGCCATTCACTCCTCGCATTCCGGAGGCCTCCAAGGCCGATGCTCCCGTGCGTGGCAAGCATGTGAACGATCGAAGCAACATACGACATGGGGGGATGTGACAGGGATGCTGAGTCACACACTTTCCACGTGACCGTGAGCGAGTGAGCCGCCCCCTTCATTCGGTCCGGACGCTCTGTGAGTCGTCGGTTTCCATTTGATGGGTGCACTTTCGAGCGTACTCGGCTGGGGGTAGGTAGCCGAGCGAGGAGTGCCGGCGGTGGTGGTTGTACTCGTCCTTCCAGTCGCCGATGATGACCTGTGCGTGCAGCAGCGAGTAGAAGCTGTTGATGTTGAGGCACTCGTCGCGGAT
>JARKOY010000150.1 GCA_029975555.1 Spirochaetia bacterium | reverse complement strand
ATAGTCCTTTAAGGCCTTTTCTGCTTTTCCTTTATGGATCCAGGTATCTGTATTATTAGAATCCAGATTTATCTTCAGAGTTATGCCTCCATGTATATATTTTTGACTATGATTTAGCGAATGCATTTGAATGCTGTAGTCGAAAGGGCATCGATCCACTGCGAAGCTGAATATGGTATCATGAATTGCGTGTCAAAAGAACCGGGCTTTGCGCGTCCTTAATGCCCTTCTCCATCCTCTTGCCACCGCAGCCCCCTTCCACCCTCTCCCCAAACCACTTCACCGTCTCCCTCAATCCCGAGACCAGATCATAATCCGGCTCAAAATTCAATCCCATCCTTGCCGCGGATATATCCGCAACCGAGTCCTGGATGTCTCCCTTCCTTTGCTGGTCATGGATCGGGACTGCCTCTGATCCCATGATATCCATGATGACTCTCGCCAGCTGGTTCAGGCTCGTCCTTTTCCCGCAGGCGATGTTGAATACCCCAACAACCGATTCCTTTTCCATTTCTTTGCCCCGCAGTCCCTGGCCGCCACAAGTACATTCAAGGTGCCGGTGACATTGGCGTCATTGGAGGCCAGAGGATCGTCCACCGACCTCTGATTTGAAAGAAGCTATTGTCAATCACAGTAACTTGGCACAAAGAGATGAGGCTGCAAAATAAGTGCAGTCTTTCAGTGAAAAAGCAGATTAAGCTTCCGCTTTCTCCTGTATCTTTATGATAATCTCATCCAATGGATTGGTTTTGGTCATCCTTGAGGCGCTGAGAATCTCGATCCCCATAATCTCTCCATCTTCACCGTAGTCGATCAGAACATTGGCCTCAACTTCAATCGTATCAACTACCTTACCTTCAGAGAACTTGATGTACATCACATCGTATTTGGGATCGTAAGAGATCTTCATTAGTATCTCCTAATATATTTGTTATATTTTGAAGTTCGGTATACAGAAACAACTATTATTGTATCCTCCTCTTCTTCATATACAACCCTTAGAAGCTTTCCTTCTATAAATCTTTGCGCTATTTTCCTTTTTTCGTCTCTGCAGTCTATATCGTCAGGATAACTAAGCGCAGCGATTACCTCTTCTTTATCTATGCTTCTCTCTTTCATTCTCTCTAAAGCATGCGGGACGAAAATCAATATTTTCTTGCCTGTATTCATCGCCTACTTTAGCTTGAGGCTTTGGTTGCTGAAGCTGCCGGGAGCGGGAATGAAGATCGATCTTTCCCCTTCATCATGGTCTGATCCAATCCCTCTTCTAATTACCACCTAACCTCTTCGCTATCCTCCAGACCAAACTCTTCCAGTCACTTTAAGAATTCATTTTCTAATTGCTTTTGATTTATGCGGTCTTCCAAGAGAAGCCCGACATCCTCTCCCTAAACCACTTCACCGTCTCCCTCAATCCCGAGACAAGATCATAATCCGGCTCAAAATTCAATCCCATCCTTGCCGCGGATATATTCGCAACCGAGTCCTGGATGTCGCCTTTCCTTGGCTTGTCATGGATCGGGGCTGCCTCCGATCCCATGATATCCATGATGACTCTCGCCAGCTGGTTC
>JARKOY010000145.1 GCA_029975555.1 Spirochaetia bacterium | reverse complement strand
GACGTCCTGAATTTAGGTACAGCCATGGTAGAACCTCATCATTCTTTCAGTATCGGCATGACAGTCGCATGCCCAAATTATACAAAAATCGAGAAAATGTCAAGACAGACTTCCTCGCAGTCGATAACCATATACCATTCTCGCATTTTATAAAAGGGGTTGCCCTCTTTTCTTCAGGATATTCTTGAGCACTTCCGCAACGGCCTTAGGAACAATATCGTCGGGAAGCGTTCTGTGCGACACGAGATCGCGCACCAGGCTGGAGCTGATATCCACATGCCTGGCATCGTAGAGGAAAAAAACGGTCTTTATTTTCGGATCAAGTCGCCGGTTCATGTACGCCATGGTCGATTCATACGGCAGTTCCGACGCATTGCGGAGCCCCCGGACAAGCACCGAACAATGGTGCATTCTGGCAAAGTCGGTGACAAGCCCCTCCCACGAGAAGATCTGCATGCGTTCCCCGAAGGTGTTCATCGCGTTGAGCATTTCAAGGCGCTCATCGATGCTGAACAGTCCCTCTTTCTCAGGATTGTGGGCGACGACGACATAGAGCGTATCGAATATGCTCAGTGCGCTTTCGATGACATCGAGGTGGCCGGAGGTGGGCGGATCAAAGCTTCCTGCAAATACTGCGTTTGGCATGTGGTCTACTGTAATCTAGGTTTCTCAAAGGGTCAACAGAGCGCTTGAAGGCAGGACCGCAGAGGCTGCTTCGTAACTTTCTTCGTGGACGATCTTTTGGCGGGGCTTGTAGGGCGTGCCGAGAAAAAATTCTGTAATATGTTGAATTCTTCATCATTTATTATGATAGTATTATTAATGAAAGAATCACAATGGAGGACAACCTTGAGCATATCAGACTACATCAACACAGAATATCTGAACAAGCTCGAAGATGCATCTGATATAGTACAATACCAGATTCATCCTGCGTTCGACGCTGTTCCCTTTGTGGGCTCCATAAAAAAACATCCTTACGATCAGGAAAAATGTTTGGTCCTTTTGCTTCATAAACAGGAACGCATGCCCTGGTTCAAGGAGGGGGAGCTGATAGAGCTCAAGACCCGCGATATACAGGCCCTGGACGAGCTTCCCTCTTCCATCGATTTTGCAGGAACTGCAATCAATATTTTTCGCATTTGGGTCCGACGGAGGGCAATCGCAGTCCGTTTCGAGCCTTTTGAAGTCACCGATGAGGAGTTCCGCCCCTTTGATGCCAACAGCATCAGCAGGGTGTTGTCCAACAAAGGTAATTAGCCATGGTATCGGATACTGCGCGGTATTGGCGCCGCTTGGATGACCAGAGAATCCAGTGCCTCCTCTGCTCGCACGCGTGCATACTGGTAAATGGAGCGCGGGGCCACTGCAATGCGCGCGAAAACCGTGCAGGGAGCATGATCTTGCCACAGTATGCCTGGATATCCTCCATCGCGATTGATCCTGTGGAAAAGAAGCCGCTGCGGCGCTTTATGCCGAACACATGGACATATTCGGTAGGCTTCTGGCACTGCACGATGGATTGCCCCTTCTGTCAAAACTGGGAAATTGCGCACCCTGTCCGCATCGAAAAGGATGTTATCGTGCCGGAAAGGCTCATCGAACTCGCCCTCGAGTCGGGCTGTCCCTCGATCAGCTTTACCTATTCGGAACCTACCCTGCACATCGAATATGTGATCGAGGCGATGCAGCGAGCCCACAGCCGTGGGCTCAAGACGATTCTCGTGACAAACGGGAATATCCTGCCGGACCCAGCCCGCGACATCCTCCTCCATACAGATGCCACCAACGTCGATCTCAAGACCTCCGACCCGGCGATATATCGGGATCTTCTCGGCGGCGAGATTAAAGTTGTCCAGAAATTTATACAAATCGCGGCCGAGCTCTGTCACGTGGAAGTCACCTCGCTGGCTGTCCCCGGCGTGCTAGATTCTTCTGATCACATTGAAGAGATCGCAAAGTTCCTTGCCTCCATTTCCCCCGACATTCCTCTCCATATTACGAGGTATCACCCGGCATGGAAGTTCTCCAGGCCTCCCCTCTCTCCAGAGACAGTGCACGGCATGGGGGTGGCGGCAAAACGGCACCTGAAATACGTCTACGCGTATAGTTGAAAAAACCTCTTGACAGATTCTGCATATTTCGGCATTGTTAGCATCACCGATTGCACGGTGGGTGTAGCTCAGGTGGTAGAGTGCCAGACTGTGGATCTGGTTGTCGTGGGTTCGATCCCCATCACCCACCCGAGCCCGGCACCGCCTTCCGGTTTCGGGACGAAGACCTGAACGCGTTCGTAGCTCAGCTGGATAGAGCGACGGACTTCGAATCCGTAGGCCGCAGGTTCGAGTCCTGCCGGACGCAAGGGGTTTCATCAATATGGGCCGCTAGCTCAGCTGGCAGAGCAGCAGACTCTTAATCTGCGGGTCGAAGGTTCGAAACCTTCGCGGCTCATCGAGTGTTAAGGCCTGAAAATGGCGTAAGGCCTTGACGAAAAGGCGCTGTTCCGCTACTATGCGCGTCGCACTCGGATTGCGAGAGTGGTGGAACGGCAGACACGCCAGACTTAGGATCTGGTGCCTTTCGGCGTAAGGGTTCAAGTCCCTTCTCTCGCAGGTTGCCTTCATGTTTTGAAGGGGGTGTGCCGGCGCAGAAGGAACAGCTGTGGCCACGAGAGTGGTCCCTATGCATGCGGGAATAGCTCAGTGGTAGAGCGCCACCTTGCCAAGGTGGATGTCGCGGGTCCGACTCCCGTTTCCCGCTCTTACAACAGGCGATTCGGAAACCTGGCCGAATCGCCTCTTTTTTTGCACGCGGTATTGCGGGCTTTCA
>JARKOY010000102.1 GCA_029975555.1 Spirochaetia bacterium | reverse complement strand
GCCTCGTCCTCGCCACCGGCGAGCCGCGCAAGACGATCGATTTCGGCCTGATGCATCTGATCGCTCCTTTCCACACCTTCACATGCCTCGTGGGCGTTGCTCGCTGCTCGCCGGACTGGCGCATACTCACGCGGCCTTCTGATTCACCTGGCGCAAGGTGCCCAAGATGAAACTGACCTTGTAGCGGACCGTGCTCGCGCCCATGCCAAGCTCGTGACCGACCAGCCGCGAAACCTCATCCGACAACAACCCATGTCTGGTGGCGCGCTTGCTCGCGGCGCGCTCGGACACGTGTAGCAAGGTGAGCAGAAGGAGCGCCTGTTCGCGAGTGATCAGCCTGTCGCTCAGCGAATGCTCAAGTAGCTCCGCGAACTCCTCACCGGATGACTCGCTATCGTCGGACATCGGCGCGATGAGGTAGTCGAGTCGATCCTGTTCGACGACTTCGGTGTTGGCCCAGGTCTTGTCGCCTCGGCGCCGATCCGTGACACCGAGATCGGCCAGCACCGCACGGCGGACGTTCCACACGATCGTGGGCGCGACTTTCGGCCTCCTGTCGCAAGGAAAGGTGCGGCACTGCACCCACAAGTGTCCGGCAGCCAACTCGTTCACCACGTCGGAGGACACTGGCAACCGCATCCGGCCGAGTTTGGCGACAACCCCCGGCACCAGCAGATGACACAACACCGCAGCCGCCTCCCGACTATCAGCACCGTCCTTACTCGCAAGCTGAGCAAGCCGGAACAACACATCGTCGCGATCCTGCAACCACCCGGTCTGACTGGCCAGCACCACGTCGTCCAACGTGAGCAGCGGGCCGAGATCGGGATGAACCAGCGCCCAACCGGCCAGAGACGACGTGGCCGCTGCCAGCAGATCGTCCAGTCCGAGTGCATCTTGGAGTTTCGACACGAGTCTGTCCTTCCGTGAGTGGATGTCTCACGGAAAAGATCTGCGTTTCGTGTAGTCATTCACGTTCTTCCACAGCCCCAAAACGGCGGACCTGGCGAGGGAACGCAAGCAGCAACGCCTAGTCAAATGAGGGTTCCCCCGAAAGTTGAAAAGATGTGAGCTCTTGCTTGCGCAAAGCGTCTCGCAGGCCGCTCACGCAGACCCGGCGATCAGGCCGCGGGACGCGACGCCTTCACGGCGAGTCCGTGCCCAATGGTCAGGGATGTTGGTGCGTTGTTTGCGACCCGACGGTCCACAATGTTGGCGGCCCACCCGGTGTTGCCAGCCCGGTGCGCATCTACGATTGCCGACAGGCACCGCGTAGTCACTCCACAGTCGCATGCTCAATGCACGGCTGCTCGACCTTGATACGCACTCATCGGACTTCGAGCGTGCATCGGATTCTCACGAACCCGTGCTGCAAGGGCGACATCCGCCACAGGAGCAACATACGAGGACACGCACGACGCGATCTTGCCGCGCGAGGTCTGGTATCAGGCGTCGGCGGCGGACTTGTGGGCGTCGAGCATCAAGGACGTGGAGCGTCTGGTCGAGCGCTACTACGCGGCCGGTGCGGCAGCCGGCTCCTGGTCCGTCATTCCCGCAACGGTCACGGCTAGGTCTAGCCGTACTTCGTGTGCTCGGGCCGGTATGGTGCTTCGCTTCATGCCCGGCAGGTGCACGCCTACCAGTCAGGAGCTATCAAGAGAACACGGCTTCACCCTCAATGGCTTGAAGTACACGCCACGGCTCAGCATTAAGCGCGTCGAGTACGGCTCGCGGCTCTGTAACGATTCTGGCCAACCCGACAAGTTTCGTAGGGAACGCGGTGGGAGCTGTATCGAAGCCTGCCTCATCGAATCCGACGGTAAATCTCTCCCTCAGCGCCAAAGGCAATCCGGCGGCAATCTCCGATTCGAGCCTGCGCGCCTCCGATGCCAATGCCGTGACCTCCCTGAGCCGAAATCGCTGGAGTTTCGGCTGTGGCGCAGACTTGGACGTGGCCTCCGACAACCGCGCAATCGCGTCCAGCACCCACGGGTCAGTCACATCGACGGCCAGAGGCATCGGAATCCCCTGAACGGCTCGCATCGCATCCGGTTCGATGGCCAGAGAGACGCTTGACGGGTCCTCATGAACGTTCACGTACCTAAACACGTTGGTGCCAGGAGCGCACACTTCGGCCAGATAGACGTCACCTACGAAGTTGGTGGGCTCCTGGTGTACGCCCGACTCGATCACGCAGTTGGGATCGAGCTGTACGCGGTAGAGGTAGAACTGGTCGTCAGAGCTGCCTTGGTCGTCCATGCGCCGGAGCATGTTCTCGATCGCCGCCTCGTAGGTGCCGACATGGAGCGCCTTGGTCTTCTGTCGGCTTGCCCAGGCTCCAACTCCAGAGCCCATCGCTTCCATTCGGCGCTTGGTGACATCAGTCAACCGTGCAGCCGGGTCGAGCTTCCTGTCTGGCCAGTCTTCATGGGTGGATGAGTGATACCAGTAGAACTCCCGTACGGCCGAGTCTTCTTGCGCAGGGTCTTCGGGGTCCGCGCAGAAGTCTGGACGGTCCTCGCCTTGGCAATCAGTGCCGCAGGCAGGACAGGCTTCAAGAGCCTGGTTGAAGCGGTCAAGCCACTCAGCGGTCACGAGCCATTCATGGCGGCATGAGCCACAGCGCATTCGGCGGGGCCGCTCGAAGTTAATTGCTCTCTCGATCACCGTTCCAGCATCACACGAGCGTCTGACATTTCTAGATCATGCGGGTCGCCCCACGTGTCAGGGTCAAGCGGTACCACGGTGAGAGAGCAGTCAGCTCAATCACCGTGTGGGGCGAGAACCAGGAAACCAGTCACTATGTCGAATCTGGTTGAGGCCGCAGCAAGCCAAGATGGATCCGTGAGCAGTCTCGGATCCGTGCAGACGGGCCAGCCCCGCGTGGGTCGTTCACCCTCACACAGAAACTCGAGTTGTTGGCCCAGTACGAGGATGCCTGCACTCGCGACGAAGGCGGCGCGTTCCTCCGTGGACAAGGGCTGCATTCCTCGCAGATCACCGAGTGGCGCAAACTGCGTGACGCCGGTGTCCTGCAGGCAAGAAGGCCGGGAGACCATCGGGAAACTGTCCCGCGACCAGGCGGAGATCGCGCGTCTGCGCCGCAAACTGAAGGTGAGCGAGAGCCGGTTTGAACAGACCGAGCCTTGGAGGTGCGGGGAAAGCTCTCGGCGTTCTTCGAGAACGCCATCGCCGAATCGCCAAACGAGCAGAAGTCCACGAAGAAGCAACCACCGCCTACCGGCAACTCCTCGACGCTGGCGTCGCGACCGGGCGGGCAACTTCCCTGGTCGGGCTCTCCCGCACCACGATCTACCGCAAGCCCTCGCTACCAGTGGACCATGCCCGGCGGCGCCGCCGAACAAGCTCAGCAACGAGGAGCGGGCAGACATCCTGATCGCGTTGAACTCACCACGGTTCGTGGACCTGGGCCCGTTGCACGTCTACGTGAAGCTGCTCGACGAAGGCACCTACCTGGGGTCAATGTACACGTTCTACCGGGTTTTCAGGCCAACCAGCAAGTCGCCGAACGCCGCCAGCTGGCCAAGCACCCGGCCCGGGCCATCCCGGAACTGGTCACGACCGCCTCACGCCAGGTGCTCAGCTGGGATATTGCGAAGCTGCGGCGGTCCGGTGAAGAGCAAATACTTCGATTGCTGCCTGATGATAGACATCCACTCGAGGTTCATCGTCGGCGCGCATGTCCACGCCACCGAATCAGGGACCCTGGCCGTGGAGATGATGAAAGAGATCTTCGGTATCCGGCAGGTCGTGCACGCCGACCAGGGCACCTCAATGACGTCGAAGTCCGTTGCCGCGTTGCTGTCGGATTTAGAGGTCCCACTCCCGACCCCGTGTAAGCAACGATAATCCCTACTCGGAATCCTGTTCAAGACGATGAAGTACGGGCCGACGTTCCCCGAACGCTTCGCTTCTTTGGGTGATGCCCGTGCCTTCATGAGGGCATGCGTGGACTGGTACAACCACCATCACCAGCACTCCGGTATCGGGTTCCACACCCCCGCCAACGCCCACTACGGCTTCGCCGACGGGGTCGCCCAGAAGCGCTCACAGACCCTAGCCGCAGCCCGGGCCAAGCATCCCCACCGGTTCCACACCACCAACGACGCCGAGATCCTGGCCCTCCCCGGGCCAGCATGGATCAACAAACCAGACGAAAACACCGAAGAAGCAGCAATCCTAACGGCTGCTTAGCTCACCTTGGTACCACTTGACTTGGAGAATTCCGGGGTGTTGGTCAGCACGATATGGGCCCCGGTGACGGTTGCCTGGACGCCGTAGGCGGTGCACGCGCGGGACAGGTGCGCACGCACTTCACCGGCCCGACCGATACGATGGCCACGTGGGACGCATTTCGGGCTATTACGAGTGGGACGACGATGACTTGA
Organism: Spirochaetia bacterium; assembly: GCA_029975555.1. Classification (GTDB taxonomy): domain Bacteria; phylum Spirochaetota; class Spirochaetia; order Treponematales; family Rectinemataceae; genus Rectinema. Next base: position 4,239 of record JARKOY010000102.1, on the reverse strand, counting down.
CGCCCGGACGTAAGAAAGAGGGCGGGCTTCATCAGAATCTGTTCGATGCCGACGGAAGTCTGAAGGGAAGCGCGCGGTTCATCCCTGCGGACGAGGCTGACCCCGATCCCGTATATGTCACGGAGTACGTCACAGAGCGCGTCTACGTTCCGGCTGAAGAAAGGCGCCTGACGCCAGAACAACAGGAGCTGGCTGATCTCATCAGCGCGGTACTCGTCGCATTCTTGGCCAGGGGAATCGAGCGGGCTAAGCCGCACCTCAAGAGATTCTGGACGGAGTCACTTCGCCCGTTCTTAGGCGACCAACACGCCCGGTTGTCCAAGTTGCGTCAAGAAGGAAGGCCGAAGGCCGATCGTGCTCCACTCGGATCTGGCCGCTTCCCTGAGAACTCCGATCAAGCTCCGACTGAGGATGTCTTGGCCGTATCTCGCTCGAAGATGTCGAGCGCCGAAGCCCAAGCTCGATATCTCGCAGCAATGGCCGCGCGCGCATTCAGCGAGGAGCAGATGAGAATGGTTCGGAGCGCGGATATCATCGACGCGGAGAACATAGCCGAGGTCGAGGCAAGAATCGCCCAACTACCGCCCAATGAGTTACGCGAGTTGATGTCCAGGATGGTTACCGATCCTTCAATGCTCTGCGAAGAAACCTTGGCCGAGTTGGCTAGCGTGTTTGCGAGAGTGAGTCGTCCTGCCCGGGGAGAGTTGCACCAGCCACCCCGCGACCGCGACTGAGTCGCTCCCGCGTCCTGCGCTCCACTCCCTTCGGCACAACGGCAGCGCAGCGACTGTGAACGCGGCGGCTTGCTGTCCAACGAGGAGCCTCGTCTCACAGGAGGCTTGGGTCGCGGCTTGCTCCATCGCCGCGACGGCTGCATCAGGTTCCTCGACCGCAAGCAAGTGCGGAGACGGCCACGAGGCCGATGTAGCGCAGGATTCCGTGACCAGCGGTGAGGTCGGCTTCTTACTGGAGAACGTCGGGGTACTCCGCGGTATGGGAGCCGTCCTTAATCTGACCGATCTTCGCGCGCTGGGCTTGGTCGCGGATGTGCTAGACCTTCTTCCTACGGATGTCTGGCGCGGCCAAGTCGAAGCGCATCGGGGTGTAGTTCAGAGAGAACGACCCCTGGATGCAGATGGGCAGCAGTAGCGGCGACAGGAACCTACGCTGTTGTCATGTCCAGCACGTTCACCCCCGCCGATATGCCTCAGCGTCGACCGGCAGACATCGGTCCCATCACAGAGGGCCATGAGACTCGCATCCGCTCCTTCGCCTTCTTTGCCTACCGCGGCGGAAGGGATGAGCAACTCGCACCCGCAGAGTTGGGCCAGCGCGCCTGGCATGACACACTCGCCGCACTTGCAGACCTCGCCGAGCCGGAGGACTGGACGGGAACACTGCCCTCCGACCGCACTCTCCCGATTCTCGACAGCTTCCTTCGCTACACCCACCAGCGGCTCGTCATGGAGGACAAGATCGCGGTCAGCGAGAACAGCGAATACGCGGCCCTCAACACAGGCCTCCTCACGCGGTACGCGGAGGAGATCTTCGGACTCTTCCGTCGCAACACTCACGAGGGAGGCCAGCCCTGGTTCTTTCTCCGATGGGCCACAGAGTCCGACCGTGACCTGCTCCGCGAGTTCGAGGAGCCCCCGCAGATGGCCGAGTATGTCAACTCCGCGTCTGACCTGGTGTACGACTGGCGGCGTGAGCTGAAGCTCGCCTACGGACATATCCTCGGGGACAATATTGACCGCTTTCCGCCCGACCTTGCAGTCCAACCCAGACGGGCGCAGCAGGCCCTAGACAGCGCGATCAACTGGGCGCTCAGGAAGGCGCGTCGCAACTACAAAGTGATTGTTCCCCAGTGGTATCCGCTGCTCGGCGAGTCAGGCGCCCAGTTCCTGATGCCGCTCGATCTTACGGGCGACGGCAGAGCAGACCTGGCGCTAGTCGTGTCGGCTATTGGAGACCAGGCATACCGCGGAGATACGGTGTTGACCCTGGCCATGGCCTACACCAACGCGCGGCTCATTGCTCGCCCCGACTCCGACTGGCTCGTGCCCACCGCCGCGCCGGTGCGGACCGATGAGGAGATGTTCAGAGAGCTCAGTTGACTGTCCATGCCCGACTCCAGCCTTCTCCCGTGCCTCATCCGATCGTGATACACGGGAAATCCAGATCAGCCTAGAATCCGGGGTTCACCGCTGGCATCCAACAAATGGCGTCGTCCTCTGGCATCTCGCCTCAAGGACAAAGCAACGACGTTATCCTGCGCCATCGCTTCAAAGCTGTCCGCAACCGTGTCGAGTTCAACGCGTGTGAGATGCGTTCTGCTGCTGGTGTCTGTCGCCACGTAGAAGCCGCCAAGCGTCACTGGGCCGCTCAGTCTTGGGTCATCTTCCTGAAGAATGCTGGCTTCCTCGACGCTGATCCCCGCCAGATCCCAAGCGAAGTGAAGGACGTGGCTGTGTACGAACAGGTTGCACATCTGAGCCGTGGTGATTTGGCCTCTGGCCGGACGCGTTAGGTCGTACCAGTCGAAGGCGCTGATCGCGTCCAGGAAGTCAGGCGCGGAGCGGTCCGCTCGAAGCGGATAGGCAGTCACCTCGACCGTCGATTTCCTGATCTGCTTCGTGACTTTGTAGGGCATCCCAAGCAGACGGCGGAGTGCGAAAGAGCCCACCATTAGTGCACGCTCCACCTCGAAAACTGCTTCGGTCTCTGCCTCGTAGCTGTCCTCAGAATCTGCAACGTCGAGGCTCTCCCAGTGAGTCATCTGACCAGCGGCGCGAAGCTGATTCGCGCATTCGCCCAACTCGCGCTTCCATGGCCAGCTTTCGTTGAACATCTGAGCTTCCTCTTCCCGCTTGCCGACAGAGCAGGTTGACATTCACCGCACCCATCTTCGCAGAAGCCTCCAGTCGTGGCATGGAGTGATTGCGAGACCTGGCGCATTCGGGACGGGCGGTGCATGTGAGCAGCCACGTTCACGTGCCCGGCGAGGTCGAGCACATCGTCGACCTATCGGCATCCTCGCCGCCGGCGGGTTGCACTGCAAGGGGCCGCTTGAGCCGCTCGCGCTCGACGGGAATCCCCAGCGCGCTACTTCGCTCTCACCGAGACTCGCGGAGCGCCGCGATGAGCGGGATGCTCCTCACCCAAACCCGCCGCTGGCCGCGCTCAGGCACGTAGACGGTTCCCATACGGGCTGGCGTTCGGGACCGTCCCCGTTAGCGATTGTCTTGACAACTGGGTCTGCAACCGGGTGGGATGGCCTGGCCCTGAGCTCCCTAGGCCTGGGTGCGCAAGCCCGCCGCTCTTGGATGGACCACAGCCGCATTGGTCGCAGCGGTCTTCATCGAAACCGTGCTCTGCCTGTTGACCGTCTCCACGCTGCGTCGTCGTGCTTCAGAGCCCTGACCAGAACATCCATTCTGGCCATCACTCGGGGACTGGCGACGACGCTGCCGCGCAGGCTCCTTGTCCGCCAGGTCTCGGAACTTGCGCTCGACCTCCCGTGTGTGGTTGCGGGTTCTCGAACGCCTGTAGCCAGACCCCGGCTCACCTGATCGTAAGGGACAACATGGGGAAGGACCACTGTGGATGGGTGTTATGAGGCGAATTGTCCTGTGTATTTCTGGTTCCATTCGCTGCGGGCAAGGACCTGTTCGGTGCGTTGTCCGATCTCGGCGGGCAGGCCGTCGTCTTCTTTCGCATTGCATATCTCTTGGTCGATGAGGCGCCGGGATTCCTCGTGATGGCTTTGTGCTTGGAGGATGGCGGCCATGTCGAGTTTGGGGATCTCGTCGTAGGGTGCTGCCAAGAGGCTGGTCTCGGTCGCTGCCTGGGCCCGGTCGAGTTGGCCGGTTTGGAGGAAGTGGATGGTGAGTAGGTGTGCTGTGTCGACGATGGCACAGGTCATGTGATGATCGATACCGGTGTCGGTCAGCCAGGACCATCCGCCCGGGCGGAGCTGATCAAAGGGCCGCCCAGTGACCAGGCCGAGTGCCGCGACCATGTCATCGACACCATCGGTACCGCAGGCTTGCCCACGTAGTCTCAGCCGGCGGAACAGGTCCACATCCATGAGCAGGCCCTCGATTTGATAGACCGGCACGCCACGCAGTTTGGCTGCGGGCGATTCGGTCGCGGCCGGCAGATGCGGGAGCCTGTTGCGCGGGTTGGTGCCGAGCCAGTCGCGGACGGTCTTGACTGCTGTGCGCACGGTGGTGAGGT
>JARKOY010000101.1 GCA_029975555.1 Spirochaetia bacterium | reverse complement strand
CGAAGACACTTGAGGTTCCGTGGTAACCCCAGACGAGGCCGTTTGGAAGCTCACTCATGACCGTCTCCATTCGCCTCGAGTCTTACTGCTTGGCGGAATCACACTGATGTGATTTTGCTGGCAGCGTATCACGCTAGCTCGTCAACCACAACATATGGGAATTGCGCAACGTAGGCATCACTATATGTTGCAGGAGCTGCTATGGGGCGCACGTCCCTGAGCGCAGCACCTTCTGAGGCTGCGAGCCCGGTTCCCGCACAGCGGTCGCTGTTGGGAACCGGGCTGTTGTATGTCAAGCGGCATCAGCGCTTGGCGGTTGACTGGGAACGCGTGGTCGGCTTGGCCTCGTTGAAAATCGCGGCGATGGCCTCACGCTTGGTGGCGGCTTCTCGTTCGATTTCTTCGCGGATGGCTTCGGCTCGTTGGAGCGTGGCCGGGTCTGCCTTGGTCTTCTCGATCCATGCCTCCAGAGCCATGCGAATCTCGTCGGTGACCGTGCGGTCGTTCAGTTGGGCGATGATGTCCAGCTGTGCTCGAGTTGATTCGTTGATCCGGACGGCAAGCGTCTTGATCGGGCCGTAGCCTGTAGCGTTCGCAGTGTTCGTGGACTCGCTCATGGCAAGTCACCTCCTTGATGGATGCGGCCGGCAAGCTCTGGTTGAGATTGTCTAGGAGGCCGCAGTTCAGCAACGAGGACTGGGCGGATCAGCTACGTGTTCGCTGCAATCCGCCCGTGCTACGAGTTAATGACAGAACAAGTCGGAGGGCAAGCATCCGATCGAACATTGTCCCCGTCAAGAGCGTGGTGGACAGGATGTGCGACTCCAACGATGTCCTGTCTTCTACTCAGCCTGCTGCTGTTTTATCATTGCCTTGCGCACGTTGTAGAAGACGGAGAACCTCTTTTTCGGCGCCTCTCCGACGCGAAGGCGCTTAATCACTGACCAGCCCGCGACTTCTTTTGCTAAGTCGGAAGCAAGAAACCCGGTGTCTCTGACCCGACTTCCACAGGTGCGCATCTCTGGTGAGTGTGTGCGCTTGTCAGGGGTTCACGGCTGGTGGTTTTCGGGCACTAACAGCGGTTGGACCGGGCTTGCGGGGCCGTGGCTATGCTGACTCCCCGGCAGGACTGCGGCTCCATCGTCGGCATCTGCGAAGCTCTCGGTGCCCAGCTATGCCGTTCGCCGTGACTAAGTTCCTTCACTTGAGCGGTTGGATCGATCCAAACCGCCAATCCGGGGTTCTGGGCGCCAACTGAAGGAATCTAGTCACGCTGAGGCACCTACGATGCGGGCGTTGAGCCGCTGTGTGGCAGGTGACTAGACCGCGAACAGACCGCGAAGGCCCGCTTCAACCACGTCTGGACCGACACCGATCGGGAAAGTTCCGGGGCACTAAACCTGTGGATGTCGGGTCTGAGCTCCGCCGCCAACTTCGCCTGTCCTGGACGAAGCCCGGCGTCTATCCAGCCATCGCGCTCTGCTTCCGAGAATCCGCACAACTCCCAGTAGGCAATTTCCCAAGTAGGCGCGGCGTCTTGACGTGGGTCTCCTAGGCCGGTCGAGCGATCTTTGGGCTCGAATCTTGCTGGCTGTTGGTTGGGTCTTGGCGATGGGCGACGAGTGCGCTGTGCTGGCGCTGGAAACGGCCCCAGGCCTCGTGGCGGAATTCCCGGACGTATTGAGGGCGGCGCGATTGTCCCTGAAAGCGGTCGGGCCGGCTCGCCTGTATCACGGAAGACCCACCCCGAGATCGGTGCCGATTGTTCTGGCTGGTACTCCTGTCCAAGACGCGCATAGATCCTGCGGACAGTCGGCTCTTCGAGAGACTGCTTCCGCGGTGAGTCGACGTATTCGTTGATGGCTTTGAGTGTCTCCAAGACGACGCTCAAGTCGACCTTGAGGTCACGTGCTAGCTTCTCTGCGCTTCCAGCGCTTCCAGCGCTTCCAGCGCTTCCGAGGCCCCGAAGCCTGCAACTTCTTCTGGAAGACCAACGCTATCTCCTCCACGATTGGGGTGAGGTTGCCAGATAGAACGATCCTGCGGGGACTATATGTGAGTGCCGTTGCCCTCTTGCTGTAGTGGGCATGTTCATGGTACAGTCATTCTAGTTCTAACGATCCCACCCGATCTGCTGAGTAATTCGCCTGGTAGGCGACGTGGCTCTGCAACCTCTGATTGGACGGCTGGGTCGGGTGGATTTCAACGACTACTGAGCTGTAGTAATAGTCTTTACGCGGGGGGCGGAAGGACATGAAAAATGTTGGTTACTCGAGTGGAATCGATCGCATCAGATCGAGGCAACTCATCCAAAATACGTCAAGGTCGCGTACGGTAGGCGCCCGATCGATTCGGTGATGCCGTGAGTAGCGTGGATGTCGGGATTGCTGTCATGCCCGCGGCAACCGAGACGTTTCTCACGGAGTTCGGCATGCACGCCGTGTTTACCGGAATAGTTTCGGCGTAGGTCCAGAGAAAGGAATCACAGGCGTCATGGCAGAAAAAGCAAGCCCTAGCCCAAGAGGTTCAGAAGAAGAAAAGAAATCTAACTTATGGAAAAAAGTTGCCGTTGGTAGTTTATTGGCTGCGGTAGCATTTACAGGCTGTTCAAGTAACTCTGAGGCAATGCCGGGGGATAGAAAGCCGGCAGCTACGTCATCGGCATCATCAGAGAGATGGACGTTGGATAAGGAAGAGATTGACAAGTATATAGAATCGCTTCCAAGTATATCGGAACAAATGGAGACAAACAAGATACCTCTTGATTTAAACGACGCAGATATGGGATATGCAGTTGCAGATCGACTTTGCAATGCTATAAATTTTGGTATCAGTCAGGAGCTACGTAACATATTTAATGACAGCGGTGAAGTAAAGAATGAGCAGGACGAAATCCTCAGAAAGGCTTCAATTGAACAGGTAGCCGCTGATATTTCTGAAGAAAATATCGTACTACCCTCTCTTTATTTCGACAAGTATCCTGGGGTCGCTACCTATGAAGACGAGTATTTTGATATTGTTAAAAACATAAACAAAAACAGTATCGGTAAGTATATATATAATCAAGATAGTGAACCAACCACATGCACACCGGTGGCTATCGAACCGATAGAGTACATAAATAACAGGGGATTCCGTCTGCTTTATAGATACGATGGCGGGCTTAATGAGACAAAACTTAAAAAAGATGTTAATATTCCCGGCGTGGGCAGTGGAAATGGGTTT
>JARKOY010000090.1 GCA_029975555.1 Spirochaetia bacterium | reverse complement strand
ACATGGCGCCACACGGGCAAACCGTCGGCTACGTACGCGTGTCCAGCACCGATCAGAACCTGGCCCGCCAGATGGAGAGCATAGGGCCGGTCGATCGAATCTTCGAGGACAAGGTCAGCGGCGGCACCCGCGCCGGCCGATGCGGGCTATCTGACTGCCTGGCCTACATCCGAGACGGCGACACCGTACGGATAGCGTCGATGGACCGACTCGCACGATCCTTGACCGACCTACAACAGCTGGTCGACGAGATCGTTGCCAAAGGCGCCGAGGTTCATTTCGTGAAGGAGAACCAGACCTACTCGGCCAACAGCAACAACTCCATGGGCCGGCTGCTGTTGCAAGTCCTCGGCGCCTTTGCCGAGTTCGAACGTAACCTCATCCGGGAACGCCAAGCTGAAGGCATCCGGATCGCGAAGGCCGCCGGCAAGTACCGCGGTCGCGCGAAGCTCCTCAACTCCGACCAACTCGAGCGGGCCCAGGACCTCATGGAGCAGGGAGTTCCCAAGACCCGCATCGCAGCCCACCTCGGCGTCAATCGATCCACGCTCTACCGAGCACTGGCCCGAGAGAATGGGGCATAACCGCCTGAGTACTCACAGGGTCTATCTATTGGTCCTCACCAGCCATTGGGTCGTCGGAATCTGGCGCCAGCGGAAAGAGTAACGAACGCGCGTCGACTTGCACGAGTAACATTCAGCGTCATATTATGACCAGATCGACAGGTGGAGGCGAACCATGACAACCCAAGAAGTGGCAGCAGCGGCGGTAGAGCATCTGTCGCCGATAACGGCGATCCTTGATGACACAGTTGCGGAGGCAATCGCCGATGCCGAGCGGCGAACGGTCGGCGTCAACCACAGCCGCTTCCCCTACCTCAGGCCGCTGCTGGTGAGAGCGCTTGCGCGCCTCAGTCTGGAGGACGGAAGGCTGCCAGACGACTGGTGCGTCGAGGGACGAACCAATCGCATGGGCGAGCTCTATGTCAAGAAGCCTGGAGTGATGAGCCTGAGGCTACTCAAAGGCAGCCCGCTCCAGCCCAACGGTGTCCCCCATGCTGGCTCCAACCCGGCTCGCCAGCAAGCTTGGTTTCAGTCTCCCCTACCCGACCCTTCGCTCGCGATCACCGCTGAGGAGCTCTCCTTCCTGCTGCTGTGGGCGTATGAGGACAAGAATGACCGCACCTCGGGATTCACGTTGAGTCTTGCCCACACTCTCCATCCAGGGCGATTTGGCGCGCAGGTCCCCTGCGACCTATTAGTGAGCATCCCTCGCGGTGGCACGATGTTCGAGAACCTGCGCCCATTCGTGAACGACGAGAATGTTGACCTATTCGCCGGCGAGGTTGAGATTCTGGATGAGGCCGACGAATGATGTCCGCAGTCCCTAACGGCCAGAGGCTGACAGCCCTCCGCGAGCTTGAAGGGGAAACCCAGGGTGCGACCGCAGCCCGTCTGGGCATCTCTCAAGCCATGGTGTCCAAAATCGAGAAAGCAGAGCGTCCTCTGGGACTAGAGGTCGTGGTCAGGGCCTGCAGCGAGTATCACGTGCCGGAAGGGTTCTTCTTTGTGGCTCCCTCGGTGCTCGATATCAGCCACCCGACATTTCGGAAGCACAGCGCGGCAAAGCTGGCGGATGAGCGCCGGATCGTTCGGCGGTATAAGGAAGCATCCCGCTCGTTTGCTGCGGCCTCGGCTGCTTCGGGGTACCACGAGTTGCGTCTGCCGCCAGGATTGGAGAATGCTGACGTCGAGGTTGCAGCGCTTCGGGTACGTGAAGCGGTTGGCGTCCCTGCCAGCGACCCAGTTCCGAACGTGGCCCGGCTTCTCGAGCGTCTCGGATTCGGTGTCATCGTGGATCTTGACGGTGAGGTGGCCGTTGACGATCCAAAGCATGCCGGCATCTCAATTCCGGCAAATGGCATCGGCCGTCCCTTGATCGCGTTAGCCAAGCCAATGCGCGGTGAGGACCAACGGATAACGTTGGCCCATGAGCTCGGGCATCACATTTGGGATCGATCCCATACCCTGCCTTGGACTAGCACGCGGTCCCCAGAAGAGCGCCGCGCCTATGACTTCGCGGGAGCGCTGCTGATGCCCAAAGCTATGGTCGTCAAGAGGGTCACCGAAAACCTGAACCTGGTCGGCTATCTACCGATCAAAGCAGAATATGGCGTCGGAGTAGACGCGATTGTCATGCGAGCAAAGAAGCTGGGAGTGATATCTCCGGAGCGGGTGCGCAGTTTGTTCATTCAGTTATCCGCTCGTGGGTGGCGAAAGCAGGAACCCGTGGAGGTAGTTCGAGAGCGACCTCTGCTGTTCGGGCAGTCGATGGAGCGCGCCGTCGGCTTGACGGGGTTGGCAGTCGAAAAGCTAACCGCTCTTCCAGCGGGAATGGTGTTTCGATGGATGGAGCGCACACCCGAGCCAGGATCGGTGGTTGATCTGGCCTCGTGGCGAATCAAGCGCATTGAGAGGTGACGCACGGTTCAAAGCGTCGGTCATCCGGTGGAGCTGAAGGCACGCTGTCGGGATGCCAGTCGACTGCAGCCGCTAGCCGGCCTCTCAAGCGCGCAAGCCTGGACTTCACCGCTCTGCCCAAATCGAAATAGATCACCACTAGCATTCGGCCCATGAGCAACGAGGAAGCACAGGGCCAAACCGAAACACACAAGACCGGCCCGCTGGCTTTGCACGGTCTCTCCCCTGAGTATCAAGAGAAGCATCACAAGGTGTACTTGGATGTGCTCAACGATGCAGTCGACAATCATCCCGAGATCCGTAACATCGCCTTGACCGGCGCTTACGGCACGGGCAAGAGCAGTATCCTCGGCGAATTTCGGAAGGAGCATGACGAAAGAGTGGTGTCGATTTCTCTCTCCTCGGTGGGTGACTGGGGAGCCGAAGATGCGGCCGACTCAAATGTGGCTGATGAGAAGATGAACCTCATCCAGAAGGAGATCGTCAAGCAGATCCTGTACCAAGAGAAGCCATCCAAGCTGCCGAGCTCCCGCTTCGTTCGCGCTTCCCGGTTTCGCCGCGGCTTTGGCATGACGCTTGCTGCCCTCATTTCGCTGTTGGTAACTGGGATCATCTACTTGACTGGTGCCAGCGGAAGCCTGGGGGCCTCCACGGGTGTCACTCCGGTGCGGCTGATTGTCACCTATGGGGTTGTCTGAATTGTGGTTGCCGCTCTTTGCTTTGTGATTCTCTGGCTCGCCCATGGCCGCATAACGCTTGAGAAGCTCACGGCAGGTCCGGCCACGGTATCCCTTAAGGCCGAGTCGGGCTCCTACTTCGACAAATACCTCGATGAAATCGTCTACTACTTCGAGGTCAGCAGACGAGACATTGTTGTGTTTGAGGATCTCGACCGGTTCGACAACGTCCAGATCTTCGAGACGCTTCGAGCGCTCAACACTTTGCTCAACGGATCAGCCCAAATCCGCAAGCAACAGAAGGTAGGAATTCTGAGGCACTAAAACTGTGGAAGTCGGGGCGAGAGATAGCTGTGCCCCAGGATGAGGACGAGTTGAGTCTTCTCAGCGAAGACCTCTCTCCACAGCTTGGGGAGATCCCCACTTTGTGCGGTCAAACTCGGTGTTAGCCTCGATCTTTCATTGGTGGTCTGATGATGGTCGGACCGTGGGTTGTCCGCTGGTCTGTTGTTGATTGTGGCATGTGGGTGTGATGGATCGCCGCGTGTCGTTCGCGGTGGGCGGGCTGTCCAGACCGGGGGTTTC
>JARKOY010000039.1 GCA_029975555.1 Spirochaetia bacterium | reverse complement strand
GGCATCCGCGAGTTCCAGCGCTCGTCGCCTCCCAGGAGCCTGGATGATGCCTCTGTGACTTTGGCTCGCGCAGCGGCCGAGATTGCCCGCGCTGCCGAGTCTCTCAAGAGCTTCAATGACCATGCGGACACCAGCAGACAGACAATCGACGGTATGCTGCACGGCGCAGAGCGAATTGCGTCGGCGGGCGCCACTCTCAGCAAGACCGCCGACCAGTTCGCCTCGGCAAGCGCGGATCTCGCACCCGCCGTCGACCGCTTGAAAGAGCAACTGGCCATGCTGGATTCTTCAGGGGCGCTCTTGTTGGAGCAACTTGGACACAACAATGGCTCGTTGGACACATTGATCACGGACCACGCCCGGACCGCGGAAGTAATTGCTGACCTCTCGTCCAGCGCACGAGAGTTGAGCAGCCAGATGAACGGGCTCAAGTTGTCCGCACGCCAGATGAACAATCTAGGCGAAGCGATGGAAGTCGCGTTGCGTGAATCACAGAACACGCTCGACAAGGTCGGTCCTGCTTGTACGGCGCTCAGCCATGCTAGCGACATCATGTCGAATGCAACAGGCCGGTTGGAATGGGTGCTGGCAATGTTGGATGACCCCGATTACCGAGCTGAACCGACGGGTACTCGAGCATGAGCGGTCGGAATGTCAGTTCACAGGGATTCGCTGCGTCCGGCTGGTTAATGGCTGATTTGCTCATTGTTCTCACTTTCTTGGCCCTAGTGCTAAACAGTTCCATGGATAAGTCATCGACACCCGGCGATTCAGGCGAGGCCGCCACCACCTCAGCCACCCCTGCCGGACAGACTCTCGATCCATCACCGTCTTGCCCACAACCCGGACTTGATCTGGCCTCCACAGAGACCAGCGTGGTGAACCTGCCGGTCGAAGGAGGCGAGGCGGAAGCAGATGAGTTGGCCGGCCAGATCCTGAGCGACGGCCGGTTGCCCGGAATCGTCATGCTGTTCGGCGTCTCATGGGACGGCAATGAACTCAATGGAACCCTTGTGTCACAGGCGATGGAGAGCCACTTGCGATCCCGGCTGCCGGAAGGGACCGCTTATCGTGCATTCTTGCAGGGCTTCGCCGGCGGGGCCTATCGAAACGGCGACGTTTACGCCGAAGTCTTCTACTTCACCTCCGGCTAGATGATGAGCCGGATATCTAAAATGAAGGCACGACTCAATCGAGTCTTTGCACAACGAGATCGTTTGTCGAATTCCTCACACATTACGGCGCCCACAATCCAACCAAAGTCGCGGGCTACACATCCCGCGGCTCGCGACTGGCAAGTATTGGATGCTTCCGGCCTGGGGCTTGGATTCACCTTGCTCGAAACCCTGTCAGCATCCAGTATCCCAGCCAAAGAGATGATTCGACTGCCTCACAACTATGGTGAAGGCCAGCGCATCATTCTGGTGCTTCCCTTCACCCTTGGCGACGCAACGACGGCCTACGAAGTATCACCAGCTGGGCTTGCGATCGATCAGCTTACGGCATGGGTCCAAGCGCAACTGCCGGATAGTGTACGTCCTCGACCTATCCTCGTTTGGGCCATTGAGACCCAGAATCGCCACTTGTCAATGCTTACCCGAGATCCCTCGACCCGACAGGTATTCGCCAACTCGTGGTTTCTCACTGGGCACTGGTGGCCTCAGAGACTTGCTCACCTCCAAGGAGATGAAGAACTCTGCATCGCTGACTATATCGACCGATCTGCGCAACTACTTAGACTGGCACCTCATGGGC
>JARKOY010000064.1 GCA_029975555.1 Spirochaetia bacterium | reverse complement strand
AAGTGGACGACCACGTCGGCGGCCCCCACCAGCGAATCGACGAGCCCGGCATCGCAGATGTCGCCCACCACGAGTCGAACCCGACGCGCGGGCAGACCAGCGAGCGATTCTCTCCGACCGGCGTAGGTCAACCTGTCGAGGACGACAACGTCTGCGTCGCTGCTGTGTCCCAGCAGGTGACGCACAAAGTTGACGCCGATGAATCCGGCTCCGCCAGTGACGAGGTAGGTAGTGGGCATACGGTCAGACTAGTATGCGGCTCTGCCACGCTCAGCACCCGCCCGGCTCCGGACTCCTCGAAGCCTGCGCAGCAACGTATGACAGGATGCTCACATGCGCGGAATCATTCTGGCCGGCGGCGCAGGCACGCGCCTTCACCCCATCACGCAAGCAACCTCCAAGCAACTCGCGCCTGTTTACGACAAGCCGATGATCTACTATCCCCTGTCAACCCTCATGATTGCCGGCATCAGAGAGGTGCTGGTGATCACGACCCCTCACGAAGCCGAGGCCTTCCGGCGGCTATTGCAGGACGGCTCCCAATTCGGCATCTCCATTACCTACGCCACACAGCCTAAGCCCAAGGGCCTAGCGCAAGCGTTCACCATAGGTGCTGACTTCGTACGAGGGCACAAGAGCGCCCTTGTTCTCGGAGACAACATCTTCTACGGACCTGGACTCGGCCAGCAGCTCGCTAAGTACCGCGATGTTGACGGAGCGGCAGTATTCGCCTATTGGGTTGCAGACCCGACCGCTTACGGCGTCGTCGAGTTTGATCAAGACCATCGCGCTGTCTCTCTTGAAGAGAAACCGAAGAGGCCTCGTTCAAACTACGCGATTCCAGGGCTCTACTTCTATGACGAGCAAGTAGTCGAGATCGCCAGCGCCCTCACGCCTTCTCCGCGCGGCGAGTACGAGATCACGGACGTCAACCGCGCCTACATGGACCAAGGGCGCCTGCACGTCGAGGTTCTCCCTCGCGGGACAGCATGGCTAGACACAGGCACATTTGATGCGCTAAACGACGCCAACAACTTCGTGCGTACCATCCAGGCAAGACAGGGTCTGCAGATTGGGTGCCCAGAGGAGGTTGCGTGGCGAACAGGGTTTCTCAGCAATGAAGAGCTGCAGGTGCGTGCGGAAACACTAGCTAAGTCCGGCTATGGCGCCTATCTTCTTGCTTTGCTCGAGAACGATGAATCTGACGCAAGAGATCATGAGAATTGAGCGGCTCATTGAGGAGTCTTGTGATGTTCGACGAATCCACACGGTCGAGCAGGAATTGTGTCCCCGCCGCCGGGCGCTTCTTCAACACCGCCGGCCCGATACCGGGCCCTGACGGCTACCCGGACCGGGACCTCCGGCGCGCAACGGTCTGCAGACACCAACAGATCATCGCATGATGACGTCCTGTCTACTGGGAGCACGAAAGATCGCGGTCAGTCTCGCGGTAGACTGGAGACCGCTCCAAAGGTATGACCATCACCCCTCGACAGACTCAGCAGGTGTCAGTTGCGAAAACTGAAAAGTGCAGACAAGGCTTCCCGATTCAGAACCGATATTCAAGGCCTCCGAGCAATCGCTGTCCTCGCCGTCGTCCTGTATCATGCTGGGGTTCCGTTCCTTGCTGGCGGCTACGTCGGCGTCGACATCTTCTTCGTGATATCCGGGTTCCTGATCACGTCGCATCTGCTCTCTGAGATGCGCTATGACGGGCGAGTCCGGTTTGCGTCCTTCTATGCAAAGCGTGCTCGACGTATCCTCCCGGCATCGTTTGTGGTCCTGTCGTTCTCCGTCGTTGCGGCACTGATCTGGTATCCCCCTCTCCTAATGCGAGAAGTTTGGATGGGGGCGGTCGCGACGGCGTTCTACCTGCCAAACATGTTGTTCGCTGTTCAGGGCACCAACTACCTTGCCGAGTCGACCCCGTCCCTGTTCCAGCACTATTGGTCTCTCGGCATCGAGGAACAATTTTACCTGGTCTGGCCCCTTTTGCTCAGTCTTCTGTATTGGCGGATAAGGCGACCCAAGACCCTATTCGCGATCTTGCTCGGGACGTTCGCGGCCGCGTTTGCCTTGTGCATTCATCTGACTTTCCGGTCGCAGCCATGGGCGTTCTTCTCCCTCCCGACACGGGCGTGGGAGCTTGGGGTCGGCGGGCTCGTCGCCTTCCTGCTTACCTACCGACCCAGGGTGCTAACCAGTACGATCGCCGCTACGTTGGGCTGGGTTGGATTGATCGGGCTCATCGCCTCCGCTGCACTTTTCAACAGCGCAACCCGGTTCCCCGGTTACTGGGCAGCTGTTCCCGTCTTGGGTACCGCTGCCGCTCCGAGAGCTTTCTGTATCGACAGCAGTTATTCTGGATACACCTGATCTCAAGACAACACCCGCAGTGTGTCTATCCGCGCACCTTGGATCTGCACTCGCGTGCGGAAAACCCCGCGCAGCGGCGCTTGACGCACCCGCGCGTATCGCCGAGGTGAGAGTAGCTGCTGAGGAAGGCGTCCCCTTGATCGACATGACAGATTACGTCTGTACCACCGACAGATGTGAACCAATCGTTGGCAACACACTGATATACCGCGATGCGCACCATATCACCGCCACGTTTAGCGAATTGTTGGCCGGGCAGTTAGGAGCCCAGATAGACAAGATTATCCCAGCTCCAGATGGCTAGTGCGTAGAGGGCATCAGCTAAGGTCCGTTCGCACTCCTGGGGACTGCAGAAAACGGTGTGATGCGTTGCTGGGGCGACCTCCCATCCCGCTTCGGGCCCCGGCAGAGCATGGGCCAGACCTCGAAGCGCACGGGCAGATCCACCAGGCAACGACAGTGAAGGAGACGAGGCTTGCCACCGAACGGCACCCACGCCGCAGCTCTTAGCCATCTACCTGTGAAGAGTCTCCAGGATCCAGCTACAAGCCCGGGAAAGCGGGGCTCCTCTACGCATGCTGACCGGTATGGTGCCGTGTAAACTCGAATCTCAGCTTCGTCAAGCTAGCTGGCTGACGGAGAAAAATCCTGCCCAGATGGCGTCAGCAGAGCACATTCAGGTGCCTACTACGAATGGTAATGGCCGCACCACAGATACTGCTGTAACCACCGCTCACCAACCACTAGGCTAGCGTTGCCGTGGCAAACTCTCGTAGGGAAACCTTGAATGTACTCCAATGACCCTCTCATCCTGGAACTCCTCGCGCTCCTCAAAGCGCACGGCGTGCTCCACGTGGTGATCTCCCCCGGATCTAGGCATTATCCTGCCGTCCGCTCGCTAGAAGCAGATAACGACTTCAGGCTCTACTCCGTAGTGGATGAGCGATCAGCTGCCTTCTTTGCCATGGGCATCATCCGTGCGACTGGTCAACCAGCAGCGGTCATGACGACCTCAGGAACCGCCGCGGTGAACCTGGCTTCAGCCGTCGCGGACGCGTATTACCAGCGCCTGCCTCTCGTTGCGATCACCGCGGATCGACTGCCCCAACTGCTTGACCAGATGGAGGACCAGATGGTCGACCAGGTTCACCTCTTCACGGGAATGCTCCGCGGCCGAGCGCTACTTCGTGCCGGCGCGGCGGACATCGACCAGTGGCACAACAACCGCGTTCTCAACGAGGCCCTCCTGGCTATGCGGACAAATGGAGCCGGCCCGATCCACATCAACTTCCCCGTCCGGTCGCACACAGGATTGTCCTATGGAATCAAGGCCCTCCCGACAGCTCGAGTCATCAGTCACCACTCGCCAGTATCCGGCCAGATCGACTGGGATGACGTACGCGAGCGGATGCGTGGACGACGAATCATGCTGCTCTGGGGCCAGGGAGACCCAATCGGCGCCAATACGCTCGAAGCGCTCGATCAATTCACCGCTACAACGAACTCGCTGATAATCGCCGACCACCTGAGCAACCTTCACCACCCGGCGCGCCTGGCTCGTCCCTTCCCCGCGCTGCGGTCTGGTAAGGCACGCAGTGGAATCCTCACTCCGGACATCGTGATTACTGTGGGTGGGACCCTCTTCCTCATCGAGGAAGTGAAGTCTCTTCTTCAGTCCGCAGAGGTGGAGCACTGGCGAGTTGACCCAGATGGCCTGCTCGCTGATCCCTTTAGGCAGCTCACTGACGTGTTTCAAATGTCGCCAACAGAGTTCTTTGACGCCGCTTCCTGCGGTGCTGAGCCGCTTTCGGAGCACGAATACCGCAGCGTGGCCCAGGAGGTGTCTGCCGCAGCGCCCGCTCCCAAGCAGAGGTACGGCGAACTCAGCACGATCGGGAAGCTGATCGAGGGTCTGCCGCACGATTCCACTCTTCTGATCGGCAACAGTTCGCCAATCAGGATGGCGCACCTATTTGAGATTGACCCGAGCGTGACCGTGCTCGCGAACCGCGGTGTGAACGGAATCGATGGCTCAATGTCGGCGGCAGTCGGTTACGCTGCTTCCTCCGAGAGGCTCTCGTTTCTGATAGTCGGTGACCTCTCGTTCTTCTATGACATGAACGCTCTTTCCATTCGCCATCAACCTCCGAACCTCCGCATCCTTGTTGTGAACAACGGCGGCGGGGCGCTCATGCATTCACCCCTACCGGCGAATCCAGAGATTCAGAGTCAGGCTGCTTTGCACACGTCGGCCGGCCACAACCACACCGTGCGCGGTTGGGTAGAGTCGCTAGGCATTCGCTATCTCAGCGCCACAGATGCTCCCAGCCTCACCGCAGCACTCGATGAATTCACAATCCCACTTGTGAGCGAGCCAATGGTGCTTGAGGTTTTCTCAGAAAAGATCACGGACACCCGCCAGATGTCGGACTACTGGGAACGGACCGCAACAGCAGGTGCCGATGCGTACGGAAAGGCGCGCGCGATCGGTGGCATGGCGCTACGGCATCTCGGCCTGTACGAGCACGCGCGCGTTATCAAGCGGAAGCTAAACCCGAATTAGGGGTTTCTCAGCCCCAAAGCCCGGCCTCCATCGATGGGGATCTCGACACCCGTGATGTACGCGGCTTCGTCACTACACAGATAGGCAACCAATCCCGCGACCTCCTCGGAAGTGCCGTGCCGCCCCAATGGTGTGCGTACGGTTGACCGGGGACTGTCTGAATAACAATGAAGATGTTCTTGACGGCTTCGGCCGGGGCTGACCTGCTGTTTAACTGACACGGCGCATGCTGTTGTCCTGACACCGACGAGTCGCCCCGGCCGGGGTTCGCCGTCACTGTCCCGGAGCCTTTCGGGGCTGGGTGGAACGTGACTTCATAGGACCTTGTTCGCGCACGATGCCTCGTCATTGTTGTGTCCGCTCCAACCTCTCCCGGGGCTCCCTCTGTCGGAGAGGAATCTCATGGAAGAACATGTCCAGCTGACCAGCACGATCGTCGTCGGTGGGATCGATGCGCATTCGAACACCCACCACGTCGCGGCTCTCGATTCGGCGGGCCGGCCCTGACTTCCACAGGTGGGACTGTACTTTCAACGGTGTAACTCCGATCAAGGAGGAACACGATGAGCAAGCAATTGGCGGCGGTCCCGGTGGCCGCGTTGGAAGGTGTCGAGCCGAGCGTGGCGAGTACGAGAGCATCAGCGTCGCAGGCTGTGCCGGCGTTGGATCGGGGGCTGATCGCGCAGCTCGTGGGCGATGCGCAGCGGCAGGGCCTGCCGGTGGATGGTGAGGGTGGTCTGCTCGCCGAGCTGACCAGGCTGGTGCTGGAGTCCGCGCTGGAGGGCGAGATCACCGATCACCTCGGCTACGACAAGCACGAGCGTGGCGGCTCGGCCGATGGGAACGCGCGCAACGGCACCCGCTCCAAGACGGTGCTGACCAAGGCCGGCCCGGTTCAGATCGACGTGCCGCGGGATCGGGACGGGTCGTTCGAGCCGAAGATCGTCGCGAAACGGCAACGGCGGCTCGGGTCGATCGAGGACATCGTGTTGTCCCTGTCGGCGCGCGGGATGACCCACGGCGATATTAGTGCGCACCTGGCCGACACGTACGGCTCGGATGTGTCGAAGACGACGATCTCCACGATCACCGACAAGGTCCTCGACGGGATGGCCGAGTGGCAAAACCGGCCGCTGGACCCGGTTTATCCGGTGGTGTTCATCGACTGTATCCACGTCAAGGTCCGTGACGGGCAGGTCGCGAACCGTCCCATCTACGTCGCCCTAGCCGTGACCGTCGACGGGAACCGAGACATCCTCGGCCTGTGGGCCGGGGATGGTGGCGAGGGTGCGAAGTACTGGCTGCAGGTCCTCACCGAGATCAAGAACCGTGGCGTGAACGACGTCCTCATGGTCGTGTGTGACGGACTGCGTGGTCTGCCCGACAGCGTGAACACGGTCTGGAAAGACACGATCGTGCAGACCTGCATCGTGCACTTGATGCGCAACAGCTTCAAGTACTCGTCGCGGCAGGACTGGGACGCGATCTCCCGCGGCCTGAAGCCGGTCTACCAGGCCGCGACCGTGGCGGAGGCCGAGGAACGTTTCCTCGAGTTCGCCGAAGCCTGGGGGCAGAAGTATCCTGCGATCGTCCGGCTATGGGAGAACGCGTGGGCCGAGTTCGTGCCATTCCTCGGGTTCGATCGTGAGATCCGCCGGATCGTGTGCACGACCAACGCGATCGAGAGCGTGAACGCACGCATCCGCAAAGCCGTCCGTGCCCGCGGGCACTTCCCGACCGAGCAAGCCGCGCTCAAGTGTGTCTACCTCGCCGTGATGGCCCTCGACCCGACAGGCAAGGGCAGAGCCCGCTGGACCCAACGATGGAAGCAAGCCCTCAACGCATTCGACATCCGATTCGACGGCCGCCTCAGCAGCCCGAGAACAGCCTGACAACACAACCCAGTTACACCGTTAAGTTGACAGACCCGCGGCCTTCGGGGTATGTCTCAACGAGTGGCGGTGCGTCTGGGATCGAGGTCGGAGAGGTAGGACTCAACGGCTGTGGCGCTCTGGGTGAGGCTGTCGATTCGCTTGCGGATGGTGTCGAGCTGGTTGCGGAGTTCGGGC
>JARKOY010000044.1 GCA_029975555.1 Spirochaetia bacterium | reverse complement strand
TGTGAAGCGAATATGACAAGCAGACATAGGGTTATAGGAAAACATCACGAGTATGACCTCGTGAACCTAAGGGGTTTTAACCTATATCCACTTGTCATATTCGCTCGTCAAGCCTCACCCGATGTTGAGTAGTGCGGGGTTCAACACCCCGCCCGACTCATTGGCTTTCTCGCCCTCATCGCCTAGCTGGGCGTCGAGGTTGTGCCAGCGCCGAAGTTCCTCCCCGTGTTTCCAGCTGGTCGCGAGGGTCTGTACTGCAGCGCCATACATAAAGCCGGTGATGCCGTCGATATCCGCTTCATAGGAGGCAGTCTTAGCGACGTTCTCTAGCTTCTTGCCGGTGGCGAGCTCGATCTGTATGAGGCGAGCCCAGCGCTCGGCGTAGGCGATGATGCCTCCGCCGTAAACATCCTGGTTGTTGTCCTTCCAGGATTGCCAGTCGGCCTCATTGGCGATCTCTATCTCGGGAGCATCGGCGAGCTTGGCTTCGGTAGCGATGCGCTTGGCCGTGACCTGCGCATCGTACTCCGCCCATCGCTGTCGGCGACGCTGCTCGTTCTTGGCCTTGATCCGGGCGTCGTTCTCCTTCTCCTCGTCGGTCAGGACGGGGTTTGGGTAGGGGCCGACGTTCTTGTCGATGTAGTTGTACATTGCGCGGTTCCAGTCGCGGTAGATGAGTTCCGGGTTGGAGTCCATGCGAACTGAGACCATGACGCCACTGAACTCGAACTTGACGAGCCCGCCCTTGTTCGAAGCCCACTCTTCGTGGTGGCCGATCTGGCCAGCGTAATTGACGGCTGCGGCGATCATCTCATGGATCTCGTAGCAGCCGATGCTGGTGTCTATGGTCATTTCCTGTACAAAGAAAAGATCAGACATCTTAATTCTTTCCCCTCATCTTCAACCTGACTGCCTCTCGCTAAAGCGAGCGTGTGTTTTCCTATACACACAAGATGAGGTGTCAGAGCGGTTTACGCGCTGAGACATCTCATCTTGTGTTAGTCTGCTTGTCAAAGTACCTCGGAGTAACTCCTTACTCAACGAGTATTGCTATGGTAGCATACATAAGTAAATTTGT
>JARKOY010000024.1 GCA_029975555.1 Spirochaetia bacterium | reverse complement strand
GTGGTTTTACAAACCTGGTGACTATTGTGGAGGGGCCACACCCGTTCCCATTCCGAACACGGAAGTTAAGCCCTCCAACGCCGATGGTACTGCCAACCGGTGGAAGAGTAGGTCGTCGCCAGGTTTTTTTATGCATATCGCCTTTTTTCATTTTTTGTCCATTCACCATTCATCAACCTAAAGTAAAAATTTTTCTTGACAAGAATGAAATACAGGGTTTAGTATACTAGTATGTTACATAAAAGGCGGATGCGCTAAACTGGTATCACCAGTGAAGACCGACTGCTACTGTCAATTTGGCAGTCGTTTGGGCGTATCCGTTAAGGAGGAGTGAGATGAAAAAGGGTTTTTTGCTTATGAAATTCCTGGCCTTCGTTTCTATGATGCTGGTGGCTCTCGCTTTTGTCGGCGCTCAGGCAAAAATCGCCGTGACCTTTGCGGGCACCGAGGCCGCAACGACGACTCAGAGCCGGATGATGCAGGATGTCGCGGACATTCTCAATAAAGACGGCCGTTTCGACGCTAAAGTATTCGTGGCCGGCGCTCTTTCGGGTGATACGAACGCGCTTGTGACTCAAGCTAAGCTCGGCATTCCTTTGGTTGTTCCTTCCGATCCCGGCCGCCTCGCCAGTCAATTCAATATTCCTGACCTCAACATTCTGATGGCGCCGTATATTCTGACCGATCCGACGGTGCTCAAGAAACTTCCCGATACCGAACTCTTTCAGGAATGGTCCAAACAGCTCGAGGCTCAGGGTATCGTCCTCATCGCCGATATGTATAACGGCTTCCGGAATTTCTACACCACAAAGCAGGTCAAAACCGTCGCCGATCTCAAAGGACTTCGTATCCGTGGCTTTGGCAACGATATCGGCAATGCTCTCGCCAAATACCTTGGTTTCGCGAACATTGCCATTCCCTTCGGCGAGGTCTTTACTGCCATCCAGCAGAAGACTCTCGATGGTACCGAGGTTCAGGTTTCAGCTGCGGCTGGAGCGGCGCTATGGGATGTTACCAAGTACATAGCGATCACCAAGCATTATATGCTTCAGACCGCCTTCGTGTGCTCTACGAAAATGCTCAACGGCATGCCGGCTGACGCCCGTGCCTTTTTCTTGAAAACCATACGCGACAAGGCTCTCGAGTATGGCACTATTGCGGAACAGGACGAGGCGAGATATTACAAGCAGATGCAGGATCATGGCGTGACGATCACCAACGTGAATATCAAGGAGTTTGAAAACGCCATAGCTCCTCTGTATACGAACAACGATCTCAAGTTTTCGCCCGGCCTTAAGGAGAAGCTCTTCAAACAGCTCGGCATTCAGTAATACTCCGGTTTCCTATGATCTGAAGGCGGGACGGAAAGGGTGCCGCCTTCTTTTTACTATCCGAACAGCATAAGTGTCCGATTGTGGAGCGAATATGAGAAAGGTTTACAGATTCCTATGCAAAGCTGAAGAAGTGGCCTGCGGCGTAGGATTGATATTTCTTGTCATCCTTATTCTTTTTTCGGCTATCGGCCGATGGCTCAAAATGTCGGAATCATGGTATATCGATCTTGCAATGCTCGCCCTTGCCTGGACGTCGTTTCTCGGCGCTGACGTGGCCTGGCGTCATGGGCAAATACTCGGTGTCGATATCCTGGTAAAGAAACTTCCCAAGATGGTTCGCAGTGGTATAGAAATCCTCGTTTTGCTCATAATATTCGTAACCCTGATCATCATTGTCGTTTTCGGAATCCGCCTTGCGTGGGTAGATCGCCTTGCGAAATACCAGTCAATGCCCATTCCCTATGCGCTCGTCACCTACAGTTTGGTTGTGGCGGCCTCCTCGATGATTTTCACGACATTGAACAAGATACGGAAGGTGATTATCTCGATGATCCAGAAATCCCCGGCGCCGATTGCTAAGGAGGCTAAGGAATGACTCTCCTTCTCGTATGCTTTGTTGTCTTTATTTTCATAGGCATGCCGATCGCCTTTGTCATTGGCATAGCGGGTTTCGCATACTTCTTTTCCAATCCGGTATTACCTTTTGAGACGGCCGTACAGATGATCGTCCAGCAGAGCCAGTCGTTTCCGTTCCTCGCGGTGCCGTTCTTCATCTTCGCCGGCAATCTCATGAACGTCACGGGTATCACGAGTCATATTCTCGGCCTTGCCCGGCTGCTAACGCGCCGCATGTACGGAGGCTCCGCACAGGTCAGCGTCGTCATGAGCACTCTCATGGGCGGCGTCTCGGGCTCGGCGACAGCTGACGCCATGATGGAAACGAGAATTCTCGCTCCCGAGATGATGAGGCTCGGTTATAAGAAAGGCTATATTGTCGCGGTCAACTGTACAACCGCCCTCATCACGGCGACGATTCCGCCGAGCTTGGGATTAGTTATCTTCGGGTGTGTCGGAGAAGTCTCCATCGGTCGGCTTTTTGCGGGTGGTATCATTCCCGGCATTCTCATGATGTTCTTCCTTATGGCGACAACCTCGATCACGAGCCGCATAAATCGCTACGAGCCGCCGCGAAAGGACGCACCACCGCTCACTATCGGTGAACTTGTCGCCAACCTCAAGGATTCGGTATGGGCTCTTCTCTTCCCCGTTCTTCTCATCGTGGGGATTCGCTTCGGTGTCTTTACCCCCTCGGAGTCGGGCGCCTTCGCCGTCATCTATGCCATTCTGGTCGGTAAGTTCGTGTACAAGGAACTGACATGGGAAAAATTCAAGGGGGCTTTGATCACGAGTGTCAAAGACAGCGGCGCTGTCATGCTCATCATCGCGCTCTCAGGCCCTTTCCAGTGGGCGCTCACATGGGTCCAGCTCCCTGTGCACTTGAGCAACTTCATTTTCGGTATCACATCTAATCCACAGCTCCTTGTCATCATCATGATCTGGTTCCTCTTCGTAACAGGGATGTTCGTGGACAGTAATGTAAACTTCCTTCTTCTGACACCGATATTTCTGCCCATGGTGAAAAGCCTCGGCTTCGATCCGGTCCACTTCGGCGTTCTCATGGCAACCGTTGTCACTCTCGGCGTTATGACGCCTCCTGTCGGCGCTGCGATGTACTCGGTGTGCGGTGCCATCGACTGCCCGGTGGAGGAATATACCAAGGAGGCTCTGCCTTTCTTCGGCGCCATTATGCTCGAGCTTTGTCTCCTCGTATTCATTCCGCAGCTCGTTACCTGGATACCCGACATGATATTTGGGAAATTCTAGGACGAAAAATCATAGAAAATAAACAACGGTTCAACTATGAAAATGATCCTTCGATGGTTCCCCTTTGGGGACGACAGTGTCAGTCTTGAGTATATTCGCCAGGTTCCGGGCGTCTCGGGGGTGGCAACCTGCCTCACCGACGTCCCTGTCGGGGAGGTGTGGCCCCTCGATCGGCTCAAGGTCCTGAAAGAGGAGGTGAACAAGCACGGCCTCGAGATGGAAGTGATCGAGAGCGTCAATGTCCATGAGGATATAAAAAAGGGGCTTCCTTCTCGTGATAGGTATATCGACGCCTATTTACAGACTATCGAAAACCTCGCCAAGGTCGGGGTCAAGTGCCTCTGTTACAATTTTATGCCGGTCCTCGACTGGGTCAGGACCGATCTTGCGCACAAGCTTCCGGACGGAAGCGAGGCGATGGCCTATCGTCATACCCAGGTGGCGAACATGGACCCAAGCCTTGTGGCAAGGGCGATGCGAAACCAGGCAAACGGGTTTTCTCTTCCTGGCTGGGAACCAGAACGGCTTTCCGCCATGGCCGAGGACATCGAGTTTTACCGGCATGTGTCGGAGGAAGAGTATTGGAACAACATGAAATACTTTCTTGACGCCGTCATTCCGGTGGCCGAGGCCTGCGATATAAAGATGGCGATCCATCCCGATGATCCCCCGTGGTCGATTTTTGGGCTTCCCAGGGTCATCACGGATGCGGCCCATATCAGAACCTTCCTCGCCCTCAACGACAGCCCCTACAATGGAATTACCCTGTGCACGGGGAGCCTCGGCAGCGATAGGAACAACGACGTCCCCGCCATCGTGAGGGAATTTGCGGGCAAGGGGCGGGTGCATTTCGCGCACATCAGGAACGTGAAGCATCTGTCCGACAAGGATTTTGATGAGACGGCGCACCTGTCTCAGTGCGGGGATCTCGATATGTACGAGATTGTGAAAGCCTTTTATGACGCTGGCTTCGACGCTTACATTCGTCCTGATCATGGAAGAATGATATGGGGCGAACGAGGCAGGCCGGGGTATGGGCTTTTCGACAGGGCCATCGGCGCAAATTATCTTCTTGGCCTGTGGGAGGCCATAGAGAAGTCGAACAAGAACAAAGAGGGAGCCCATGGTAACGCTTAATCGATCCAGTCTTAAATATCCGCAAACTCGAGAGGCGTGGGCCAAGGCGGGCGTGACCCTCCCGTCCTTCGATCTGGATGCGATGCTGCGGAAGACAAAGGAAGCGCTCCGCTGGGTACATTTCGGCACCGGGAACATTTTCAGAGGATACATCGCGCGGCTTCAGCAGGACTTACTTGAGCTCGGCTTGGCTGAGACAGGAATCATCGCGGTCGCTCCATACGATACAGAGGTCGTCGAGAGAATCTATGTTCCTCACGACAACCTTTCTCTGCTCGTTTCTCTTTACCCCGATGGACGAATGGAGAAGGAGATCATCGCAAGTGTTGCCGAGGCGCTCAGGACCGATAGAGAGGCCGACAGGATGGCCTTGCGGCGCATTTTTGCCTCTCCTTCCCTCCAGATGGCGAGTTTTTCCATCACGGAAAAGGGCTATGCGATAAGGGATATCCACGGTGAATACCTTGAACAGGCAAGGGCGGATGTAGCCAATGGCCCTGAGCAAAGCCGGCACGCGATGGGCATCGTTGCGTCGCTCCTTTTCGAACGATATCGTCGGGGCGCTTTTCCCATTGCCCTTGTGAGCATGGACAATTTCCGGGCGAATGGAGATAAGCTCAAGGGGGCGGTGTGTGAAATCGCCGAGCATTGGGCAGAGCGCGGCTTTGTCCCACAGGGTTTTATCGACTACCTCAACGATGGTGGACGAGTGAGCTTCCCCTGGTCCATGATAGATAAGATCGTCCCGCGCCCCTCTGAAAAGGTCGCGCAAGAGCTCACCGCCTTGGGGATTGCAGACATGAAGCCCATCATCACGGGGAAGAACACCTATATCGCAGCTTTTGTGAATGCGGAGGTCCCCGAATATCTTGTTGTAGAGGACAGTTTTCCTGCAGGGAGGCCCGCCCTCGAGAGGGCAGGGGTGTTCTTCGTCGATCGATCGACGGTGGATAAGGCTGAAAGGATGAAGGTGGCGACCTGCCTCAATCCTCTCCATACCGCCTTGGCCATTTTCGGATGCCTCCTTGGATACGACAGTATAGCCCGAGAGATGGCCGATCCTGACCTTGTGTTGCTGGTGAAAAAAATAGGCTATGATGAAGGGCTCCCCGTGGTCGCCGATCCTGGCATCATCGATCCAAAGTCTTTTCTCGATGAAGTTATCAATGTACGTTTTGCCAATCCTTTTGTGCTTGACAGCCCTCAGCGGATCGCTACCGATACGAGCCAGAAAATACCCGTTCGATTCGGCCACACGATCAGAGCTTATATGGAAGGGAAGGGAAGCTCGGAGTCGAAGGGAGCCTCCGGCCTCACCTTCATTCCGCTTGTCATCGCCGCCTGGTTCCGATATCTCCTCGGCGTCGACGATTCCCTCCTTCCCATGAAGGTGAGCGCAGACCCTCAACTTGCATACCTGCAGGCCTCGCTTTCCGGCATCGAGGTCGGTAAACCTGAGAGCTATCGAGGCCAGCTTCAAAAGCTTCTTTGCAACGAGGCGCTCTTCTCGGTGGATATTCGCGATGCCGGACTTGATGATAAAATTGAAACGATGTTCAAAGCGCTCATCGCTGGGAAGGGAGCAGTCCGTGCTACCCTTAGGGAGTATCTGGGACGAAAAGGGAACGATCGTGATAGTACCGGAACGACTTTCTAAAGAATCGGTGAGGGATTATGCGTATAGGGCCCTGCGGCAAAATATTGTCGCCACCACGCTCACTCCGGGGAGTATGGTGAGCGAAAACACCCTCGCCGCCGAATTGGGTATATCGAGAACTCCCGTCCGGGAGGCCCTCCTTGAGCTCAGCAAAGTGCAGATCGTCGAGGTTTTTCCTCAAAAGGGCAGCAGGATATCCAAGGTGAACTGTTCCCTGGTTGAGGAAGCTCATTTCATGCGTCTGGTGCTGGAGCGCGCTATTGTCGAGATGATGTGCGATGTGGCCACGGAGAACGATATCAAGTTGCTCGAGGACAATCTGGAGCTTCAAAAGTTCTATCTGGAGCATACATCTCCTTTGAAGCTGCTCGAGTTGGACAACGAATTTCATAGAACCATGTTTGTCATCTGTGGGAAGAACAGAATCTACTACCTCATGAGCAGCCTCATGGTGCATTTCGACAGGGTGCGCAGCCTCAGCCTGCAGACGATCAAGGAACTCAAGATCGTCAATGACCACATCGCACTGCTGGAAGCGATCAAGGCCCGCGACAAACAGCGTGCGCTCGCAACGATCAGCGAGCATCTGCAACGCTATCGCGTGGACGAGGATATCCTAAAGAAAGAATACCCCGACTATTTTGAAGATTGATGGGGTATCTTTCTTCCCACGTTCCCAGTGGACGGCGATGAGAGCCTGAGGACTGCCATGGGGGGCGCCCCACAAAAAACTGACAAAAATATTAAAAATGTAATTGACAAGAATTTTTATGCATGATAGGTTTCGCTCACTTTATTCTGAGTGTGAGAAAGAAGGAGCAATTTTTTATGTCTGCCGTTGTTGCAGGTGAGATCATCATTATTTGCGTACTCTTGCTGGGACTGATTAGTGTCCTGGTAATTCATCATGCAGGTCATGGTGATTTCACTGCAAATACCGGCGGATAGAGAATATCCGAGTATACAGGAAGCCCTGCAGTGGAATCACTGCAGGGCTTTTTTTTATATGTGGGCGTCCGGCAGCGCGGGTGTTTTCGCCCATACGGAGAAGATGGAGGCAAAGATGGTGATGACTGGAGCGCGGATCGTGATCGAGACGCTCCTCGAGCACGGTGTGGATACCATTTTCGGCTATCCTGGCGGGTCTGTCATTCATATCTACGATGAACTGTACAAAAAGCGCGGCGAGCTGCGGCACTACACGACATGTCATGAGCAAGGCGCGGTGCATGCCGCCGATGGCTATGCGCGCGTCACTGGCAAACCTGGGGTTGTCATCGCCACGAGCGGACCTGGCGCGACGAACCTTGTGACGGGCATCGCAAATGCGTATTTGGACAGCTCTCCTGTCGTCGCGATTACGGGCAATGTGCCGACGCACCTGCTCGGCCGCGATAGCTTTCAAGAAGTCGACATATCGGGCATCACGATGCCGATCACGAAACATAATTATATCGTCAAGGATATACGGGCGCTCGCGGACACGATCCACGAAGCGTTTTCGATTGCATGTTCCGGAAGGCCGGGTCCAGTGCTCATCGACATCACCAAGGATGTGCAGACGGGTACGACCGAATACGAACCTTCGGGCTGCCCGACAATTCACCTGCCAGCTCAAAAAAAACCAGCGGATCTCGACGAAAAAGAGCTCGATGAGGCGGTGCAGCTCATCCAAGCGGCAGAGCGGCCCTACATCTACTGCGGCGGCGGGGTCGTCATATCGAATGCTTCCGAGGAGCTCCTCGCGTTTGCAGAGAACATCGATGCCCCTATAGGCCTGAGCCTCATGGGGTTGTCCGCCGTCCCCTACGTTCATCCGCGGTTTCTGGGAATGGTCGGCATGCATGGGCGCTATGGAGCGACAAAGATACTCCACGAGAGCGATCTCCTCATCGCGGTAGGGACGCGTTTTTCGGACAGGTCCGTCGGCAACAAGGCGGAATTCTTGCGCAACAGGAAGATACTGCAGATCGACATCGATCCGGCCGAGATAGGGAAAAACCTCGAGGTGACCTTGGGGCTCCATGGCGACGCAAAGGCGGTGCTCGCGGCGCTCAATTCGAGAATGCCTCGTCAGCGACATGCGGCATGGTCTCGTGTGGTCGAAGACATGAAGGCGCACCCCGACAACAACCTCGAAATGGATCCCGCGAGGCTCACGCCGCAATCGATCATGGATGCAGTCTGCCGGAGAATGGGCGAACATGTCGTCGCCACCGATGTCGGTCAGCATCAGATGTGGACCTCGCAGTACTATCGCTTCAAAAAGCCGAGGACCTTCATCACGAGCGGGGGACTCGGCGCAATGGGCTTCGGCATGGGGGCCGCAATAGGCGCCTGCATCGGCTCGGGCAAAAAGAGAACCGTCCTTTTTACGAGCGACGGCAGTTTCCACATGAATATGAACGAGATGGCGACGGCCGTTTCGAATGGCCTGCCGCTCCTCGTCGTCCTCCTCAACAACCATGCACTCGGCATGGTCAGGCAGTGGCAGACCTTGTTCTTCGACGGCAGGTATTCGCACACGATGCTCGACCGGAGGACCGACTATGTGAAGCTGGCCGAAGCGTTCGGCGCACAGGGGTATAGGGCTGAGACGAACGAGGAATTCGAACAGTGCTTGGATGCGGCATTGCGCGTCCAGGCTCCGGTTTTGATCGAGTGCCTCATCGACTCCGATGAGCGAGTACTGCCGATGATTCCTCCCGGCGGAAGTATCAACGACATCATTCTGAAGTAATGCGAGGACAGCTATGCAGAGCAATCAGTTCATCGTTTCGCTCCTTGTGTCCAACCATGCGGGTGTGCTCACGAGGATATCGTCCTTGTTTGCCCGGCGTTCGTTCAATATTGAGAGTCTGACCGTCGGGGTGACACAGGACCCTTCTCTGTCGAGGATGACGATCGTCTCGTGGGGCGACGAGTATCTCAGAGAGCAGATCGTTAAACAGCTGCACAAGCTTGTGGATGTAAAAAAAGTCCAATTGATGGATCAAGACAGAATTGTGGTGCGCGAGCTCATGATCGTGAAGATCAAACTCGAAGATGGGAAGCTCGCCGAAGTGATGCAAGCGGTCAATGCGTATCGCGCCAATGTCGTGGATCTGTCGCCGAGCTCTATTGCGGTGGAGATTACGGGAGAGCCTACGAAATTGAATGCATTTCTGAATTTTTTATCCAAATACGAGATCATCGAAATGTGCAGGACGGGGCCGACCGCGCTGGGAAGAGGTTCGTATTGTCTCGAGAATGAACCCTGAGTGAATTTCAGGGTATCAGGCATACAAAATTTGTAAGATGTAAGGAGGAAAAGAAAATGGCAAACATGTTCTATGAAAAGGACTGTGATTTCAGCCTGTTGAAGGGCAAGACCATCGCAGTGATCGGGTACGGCAGCCAGGGGCACGCCCACGCGCTCAACCTCAAGGACAGCGGCGCGGACGTGGTGGTCGGCCTGTACGAGGGCTCGAAGTCGCTCGATGTGGCGAGAAAGGCGGGCTTGCGCGCAGTGCTCACCGCCGAGGCAGTAAAGACCGCAGACCTTGTCATGATCCTCGTCAACGACGAAAAACAACCGGCCCTCTACAAAAAGGATATCGAGCCGAACCTGAAGAAGGGGGCCACGCTCGCCTTTGCGCACGGTTTCAATATTCACTATGGGCAAATCCAGCCTCCAGCCGATGCCGACGTCATCATGGTCGCTCCCAAGGGGCCTGGCCACACGGTCCGTAGTCAGTTCTTGGAAGGCAAGGGAGTGCCCTGTCTTGTCGCCGTGCATCAGAATGTCAGCGGCAAGGCCCGCGAGGTCGCGCTCGCGTATGCGTACGGTATCGGCGGCGCGAGGGGTGGCATTCTCGAGACGACCTTCCGCGAAGAGACCGAGACCGATCTCTTCGGTGAGCAGTGCGTGCTCTGCGGAGGGCTGAGCGAGCTCATCAAGGCGGGCTTCGATACCCTCGTCGAGGCAGGGTATAAACCCGAAAACGCCTACTTCGAGTGCCTCCACGAGATGAAGCTCATCATCGACTTGGTCGTACAGGGCGGACTCAGCTACATGCGCTACTCGATCAGCGACACGGCTGAATTCGGCGATTATTCTGTCGGCACACGAATCATCACCGAAGAGACGAGAAAAGAGATGAAGAAAGTATTGTCGGAGATTCAGAATGGATCGTTTGCCCGCAGCTGGATACTCGAGAATCAGGCGAACAGGCCATTCTTCAATGCGCGTCGCCGTCAAGAACAGAACCTCCTCATTGAGAAGGTCGGCGAAAAGTTGCGTTCGCAGATGAGCTGGCATAAGGACTGACAGCGCGCGCAGCGCGAGAACGCAGAAGTTGGGTGTATTCGGCAGGTGAATATGAAACAGACCTTGGAGATTTTCGACACTACGCTTCGAGATGGTGCACAGACAGAAGGCATATCGTTTTCGGTGCACGATAAGTTCGAGATAGCAAAGACCTTGGATGCGTTCGGCATTCGGTACATCGAGGCGGGGAACCCCGGCTCGAATCCGAAGGATATGGAATTCTTTGCCGCCGCATCACGGCTCGAGCTTACGCATGCGAAGCTCGTCGCCTTCGGCAGTACGAGGAGAAAAGGCATTTCTGTGGAGTGCGACACCAACGTGCAGTCCCTCCTTGCGGCGAATACACCCTGCGTGAGCATTTTCGGGAAGTCGTGGGATCTTCACGTCACCGACGTGCTCTCGACCACCTTAGATGAGAATCTGCAGAGCATCCGCGAAACGATACGGTTTTTCAAAGAAAAGGGCAAAGAAGTCTTCTTCGATGCCGAACACTTTTTCGACGGCTGGCGCAACAATAGGGGCTATGCCCTCCATGTGCTGCACGCTGCAGTCCAGGGGGGCGCCGACGTGCTCGTCCTGTGCGACACCAACGGCGGCACGGCGCCGATGGATGTCTATGAAATTGTATCGGCCGTCTGCGCGGAATACCATGGAAAACGCATCGGAATCCACTGCCACAACGATACGGGCTGCGCGGTCGCAAATTCCATGCTCGCGGTCCAAGCGGGCGCGGTTCATGTCCAAGGCACGTTCGCAGGGCTTGGAGAACGCTGTGGCAATGCGGATTTAGGCGTTCTCATACCCAACCTTCAACTGAAAGAGGGCCACCGATGCATCGAGGGCAGCCTGGAACACCTCTATGAAACAGAAATGAAAATCGCGGAAATCGCAAATATTTCCGTGCCGAACAACAAACCCTACATCGGCGAAAGTGCCTTTGCCCACAAGGGGGGCATGCACATCGACGGCGTCGATAAGGTGTCACGCTCGTTCGAGCACATCGATCCTGCGCTCGTGGGCAATCGGCGGCGGTTTCTGATTTCCGAAGTTGCGGGAAAGAAGGCGGTGCTCTTGAAAATTCGTGCGGTGGCGCCGTGGCTCACGAAGGACAGCCCCGAAACCGCAAAGATACTGGAGACCTTGAAAAACCTTGAGCACGAAGGCTATCAATTTGAAGCCGCGGATGCGAGCTTTGAGCTGTTGGTGAAGAAGATCATCGGCACATTTACACCGCATTTCCACCTGAGTATGTATAAAGTCAGCAGCGAATCACCTGTGCCGAGCGGCGAGATGAGCTCGAATGCGATGATCAAAATTAAGGTCGACGGGAAAGCGGAGACCACAGCCGCCGTCGGGAACGGCCCTGTCCATGCGTTGGACCTCGCGTTGAGGAAGGCCCTTGGTATCTTCTATCCCGAACTCGAAGAAGTCCATTTGGTCGACTATAAGGTTCGTGTACTCGAAACCGGCAGCGCGACGGCGTCGCGAGTCCGCGTGCTGATCGAAAGCACCGACGGACAGAGGAATTGGACGACCGTGGGCGTGTCGACCGACATCATCGAGGCGAGCTTTGCGGCGCTCGTCGATTCGTTGGAATACAGGCTTGATCGCGATCGCGGGTCCCGAAGATAGACGAAAAAGAAGATCGCCGATAAAGCTGCGCCAGGTTCGAATGATGTTGAAACTTTTCTTCATCTTGACTAAGATCACTGGCTGGAGCGATTTGTGCGCAGCAATATTCGACTTTCGAAACAGACGATTTTCTTATTGTATTTTTTTAGTATCATCATGCTCGGAAGCATATTGCTCACTATGCCTTTTGCGTATCGTGAGGGTAGAATCCGCTATATCGATGCACTTTTTACCGCGACGAGCGCCGTATGCGTCACGGGCCTTACGGTGGTGGACACGCTTTCGTTTACTAGAATCGGTCAGACAATCATCATTATCCTTATCCAACTCGGCGGCTTGGGAATAATCGCTTTTTTCACAATGTATCTGTTTTTGCCGCATCGGAAAATATCTGTGTATACGAGGGGTTTTGCAGGCGATTATACTGTGCCTTCGTTCGAGTACCGCACGAGAAATATCATTGCCCAGATCATCAAATGGACTGCTGGAATCGAGGTTTTGGGTACGCTTCTTCTCTGGCCTTTGTTCGTACGACATGGGTATTCTCTTTTCGATGCGATTTTCCACGCTATCTCTGCTTTTTGCAATGCCGGTTTTTCGACGCTGTATACGGGCATGCAGTTTTTCAGGGACAATGTCCTTGCGAACGTCGTCACGATGGGGTTGATCGTCACGGGGGGGCTCGGTTTCATCGTGTTGCAGGACGTGTGGCAGGTGGTGCGAAAGAAGAAGATGCACCTAACCTATCACTCTTCGGTCGTTTTGAGGACGACCGCCGGCCTGATCCTCGGAGGAGCGGCGCTGCTGTATATGCTTGAGTACAATCATGCATTCAAAGAATTGAGCGAAGGAACGAAGGTGATGGCTTCGTTTTTTCAGTCCGTCACGGCGAGAACGGCGGGGTTCGATACGGTTCCGCAGGCGCGATTCAGCAGCATGGGTCAATTTGTCACGATCATTCTCATGTTCATCGGCGCTTCTCCGGGGTCGACGGGCGGCGGCGTCAAGACGACGACGTTTTACTTGCTGTTGCTTGCTGCGCTTCGATACAGAGAAGAACGAAATGTCTTGGTGGACAGGAATAGGACCATCATGCCGAATTCGATCATCAAGGCCTCGGCGGTGGTGGTGAGAGCCCTCGCCATAGTGCTCGCGGCTACCACAGTGCTTTTAATTGCAGAGCCAGCCCACGGGAATCCGGTGAATATCGAAACGGCAGTATTCGAGAGTGTTTCGGCCTTTGGGACAGTGGGGCTTTCCATTGGTATTACGCCGCATCTCTCGGTGGCATCGAAGCTTGCACTTATTTGCACGATGTTCATGGGGAGAGTGGGGCTATTCGCTATGGCGATTCCTCATGCTCGGCATTCGCCGGAGCGTTACGCCGAATCTCCGAAGGCAGATATTCTTTTGTAAAATAGGATAAGGTGGTGCAATATGAGGCAGTTTGCATTTGTTGGTTTAGGTTCATTTTCGATGGAGATGCTCGAACGAATCTCCGAGGTTACCGATCAGATCATCGCCGTCGATAGTGATCCTACAAAGATCGAGCATGTCAAAGAAATGGTTTCGACCGCCTTCTCCGTGGATCTCCTCGACGAGGAGGCGTTCGATCGCATTTTTCACGATCCTGTCGATGTTGCGATCGTCGATATTGAGTCGAATGGCGCGGCGATACTCCTTGTCACTTATAGATTGAAGAAGCTCGGTGTCCCTGAGATCATCGTGAAGTCGAACTTCGAGGAGTACGAGGAGCTTTTGCGCCTCGTCGGCGCCACTCGCGTGGTGAACTCCGACAAAGAGGCCGCACTGCGCATCACACCGCTCGTGCTTTCTTCGTCTCTGACGAATTTTATGCCCATCAGCGGCGATCTCGTGCTTGCCGAAGTCATAGCGCCTGATTTTACGATAGGGAAAACCGTCATCGAAAGTAATCTTCGGCGTGTGCACCATGTAAATGTCGTTGCGGTCAAATATGCTTCAGAGCGCGCAGCGGATGAAACGAAAGAAGGGATTTTTCACGATCTCGACACCACATATCGGTTCAAATCCGGAGATGTACTGCTCGTGACGGGAAATGAGCGCGATGTCTTTACCTTCTCAGGTGTACAGAAAGTGCCGCAGCAGGGCAAGAAAAAATCGGCCTTCACCTCGCTGCTTCGAAACGTGATCGGCAAGAAACAGACAAATTGACCTGATGTATGCGAACAGTATTTGCACGTTGATTCCTTTTTGTCAAACCACTACAATGACCTCAGCGGCACAGGCCTGATGTACAACCTGTGCGCTCCGGCGGCGTATTGCCGTCCGGCGAACTGCGCAGCAGAGAGTATCTGCGCGTGCTCTGGAGGTCCTTCATGGACATTTTTCAAAAATGTTTTCAGTTCGACCTGGACAAGCAGGCCATGGAAAAAGGGATTTATCCCTATTTTCAGCCTCTTGACGGGCTCGAGGGCACCGAGGCCATCTTTCATGGCCGCAAACTGATCATGATAGGTTCCAACAACTATCTTGGTCTGACCATGCACCCCAAAGTCAGGGAGGCCGCACGAAAGGGGCTCGAGGAGTTCGGCCCTTCCTGTACGGGGAGCCGATTTTTGAACGGGACGCTGAAGCTCCATCATGAGCTCGAAGAGCGGCTGGCCGCATTCGTCGGCAAGGATGCGGCGCTCGTGTTTTCCACCGGCATGCAGACGAACCTCGGCGCGATTTCGTCGCTGATAGGGCGCAACGATGTGGTCATCACCGACAAAGAAGACCACGCGTCGATCGTGGACGGCTGCAGGCTCGGCATGGGCGAGATGAAGCGCTACGTCCACGCCGACCTCGATCAGCTCGAGCGGATTCTGCAGAAGATACCGGCGGAGTCGGGCACCTTAGTTGTCGTCGACGGCGTGTTCTCCATGGGTGGCGATATCGTGGATCTGCCGAAATTGGTCGACATTTGCGGACGATACGGTGCAAGGCTCTACGTCGACGACGCACACTCCCTCGGTGTACTCGGTGGAGGGCACGGGACGGCGTGGCACTTCGGCCTCACCGACAAGGTCGACCTCATCATGGGCACCTTCTCGAAGAGCTTCGCCTCGCTCGGTGGCTTTGTGGCAGGAGACAAGGACGTCATCAACTATATCAAGCATACGGCCCGGTCCTTCATCTTCTCGGCATCCTTGCCTGCGCCCAACGCCATGGCCGCCCTCGCCGCGCTCGACATCATGGAGCATGAGCCTGAGCATGTCCAGCGGCTCTGGGACAATGCCCACTTCATGATGAAGGGCTTCCGCGAGCTGGGCTTCAATATCGGCAACACACAGACGCCGATAATCCCCGTCATCATCGGCGAGGATGAGACCTGCTTCCGGTTCTGGAAAGAGCTCTTCGACAGAGGAGTCTATACGAATCCCGTCATAAGCCCGGCTGTGCCGGAGGGTATGGCGCTCCTGCGCACGTCCTACATGGCGACGCACACCAGAGAGCAGCTGCAGCGGGCGCTCGATATTTTTGAACAGGCCGGGAAACAGTTCGGCATCATCTGATGCCATGGGAGTGTACAGGGCCAGGCTTGCGTTCGCAGGTTCCCCTGTGCACTCCCCTCAGGGCATCATTTCCTCTGCAGCGGCGATGAGTCCATGCTCCGCAAAGCTGAAGTAGCTGATCTCAGAAAAGACGAGGTGATCCAGCACAGGGATGCCGAGTATCTCGCCTGAGTGCCGCAGGCGCTGTGTGATGTCCAGATCTTCGTCCGAAGGTTCGAGGTTGCCGCTGGGGTGGTTGTGGGCGACGATGACGGCGCATGCCCTGTCCGTGATTGGGTCGGCGAAGACTTCTCTGGGATGCACCACGGTCTTGTTGATGAGGCCCTTGGTGATTTCCCGAACCGCATTCACCTCGTGCCCGCCGTTGAGCGAGATTACGATGAAGTGCTCCTGCCGCGTGTCTGCAAAATGGACGAGGAGTGGAAAGGCATCTCTAGGCATGGTGATGCGCGTCCCCCGTATCGAAAATATGCGCCTGCCAAGCTCGATCGCCGCGGCTACGGCGCAGCTCTTCGCTTCGCCCATGCCGGCGATGCGCATCAGTTCGTCGATGTCGAAGGCGTGCGTGCTCTCCGTAATCTGATCCAGGACTTCTTTCGCGAGCCTGCGCACGGGTTTGCCCGGAACCCCTGTGCCGAGAATTGCCACCACGAGGTCGAGGTTGGATATCGCCCCGCTGCCAAACCTCAACATCCGCTCGCGGATGTCGAGGGACGAGCTTTCGCGCTCAGTTTGTACCGCTGCTTTTTCGTATATCTGCCACGCTGCCATAGAATCTCCTGCAAGAAAGACGCACGAGGGGCGCCCCCGCGATTCAATTTTTGAGGGGAATGCAGGCCCAAAAGGTATGAGGCGACCCCCGATGTGCACCAAAGGGCATTTGCATTCGTCGTTCGGCTAGTATATACTTAAACACGTATATAGAGTTCGAACTGGAGGACAGCGATGAAAAGCGTGAAAGGCACCAAGACCGAAGTCAATCTCCTCACTGCATTTGCAGGTGAGTCGCAGGCCCGCAACCGTTACACCTACTTTGCGTCCAAGGCAAAGGAAGAGGGCTTTATTCAAATTCAGCTCGTCTTCGAAGAGA
Organism: Spirochaetia bacterium; assembly: GCA_029975555.1. Classification (GTDB taxonomy): domain Bacteria; phylum Spirochaetota; class Spirochaetia; order Treponematales; family Rectinemataceae; genus Rectinema. The sequence goes on along the minus strand of JARKOY010000024.1, from coordinate 154,363 downwards.
CCGCCAACCAGGAAAAAGAGCACGCGAAGCGCCTCTTCAAGTTCCTCGAGGGAGGAACGGCCAAGGTCTCCGCGGAATTCCCTGCCGGCGTCATCGGCACGACCCGTGAAAATCTGGCTGAGGCGGCTGGTGGCGAAAATTACGAGTGGAAAGAAATGTACCCCGGTTTTGCGAAAGTGGCGCGCGAGGAAGGGTTCGATGCGATCGCGACGGTCTTTGAGGCCATCGCGGTGGCTGAAAAGCAGCACGCAAAGCGGTATGAGGCCTTTATGGCGAACATCGATGCAGGCCGCGTCTTTAAGAGGGACAAACCAGTAGTCTGGCGCTGCCTCAACTGCGGCTACCTCTTCGAGGGGACTGAGCCGCCTAAGGCATGCCCTGCGTGCGCTCATCCACAGGCATATTTTGAACTCCTAGGGGAAAATTGGTAAATTCTACCTGGAGGTGGTACATGACCCAGAAAAAGCAAATCTACAAATGCATGAAGTGCGGCAATATCGTGGAGGTGCTCCACGACGGGGCCGGGGAATTGGTCTGCTGCGGCGAGCCCATGAAACTCTTCACCGAAAACACCAGCGACGGAGCAAAAGAAAAGCATGTTCCCGTGCTCGAAAAGACTCCGGACGGCTGGTGGGTGAAAGTAGGCTCGGTGCCGCACCCCATGGAAGAGAAGCACTACATCGAGTGGATAGAGCTCATCGCCGACGGCATTTCCTATCGTGCGTTCCTGTCACCCGGCAAGGAGCCGAAGGCCTTTTTCCCCGTAAAGGCGGAGCAAGTAAGCGCAAGAGAGTATTGCAATCTGCATGGATTGTGGAAGGCACAATAGGCCGAACACAGAAAGGAGCGCTCCATGAAAAAATATGTATGTGACGTGTGTGGCTACATTTATGATCCTGCCGAAGGCGATCCCGACGGCAAAATTGCTCCGGGGACACCCTTCGAGCAGTTGCCCGACGACTGGGTGTGCCCAATGTGCGGAGCGAGCAAGGATTCGTTCTCGCCGATGGACTAAAAAGGCGGACTTATCGTACATAAATACTCACAGAATGTGGCATGGAGGGGCCATCAAGAGAGGTGAGAGAGTTTCTTGGCGGCCCCTCTTTCGTTGATGCGACAAGGCCCAGGAGGCCTCGCCCCGAACATGCTCCCTCTAACCATCTGCGCATTTCTCTGATATCTTGAAAGCGACGGAGTTTGTATGATTGCTCGCGATGATTTTGTATTCTGCATCGGATATGACGGCGACACCGCGATCGTCGACGGCAGGGCAAAAAAGGAATTCGGCCGCCTTTCGACCATGGAGCTCGCCGAAAAAGGGCTGTACCGGGCTGCGTTCGCCTCGGCGCTGTATTCCAAAAAGCCTGAGGAGATGAAGGCCTTCATCGATTTTTTCAACGAAAAGGCAGGCACGCGGTACACCGAGTCGGCTCAGCTCTCGAAGCTGTTCGGCGTCTACCTCGATGAAATTTCGAAGGTGAAGGTGCTGTAACGATTGGCACAGCGCAGAGATTTTACGGCTCTATAGCAATGCCTCCCAATGCCTCTACAAAACCTGGACAATCCTACACTTGAGGTAGCGCGATTCGTCGTAGCCGACCACGATGGGGTGGTCTAGGTCCTGTGTCCGCTCCTCGAGCAGGCGCAGGCGGCGGTTGGAGTCGAAGGCGGCGTCTGCGAGCACCGCGTCGAATATCTGCGGGGAGACCCAGTGCGAGCAGGAGCATGTGACGAGCACGCCGCCTCGCTCCAAAAGGCGCATCGCGCGCAGGTTGAGTTCCTTGTAGCCCCGCCGTGCGCCCTCCAGTGACGCGCGATTTTTGGCGAAGGCCGGCGGGTCGAGGATGATGAGCCCGAAGCGCTGACCCATCTTTTCGAGGTCGCGGAGATAGTCGAAGGCGTTGGCTTCGACTGTGGTGATCGTGTCGACGACGCCGTTGTGGACGGCATTGCGCCTGAGAAGTTCGAGCGCTTCGGTGGAGCTGTCTACTGAGAGGACCGAAGCCGCGCCGGCTTTTGCGGCGAGGATGGAGAAGCCGCCCTGGTTGCAGAACATGTCGAGGACGCGACGGCCTGCGGCGTAGCGCGCGGCGGCGCGGCGATTCGCCCGCTGGTCCAAAAACCAGCCGGTTTTCTGGCCGCTGGCGATGTCGATTTCGAAGAGGGCGCCGTTTTCCTCCATGAGGACGCGTGTAGGCACAGAGCCCCAGAGCAGCCCTGTCGACTCAGGTAAGCCTTCGAGCGCCCGCACCGGCGCGTCCGATCGTTCGACGATGCCCTTTGGGTTAAAGAGCTTCTGGAGCACCCCGACGATTGTGGCTTTGCGGACTTCGACGCCAAGGCTCAGGAACTGGACCGAGAGCCAGAGCCCTTTGGAGTCTGACTGGGCGGCCTGCTGTGCGATAGGCGGCTTGTCGCCCTCATTGTCATCTTCATGCAAGGGCTCTCCCACGAATCCGTCGACGATGAGACCCGGCACCGAATCGGCTTCGCCATAGACGAACCGCAAGCTCATCGGCTTTTCGCCGAAGCAGAGCCGGCGCCAGGCGTGGGCGGCCTCGAACGCGCGCACGAAGAATTCTTCATCGGCGTGCTTTGCGGTCCGCGAGTACACGCGCGCCCTGATCTTCGAGTTCGGGTTGAAGAACGCATAGCCGACAACTAGTCCCCGTGCATCTCGGACCTCAACCTCGTCGCCGGGCTCCGGCTCGCCCTCGACCCGCGCGATCTCGTTGTCGTAAATCCACGGATGACCGCGACGGATGCGTATGTCTTCCTTGGGCTTGAGTGTGACGACAGTCATATCTGTATGGTAACGGCGGAGAGGCCTCCGATACAAGCTCTATTGAACCTGCTCGTCCACTCATATACCATAAAGGCACCATGAAGAAGCCTTCGCTCATATACCGTTGTTCCGCGTGCGGCCATGAGGAGCCGAAGTGGCTGGGGCGCTGTCCGGAGTGCGGGCAGTGGAATACTCTCGTCGAGGCAAAAACGATCGGGCGCTTCGAGAAGGACAGCAGCGCCTTTTCGGTTCCCCTGGAGTCGGTGGACCCGGCGCTTGGGGCGAGGGTGTCCTCGGGGCTCTCCGAGCTGGATCGTGTGCTCGGCGGTGGTTTTATGCGCGGCTCTGCGATCCTCATCGGCGGCGAGCCGGGCATCGGCAAGAGCACGCTGCTATTGCAGGCATGCGCCAGGCTTGGCGCGAAGGGTAAGGCCCTCTATATCTCTGGCGAGGAGTCGGCTGCGCAGATCAGGCTCCGCGCAGAGCGGATCGGAGCGCTCTCGAAGCAGGTCGAGGTGTTCTGCAGCAACGACGCGCACGCATGCCTCTCGGTGATGGACTCGGTGCATCCACTGCTCACCGTAGTCGACTCGATCCAGACCGTACACTCGCCGGAAGCCGGTGCGGTGCCGGGGACGCCGAATCAGATAAAGTTCTGCACGCAGGAATTTGTCGAGTGGGCGAAGAGCCACGACTCGATCGTGGTGCTGGTCGCGCACGTGACCAAGGATGGGCTGATCGCCGGGCCGAAGGCGGCTGAGCACCTCGTAGATGCGGTGATCAGCTTCGAGCAGGCGGAGAACGCGCTCAGGGTGTTGCGCACGAGTAAAAACCGCTTTGGATCTTCGGATGAGCTTGGGTTCTTTCTGATGGGCGAAGGTGGGCTCGCCGAGCTTGCCGATCCTTCGGGCATCTTCATGGTGCGACGCGAGGGCCAGCTGCCTGCGGGCATTGCGGTGGCCATCGTCCACGAAGGTTCGCGGATTCTGCTCGCCGAGGTGCAAGCGCTCACGATTCCCTCAAAATCGGGCATCATGCGGGTGTACTCGGATCGGATCGATCCGCTGCGCGTGTCGCGGATCGCGGCGGTGCTCGAAAAGCAGACGAAGCTCGATTTTTCGAGCCAGGAGATCTATGTGAATGTGGCGGGGGGCCTTAGGCTCACCGAGCCTGCGGTCGATCTGCCCCTTGCCTACGCCCTCTATTCCGCGAGGTCGGGCCAGGCACTGCCCGAGGGTTCGGCGATTGCGGGCGAGCTCTCGCTTGCCGGGGAAGTCAGGCCCGTGCTTTCGATGGAGCGGCGCGCGAAGGCTGCAATACAGCTTGGTTTTGTGCGGATTGTGGGGCCGAAGGCCGCCCTGCCCGGCGAGGAGGCGTCGCATGCGCGCGCCGGCAAGCCTGGAGCCGGAACCGGGACCGCCCGCGCTGTATCGCCATGGCTGGGCGTCTCTTCTCTCAGAGAATCGCTGCGCATTCTGTGGAGCCAGGAGAGTCGGACATGAAGTTCATCAACGAAAATAAAAAAATTGCGGGCCTTGCAGTCCCGCTTATCGCCCTCAGAAAGAACAAGACTGCCGCTTGCGGAGTCTTTTCGGACTTGGTACCCCTTGCTAGGCTTGCCCGACAGTGGGGCCTTTGCCTCATCCAGCTTTTGCCGCTCAACGACACGGGGAACGGCACTTCGCCCTATGCGGCACTGAGCGCTTTTGCGCTGAATCCCATTTATATATCGCTCTCCGAAACACCGGATACCATGGCAGCCCTTGGTCTGCCGCTCGGAGAGAGTACGGTGAATGCTTTGATTCGCGTCGACAATGCGATCAATCGGAAATTCGGAGGCGAGCCTCGCGTTCCCTACGAGGCCATGCTCCGGGCAAAACTAGATGCGCTGAGGCAGGTTTGGAACGCGAGCCGCGAAATCTGCGCGCCTCTTGCCGAAGCGCTGGCGGCTGAGCAGGGCTGGGCAAAACCATATGCAAGCTTCGTAGCACTAAAAGCTGTATTTCGTGGGGCCCCTTGGTGGGACTGGCCCGAGTGGCGAGAAATTACGTCCGCTCAGATCGATGCACTTTGGTATAATCCAGAGCTTGCGGAAGAAGCCCGCTTCCGCCTCTGGCTCCAGGTTCTCGCGCGCGAACAGCTGCAGCGGGCGGCGCAGGCAGTGAGGGCCATGGGCATCGACATCATGGGCGACATCCCCATACTGCTCGCCAAGGATTCCGCAGATGTCTGGTTCCATCGCGATATTTTCATCCTCGACAGGCAGGCGGGCGCGCCGCCCGACATGTATTCTCCTCGAGGCCAGAACTGGGGATTCCCCCTTTATGACTGGGAGGCTCTCCGTGCCCAAGATTATGCATTCTGGCGCCAGCGCCTCAGCTATGCGGGCACCTTCTATACAGCGTACCGCATCGATCATGTCCTCGGGTTTTTCCGTATCTGGGCCATCGAGGAATTCGAGAGCGAAGCGTACCTGGGCGCTTTTGAGCCTTCGGCGCGTATGAGCCGTGCCGAGTTGAGCGCCCTCGGCTTTTCGGACGAACGCATCAGGTGGCTTTCGAAGCCGCATGTCCCCGAATGGAAGATCCTGTCGGCCGAGAAGCAATGTCTCGATGCATTCGCCGCTGGGGTGGAGTCTGGGACGACTGAGGGATTCGATCGAAAGGGGGCCTTCGCACAAGGCCTAGAGGACTTGCGCAGGGCCTGCTTTGTGCGCATTAAGGACGAGCCGCTCTTCCTGTTCAGTCCTGAAATCCGGGGCACCTCAGACATCTCTGGGCTCTTCTCGGCACTGCGCCAGAACTTCCCGGAGGCGGATCGCTGCTTGGCCGACTATGCGCACAGCATGGGCGACTGGTGGATCGATAGGGCCCTCTATGAGGTCGAGCCTGACCAGTATGTCTTTCAGTGGAGTTATCGCGACACGACGAGCTGGAAGAGCCTCGGCCCGCAGGAGCAGGCTGTGCTGGAGGCAAAGGCTGCCGAGCTGGCGACGGCATCCCTCGACGTATGGGAAAGAAGGGGGCGCAATCTATTGTCGATGCTCGCGTCAGCCACTGACATGCAGCCATTTGCGGAGGATCTCGGCGCCGTGCCGCCCTGTGTTCCCAAGGTTTTGCGGGAGCTGAACATACCTGGGCTTCGGGTGCTCCGCTGGGAGCGTCGATGGGATGAACCTGGCCAGCCTTACGTCCCGCTCGGCACGTACGAGCCTCTGTCGGTCGCGTGCACCTCTGTCCACGACTCGACGAACATGCGCCAGTGGTGGGAGGAGGAGGCAGACCGGCACCAGCTCTGGGCCATGTTTACGAAGATGGCGGAGCACGATGCGCTGCTGCGCTCGCTGCTCGAAGGCTGCGGGCGTGGAAGAGGAGGAGATGACCAGCCTCCGCACACTGGGGCGCCGCATGGCGCGGTGGAGCCTTCAACTGCGGAGAATTCGTCGATCCCCGCAGAGGCGCCCAAGGCGCTCGACAGTGCCGCCGCAGCGACGATCGTCCGCGCGATGGCGCTCTCTTCCTCGATCGCAGTGGTGTATCCCGTGCAGGACCTCCTCGCCTGTCATCCGGAATGGAGAGAGCCCGATCCGCGCGATGAGAGGATCAATGTGCCCGGCACCACGCTCGCCACAAATTGGACGTATCGCATGCCGGTGGATCTGCACACCCTCGCAGAGGATAAGGATTTCTCCGTTTTTATCTCAAACCTCGTGGTTCGAACCATGCCAGATGGGGAGCGTTAGCGTGACATTTTCTGTCGAAAACGTAAAACTCATTGCGCGCACGTGGCTCAAGCGCACGTTCGACACATCTTGGTTTCTTCTGAAAATAATGATTCCGGTGAGCCTATTTGTGGCGCTCCTCGGCTGGAGCGGACTGCTTGAGAAAATCGCCCTCGTTCTTCATCCCCTCATGCGGGTGCTCGGGCTTCCCGGAGAGGCCGCGCTGGTCTACATTTCGGGCGCACTCCTCAACAATTACTCCGCCATCGCCGTGATGAGCTCGATGAATCTCAGTCTGCGCGACGCGACAATCCTCGCGGTGATGTGCCTCATCTCCCACAACCTCGTCGTCGAGACTGCAGTGATGAAGTCGCTGGGTTCCTCGGCCACCAAGATGGCCATGCTGCGCGTCGGTGTGGCGATTGTCGCGGGCGCCCTCCTCAACATCGTGCTCCCTTCTTCGTTTGCCGAGGTGAAACTCTTCGCCTCGAGCAGCCTGTCCCAGAGCGCCTTCTGGCCCATGCTGGGGGCATGGGCGGTTTCGACACTCTCGCTCACAGGGCGCATTATTCTCTACATTCTTATACTTATGCTCGCCCAGACTGTCCTTGAGCAGTTCAGTTTGATGGAGTGGCTTTCGCGCTGGCTCGGGTGGCTCATGCGCGTGTTCGGCCTCGATCCTTCGATGAGCTTTCTGTGGATTGTGATCAACATCGTGGGCTACGCGTACGGGGCGGGCATCATCAAGGCGGCGCGCGACGAGGGGCGCATGAGCGCGGCGCAGGGAGACCTTTTCAACCACCACGCCGCGATTTCTCATTCGCTCTTAGAAGATACGATGCTCTACGCCGCGATCGGCCTGCCGGTGTTCTGGCTCATGGGGCCGCGCCTCGTGCTGTCGCTGGCCGTCGTCTGGGCCGAACGGCTGCGGCAGGCGGGGGTCCGCGCTACAGCCCGCTGAAGGTCAGCCAGCCGCCTACAAGGCGAAGGAGACTGATGGCGCCAGCCAGTTTTATGGCGCCAGCCAGTTTTATGGCGCTAGCCAATTCTGCGGCGCCGGCCAGTTTTATGGCGCTAGCCAATTCTGCGGCGCCGGCCAGTTCGAGGGCAGCCAGCGCCGTGAAGATGGCGAAAAAGACATACGCGCTGAAGGGATGTCTGTGCACCCGGGGCACGGCTTCTTCGGCCACAGGGGCCGCATTGCGTGCCTTGAGGGTTCTGCGGCGCTTCAATGTTTTTTGAAAGGCAAACCACGCGAATAAAAGCCAGATACCTGCGCCGATGAGGTGCGATGCGAGCGGTGAGGCTGCTGCAAAGCCGAGGATGGCAGCGCCTGTCTGCGCGGCGATGGCCGAGATGCGCGAAACCGAGCCGAGCAGCATGGCCAGGCCGAAGCCGATCAACAGGACTCCCGATGCGATGCGGACGCCGTTTCCGTGTTTTTTGAAAAAGCCGAGCAGGGGAGAGAGGCGCTCGAAGAAGACCGCGCTCGCGACAAATGGGATTGCGAATCCTACGGAATAGGCGAGCAGGAGCATGGCCGAGGCGCCGACGGCCGTCTTTCTCGCCGCCATGAGCAGAATCGAAGCCAGAATCGGCCCTATGCACGGAGACCAGCCCGCGGCGAAAGCGAGGCCCATGAGGAATGCGTTGACGTGGCCACGCTCCTTGCCTGCAAATTTCTGGATGAACCTGACATCGTTGTTCAGAATGCGGATGAAGTCGAAGACGAGGTTGAGGCCCAGCAGGATTACGGCGGCACCTGCGATCTGTCCGAAAAGCCTGGAGCTGCCGCCGCCGATGAAGTTCATCCCCCCGGCGAAGACGATGCCCAGCACCGTAAAGGCGAGCGTGAACCCTCCTGAAAACATCAGGCTCGTCCCTAGGAGTCTGGCCTTCTGCTGCCGGCCGGCGAGCTCTTTCACGGTGAACCCGGACAGGAGGGAAAGATATGCAGGGAGCAGCGGCAGCACGCAGGGGGAGATGAAGGAGGCGAGCCCCGCGGCCAAGGCTGCGACGATGTCTGGCTGATTCATTTGCGCGCAAGTTCCTTCATTATATTTACGAATTCAGGGGTGTCGTAGTCGAAGCTGCCGATGATCCCCGCGATGAACTTTCCGTTTTTGTCGAGAATGTACGTGGATGGGATGCCGCGCGAGGCGTAGAGGTTTGCGAGGCTGTTCTTAGGGTCGAGGTAGACGGGGTAGCTGATCTTGTTTTCTTCCAGGAATGACTTGACGCTCTTGGGAGCTTCGCCCAGATCGACGGCCATAATTTCGAAGTTCTCACTCTTCATGATGTCGTGAAGTCTTTGGATTGTAGGGATCTCCTGTTTGCAGGGCGGGCACCAGGTGGCCCAGAAGTTGAGGAGTGTAATCTTTCCTTTTGTGGAGAGCCTGCTCTTCATCTTCCCGTCGACGGAGGCGACGCTGAAATTGGGCGCTTCAAAGGGTTTATCGAAGACGTAAAAGCCGAGACTTTCAAGTCGCGCCGCGTACCAGGGTCTCGCCTCGGCGCCGAAGGTCGATCCGACGGGCAACAACAGTATCAGTGCGGAGAAAAACAATCGGGAGACAGTGCTGTTCGGGCGTGCCATGCTATCCTCCTCCGGATGGGCGCTGAGTCGGGCATTCATGCCTTGGACATATATAAAGTTTAATATATAATAAACCTTTGGGCAACAGAGCCCCTGGCGCAAAAGGCGACAAAGGAGGGCCAAGGCAAAGGCTCTGGACTGGGCCGAACCCCAAGAACCCAATGAGACGTTGCCGCATGCGCACGAAATCGTTAGTATTCAATCAAGAGTTCCAGAGAGTGCTACAAGGAGTCGTATACGATGAAATTAGCAGAGCCGCAGACTGGCGAAACCGAAGCAAAACGGCCCGAAGAATCCTTCAACGAACGTTTTCTCAAAACTAGGACGGTGCTCCTCGTCGGCGAAGTCGATAAGGACCTCTCCGAAAAAGTGGTGAGGCAGCTTTTGCTGCTCGACAGCATTTCGGATGAGCCCATCACGCTCCTCATCGATTCGCCGGGGGGCGATGTGTACGCAGGATTTTCGATCTTCGACGTGATCCGCTTCATAAAGGCGCCTGTCAGGATCGTTGGGATCGGCCTCGTCGCGTCCGCGGCGGCGCTCATCTTGATCGCCGTGCCGAAAGAGAGGCGCTTTGGCCTACCCAACTCCTCATACCTGATCCATCAGCCGCTTTCAGGGATGAACGGCGTGGCGACCGAGATCGAAATACATGCCCGCGAGCTCGAAAAGACGCGCGCGCGCATCAACGAAATCCTCGCGGAAGCGACTGGCCAGCCCCTCGAAAAAATCACGAAGGACACCGACAGGGATTTTTGGATGAATGCGTCTGAAGCTTCGCAGTATGGGCTTATTGGGAAAGTCATTCTGTCGAAGGACGAGCTCGTCTAATTTTGAAGCGCGGAGCGTGCCGGCGTGCGTCTTCCCTATGGGAATAAGGAGGGAAGGTGCATCCGGCATTTCTTGTTCTTTCGGCGATTGCGATGCTGGCCGTGGGGTGCCGCTGTTCGCTTGCATCCCCGGGCGCGGGCAAGGAAATTCGCATCGTGTCCTACAATGTCCACAACCTCTTCGACGCTGAAGAAAGTGGAAGGGAATATCCTGAGTTCAGGCCCTCGAAGGGCAAGTGGAGCAAAGAACTCTACGCGAAGCGGCTGGCCAATACGGTGGAAGCAGTCAGGTCCTTCTCGGAGACAGAAGAGGGGCGACGGCCTAAAGAGCCCGACATTCTCTGTCTGCAGGAGATCGAAAACGCCAACGTGCTCGCGGACCTCGCGGCACATTTCGGAAGGGGGGCCTATCGTTACTGGGCCATAAGCGGGCCCGACGAGAGCATCATCCACACTGGACTATTGTCGCGCTTCCCGATAGTGGCGGTGCACACGCATTCGGTGGTGGACGCATGGGGCTTTGGTCCACTTCGGGATATCCTCGAAGTGGAGCTCGATCTTGGGAGCGCAGAGAGGGTCTTAGTGTTCGTGTGCCACTGGAAATCCAAATCGGAAGGCCAGGAGGAGACAGAAGCCGGCCGCCGTGCCGCTGCCTCGCTGGTGGCACAGAGAATTCGTGAGGTGCAGGCGGAGAGGCCTTCCCTGCCGATCGTCGTGTGCGGCGACTTCAACGAATCGCCCGACGAATACCTGCGGATCGGCAGGTCGTATCCGACGGCGATCATGCCCTCAGGGCTCGAGGTGCCTCCATCCGCTGCTGAAGGTGAGCCGCTCTGCGTTGCGGGGACATGGGAGGGTCTAGAACGCGCCGAGAAGCTCGCGCTCTACAATCCGTGGGCGGAAATCCCCGACGGTTTCAGTATTGCTTTCCGCGAAAAGCGCGAGCAGTTCGACAGCTTTTTCCTCAGCGCAGCGCTCCACGATGGGGAAGGTCTGGAATACGAACGCTTCGACGTCGCCGATGCTCCGATGCTCTTCGATGCGAATGGAAAACCCTTTGAATGGAAGGAGAACGAGGGATATTCCGATCACCTGCCTGTGGAGCTCACCCTTTCGATGAGGGGTGGGCGATGATTCAATTCTTGCCTGCGCGCCCAATATCGGATACGTTTATTTTTAGGGGGCATGTATGATATCAGGTGTGGTTTCATTATTTTTGCTCTTGGTGGCGGTCATTGTCATCATCGTCCTCACCGGAAAGTTCAAGATGAACGCCTTTCTCGTGCTGATAGGCGTCTCGTTCGTCTTTGGCCTCGCAATAGGGCTTCCTGCGCTGGATGTGGTGACGGGGATCAAGAATGGGTTCGGCGGGACACTCACCAGTATAGGCATCGTCATCGTCGCGGGCACCATCATGGGTACGATTCTTGAGAAGACCGGAGCTGCCCTCTCGATGACGCAGGCCATCCTGAAGCTCGTGGGCAAGTCGCGTGCCCCCCTCGCCATGAACATCGCGGGATACATCGTCTCCATCCCCGTTTTCTGCGATTCAGGGTATGTCATTCTGAATCCTCTCAACAAGGCCCTCGCAAAAGAATCGGGGACCTCGATGGCAGTCATGGCGGTGGCGCTTTCTACGGGTCTCTATGCGACGCACACCATGGTGCCGCCGACCCCCGGCCCCATCGCCGCGGCAAGCGCCCTGGGAGCGGACCTCGGCAAGGTGATCCTGCTGGGCCTGATCGTGGCCGTTCCTTCTTCGCTCGCCGGGCTGCTGTGGGCGACCAAATTCGCAAAAAAATATGAGATTGAGCCGGAAGTCCACGAGAGTTATTCCGAAATTGTGAAGAAATTCGGCGCACTGCCCAGCACCTTCCTCTCGTTTCTGCCGATCGTGCTCCCCATCGTGCTGATTCTCCTTAAGAGTGTGGCGGAGTTCCCTTCGAAGCCGTTCGGCAACGGGAGTTTCCGCATTTTCCTGTCCTTCATCGGTGATCCGGTGACCGCGCTCATCCTCGGCGTTTTGTGTTCTCTGCTCCTCGTTCAGAGAGGAGAACTCGGCAGGGCGATCTCGGAGTGGATGGGGGAAGGGATCAAGGCTTCGGCCATCATTCTGGTGATCACGGGAGCGGGGGGATCCTTCGGCCAGATCATCAAGGCGAGCCCAATCACCGATTTCATCAAGACGAACATGGCCGGCATGCAGCTCGGAATTTTCTTACCCTTCATCATCGCCGCCGCGCTCAAGACGGCCCAGGGCTCTTCGACTGTGGCCATCGTGACGACCGCAGGCATCATGGCGCCGCTCTTGCAGCCGCTTGGGCTAGATCCAGCCCTCACGACCATCGCGATCGGGGCTGGCTCCATGGTCGTGTCCCACGCGAACGATTCATATTTCTGGGTCGTCTCACAGTTTTCAGGCATGTCGGTCAATACGGCCTACAAGGCGTACACGTCCGCGACCGCGGTAGAGGGTGTCGTGGCCTTCGTCGCCGTGTTCGTATTGTCCTTGTTCGTCCATTGATGTAGGCTGTGTGGCCGATGAACAGATTGTATGCAGGCCTGTGCGAGCGGTTCGGCCTCAATGCCTACGTCGCGGGCGATTATAAGAGAGCGGAGCAGTGGTTCCGCAAGCTCGAACAGGCTGAGCCGACATCCATCCGTGTGCTGAGGAATCTGGGCGTCATCCTTTTAGCCGAAGGGCGAGCCGAAGAGGCTGAGCGCTATCTCTTGAGGGAAGAGAAATTGTATGGTGCTTCTTTTTACCGACATTCGGCGCTCGCGGATCTCGCCTATGCGACGGGGAAGAGGAAAGAGGCGGCCCGCCGCTATCGGCTGGCGCTTCAGGAGCCCGAATGCGCCGAGGGTGGATCTGCGCACCGTATGAGGGGCCTCATGGAGAAACGGCTCGCGATCTGCGAAGACGAAACGAGGTATGCCGACACAAGGAGGGCGATGGAGCTGTTCAGACAAGCAGAGGGATTGAGGCAAGAGGGTGCCCTTCAGGAAGCGGTCGAGAAATTTCTGCAGTCCTTTGCCCTGGACGAGACGAACTGGCCGGCCCTCAACAACGCCGCGTCGATCTATATGAATGCGCTGAAACAGCCTGCCGAGGCTGAGCCTTTGTTCTCGCAGGCCTTTGAGCTTTCCCACAGCATCCAAGTAGCACGCAACCTTGAGCTCTGCCGGCAGGCCATCGGCCGCGGACAAAAGAGAAAGTAAGGGAAGGTGGTATGGAGAGAAGGACCGGATCTTTGCGCGTGGACGCGGAGGCGATGTTTCAAGCCGCGGTGGATCGTGTGATGCCTGAAAAGCTCTTTTCGTATTGTCTATCGCTTGAGGGGACGGTGCTCAGCGCCTCGGATGGGCACATCACGCGGAAGTACGACCTTTCCAAGTTCGAGCACCTCGTGGTCGCAGCCTTCGGGAAAGCCTCTCTGCCGATGACGGCCAGCCTGGTGTCGCTCTTGGGTGGGCGAATTTCCCGGGGGCTTGTGGTAACGAAGGCACCTGAAGACGGCCGGCCGCTCCGTCTCACCCCTGAGGAGGAAGAAGCCTTTGCCGCACGGTCGATCCGCATCATCGAGGCGGGGCATCCCGTGCCCGATCGGCGCTCGATGGTGGCCGGAGAAGCGATGCTCTCCCTCGCCTCTCAGGTGAGGGAGTGGGAGATGCTCGGCCAAAGAACGCTAGTCTGTGTGCTCATTTCGGGAGGCGGCAGCGCGCTTCTGTCGGTTCCGGGCCAAGGGCTCTCGCTCCAGGACAAGGCAGAGGTGACGAGGCTTCTGCTCGCCTGCGGTGCGACGATTCACGAGATCAACACGGTGCGCAAGCACCTGTCGGCCATCAAGGGAGGGTTTCTCGCCCGCGCATTTTCTCCGGCGCAGACGCTGTCGCTCGTGCTCTCGGATGTCATGGGCGATGATCTCGATGTGATCGCCTCGGGGCCGACAGTCCCCGACATGAGCACGTGGCAGGATGTCAGAGCGATATTCGAGCGCTTTGGGCTGTTCCCTGCGCTGCCGGACGCTGTCGTCCGTGCGACGGAAGAGGGGCTCGCAGGCCTGCGTCCGGAGACCCCGAAGGCCGGGGATGCGGTGTTCGATGCGTGTTCGACCATGCTCGTGGGCACGAATTTTCATGCGATCCTCGAAGCCGAGCGCAAGAGCAAGGCGTTGGGTTATAATACCCTCGTCGTCGGGACCCGCTTGTCGGGCGAAGCGCGCGAGATCGGCAAGCTTTTTTCAGGGATTGCCCAGGACATCCTGTTGCACGGGATCCCTGTCCCCGCGCCTGCCTGCATCATCGCAGGGGGTGAGACGACGGTCTCTTTGCGCGGCAAGGGCAGGGGCGGACGAAATCAGGAAATGGCGCTCTCGGTGCTTAGGGAATTCTCGCAGTTCCCACGAGGATTGCGCGCTGCCCTGGACGGAGTGCTTTTTCTTTCGGCTGGCACCGACGGCAATGACGGCCCCACCGATGCGGCGGGGGCCTTCGCGGATGCCGATGCCATCGGGCGTGCCGAGGCGCTCGGCCTCGATCCTGCACGGTTTTTGGCCGAAAATGATTCCTACACCTTTTTTGAAAAGGTCGGCGGGCTCTTCAAGCCCGGTCCGACGGGCACGAATGTGTGCGATATTCAACTACTGATCGTGCAATAAGACGACGTGAGGAGATGACTGATGAAGACTGATCCGCAGCTTAAACTTGCGGTTCTCATCGATGCGGATAACACACAGCCGGCCATCATCGATGGCCTTTTGGCGGAGATCGCAAAGTACGGGATTGCAAGCGTCAAGCGCATCTACGGCGACTGGACGAACCCCAATCTTCGCGGCTGGAAGGAGCGGCTTCTCGAGTACGCCATTCAGCCTGTGCAGCAGTTTGCCTATACGACAGGCAAGAATTCCACCGACAGCGCCATGATCATCGATGCAATGGACCTTTTGTACACGGAGAATCTCGACGGCTTTTGTCTTGTCTCGAGCGACTCCGATTTTACTAGGCTCGCAGCCCGGCTCCGCGAAGATGGCAAGCTCGTCCTCGGCTTTGGTCAGCAGAAGACACCGAAGCCTTTTGTCGCCGCCTGCGACAAGTTCATCTACACCGAGATTTTGCAGGCCAATGTCAGTGAATCGGATGAAGAGCGCGGCAGCATCGCCGACAAAGAGATGGGGAAAGGGGCTGCACCTCCGGCCGACATCAAGAGCGACAAAAGGCTCAGGTCTCTGCTCCTGAGCGCGGCCGACGAGGCCGCCGACGAATTCGGCTGGGCATACCTCGGAGAGGTAGGCACCTATATTGCGAACCGCCTGCCTGAGTTCGATCCCCGAAACTACGGTTTTCGCAAGCTCGGCGAGCTCATCAAGGCGACGAACCTGTTCGAGATCGATGAGCGGACGAACCCGATGGTCCCTGGTAAACAGGTGTATCTGCGCGTGAAGCAGCACCGCGCGCGCAATCAGTAGGGTGCGCCGGGGTGCCGCATGGACAGAGCCCCTCGGTGAGGCTGGGGCGCATCCCGCGAATCCTGTGAGTGAGGGGCAGGAGTGGCAGGGTCGCTCCATCGGAGCGCATCTGCCCCAGCGCCCCGCCATGCGCCTCTTTATATTCCGAGGATCGCGACTCTGTTTTTTGCGCCGATCCGTTCGAGGAGCGCGCGCGTGGCGCTGGTGGTGGTCGGCGAGCTGGGGCGACCTTCCTCGCGGAGCGCTTTTGCGTATTCAATCGCGAACTGGTTCATGGAAAAGTGCCGGAAGAGCAGAATGCGTCCGCGCATGGATGCAGAAGCCTCCGTGCAGCGCGCGCGGATCTCCTCGGCCCACGGCCTGAAGATGCCTCTGGACTTCAGCTCGCCCAGACCAGAGACCCACAGCGGGATCTGAAGTTCTCCGGCTAGTTCGCAGGCAACGCGCGCCATGACCTTTTGACTTTCGGCCAGCAGGGCGGCGAGCTCGGCGCTGCGCTCGCCCGCACATCGTAGCAAAAGGCGCAGCTCGGCAGTCTTGGGCGTATGGACGGGCGTCTTGTTGATGATGATGGTCGCGGTCCTGAAATCCATGTCGAGATTGGTGCGGAACCACGACGCGGCGAGCTTTCCCGCCTGCCCTATCAGATAACGCTGGTGTTCGGCCTTCTGTTCTTGGATGCCGGGGTTGTCCGCGACGATGATGTATTGCAGGTCGCTCTCTTCGGTGACCTCGTCCAGGGAACGGTTGTACACGATCGGTGTCTCGAGTTCCATTTCGTCGTAGCCTTTGATCCGGTAGAGCTCGCGCTGGATACCGAGAATCCACAGGTTGTCCCTCTGGAGAGTGTCGATATAGTTCCTCATTCTGTCGCGGATCTCCGAAAATCGCCTGTACTGTGATGGTGTCATGCTCTATCCTCGGCTTCGGGTTTATCAAATGTTCGAATCGTGGTATCGTCTCATTATGCGAGCTTTGTCGTGGATTACAACCCTGCTTTCCTTAGTCCTGGTCCTTGGCGCCGTTTCCTCCTGTGCTGCTCAGAAGAACAAGGGGCTTTCTGCCCTGCCGCAGGATATCCGTGCCCAGGTCGAGTTCGCCCTGTCGTCTGTCCACATCGCCGATGCGGAGCGAGGGCGCATCGCTGAGGCAATAGGCGAGGACCCTTCCGGATTTTCCCTGCTGTTCCGAGAAGTTCGGGATGTGATGAAGAAAGATACCGAACTTTTGCGTCGCGTAGACAAATCGGTCGCGCTCCCCGCGGATTTTGTGCCGGCCGACCTCGTGCTGCTCGACGGCGCCTTCCCGTATGTGGTTTCGAAAAAGGGGATGCTTTTGCGCGCCCCTGCGCGGGATGCGCTGGTGCGCATGGCGGAGGCTGCTCGAAAAGAGGGGGCGACGCTCGTGGTCTCTTCGGCCTATCGCTCGTACGAGTATCAGAAAACCGTATTTGAACGGAACGTCAAGGAAATGGGAAAGGCCGAGGCCGAGCGCGTGTCGGCGCCGCCGGGCATGTCTCAACACCAGCTCGGGACGGCCATCGATTTCGGTTCGATCACGGACGACTTCGCCGAGACCACCGCCGGGCGCTGGCTCTCCGCGAACGCCGGCAAGTTCGGTTTTTCGCTGTCGTTTCCGAAGGGCATGGAGGCCATCACCGGCTACCGGTGGGAAAGCTGGCACTATCGCTACATTTCGCCTCCGGCCGCAGAGATGCAGGTACGCTTCTTCCTCGGCGTTCAGCAGTATCTGATCGAATTCCTCGCCGCCCTGCCTCATTAGCCGAATACGATGTGCTCGAGGATGTCCGCCACCGCATCCTCCTCATTCGTCTTTTTCGACACAAAGCGCGCCACCGCCTTCACGCCTTCATCGGCGTTTGCAGGGGCACAGCCCCAGCCTACCTTCTGAATCATAGACAAGTCATTCCGCGCGTCGCCCACCGCCAGCACCGATTCCATGCCGATCCGCAGACGTTTTGCCAGACGCTCGAGCGCCACGCCTTTGTCGGCGCCTTTCGGCAGTATCTCGAGGAAGTATGGCTTGGAGGTCACGATTTCGGCCCGGGACCCGATATGGCCTTGCAGTTCTCTGTACAACGCTTCGATGCGGCGAGGCTCTCCTCCCACTACGATTTTGGTCTGATCTTGGCTGAGGATGGCATCCACGTCGGAGATGACCTCGACCGGCAGCCCGGATAGCCGGTGATCCGTGATCGCCCACTCGTTCATGCGGTTGCAGTAGATCGTCCCCTCTATATAGAGCTGCCACGCATACCCTTGTCGTTCGAGGTCCGCAGCGATGCTCCTGCAGAACTCGGCGGGCAACTTGAGGTCCTCGAGCAGTGTGCCCGTGCTCGCCCGGATGAGCTGCGCGCCGTTCGATCCTATGAGGTAATCTCCGCGGCGGTGGATGGAGAGCTCTTCCGCGTAGCGGCGCATCGAAAAATAGTTCCGCCCCGAGGCGAGCACGATGTGAATGCCTCGGTTTTCGGCTCGCTGGAGGGCGCGCTTGTTTTCTTCCGAGATCGACAGGTCGGCGCGCAGCAGCGTGTCGTCGAGGTCGAGCGCGATGAGTCTGATCTGCGCCTTTTGTACTGATTGATGCATGACTCCTATTTAACCATGAGGGCGCCGTCTTTTGAAATGGGGAGCGCCCTTTGGAGCGAGCGCGGCTCTGAAGTATCCAATTTGCGCGCGCCGCGCCGAATATTCAGGTCCCCGGGGCTTCACCTTTGTGTGCGCTTGAAGTAGGCTAGCCTCGATGATTTCAAAGAATTCCAAGGACCCGATCGAGCCTGGAGCATTGTCAGGCGAGCCAGTATATCCTGCGGAGGAGTCTGCCGAACTCACGGAAGAATCCACCGAAGTCGCCGCGGATATTGCAGCAGAAAAAGCCGCGCGCTCCTCCGCAAAGATGGTGCGCAGCGCAGGCGTCCTTTCGTTTTTGACTTTGATATCCCGTGTGCTCGGCCTCATCCGAGAGATGACCAAGGCGCGCTTTCTCGGCACGGGAATCTATTCCGATGCCTTTACGGTTTCATTCATCATCCCGAACTTTATGCGCCGCCTTTTCGCCGAAGGGTCCGTCACGGTCGCATTCATCCCCACCTACAAGGGTTACCTCCACGCCCGAAACGACGAGGAAACCCGCGATTTTCTCTCCGCGAGCCTCACGGTGTTAACGATCTGCGTCGTGGCGGTCGTGGCGCTGGGGGTCGCGTTTGCGCCGCTCATTGTGAAGCTCTTCGGCTCCGATCCGGTGGAGACTGCCATTCTGACGCGGATCATGTTTCCTTTTCTGGCGCTCGTCTCTTTTGCGGCGCTCCTCCAAGGGATTCTGAATTCGCATGAGATCTTTGGGCCTTCGGGCCTCGCGCCTATCCTCTTCAACCTCTGCTTCATCGTTGTGCCGTGGCTTGTGGGCAACCGTCTCGGCAATCCTGCGCGCGCGATGGCGGTGGGCGTGGTGGTCGGCGGCCTGGCTCAGGCCCTCGTTCAAGTGCCGGCCGTCGTAAGGCTCGGTGCCCGTTTCGGGTTCATGAACCCCGCGCGCGCCTTCCGAAACCCGGGCATGCGCAAGGTCTTCGCGCTGATCGCACCGACCATTCTCGGCATGGCTG
This sequence comes from Spirochaetia bacterium, assembly GCA_029975555.1. Taxonomy (GTDB): domain Bacteria; phylum Spirochaetota; class Spirochaetia; order Treponematales; family Rectinemataceae; genus Rectinema. The sequence goes on along the minus strand of JARKOY010000024.1, from coordinate 135,341 downwards.
CCTACCAGGTCAACGACCTCGTGAGCACGGCCTTCGCCTCGCGCGCGGGCACGGGGGTGGCATCGAGCCTGCAGTATTCCCTGCGCCTGCAGGAATTGATTCTCGGCATCTTCGCGGTGTCGGCGGGCACAGTGCTGCTGCCGCGGCTCGCCGATGCCGTTCGGGAAGGCGCCTGGCGCGAATATTCGAGCACCTTGGGGAGCACGATGCGCACCCTGCTCCTGCTCACGGTGCCGGTCGCGGTCTTCTCCATGGCCTTCCCCGAGCGAATCGTGACGCTCCTCTTTAAGAGCGGGGACTTTTCTGATCTGTCGGTGCATCTTACCGCGAGCGCATTTTTCTGGCACCAGACAGGGCTTGTCTTCATCGCGATGAATAGGCTGATCGCGCCGGCCTTCTACGCGCGGAGCGACACGAAGACGCCGACCTGGGCCGGAATAGCCAGTTTCGGGGTGAATGTGGTCCTCGTGCTGGTGCTCGCCTTTAAGTTGCAGGGGCCGGGCATCGCCTTTGCGCTTTCTTTCTCGAGTGCGGTGAACACCGCCCTCCTCGTGAGGGCGCTCATCAAAAGGAATACCGAGGGCATCAGGAAGGAACTGTGGATGTCGCTCAGATACATGCTGAAGATGCTGCTCTTCTCGATCGCTGCGGTGGTTCCGGCAATGCTTGCGGACAGGGCGGTGTTCGCAAAGGTTGGGATGGCACATTCGCGGCTTGTGGCAGCGGGTGTCCCCTTGGTCGTGGCGACTGCCGTGTTTGCAGCGGTCGGCATAGGCCTCCTCGTGTTGACAAAAGATCCGGTTGCTGCTTCAATAACCAATGCATTCTCGCGAAAGACTCAGAGGAGAGGCACGTCGCAATCTTGACACACACCTCGACGAGTGATATATTCGCCACGCTCTATTTGTGCCCCTGTAGCTCAGTTGGCAGAGCATATCCATGGTAAGGATAAGGTCAACGGTTCGATTCCGTTCGGGGGCTCGAATTGCATACTACGATGAGTCCGGCGTGCACCCTGGTGGATCGCCGCGAAAGGAAAGGGAGCTATGGCATCCAAGAAGAAACAGAACGTAGAGATCATTGCGCTTCAGTGCACTGAGTGCAAGCGCCGCAACTATACGACCAAGAAGAACCGCAAGACTTCTCAGGAGAAGCTCGAGCTCATGAAATATTGCAAGTGGGACCACAAGCACACGTTGCACAGAGAGACGAAGGTAAAGTAATCGATTTAGGCCAGTAGCTCTAATGGTAGAGCGCCGGTCTCCAAAACCGGATGTTGTGGGTTCGAGTCCTACCTGGCCTGGTTTATCAGAAAGCCCGCGTGACGTTGCGTCTGTGCGCAGCGTAAAAGCGAAAGGGGTTCAAGGAGCCACCATGAAGAAAATCATCCAGTTCTTTAAGGACAGCTACGCAGAGCTTTCAAAAGTGGTGTGGCCGTCAAAAGACGATGTGATCGCCTCGACGAAAATCGTTGTTGTCTCCACGGTCGCAGTGGCTCTTGTGCTCGGCCTCATTGATTTCCTCATCGTGTTGGGAATCGAGGTTATCTTCCGATAAGGCAGAGAAGGGATGGCAAAATCCTGGTATATTCTTCACGTGTACTCCGGCTATGAGAACAAGATTGAGAAAACGATCCGTATGCTCATAGATTCAAACGAGCTTTCGCGCGACATCGTCACCGACGTGAAAGTTCCCTCCGAAGAGGTTTCGGAGGTAAAAGACGGCAAGAAGCGAACGGTCTCCAGAAAGATTTTGCCTGGCTACATCCTCGTGGAGATGGATCTCCCGGAAAACGGGTGGAAGGCGACCTGCGCGGTCATCCGCAACATCACCGGCGTCACAGGGTTCGTGGGCTCCGCCTCCAACGCAAAGCCTCAGCCCATCACCATGGAGGAAGTGAAGCGCATTCTGCAGCGAACTGGCGAGCTCAAGGGCGAACGGCCGGTACATTTCCGCCAGACTTTTTCGGTGGGCGATCAGGTGAAAATAACGGAAGGCCCCTTTGAGTCGTTCTCTGGTGTCATCGATGAGGTGAACGCGGAGAAGAGCAAGCTCAAAGTGAGTGTCCAGATATTCGGCAGGTCCACGCCGGTCGAAGTCGACATGACGCAGGTCGAAAAGATATAAGTCGGTGCCTCGCCGAGAGGTACGGTGATCTTTGTACAGCAGCATGCTGGCAAATTGTCGGTATGCTTCTCAGATAAGGGGTGTATGCTCCGATGATGGGAGTCCCCGGTTTGGGGGACGCTATCCCGGCCGGTGAGTGCCGGGTATACCACGACAGGAGAACGGCTATGGCCAAAAAGAAGATTGCTGCAATCGTCAAATTGCAGTGCCCCGCCGGCAAAGCGACGCCAGCTCCTCCCGTAGGACCCGCCTTGGGTCCTCACGGTGTTTCTGCGCCCATGTTCTGCCAGCAGTTCAATGAGCGTACGAAGAGTATGGAGCCAGGGCTTGTAATTCCGGCGATCATCACGATCTATCAGGATAAGACCTTCACCTTCGTCCTGAAGACACCACCCGCCAGTGTGCTCATCAAAAAAGCCTGCGGGATCGAGAAAGGCTCTTCGCTGCCTCAGAAGGATAAGGTGGCAAAGCTCTCCAAGGTAAAACTCGAAGAGATCGCGAAGCAGAAGCTTCCCGATCTCAACGCCAACGATCTTGAAGCCGCGAAGCGCATCATCGCGGGTACTGCCCGTTCCATGGGCGTAGAAGTGGAGTGGTGAGATGAAACACGGCAAGAAATACACCGAAGTGGCGAAGAAGGTCGATCCTTCGCAGGCCTATGACCTCGGCGCCGCGTGCGCGCTCGTAAAGGAGCTCAAGACCGCCAAGTTCGACGAGACTGTCGAGGTTCACATCAGGCTCAACCTCAAGAAGAGCCAATCCGTGCGCGACACCGTGGTCCTTCCTCATCAGTTCAGGGCGGAGAAGCGCATCCTCGTGTTCTGCAAGCCTGAGCGCGTCAAGGAAGCCCTCGACGCAGGCGCCGCCTATGCAGGCGGCGAGGAGCTCATCGAGAAGATCAAGGGCGGATGGCTCGACTTCGATATCGCGGTCGCAACGCCCGACATGATGAAGGATGTGGGCAAGCTCGGTATGGTGCTTGGGCGCCGAGGTCTCATGCCGAACCCGAAGACCGGCACGGTCACCAACGATCTCTCCGCAGCCCTTGGCGAGCTGCGGAAGGGCCGCACCGAATACCGCACCGACAAATCAGGCATCATCCATCTGCCGGTGGGTAAGGTCTCCATGGATGCCGAAAAGATCGCCGAAAATCTCAGCACCCTCGTGGAAGAAGTGAACCGCAAGCGCCCCGCTGATGCCAAAGGCGACTTCGTCGCCTCTGTCTATTTGACGCCGACAATGGGTCCGAGCGTCAAAGTCGCACTGAACAAATCGGAGAAGAGGTAACGCTATGGCCATCAAAGCATCGAAAATTCAGCCGAAGAAAGTCGAAGCCATAGGTGAGCTCAAAGAGATGATCTCTGGTTCGAACGACTTCATCTTTACCGAATACCGGGGCCTCACAGTGGAGCAGATCACGGCGCTCAGGCACCAGCTGCGCGAAAAAGGTGTTAGGCTCCATGTCGTCAAGAACAACTTCGCCCGTCTTGCGTTTGAGGAGCTCGGATACTCAAGTGCGGTGGAGCCGGTCCTCAAGGGGCCGACAGCCGTCGCCTTCGTGAAGGCCGACTCGAACGAGGTAGCCAAAGTGCTCCTTGAATTTGCGAAAGACACCCCTGCGCTCGTCATCAAAGGGGCTATGATCGATCGCCAGTTCATGGACGCCAAGCAGATCGAGGCATTCAGCAAGTTGCCAGGCCGCAGCCAGCTCATCGCGATGCTCATGTCCGCCATGCAGGCCCCCGCGCAGAACCTCGTCTATGTCGTCAACGCGATTCCTACAAAGCTCGTGCGCGTGCTCAAGGCGATCGAGGAGAAGAAAGCCCAGGCGAGCGCCACCTGAACGGCGCCTGTCGGCATGTCCCGGCGCCTCTTGCGTCAAGGAAGGATCCGTCAGGCTTCGGACGCTGCCGTTCCTGTCGGAATTCGATAGAGTGCCTGTCCGTAGTGACGGGCTAGCATGAAATAAGGAGAAGATAATATGGCAGCACTGACAAAAGAGCAAATCATCGACGCAATCGCTTCGATGACCGTGCTTGAGATTTCCGATCTCGTAAAAGCGATGGAAGAGAAGTTCGGCGTGACCGCAGCCGCCCCCGTGGCCGTTGCAGCCGCCCCCGTGGCCGGCGCTGCAGCCGCCCCCGTCGAGGAGAAGACCGAGTTCACGGTCATCCTCAAGGGCAATGTGCCGGCCGACAAAAAAATCGCTATTATTAAGGAAGTCCGTGCGATCACCGGCCTCGGCCTCAAGGAGGCGAAGGACCTCGTCGAAGCTGGCGACAAACCTCTCAAGGAGAATGTCTCCAAAGAGGAAGCCGAGAAGGTCAAGAAGCAGATCGAAGCCGCTGGCGGCGCTGTCGAGATAAAGTAACCGAAGCGTATTCGATGTGTTTGCGGAAAGGGACCGCGGGTTTCGGAGCTTTAGGGTTCTGGGCCGTAAAGTGGTCCCTCCGTTTTCAGGGTGCATTCGGTGGAATCTCCGCAGAGTGCACCCTGATGACGGAAAGTCGTGAAGGTGCCGACGGCTCGCTGCCGTGGGCGCATGGACCTTTGACCCGCGCGTGCGGACGCGCATGGAGGGGTGACGGATGGCGTATACCGAACAGAAGATCAAGCGTACATACATAGGAAAAGAGTATCGAGACGTGATGGACATCCCCGACCTGATCGATATTCAGATTTCTTCGTATGAACGCTTTCTGCAGAGGGACAAGCTCAGAAAGAACGAGCCACTCGACATGATCGGTCTTGAAGAAGTCTTTCGGACCACATTCCCCATCGAGAGCCCGTCCGGCGATCTGGTGATCGAGTATGAGCGCTATTCGCTGGATGAGAAGGCGATAAAGTATTCGGAACTCGAGTGCAAGCAGAAGGGTCTCACGTACTCTGTGCCCCTCAAGGCGGTCATCAATCTCGTGTTCAAGAAGACGGGGGAAATCCGACAGAAAGAGATATACCTTGGCGACATTCCCCTCATGACCGACAGGGGGACCTTCATCATCAACGGGGCTGAGCGCGTCATCGTCTCTCAGATACACCGTTCGCCGGGCGTCGTGTTCAGCCACGAAAAAGGCGTGTTTTCCTCCCGCATCATTCCGTACCGCGGAAGTTGGCTCGAGTTCGAGATCGACCAGAAACACGAACTCATCCACGCCAAGATCGACCGCAAGCGGAAGATCCTTGGCACGATGTTCCTGCGCGCAATCGGCTTTCAGTCCCGCGAGGAAATCATCGCCGCCTTCTACACCACGAAACAGGTGAGGCTCTCAGAAGACCAGGCCGAGAAAGACGCCCTTGTCGGTAAGATTCTTGCAAAGGCCGTCTACATCGAGCTGGACGGAGAACGCAAGCGTCTGTTCCGGGCGGGAGACAAGATTCACCTCCACGAGATCGACGAGCTCATCAATTTGGGCATCGATGCGATCGACGTCATCGACTTCGAGGACGAGAAATCCCTCCACAACGAGATGATCCTCAACTGCTTCGAGCGCGAGGACGTCAAGCTCGTCAAGGAAACGCCGGACCAGGACGAACCCACAAAAGAAGACGCCATTTCCGCCGTGTATTCGGTGCTCCGCCCAGGTGAACCCATCTCCATGGAGAACGCCGAGCGCGATCTGCACAACATGTTCTTTACGGCCAGACAATACGACCTCGGCGCGGTGGGCCGGTACAAACTCAACAAGAAATTCGATTTCGACATCAAGACGAACACGCTCACCAAAGAAGACATCGTTGCGACGATGAAGCATCTCATCAACGTCTACTATGGCGAGGCGAACGTCGACGATATCGACCACCTCGGCAACCGCCGCGTCCGCGCCGTGGGTGAGCTGCTCTCCAACGTCATGAAGGTGGCCTTCAGCCGCATGGAGCGCACTGCCAAGGACCGCATGACCGGCAAGGACCTGGAGACCGCCAAACCTCAGGACCTCATCACCATCAAGCCGATCGTCGCCGCCATCAAAGAGTTCTTCGGCACCTCGCAGCTCTCGCAGTTTATGGACCAGGTCAATCCGCTCGCGGAGCTCACGCACAAGCGCAGGCTGAATGCCCTCGGCCCCGGTGGACTCAACCGCGACCGTGCGGGGTTCGAGGTCCGCGACGTGCACTATACGCACTATGGCCGCATGTGCCCCATCGAAACGCCGGAAGGCCCGAACATCGGCCTCATCGTGTCGCTCGCGACCTACACGACCGTCAACGACTATGGTTTTCTCGAGACTCCTTATCGCAAGGTGAAAGACGGCATTGTGACCGACGAGATCGAGTACCTCTCCGCCATCGATGAGGACAAATACTATATCGCCCAGGCATCCGCGCGCATCGACAAACAGGGTAGGTTCCTCGATCAGACCATTTCGTGCCGCCATCAGGGCGACTACACCATGCGCACACCGAACGAGATCCAGTACATGGATGTGTCTCCCAAACAGATCATTTCGGTGTCGGCAGCGCTGATTCCTTTCTTGGAGCACGACGATGCAAACCGCGCGCTCATGGGCTCGAACATGCAGCGCCAGGCGGTGCCGCTCGTCTTTACCGAGCCGCCTCGCATCGGCACGGGCATGGAGTGGAAGACCGCCTACGATTCGGGTGTCCTCGTCAAGGCAAGGCGCCCCGGTTCGGTCGAATATGTCGACGCTAACCGCATCGTCATCAGGCCGGACAAGCCGGAGTCGCCCGATGATATGGACGTCTATCAGCTCATCAAGTATCAGAGAACCAACCAGGACACCTGCTTCAACCAAAGGCCGATCGTGAAGCGCGGCGAAAAGGTGCTGAAGGGGCAGGTGATCGCGGACGGACCTGCCACAAGTCAAGGCGAGCTCGCGCTGGGACGCAACATCCTTGCGGGCTTTGTACCGTGGAACGGCTACAACTACGAGGACGCCATCCTCATCTCGGAACGCGTGGTGAAGGAAGACCTCTTCACCTCGATCCACATCAAGGAATTCATCCTCGAAGTGCGCGACACAAAACTCGGTCCTGAGCGCATCACGCGCGACATCCCCAACACGAGCGAGAAGATGCTCGACAACCTCGACGGCGAGGGCGTGGTGCGCATAGGCGCAAAGGTGAAGAGCGGCGATATTCTCGTCGGCAAGGTCACCCCCAAGAGCGATTCCGACACGACGCCAGAATTCAAGCTTTTGAACTCTATATTCGGCGAGAAGGCCAAGGACGTCCGCGACTCGTCGCTGCGCGTGCCGCACGGCATAGAGGGCACGGTCATCGATGTCCAGCGCATGTCCCGGACCACCAACGACGACCTCGCGCCCGGCGTCGAGGAGACGGTGAAGGTCCTCGTCGCGGTCAAGCGAAAACTCAAGGAAGGCGACAAGATGGCCGGTCGCCACGGCAACAAGGGCGTCGTGGCGCGCGTGCTTCCGGTCGAAGACATGCCCTACCTCGAAGACGGCACGCCGCTCGACATTTGCCTCAACCCGCTGGGCGTGCCCTCGCGCATGAACATCGGCCAGATTATGGAGACCGAGCTTGGGTGGGCAGCGAGTACCCTCGACGAGTGGTACGCCTGCCACGTGTTCCAGTCGCCTTCGCAGGAACAGATCGAAGACAAGCTCCGTCAGGCGGGACTCCCCGCATCGTCCAAGGTGATGGTGCGCGACGGCAAAACCGGCGAATTCTTCAAGAATCCCATTACGGTGGGCGTGGTGTACTTCCTCAAACTGCACCACCTCGTCGACGACAAGATGCACGCGCGCTCGACGGGGCCCTATTCGCTCGTCACCCAGCAACCGCTCGGCGGCAAGGCTCAGTTCGGCGGCCAGCGCCTCGGCGAAATGGAAGTGTGGGCGCTCGAAGCGTACGGCGCTGCGAACACGCTCCAGGAGCTTCTGACGATCAAGTCCGACGACATGACCGGTCGCTCCAAGGTCTACGAGGCCATCGTCAAAGGCGAGCCGCACACCGCAGCGGGCATCCCCGAGGCCTTCAACGTCATGGTACAGGAACTGCGCGGCCTCGCCCTCGACATCAAGGTGTACGACTCGAAAGGGAAACAGATAGCGCTCACCGAGCGCGACGAAGATATCATCAAGAAGCAGAGTGGCGCATTCTGAAGCGTTGAGGCGCCACTGGAACATTGCTCCGCGGCTCTGGCCGCGAAGTCGACGGCATGATGCATGCCACGGCATTCCGATGCCGACGCCCGAGGGGGTAGCATGAGAGATATCCAGGATTTTGACAACATTTCCATCCATCTCGCCAGCCCGGAGATGATCCGCGCGTGGTCCTATGGAGAGGTCAAGAAACCTGAGACGATCAATTACAGGACGCTCCGTCCGGAACGAGACGGCCTGTTCTGCGAGCGCATCTTCGGCACGACCAAGGAGTGGGAGTGCTACTGCGGCAAGTTCAAGTCCATCCGGTACAAGGGCGTCATTTGCGACCGGTGCGGCGTCGAGGTCACGAACTCGAAGGTCCGCCGCGAGCGCATGGGCCACATCGAACTCGCAAGCCCCGTGTCCCACATCTGGTTCTATCGCTCCGTGCCCAGCCGCATGGGCCTTCTGCTCAACCTGCCGATGGCGACGCTCAAGTCGGTCCTCTACTACGAAAAATACATCGTCATCGATCCGGGGGAGACCGAGCTCAAAAAGATGCAGCTTCTCACCGATGAGGAGTACCGCGAGGCCATGGACCGCTACGGCGGCGCATTCACCGCTGGCATGGGCGCGGAGGCCATCCGCTCCCTCCTCGAGCAGATCGACCTCGACAAGCTCTCCCAGGAGCTCAGACAGAAAATGATCGAGCGCGGTCCCAAGTCCGACAAACGCCTTTTAAAGCGCATCGAGCTCGTGGAATCATTCCGGTCGTCGGGCAACCGCCCCGAATGGATGATCCTCACGGTCATCCCCGTCATTCCGCCTGAACTCAGGCCCATGGTCCAGCTCGATGGCGGGCGTTTCGCCACGAGCGACCTCAACGACCTCTACCGCCGCGTCATAAACCGCAACAACCGCCTCAAAAAACTGTTGCAGCTCAACGCGCCCGACATCATCATCTTCAATGAGAAGCGCATGCTGCAAGAGGCCGTCGATGCGCTCTTCGACAATACGCGCCGCCGCCGCGCCGTCAAGGGTGCGGGCAACCGGCCGCTCAAGTCCTTGGCCGACATGCTGAAGGGCAAGCAGGGGCGGTTCCGCCAGAACCTTCTCGGCAAGCGCGTCGATTACTCAGGCCGTTCCGTCATCGTCGTGGGGCCCGAACTCAAGATGTGGCAGTGCGGGCTGCCCACCAAGATGGCCCTCGAGCTCTTCAAGCCCTTCATCATGAAGAAGCTCGTCGAAAAGGACGTCGTCTACAACATCAAGAAGGCCAAGATGCTCGTCGAATCGGAGACGCCGGAAGTCTTCGCCGTGCTCGACGAAGTCGTCAAGGAGCATCCCGTGCTCCTCAACCGCGCCCCGACCCTGCACCGCCTCGGCATTCAGGCCTTCGAGCCGATTCTCGTCGAGGGCAAGGCGATCAAGCTGCACCCGCTCGTCTGCAAGGCCTACAACGCGGACTTCGACGGCGACCAGATGGCCGTCCACGTGCCACTCACCCACGCGGCCCAGGCCGAGTGCTGGACGCTCATGCTTTCGAGCCGCAACCTCCTCGACCCTGCGAGCGGAAAGACCATCGTCTACCCATCGCAGGACATGGTCCTCGGCATCAACTTCCTGAGCCGCCACAGGCCCGGCGTCTTGGGCGAGGGTAAGCGCTATTCGAGCGCCGAGGAGCTTCTGCTCGCCTGCGAATACGGTTCCTGCGATTATCAGGCGCTCGTCTACGTGCCCCTTCCGAAAGAGCCTGCCTGGGACGGGTATAACAAACCCGCCGCGCTGAGCGGCAACAGGCTCATCAAGACGACCGCGGGCCGCATCCTTCTCAACGAGGCGCTGCCCAAGGAAGTTCCCTACATCAATTACGCATTGACTGATAAGGATATACGCCTCCTCATCGAGTACGTATACCGCACGAGTACTCCCTTCATCACCGTCAACATGCTCGACACCATCAAGGAGATGGGGTTCAAGTACGCGACCTTCTTCGGTGCGACCATCGGCATGGACGACATCGTCATCCCCAAAGAGAAGACCGAGATGATCGAGAAGGCCAACAAGGAAGTCGAAGCCATCCAGCAGCAGTACCTCGCCGGCCACATCACGCAGGAGGAGCGCTACAACCGCGTCGTCGAGGTGTGGTCCAAGACGAATGAGGAGCTCACTGCGGTCATGATGAAGGCCCTCGAAAAAGACCGCGACGGCTTCAACAACATCTACATGATGGCCCACTCCGGTGCGCGAGGAAGCAAAAACCAGATCCGTCAGCTCGCAGGCATGCGGGGCCTTATGGCCAAGCCGTCCGGCGACATCATCGAGCTGCCGATCCGCTCGAACTTCCGGGAGGGGTTGTCGGTCATCGAATTCTTCATCTCCACCAACGGCGCCCGCAAAGGGCTCGCCGACACGGCGCTCAAGACTGCGGATGCAGGCTACCTCACGCGGCGCCTCGTGGATATCGCGCAGGATGTCGTGGTCAACGAGGACGACTGCGGTACGATCAACGGCGCCATTCACACCGCGATCAAGGACGGCGACGAGATCATCGAGTCGCTGCGCGAACGCATCATCGGCCGCTTCACGCTCGATCCGATCCGTCACCCGATCACGGGCCAAATCATCGTCGGCTCCAACGAGGAGATCACCGAGGAGATCGCCGACCAGATCGAAGCAGCCGGCATAGAAGAAGTGTCGGTCAGGACCGTGCTCACCTGCGAAGCCGAGCACGGCGTCTGCCGCAAGTGCTACGGCCGTAACCTCGCTACCGGCAAGACCGTGGATATCGGCGAGGCGGTGGGCATCATCGCGGCACAGTCCATCGGCCAACCAGGCACGCAGCTCACGATGCGCACCTTCCACATCGGCGGCGCCGCGACGAAGGCGGCGGAAGAAAACCGCATTTCGCTCCACTACCCGGTCTACATCGCCGACATCGAAGGCTCCTACGTCAAGACTGAGCTCGGGCACCTTTTGTTTACCCGCCGTGGCTACATCTACGTCAACAGGGTCTTCGGCGCCTTCGACCTCGCGCAGGGCGATGTGTTGCTCGTCGAAGATGGTCAGCGCGTCATGAAAGGGGATGTCGTCATCAAAAAGGCGGACGGCGGTGAAATTAAGTCCCCCAGCATCTCCTACGCCAAGGTGCTCGAGGGCAAGCTCCTTCTGATTGCCCAGGAGCAGAAGGTGGAGGTCCGCAACGGGTCCGAGATGGTGGTCACGCGGGGTCAGATTCTTCTTGCCAACGAGACCATCGCGACCTTCGACCCCTTCAACGATCCCATCATCTCCGAACATGAGGGTATCGTGCGCTACGAGGACATTATTCCTGGTTCCACCCTCAAGGAAGAGATCAACGCTGAAACCGGCAACGTCGAGAAGATCATCACCGATGTCGGCAACGAGCGCGATACCAAGGAGCCGCGCATCATCATCACCGACGAGGCCGGCAACGATATCGAGACCTACTATCTGCCCGAAGGCGCGTACGTCAACGTCGAAGACGGCGAGACGGTGAAGGCCGGCAAGATTTTGGCGAAGATCCTCAAGGAGAGCGCCAAGGCAATGGACATCACGGGTGGTTTGCCGCGCGTCGGCGAACTCTTCGAGGCGCGCAAGCCCAAGACCCCTGCGGTCCTTGCGATGGTCTCCGGAACGGTCACCTTCGGAGGCTCGCTCAAGGGCAAGCGCGTGATCAACATCCGCGACGCCTTCGGTAAAACCTACAAGCACCTTGTGCCGAAGAATCGCCGCCTCCTTGTGCGCAACGGGGATAAGGTGGTCGCCGGCGAGATGCTCTGCGACGGCAGTAAAAACCCGCACGACATCCTCGCAATCCTCGGCGAACAGGCATGCCAGCACTACCTCATGGAGGAAGTGCAGCAGGTCTACCGCGCTCAGGGTGTCACCATCAACGACAAGCACATCGGCGTCATCATCCGCCAGATGATGAAGAAGGTGGAAATCGTCAATCCGGGCGACACGGTCTTCATCTACGGCCAGCAGGTCGACAAGCACAAATTCCATGAGGAGAACCGACGAGTCATGGAGGAGGGCGGCCAGCCTGCGATCGCGCGCCCCATTCTCCTCGGCATTACGCGGGCCTCGCTGAAGATCGACTCCTTCTTTGCGGCGGCATCCTTCCAGGAAACCACGAGAGTGCTCACCGACGCGGCGATCAAGGGCGAAACCGATCAGCTGCGCGGCCTCAAGGAAAACGTCATCATCGGTCACCTCATCCCGGCCGGCACGGGCATGAAGCAGTACCGCCAGGTGAGGCTCTTCGATGCGGAAAACGAAGATCTCAACGCCCTCGTGGACGAAGTGCTCGAAAAGCGCAAACAAGAGCGTGAACTGGCGCCGCCGGCAATTCTTCAGGACCGCAATACAACCGAGGAGAGTTTCGACGAACCCTCTGTGTTCGACAACGATGAAGGGTTCGGCGAAGAGAGCGACGACCAAGAAGAATAGAGGATGTAAGAGAGCATGGAGCTGTCTTGGGCGGCTGTGAGTGCCTCAAAGAAGAAGGGGAGTGTTCCTCATGGCGCACCGTGCCCCACAGTTCAGCCCTTGACATGTCGTGTGCGAGAAAGGTATTCTACACCGCCGCGAAAATAGCCACCGCATTTTCTGCGGCCTGGAATATCATTTTTATAGATGAAGCCTGCGCATGATGCTGACATGTGCGGGCGCAAAGGGAGTCTGGAGCTTATATGCCGACTATTAACCAGCTTATCCGAAACGGAAGAAAGCAGAATCAGTGGAAGACGAAGTCGCCCGCGCTCATGGGGTGCCCTCAGCGCCGCGGCGTCTGCACGCGCGTCATGACCGTAACGCCGAAGAAACCGAACTCGGCTCTCCGCAAAGTCGCCCGTGTGCGCCTCACCAATGGTGTCGAAGTGACTGCATACATTCCGGGCATCGGGCACAATCTTCAGGAGCACTCTGCGGTGCTCGTCCGCGGTGGCCGTGTAAAAGACCTTCCTGGTGTACGCTATCACATCATTCGTGGCACGAAGGATGCGCTTGGCGTCGAAGACCGCAAACAGGGCCGTTCGAAGTATGGCGCCAAAAAGCCCAAGGCTTGAGTGAGGTGATACATGGGCAGAAAAAAGAAAGCGATTGACAGGGGACATGCGCCCGATGTCAAATACAACTCGACTACTGTTTCCCGTTTTATTTGCCGCATGATGTGGGAGGGCAAAAAATCGATCTGCACCAACATCATGTATGATGCGCTCGAGCTTCTTCAGCAGAAGTCGGGTCAGCCGGCCCTCGATGCCTTTACCAAGGCAATCGAGAACGTGAAGCCCTCCATCGAGGTCAAGTCGCGCCGCGTCGGTGGTGCCACCTATCAGGTGCCCATCGAAATCCGCGAGTCGCGCCGCGAGGCGCTCGCCATGCGCTGGATCATCGGTGCCGCCCGGGCCCGCACCGGCAAGTCGATGTCCGAATGCCTCGCCGACGAGCTCTTCGATGCCTTCAACAACACCGGCACCGCCATCAAGAAGAAAGACGACATGCACAAGATGGCTGAAGCGAACAAGGCTTTCGCACATTACAGATGGTAATGTGCGAAAGCGAGCTTTAGCCGTGAGCGCAGCGAACGGCGTTTAGCGAACAAGGCTTTTGCACATTACAGATGGTAATGTGCAAAAGCAGGCTCTAGCCGTGAGCGCAGTGAACAGCGTTTAGCGAACAAGGCTTTCGCACATTACAGATGGTAATGTGCGAAAGCAGGCTCTAGCTGTGAGCGCAGCGAACAGCGTTTAGCGAACAAGGCTTTCGCGCAATCAGAGCCGCCTCGTAGGCGGCTTTTTTAATTGGTGCCCCCGAAGTATACTGATACTGCAATGAATTCGAGGCACACCTCTCATGCGAAGTCCCTGTTCCCCATCCGGAACATCGGCATCCTCGCCCACATCGATGCCGGCAAGACCTCGGTCACCGAGCGCCTGCTCCACGTTGCGGGCGTGCGCGAGAGGGCCGGAAATGTCGACGAGGGCACCACCGCCACCGACTACCTCACGGTAGAGCGCCAGCACGGAATCACCATAAAGACCGCGGCCGTGCGATTTTTACACAAAGGCGTGCAATTCCATCTGCTGGACACTCCAGGCCACGTGGACTTCAGCGCGGAAGTCGACCGCGTCTTGCGCGTGCTCGACGGTGCCATCATCGTGCTCTGCGCAGTGTCGGGCGTGCAGGTGCGCACGGGGTTCATTGCGAGCGGATGCCGGGCCCACCACATTCCGCGCATCTATTTCATCAACAAGATGGACCGGCGCGGTGCGGATTTCTTCGGGACGCTCAAGGAAATAGCAGGAGAGCTGGGCGAGCACGTCATTCCGCTGCATATCCCGACCTTCGAGGATTCCTGTTGGAACGGGATCGTCGACCTCGTGGAGATGAGCTGGTACCCTGTGTCGATCGGGCGCAGAGAGGAAGGGGATGTCGCCGAGGCAGGCCTTCCGGCCGCCGTTCCTGTCGAGGATGCGCCGCTGACGGAGGAATCGAGGCGCATTGCGGCCGAGTACCGCGACAAGCTCCTCGATCGGGCCAGCATGTACGACGACAATCTCATGGAAAGGATCGTGGATGGAAAGCCTATCTCTCCCGACGAAATACGCGCCGCCCTCCGTGGGCCGGTGTACAGACAGGAAATAACGCCAGCTCTCTGTGGCTCATCGTTCTGCGATATTTCGAGTGCACTTCTGCTGGATGCGATCATCGATTATCTGCCCGACCCCTTTGCCCGGGGTTGCCCCCCTGCGAAGGACCTGAAAAGTGCAAGAGAGTTGAGGCTTGAAGCCGAGCCCGACGCCCGGTTTTCGGCGTATATCTTTAAGACGGCGCTCAGCGCCGATCTCGACGCCTTGGCGTGGCTTCGCGTGTGGTCTGGGACAATTCGTGAGGGCATGAGGGTCATGGCCATGCCCGCCCAAAAGCTCGTTCAGCTTCAGCATCTCTACGGCATACACGGCGCGGAGGTCGAACCGGTGCAGAAGGCCGCAGCGGGCGAAATCGTCGCCGCACGTCTTTCTTATATGGAAGCGGGGGGCACGCTCTGCGAGCCGGGGCTTCAGATCGTCTATGAATCGTTCAAGAATCCTGATCCCCTTGTCTCTATGGCGATCGAGCCAGCTTCCCAACAGGAGCTTCCAAGGCTGCGCGAGGCTTTACAACGATTCACCCTCGAAGATACCTCTCTCCTAGTCAGTGAAGAGAAGGAGACCGGCAGAATCACCATTTCGGGCCAGGGAGAGCTGCACCTCGACATCGTGCTGGAACGCCTTCAGAAAGAGTACGGGCTCCATGTCCGTGCGGGAGATCCGCAGGTTCCTAAGGTGGAGCGGTTGAAGGGTCCGGTTCGCTTTGCGGATGAGTTTGTAGGCGACTTTGGGGGCGAAAGGTTGTCCGTGACTCTCGGGGTTTCGCTTGAAAATCTCAAAGACAAGAAAGAGAATACCCTTATCCTTGCCGGCGGCGTACGAATGTCTTCAGGGTATGAGGCTTGTATCCGTCGGGCGATGGACACTGTGCTGGCCGTAGGGCCGACAGGGGGCTGGCCCGTCATCGGGGCAAAGGTGGTCATCGAGCATTTTGTGCCTCCCGGAGGCAGCGACAAGCGCGCCGAGACGGCGGTGGAGGCTGCCGCCTCTTGGGTGCTGCGCAGGGCGGTGGGCCTTGCGGGGAGCCTTGTCCTTGTGCCGATCGTGCAGATTTCAGTGGAAGTGCCCGACGCATGGTTCGGCGCGGCGCTCGCTTCGCTTCAGGCGCGTGGCGCACGGATCGAATCCGTAGAAGATGTCGGCGGGATAAAAACCATCGTGGCCTACACGGCGATGGAGAAGCTCTTCGGGTATGCGACCTCGCTGAGGTCCCTCACGGAGGGGCACGGCATCTATCAAGCAAAGTTCGACCACTACGGGGCCGAAGGCGAATAGTCGGAATGCACGTGGAAAGGCTTGTGGGGCCGGGGCGGCCTTCGGGGCGCGCCAGTCGCAGCCCCGCCTGACAGACGTGGTTTTTTCTGATATAATTATTATAATTGTTTGTGAAGAGCAAAAAAAATTGCTGTTGCCGTATCGGGCTATTGCGCAATCTTGATTCTTTGCTTATAATCCGAAAGCCCAAACGAGTAAATTATGGCGTAGCATCCGACGGCATCGTGCCGCCGGACGGTGTCTTTGCAGTTTTCATGTTGTGAAACGCTGTGGAGTGCCGTTGACGAAGCCAAGGAGGAGATTTATATGGCCAAAGAAAAATTCGAGCGTACCAAACCTCATATGAACGTTGGTACCATCGGACACATCGACCATGGCAAGACGACGCTGAGTGCGGCCATCACCATGTACTGCGGGCGCAAGTTCGGCGACAAGGTGCTCAAGTACGAAGACATCGACAATGCGCCGGAAGAGAAGGCGCGCGGTATCACCATCAACACGAGGCACCTTGAGTATCAGTCCAACAAGCGTCACTATGCGCACATCGACTGCCCGGGCCACGCCGACTACATCAAGAACATGATCACCGGCGCCGCGCAGATGGATGGTGCCATTCTGGTCGTGTCGGCCCCTGACTCTGTCATGCCCCAGACCAGAGAGCACGTGCTTTTGGCTCGTCAGGTCGGCGTTCCTGCGATCCTTGTGTTCTTGAACAAGGTCGATCTCGTCGATGACCCCGAGCTCCTCGACATTGTCGAAGAGGAAGTGCGCGATCTTCTGAACTTCTACGGATTCCCTGGCGATAAGACGCCCATTGTCCGAGGTTCTGCGTTCAAGGCGATGACTGAGCCCGACAATCCCGAGGCCACAAAGTGCATCCAGGAGCTTCTCGATGCGATGGACAGCTTCTTCCCTGATCCTGTGCGTCTCGTCGACAAGCCCTTCCTTATGCCGATCGAGGACGTGTTCTCCATCTCTGGCCGCGGCACTGTTGTGACCGGTCGTGTCGAACGCGGCACCGTCCACGTCAATGACACGGTTGAGATCGTCGGCATCCGCCCCACCAAGAGTACGGTGGTCACGGGCGTCGAGATGTTCAACAAAGTGCTCGACGAAGGCCAGGCCGGCGACAACATCGGTACGCTTCTGCGCGGCATCGACAAGAAGGAAGTCGAACGCGGCCAGGTCCTCGCGAAGCCGGGTACCATCACCCCGCACACCAAGTTCAAAGGGCAGATCTACTGCCTCTCCAAAGAGGAAGGTGGCCGCCACAGCCCGTTCTTTACCGGCTATCGCCCTCAGTTCTACTTTAGGACGACGGACATCACCGGTGCGGTCAAGCTTCCCGAAGGCAAGGACATGGTCATGCCTGGCGACAACACCGAGATCGAGGTTGAGCTCATCTACCCGATCGCTATGGAAAAAGGGCTCAAGTTCGCCATCCGTGAAGGTGGCCACACCGTCGCTTCCGGCCAGGTGACCGAGATCATCGAATAAGGTTTGTCCATCAAAACGGCCACTGGACAAACATTTAAACGAGTGCTATTATGGCGTGCCCCTCGTAGGCAGGGGCACGTTTTTGTGTGAATTGGCGACCGTGTCGCCGTCGACGGGTTCCCCAATCCGTCGGCACTCAGGGTCGTCGGCGCGCCTGCCCGGGTACGGCCGACGATGCGGGTGCAAGAGATCTTTGGAGGAAAGATGAAAGACAGAATCCGAGTCAGGCTTAGAGGCTTTGATGTGCGCCTTGTCGACGACAGCGCCAAGAGTATTATCAAGACCGTGCAGGATGCGGGGTCGAAGGTTTCCGGGCCGGTGCCTCTTCCTACGCGCATCAACAAATTTACGGTCCTGCGCTCTCCTCACGTGCACAAGAAAAGCCGGGAACAGTTCGAAATGAGGACGCACAAGCGCCTCATCGACATCATCGAGCCGACGCCTGAAGTCATGGATGCGCTCATGAAGCTCGAACTTCCCTCGGGAATCGATGTCGAAATCAAACAGTAAAACCTTTGTCCGTCGCGACAGAGTCTTTTAATGCCGTAACGCCCGGCTCTGTGCCGGAAGCGTTCAACGCAGGAGTGCCGAATGATCGGTGTCATTGGAAAGAAGGTGGGGATGACGCAGGTGTTCGACGAAACGGGCCGTGTTGTGCCCGTGACGGTCGTTCAAGTTGTCCCTAATACGGTGGTCGGCGTAAAGACTGCCGAGAAAGATGGCTACAATGCCGTCCTCGTCGGCGTCTACGAGAAGAAGAAATCTCGCGTCACGAAGCCCTATGCCGGCCAGTTCCCCGAGGGTGTCGCGCCTACGAGAATTCTCCGCGAGTTTAGGGATTTTGAAAAACAGGTCGAAGTCGGCCAGGCCCTCGACGCTTCTGTGCTCGAGGGAGTGCGCTTCGTCGACGTTGTGGCCCGTTCGAAGGGGAAGGGCTTCCAGGGTGTCGTCAAGCGCTGGGGCTTTGACGGCGGCCGTGCGTCGCACGGCTCTAAGTTCCACCGCGAACCGGGTTCGACCGGCAACAGCACCTACCCGCACCACAGCTTCAAGAACATAAAGATGCCCGGCCACATGGGCAACGAGCGGGTGACCGTGCAGAACCTCAAGGTCGTGAGGGTCGATGTGCAGAAAGGCGTGGTGCTCATCCGCGGCGCACTTCCTGGACCGCGGAATTGCGATGTCCTGATTCGCAAATCGATTAAGAAGAGCTGAAGGCGGAGGACTGTATGGAAGGCAAAGTAATTTCCCTGAGCGGGAAAGAGCTCAGAACAATTGAGCTGTCCGATGCCGTCTTCGGATTGCCAATCAATGAGGACGTTATTTGGTATGCGGTGAACAACGAGCTTGCGAATGCTCGCGTGGGCACCGCGTCGACGAAGGATCGCGGCGAGGTCCATGGGACCAATCGTAAGCCGTTTGCCCAGAAGGGTGGCGGTCGTTCTCGCCACGGCGATTTGAAGTCGAACATCTATGTCGGCGGCGGCATCTCTTTTGGGCCGAAGCCCAGAGATTATTCCTATTCGCTTCCGCGCAAAGAAAAACAGCTTTCGCTGAAGACTATTTTGAGCCTGAAAGTTCAGGACGGCCTCGTTTCGATCGTGGAGGACTTTACCGTCGAGTCCGGAAAGACGAAGGACCTTCTGAAGGTGCTCGCGAATGTGGTCGACGTCAAGATCCCTGAGAGGACGGTCCTCATCCTCAGGGATGACGATCCCATGGTGAAGCGCGCTGCCAGGAACATTCCCTGGTTGAGCTACCTCACCTACAATCGTCTGCGCGCGCATGATCTTTTCTATGCCCGCAGAGTCATCATGATGGAAGGTGCTTCGGCGAAGCTCAATGAGTTCTACGCCGGCGTGACGAAGGAGAGCTGAGTATGGAATATGATGCGATTCTTATTGAGCCGGTGCTCTCCGAGAAGAGCAATATCATGCGCGAAATGGGCCAGTACATCTTCAAAGTTGACCCTAGGGCGACGAAGCCGATGATCATGGAGGCCGTTGCCAAGACCTTCGGTGTGCACCCCGTAAGCTGCAAAGTGATCAACGTCACCTCGAAGCCGAAACGGCTGCGTGGCAGGCTTGGGCGCACTGCGGAGTGGAAAAAGGCGATTGTCAGGCTCCAGAAGGGCGAGACGATCAGAGTGTTCGAAGGCGCATGAGGAGTGAGGAAGAACTATGGCGATCAGAACATTTAGACCTGTAACGCCTGGACTCCGCCACCGTGTGCAGGTGATCAACGAAGAGCTCACGAGCAAAGAGAACCGGCCGGTCAAGTCGCTCACTGTGGGCAAGAAGAGCACGGGCGGCAGGGCTTCGAACGGTCGCATCTCAGTGCGACACCACGGCGGCGGCCACAAGCGTCGATACAGAGTCATCGATTTCAGGCGTGACAAGTTCGGAGTGCCGGGCAAGGTGACCAGCATCGAGTACGATCCCAACCGCAGCGCGAACATCGCCCTCATTACCTATGCGGATGGGGAAAAGCGCTACATTCTCAGCCCGAAGGGGCTTAAGGTCGGTCAGACCATTCTGTCGGGCCCCGGCGCCGCGCCAGAGATTGGCAACGCCCTTCCGCTGGAGAAGATCCCGGTCGGCTTCACCGTGCACAATGTCGAGCTGACGCTCGGGCGCGGCGGACAGCTCGCCCGCTCCGCAGGCGTGAGCGCGCTCATCGCTGCCCAGGAAGGCGACTATGTCGTGCTCAGGCTGCCGTCGGGCGAGCAGCGCATGGTGTTCAAAAAGTGTATGGCGACCGTCGGCCAGGTGGGCAACGATGAGCACATGAATGAGCGGATTGGGAAGGCGGGACGTACGCGCTGGCTCGGCATCAGACCGACCGTGCGCGGTACCGTCATGAACCCGGTCGACCATCCGCACGGTGGTGGAGAAGGGCGAGGCAAGGGATACAAACAGCCTGTATCTCCGTGGGGTCAGCCGGCGAAGGGCTATAAGACCCGTGATCCACACAAGCCGTCGAGCCGCTTCATCGTCAAGCGGCGCAAGTGAGATAGAGGAGTAAACCCGTGTCTAGGTCCGTGAAGAAAGGGCCCTTCATCGAGAAGAGCCTGTACAAGAAGGTAATCGAGATGAGCAGGGCGGGGGAGAAGAAACTTATCAAGACCTACTCCCGCACATCGACCATCATTCCCGAAATGGTCGGCCAGACAATCTCTGTATATAACGGCAAGACGTGGATACCCGTCTATGTGACGGAGAACCTCGTTGGCCACAAGCTCGGCGAATTCGCTCCCACCCGTGTCTTCCGTGGGCACGCCGGGAGCGACAAGAAAGCCGAGAAGAAGTAGGGGTGCTGAAATGGCGAATACAAAAACTGGCTATAGAGCCACGTCGAAATGGCTGATCGCTTCGCCTTTCAAGGTGCGCCCGGTCGCCGATCTCGTTCGCGCCAAGCCGTACGTCGAAGCCATGGCCATCCTTGAAAATATGCCGCACAAGGGCGCCAGACTGATCCGCAAGGTGGTTTCCTCCGCGGCTGCAAATGCTCTGAACAAGAATCGCAAGCTCGGCGAGGATATGCTCTACATCAAAGAGCTGCGCATCGATGAGGGACCGAGGCTTAAAAGGGTTTGGTTTCGTGCCCGAGGCAGGGCTGATATGCAGCTGAGACGCATGTGCCACATCTCGTGCATCGTCGACGAAATCGGCAAGAAGACGGAGGCGTAAGGTGGGTCAGAAAGTAAGTCCGATTGGATTGAGAATCGGCATCAACAAGGACTGGAGTTCGCACTGGTACGTCGAACCCCGTGAGTATGCGAAAACCCTTCACGAAGATCTTGCGATCCGTCGCCGTCTCCTCGAGCTGCCGGAAACCAAGGGCGCGGACATCTCCGAAATCGAGATCATCCGCCATCCGCAGCGCGTCACCATCGTGATTCACAGCGCGCGTCCAGGCGTCCTCATCGGGACCAAAGGGGCGAACATCGACAAGATCGGCGCCGAGATTCAGAAGATCACGCAGAAAAAGCTGCAGATCAAGATCAAAGAGATCAAGAAAGTCGACACCAATGCCCAGATTGTCGCCCAGAATATTGCCCGTCAGCTCGAAAACAGGCAGTCCTTCCGCAGGGCTATGAAGTCCGCAATTCAGAACGCGCTGAAGGCAGGGGCGCAGGGCTGCAAGGTTAGGCTTTCTGGCCGCCTCGGCGGCGCCGACATGTCGCGCACCGAAGAGCTTAAGGATGGTCGAATTCCCCTGCACACCCTCCGTGCCGATATCGACTATGGGTTTGCGGAAGCAGACACCACCTTCGGAAAGATCGGTGTGAAGGTTTGGATTTATCAGGGTATGGTGTATACCCAGGATAAGAACGAAGATGCTGGCCAGCTCGCGAAGAGGTCGCGGCGGGAGACCGCGGGCGATGCTCGCGGAGAGCGCAGGGAGGGCGGTCAGGAACGGCGTGAGCGCCATGAGCGCGGAGAGCGCTCCGAACGAGGTGAACGCAGACCCAACCCCAAACCTGAAGCAGACCAAGCGGAAGGTGAGGCAAGGAGCTAATCTATGCTGTTACCGAAGAGAGTAAAACACAGAAAGCAGCAGCGCGGTCGAATCCACGGAGAGGCGCATTCGGGCAATACCATCGCGTTCGGCGACTATGGCCTCGTGAGCCTGGAGCCGCACTGGATTACGAACCGTCAGATCGAGGCTGCCCGTATCGCGCTCAACCGTTACATCAAGCGCGGTGGCAAGATGTGGATTCGCATCTTTCCGGACAAGCCGTATTCCAAGAAGCCGGCCGAGACCCGCATGGGACGCGGTAAGCCTGGCCCGGAGTATTGGGTTGCGGTGGTCAAGCCGGGCACCGTGTTGTTCGAGCTTTCCGGCGTCGAGCCGAAAGTGGCAGAAGAGGCTATGCGCCTCGCTGGCTCTAAGCTCCCCGTGAAGACCAGATTCGCGGTGCGCGCGGAAACGGAGTGATCGCCATGAAGAATTCGTTCAAGGATATGAAGCTGGAAGAGCTGCTCGTCAAGCGCAGCGAGCTGAGAAAGAAATATTTTGACCTTCGATTCCAGATGGTGGTCGGGCACGTCGAGAATCCTCTCGAGAAGAGAAATCTCCGCCGCCAAATCGCGCGGATCGAAACGAGGATCGCCGAGGCCCAGCGCAGCGGCGCCGCGAAGAAGGCATAATTCTTCAGGAGACGGAACGTGGATACCAATATCCAGAAAATGACTGAGGGCAAGCTTGTTCTTCAAGGCATCGTAGTTTCGGACAAGAATGACAAAACCATCGTTGTCGAAATTATTATGCGCAAGCTCCACCCCCTCTACAGAAAGTATGTCAACAGGACGAAGCGCGTAAAAGCCCACGACGAGCACAACGAAGCGCATGTCGGCGATACCGTTTCGGTGGTCGAATGCAGGCCCTTGTCGCGGGAAAAGCGGTGGCGGCTTGTCGAAATCGTCGAGCGGGCGAAATAACGAGCGGGAGTAGGTTATGATTCAGGTAGAAAGCATGCTGAATGTCGCCGACAACTCAGGTGCGAAGACCGTTCAGTGCATCAAGGTCCTCGGGGGTACGCGACGGAGATATGCGAGCGTGGGAGACATCATCGTCGTCGCGGTGAAGACCGCACTGCCCAACTCGGCGATCAGGAAAGGGGCGGTGGAAAAGGCGGTCGTCGTGCGGACGCACAAGGAATACAAGCGGCCCGATGGCACCTATATCAGGTTCGATGACAACGCGTGCGTGATCATCGATGCGAACAAAAACCCGAAAGGCAAGCGCATCTTCGGGCCGGTTGCGCGTGAACTGCGCGAGAAGGATTACATGAAAATCATCTCTCTCGCCCCTGAGGTCTTGTGAGGAGTTTGAAGATGGCGAATGCAAAATACAAACTTCGAAGAGAAGACCTTGTCCAGGTTATCGCCGGCAAGGATCGGGGCAAACAGGGGAAGATCCTCAAGATCGACCGTGAGAAGGGCCGCGTGATCGTGTCGGGGATCAACATGGTGAAGAAGGCCATGAAAAAGAGATCGCAGACCGACCGCGGCGGCATCGTGGAAGTCGAAGCACCGCTTCACATCTCGAACGTGATGATCGTGTGCAAGAAGTGCAATAAGCCCGTCCGCGCTGGCTACAAGATCGTCGATGGCCAGACGAAGCGAGTCTGCAGAAAATGCGGGGAGGTCCTCTGATGGCGCAAGCGAAAGTGTATATCCCCCGACTTAAGAAACTCTACCGCGAAAAGGTGGCGCCTGAGCTCTTCAAAGAGCTCGGCTACACGTCCATGATGCAGGTGCCCCGACTCGTGAAAGTCATCGTGTCGATGGGGGTCGGCGAGGCGCGCGAGAACAAGAAGCTGCTCGATGCCGCGATCAGCGACATCGAAACCATCACTGGCCAGCATGCGGTCAAGACGAAGGCGAAGAAGTCCATCGCAAACTTCAAGATCCGCAAAGGCCAGGAGATCGGCGCCCGCGTCACGCTCAGGGGAAACCAGATGTGGGAATTCCTCGACAGGCTCATGAACGTCGCGCTCCCCCGCGTCAAGGATTTCCGTGGCGTCAATCCGAACGGATTCGACGGTCATGGCAACTACACCCTTGGCCTTACCGAGCAGATCATTTTCCCGGAGATTGATTTCGACAAGATCGAGAAAGTTATGGGGCTTAGCGTCTCGATTGTGACAACAGCCGAGACTGACACGGAGGCGAAGAGCCTTCTTGCCAGATTGGGCATGCCCTTCAGGAAATAAGGAAGGCGTACATGGCTCGAAAAGCGATGATTCTGAAGGCGTTGAAGACGCCAAAATATTCGACTCGTCTGGTCCGTCGGTGCAAAATCTGCGGCCGCCCGCGCGGCTATATGAGAAAATTCGATATGTGCCGCATTTGCTTCCGGAAGCTCGCTTCCGAAGGCAAATTGCCGGGCGTGACGAAATCGAGCTGGTAGGAGGGTGCAATGAGCGTATCTGATCCCATTGCGGACATGCTGACTAAAATCCGGAACGCAAATATGGCCCGGCATGAGAAGGTCGACATCCCGACTTCCAAGCTCAAACTTGAGATCGTGAAGATACTCAAGACCGAGGGCTATATCAAGAATTTTAAGAAGATTCAGACCGAGGGGCAGAATTTTATCCGCATTTTCCTCAAGTATGACGAGGAGAACAACCCCATCATCCATGGGCTGAGTAAGGTTTCCAAGCCGGGGCGTCGCGTCTATACCGGATACCGCGACATGCCGCGCATTCTCAATGGCTATGGAATCATGATCGTTTCGACTTCCGATGGCGTCATCACCGGCAGGAAAGCCGTGGAGAAGCAAGTCGGCGGCGAGCTCATCTGCACGGTCTGGTAAGGCGAGGTACACGTATGTCGAGAATTGGAATGCGGCCTGTTGTGATCCCACAGGGTGTGAAAGTGACTGTCGAACCGACGGTCTTCCACGTGGAGGGACCGAAGGGCAGGCTTTCTCAGGAATACCGCCCCGACGTTACGATTGCCGTCAAAGATGGCGCTGCGGTCGTGGAGCGCAAGAATGATTCCAAGCAGGCGAGAGCATACCACGGACTGTATCGCAGTTTGCTCAACAATATGGTCATCGGCGTGACGCAAGGGTTTAAGCGCGCGCTGGTGGTGAGCGGCGTCGGGTATCGCGCCGAAGTTCAGGGCAACCTCCTGGTGCTCAGCATCGGATATTCGACCGACGTCGCCGCGGTGATTCCCGAAGGTCTCAAGGTTTCCGTCGAACAGAACGGACAGAGGATTGTCATCGAAGGCATCGATCGTGCCAAAGTCGGCAAGTTTGCCAGTGAAGTGCGGTCTCTCCGCGGGCCTGAGCCTTATAAGGGAAAGGGCATCCGCTACGAAGAAGAGAGAATCCGCAGGAAAGTCGGCAAGACCGGCGTGAAGTGAGGCAGAGAGCATGAGCGTAAGAGAACTATCAGATAAGATCCGCCGGCGCGAAAAACGCCGGGCCCACGTCCGCAAGACCCTCGCGGGTACCGCGGAGAAGCCGCGCCTGTCCGTGTTCCGGTCGAACCTCCACCTCTATGTGCAGGCGATCGACGATGTGGCGGGGCACACGCTCGCGAGCGTGTCGACGATGGAACAGCAGTTCCGCAGCCTTCGGCCCACCGTCCAGACCGGCGCGACGATCGGCGAAGAACTCGGCAAACGGCTCCTGGAAAAAGGCATTACCCAGGTAGTGTTCGACAGAAACGGCTACAAGTACCACGGCGTCGTGAAGGCGATCGCCGATGGTGTTAGAAAAGCCGGCATTACATTCTAGGGGGCGGTTGTGGAAAAAACGAGAAGAGAAGATTCTGGTGTGCAGGAAGGCTACACCGAAAAGCTAATTCAGCTGAACAGGACCGCCAAAGTCGTAAAAGGCGGCCGAAGGTTTTCTTTCTCCGCATTGACAGTCGTCGGCGACAAGCAGGGTCACGTCGGATTCGGGTTCGGCAAGGCGAACGACGTCACCGAGGCGATCCGCAAGAGTGTCGAAAAGGCGAAACGCGCGATGGTCGCCGTGCCCCTGAAGAAAGGCACGCTGCCCCATGAAGTGACGGGCAAATACAAGGCGACGACGGTGTACATTAAGCCGGCCTGCCCCGGTTCGGGCGTCATCGCAGGCGGCCCCGTGCGTGCCATCATGGAATGTGCGGGCTACGTCGATATCCTTTCTAAGTGTGTCGGCTCACGAACAGCCGTCAACGTAGTGAGGGCTGTATTCTCCGGTCTCAGCCAGCTGCTCGATGCCCAGGAAGTGGCGAAGAACCGGGGCAAGACGCTCAAAGACATGTGGAGTTGATCATGGCCAGAATTCAGATAACATTGGTTCGCAGTACCATCGGTCAGAAGCCGAAGGCGCGCGCGACGGTCCGCTGTCTGGGGCTGCGGAAAATTGGTTCGAGTACTATCAAGGAAGCAAGTCCGCAAATTCTTGGTATGGTGAATAAGGTGCGGCATCTAGTTGAGACCAAGGAGGTGGAGTGATGGCTGATTTCAATCTCCACGCCCCGGAAGGCGCGAACAAGAAGAAACACATCGTCGGCAGAGGGGACAGCTCGGGCTCCGGTGGGACGGCTGGTCGCGGCAATAAGGGACAGCAGTCGCGTTCGGGCGGAAAGACCTATCCCGGCTTTGAAGGTGGACAGATGCCTCTCTACCGGCGCCTGCCAGGCCGCGGTTTTTCCAATCATCCCTTCCGCAAGGAATACCAGATCGTGAATCTCCGCGACATCGAGGGCAAATTTCAGGCCGGCGACACGGTCGACACCGTAGCCCTGTTTCAAAAGGGGCTCGTGCGGAAGCCTGAACTGCCCGTCAAGGTCCTCGGCGAAGGTAAGATCAGCGTCGCGCTCACCCTGAGCGTCGATGCGGTCTCTTCTGGTGCGAAGGCGAAAATCGAAGCCGCTGGCGGCAAGGTGGAAGTGCCCGCCGCAACCGGCTCCTCGGCAGACAAGTGAGTAATAAAGGCAGGAGCGAATGGCTGGTACACTCGTCGATATTTTCAGAGTCAAAGAACTGAAGGATAGGATATTCTTTACTCTGTTCTGGCTCGCAATTTTTCGCTTGGGCGCTTTCTTGCCCATCCCAGGCATCAATGCGAGCGCGTTGCAGTCATATTTCGCGCAACAGTCCAGCAGCGGCACTGGCGGCA
The DNA here is from genome assembly GCA_029975555.1 of Spirochaetia bacterium. Classification (GTDB taxonomy): domain Bacteria; phylum Spirochaetota; class Spirochaetia; order Treponematales; family Rectinemataceae; genus Rectinema. Next base: position 108,070 of record JARKOY010000024.1, on the reverse strand, counting down.
TCACCGATTACCTCGATTTCTTCGCAGGTGGCGCATTCAAGAATTTCTCGCTCTTCATGATGGGAGTCATGCCCTACATCAGCGCGCAGATCATCATGCAGCTGTTGATCGTCATCTTTCCGAAGCTCAAGAGCATCGCTGAAGAAGAGGGTGGGCGGCGCAAAATTTCGCGCTGGACGCGGCTCGGAACCATCGTGGTCGCCATCATCCAGAGCTTCTCCGTGACCGTATGGGCGGACCGCATTCCCAATGCGATCGCGATGTCCAACCGTACGCTCTATACGATTATTGCGGTTCTCACCGTCACCACGGGCACGATGTTCTTGGTCTGGATCGGTGAACAGATCACCAAGCGCGGCATCGGCAACGGTATTTCGCTTTTGATTTTTGCCGGCATCGTGGCGCGCCTGCCGAACGCCACCTACGAGCTCATCAAGAAGATTCAGATGGGCGAAATCAACGCGGTGTACGCCATCGTCGTACTCATCATGTTTGTCGCCGTGGTGGCGCTCGTCGTGCTCGAGCAGCAGGGGCAGCGAAAAATACCGGTCAACTATGCGAAGCGCATTGTGGGGCGGCGGATGTACGGCGCGCAGAATACGTATATCCCCTTCAAGATCAATCCGTCGGGCGTCATCCCCGTCATTTTCGCGTCGAGCCTTCTGACCTTTCCCCTGCAGATAGCCCAGAGTTTCGGCGTTCAGGCGAAATGGCTGAGGGATTTTTCCTACTGGCTCAGACCGGACGGCTTCTGGTACAATTTCTTCTACGTGGTGTTCATCATCTTCTTTGCGTACTTCTACACGCAGGTGACGTTGAATCCACAGGAGATTTCCAAGAATATCCGGGAGAACGGCGGCTCCATTCCTGGGATCAGGAGCGAAAAGATGGAAGAGTACCTCACGAGGGTGCTCAACCGCATCATCTTGCCGGGATCGCTGTACCTTGCCGTCATTGCGCTCATTCCGACGGTGGTGCAGCGGCTCTTCAATTTCCCGAGCCAGATGGCGTATCTGCTGGGCGGCACCTCCTTACTCATTCTGGTCGGCGTCGATCTCGACACCATGGCGCAGGTGGAGGCGCTCCTCAAGATGCACCATCACGATGGCCTCGTGCGGAAAGGCCACATCAGGGCGAGGAACCTATAGAAATTTTTGTATAAATGGTATTTAATTGCGTGTTTGCAAATAGGGGGAACCCATGAAGGTTAGAACGAGCGTCAAGAAAATCTGCGATAAATGCAAGGTGATACGGCGCAACGGCGTGGTTAGGATTGTCTGCGACAATCCCAAGCACAAACAGAAACAAGGCTGAGAGCAGGAGGAAGCTCATGGCGCGTATTGCGGGAGTCGACCTCCCTAACAAGCATGTCGACATCGCCCTCACCTATATCTATGGAATAGGGCGATCTAGCGCACTTCAGATTTGCGAGACTACCGGTATCGATCCGAACAAGAGAATCAACGATCTTTCGAACGAAGAGATCAATGAGCTTCGCAAGGTCATCGAGAACGACTATAAAGTCGAGGGCCGCTTGAGAACAGAGATCGCGTTGAACATCAAGCGCCTTATGGATATTGGCTGCTATCGCGGCCTGCGCCACCGCAAGGGGCTCCCTGTTCGCGGACAGCGGACGAGGACGAATGCGCGCACGCGCAAAGGCAAGAGAAAGACCGTCGCGAACAAGAAGAAGGCCGTCTAACGGAGGGGCATGAACGTGGCTGCGACTACGACAAAGACGAAGAAGAGAAAAGAGAAGAAGAGCGTATATGAAGGGAATGTCTACATTCAGGCGACCTTCAACAATACGATTGTCACCGTGACCGACCTCAACGGGAATACGATTTCATGGTCGAGTTCAGGAAGCCATGAATTCCGCGGCGCCAAGAAGTCCACACCCTTTGCCGCCCAGACAGTGACGGAGGCCGCAGTGCAGAAGGCGATGCAGGCCGGCCTGCGCGAAGCGCATGTGTACGTAAAAGGGCCCGGCATCGGCCGTGAGTCCGCAATCCGCCAACTCGGCGTAATGGGGCTTAAAGTCAAATCGATCAACGATGTGACACCGATTCCCCATAATGGCTGCAGGCCCCGGAAGGCCCGCCGCATCTGAGAGGGGGTTACAGAATGGCTAGATATACTGGACCTGTGTGCAGACTCTGCCGCGCAGAGGGCAGAAAACTCTTTTTGAAGGGCGAGCGCTGCCGGAGCGACAAGTGCCCGATCAACAAGAAGCGCCTTCCACCCGGCAAGGCGCCGAAGACGCGGATCGGGAAGAAATCAGAGTATGCCGTGCAGCTTCGCGAGAAGCAGGCGCTCAAGCGCACCTATGGTCTTTTGGAACGGCAGTTCCACAATATTTTTGAGAAGGCCTTGGGCCTGCCAGGCAAGACCGGCGACAACCTGATCATTCTCCTTGAGCGGAGACTCGACAATGTTGTGTACCGCCTGCACTTTGCGACGTCGCGGGCCCAGGCCCGGCAGCTCGTCAACCACGGCCATATTGCCGTGAACGGAAAGCGGGTAAATATCGCTTCCTATCTCGTCAAGCCCGGCGATGTGATCTCTGTGATCGGGGCAGCCAAGAAAATGGATACGATTCGCCAGGCACTGGAAGAAGTGCAGAGGTCCGGCGTTATGCCGTGGCTTGAGGTCAATGTCGACGAAATGACCGGCCGTTATGTGACCAACCCGCAGCGACAGGACGTGACGGATACCATGGACATCAAAGAGCAGCTGGTCGTCGAGTTGTACTCGAAATAAGGAGCGGAAATGGCGCGCAAAAGCCTACTTAAAGGTTTCAAGAGGCCGAAGGGTATTACCTACGAACAGAGCGAGTCGACCGACACCTACGGGAAGTTCGTGGCGTATCCGTTTGAGCCGGGCTATGGAACTACTGTCGGGAACACCCTGCGCCGCATCCTGTTGTCTTCTATTCAGGGGTATGCGATCACTGCCGTCCGCATCACTCGATACGATGACGAAGGTGCCCCGCATGTGATCACCAGCGAGTTCGAAACCATCCCCGGCGTGGTAGAAGACACCATCGAAGTTCTGAACAACCTGAAGAAGCTGCGCCTGCGGCTTCCGAACGACAAGGAAGAGCTCACGCTCGACTATGAGATCAAGGGACTCGAAGAGCTGCGTGGAAGTTTTTTTGCAGAACAGGGCCAGCTCGTTGTGCTCAATCCCGACCTCAAGATCGCCAGTCTTGAGCCGAACGTCCACCTAGGACTTGAGCTTCAGGTAAATCTGGGCCGAGGCTATGTTCCGAGCGAGGTGAACGAAAAATTTATCGACGTCGTGGGCACGATCCCCATGGATGCGATCTTTACCCCGGTGACGAGGGTGAAATACGCCATCGAGCCGACCCGCGTCGGCCAGCGCTCGGACTACGATAAGCTCGTGCTTGAGATATGGACTGACGGGACCATCCGCCCAGAGGACGCCCTCGGCGAGGCAGGAAAAATTGCGAAGGACCACTTCTCCATATTCGTGAATTTCGACGAGAGCGAGACTGGCGGCGAGGAGACGAGCGACGAGATCGAAGAGCGCGTTCGCCAGATTCTCAATATGCCCGTCGAAGAGCTCGAACTCTCGGTGCGTTCGTTCAACTGCCTCAAAAACGCGAATATCAGGACCATCGGCGATCTCACCAAAAAGACCGAGGAAGAAATCACCAAGACCCGCAACTTCGGAAAGAAGTCTCTGCAGGAGATCAAGACGAAGCTCGCCGAATGGAACCTCACCCTCGGTATGACGGATTACTCCGCGCTGAGAAATCACATCAAACTCAATATGAAAAAGGAAGAGAGCGATGAAGCATAAGATCGGCTATAACAAACTGAACCGAGTCGCCGCTCACCGTAAGGCCCTTGTCCGCAATATGGTTACGGTGCTCTTCAAACAGGAGAAGATCGTAACTACGAAGGCGAAGGCGATCGAGGCCAGGCGCGCGGCGGAGAAGCTCATTACGAGGGCCAAAGTCGATTCCGTCCACAATCGCAGGATCGCCGCTGCGAGGCTCTACGGCGAAGATGCGGTGGCAAAGCTGTTCACCGACATCGGCCCACGCTTCAAGGAGCGCAATGGGGGGTATACCCGCATTCTCAAACTCGGCGATCGCGCAAATGACGCCGCAAACCTCGTCGTGCTCGAACTGGTCGATCAGAAGGCCGATGAAAAGAGGGCCGAGCGCGAGAAACGCAAGGCCGCGCGGAAGGCAAAGAAACAGCAGGCCTGAAGGTCGCAGGGAGGAAGTCGAAATGTCCAAAGCACATAGAGGCAAGGGCCTAAAAGAACTGGTGTCGAAGGGACGCGGGACATGCCCCGTGTGTGGCCGTACCGGCGTCAAAGTCATCTACGAGCAGGAGATCGAGGGCAAAAAGCTTAAGATATGTAAAATATGCAAGGCTCACCTCGCCCATGCGAAGTGATGCTCCATGGTGAAATATTGCAAGGGCCGTCCTGATCTGGGCGGCTCTTTTTTCATTAGGATAGAGTATGGCTGAACGATTTAGCAAGAGGCAGGGCTTGTGGGCCGCTGCTCTGGCCTACGGACTGTGGGGGATTTTGCCCATCTACTGGAAGCTCCTCTCAGACGTAGACCCGCTTCAGATATTGGCCCACCGAATCCTGTGGGCCGCCGTGTTCTGTGTTGTGCTTCTGATGGGAACCAGGGATGTGAAGAGCCTGCGGAAAGCTCTAGGCACGAGGAAGCATGTCCTGCTCGTCCTCTGCGCGGCGCTCCTCGTGACCCTGAACTGGGGGCTCTATATTTACGCCGTCACCTCCGGCCACGTCATCGAATCCGCCCTCGGGTACTACATCAATCCGCTTCTCTCTGTCGTGCTGGGAGGCTTGCTCTTTCGTGAAAGAATAGACAAGTGGACGGCGGTTGCGGTCGGCATCGCCGCGGCCGGCATTGTCGCGGCGGGGCTGCTCTATGGAAAGGTGCCCTGGCTGTCGCTCCTGCTCGCCATCACCTTCGCGCTGTACGGCGTTACGAAGAAAAAACTCAACTTCCCGCCGATTACCAGCCTTGCGCTCGAGACATTCTTTGCTGCGCCCTTTGCGCTGGCCTTTCTCTCCGTGGTGCACGCGCAGGGGAAAGGGGCCTTCGTGGGGGCGGGATTGGACGTGAGCATGTTGCTCGCCCTGGCTGGGGTCGTGACGGCAGTGCCTCTCCTGCTCTTCGGTGTCGCGGCGACGAGCATCAGCCTGCAGTTTATGGGCTTTCTTCAGTACATCACGCCGACGGCGATGCTGCTCTTAGGCCTCTTTGCGTATGGGGAGAAGCCTAATCGCGCGATCGTCGTGGCCTTTGCCGGAGTACTGGTGGCGGTCATGATCTTTGCCGGGACACGAATCCACGCCGCGCGGTCTGTGGGCGAAAAAGTCCAAGGAAGGGGCAGCCCCTAAGCAGAAGCCCTAAGGGGGCGCACTCAGGGGGCGGCCGCTTCCATCCCGAGTGTAGTGCCGTTCCGCCACACAGGGACGCCGCGCTTGAACACCGTGTGCACGAGGTTCATCCCTGCCTGGTAGGCGAGGTGTGCTGGCGAGGGTGCGTCCAGCAAGAGGAAGTCCGCGTCTTTTCCTACTTCGATGCTGCCGGTGCGCCCGGCGAGTTTGAGCGCCGCTGCTCCGTTCAGGGTGAGGGCGGTGAGCGTCTCTTCCACTGACATGCCCATGTACAGCACCGCCAGGGCGAAGATGAGAGGAATGGAATGGCTGGGGCAGGAGCCGGGATTGAAGTCGCTCGCCAAGGCCACAGGGCAGCCGGCATCGATGAAGCGGCGGCCGAGAGGGTAGGGTTCGCGGAGGTTGAAGGCTGTGAGCGGGAGCAGGCAGGCGACCGCGCCCGAGGCGGCGAGGGCGGCGATGTGGTCGTCGGAGGCCTTGAGGAGATGGTCCGCGCTGACGGCGCCGAGTTCGGCGGCGAGGGCGGTGCCGCCCAAGGGGGCGACCTCGTCGGCATGGATTTTGAGCGCGAAGCCGGCTGCCCGGGCTCGCTCAAGGTACCAGCGCGAATCCTCGATGTCGAACACTCCTTCTTCGCAGAAGATGTCGACAAAGTGGGCCAGGCGTTCGCGCTTTACGCGCGGCAGGACATCCTCTGCGAGGAAAGAAAGGTAGGCGCGTGGGCGGCCATTGAATTCTGGAGGAATCGAATGCGCCCCCATGAATGTGGGGACGATGTCGGGCGCGCCGGTTTTCGCCAGCTCGCGCATCGCATGGAGCTGGCGCATCTCCGTGTCCAGGTCGAGGCCATAGCCGGATTTGCCCTCCACCGTGGTTGTTCCCATGGAGAGCATCGCTTCGAGGCGCTTTCGGCCGCGCAAGATCAAGTCTTCCAGAGTAGCGGCGCGGGTGGCGAGCACGCTGTTCTGGATACCTCCGCCCCGCCTGTGGATGTCCATGTAAGGCACCCCGCGGGCACGCCAGAAAAATTCTTCCTCGCGCCATCCTGCAAAGATGAAGTGTGTGTGGCTGTCGACAAAGCCTGGTATAGAGGAGCGCCCTTCGGCGTCGTAGGCAGGAGCGTCGAGCGCTTCCCATGCGACGGCCGAATCGGAGCTGCGCAGCAGCGCTTCTTCGCCGACCCATGCGATGCGGCCGTCCTTGACGTACAGACAGGCGCCGCGTACTTTCTTTATGCTCTGCATTGCGGCACCTGCGGCTGCGGCCTTTCCCTCGGGTGTCCAAAGCTCCCCGATGTTATGGACGAAATACGATGCCGTATCGTGCCCGCGCATGTCTAAGCCGTCATGAATACAGAAGATCGAGCCCGATCGAGCCCCATATCCGCTCGAGGAAGTTCGGTGCCATGAGTTGTTCAAGCCTGCCGTGGGCGTTTGAGAGCTCAGCTTGGACCCTGCGTTCTGTCAGACTCTTAGGCTCGGCGCGCTCCGCGAGGAATTTGCGCAGGTACGAAATCGACGACTCGATGTAGGCGATCTCTCGTTCGCGGTAGCGTTCGAGCCGCGCCTTGTACCAGTCCGAGGCGAGCACGTAGTCGCGGTCGAAGAGCCTGCGGACTTCGGGATCCTGAATGCTCTTGCCCTCGTAGGTGCCGTATGCCATGACGGAGAGCACTGCCTTGAGCGGCGGTATCGCAGCCTCGTACGATCCATCTTCGAAGTAGGCCTTGGCGGACTTTTCCATCGCTGCCGCAATGTTCTCGATGCCGTCGACGAACTCCTCGAGCGACTGAAGTTCGGGCCTCAGCATGTCTTCAGGGAAGACCACGGACGGCGTATCGAACAGTCGCCCCAGATAGGTCGCCGCAAAGAGCGGCGTAATGCGCCATCCGAGCCTCGATGCAGGGATGAGCTTCCCCTTGTAGGTGAAATCGTCGACTTTTTCGAGGTAGCCGTGGCTCTTCAAAAACTCTGGATCGCGCTCTTCTGGCCCAAGGCGTGCCCAGAGCTCGGGCATCAGGAGGGATATGTCGTGGTCTACTTTGTATTTGTGCCCGATGTGCCCCGCAGCCGTCGTGAATCCGGAATACCCCGTCAGAATAAAGCCGAGAAGCGCGTTGTTGAGGTCGCTGGTGGGTACGAGGGGGTTGAAGGGTCCCTTGGTGAGCGCCCCCTCACTGCCTGCGCCTGTGGTCGAAGGACTCTTGCCGGTGAGCGAGCACACGAAGTCCATGAAGAGCTCCGGCAGCTCCTGATAGTGAATGGGCCCGTACACAGCGAGGGGGCGTATGCCGGCCTTGGGGTCGGGCGGATTGTTGCGCCTGCCGGGCAGGACCGCGCCTACAGGCTGCGGAAGCGGCTTGTCCGCAGGGATGCGGCGATAGAGCCGCGGACCGAGCTCGGCGAGGTACCGCGCTTCCGGATTGACATAGGTGGGGTCGAGCTGCAGGTAGCGCGGGTTTTTGGAAGGAGCGCCGTCGACGATCCTAAAGCAGTTGGACGCGACGAAGTATTCGAAGTTGGAGTCCTTTTCTGCCTCGTCGATGAATTTCCGCATGGGCTCGGTGTATTCATAGAAATGAATGGTGTTTTCTATGATGCGCGAAGCGTCGGCCCGAGTGAGCGGCTCGAAGTTCGAGAGAAAATTGTCCTGGCGCGACAGGTCTTTTTCGGTCTGCTTGTCGTAGCCCCGGATGATGGCGTCGTCGGGTCGCTGGAAGAAGCGCGCCTCGCAGTTTTTGGCGAATTTAAGGCTCGGGTGCCTCGAGGCCCACTCGGGTAGGTTTTCGAGCTGGTTTGCCGGGACGATGATGGATGCTGAGATGTCGTCTTCCCACTGAAGCTTGAACGCGGGCATGAAGTCCTGCCTCAGTTTGAAGAAACGGTTCATACCGTTTTCGTTCTTGCCCACGCGGAGATAGGAGCCCATGATCGGCCGTCCCTCGAACTTGAGGATGTTCCCCGTCGTGCCATTGACTGCATCCACCGAGAAGTGCGAGGCCCAGTTGTTGCCCCAGTCCGGCTGGTAGAAACGCTTGACCAAGAAGACGAGGCTTTTAATGCGTTCAGGGATCGAGCGGAGCCATTCGTTGTATTCGTCGTTGTACGCAGGCGAAGGCGAAAGCAATTTGATCACCGAACCGAGGGAGCGTTTCGGCGAGAGGATGGGGCGCGCGTCTTTTCCGTGATTTTCAGCCTCGTCGCGGAAACGGTTGCCGTAGTCTTTTTCGATGATCTCGCGTACGGCCTGCATGTCTTTTTCGAAGTCGGCGATGATGATGGGCATGTACGTGATCGCATCGTGGATCGATTTTGCGATTTCGGATTTGCCGCCGCCCGATACCGTGCAGGGTTTGTGGCACAAAAGTCCCTCTGCCGCGGTGCCGATGAGGCGCCATGCTCCGGTCGTGGGGTGTCGCTCCATGTGCACGCGATAGCCCGTGGGGTGCACATAGACGTAGCCTGGCAGAACTCTCAGGGACTCTTCCTTACCGTCGTTCACCCAGTGCGCATGCTGATCGTCGAGCGAGATGTAGGCATCTTCGGGCAGATAGACGATATTCGGAAAAGTGAGGTCGACCGCATAGCCTTTTTCTTTCATTTCGACGCGGCCGCGCATGATGGTATAGACATCGTGGAGGCTGTGTCCCTTGGATTTGAGGTTGGTGTCGGGCACAAAGCGCGTGCCGAGGTTGTAGGAGGGAAAGACGAGGGCGCCGCCCGCGTGCTCTTCCTCCACGAGGCCAAGGAGGTTTGCGGAGTAGGAAATGTGGGACTTGATCTCCTTTTTTGAGTAACCGAAATAGTTGTCCGCGATGATGGTGATGATGACGCCCGACTCGTCGCGCGCGGTGACCTTGAAGGCCCGCCCGTCGTTGTATTTTTCGGTTGGTTCGCGCCAGCACATGCCGTCGCGGCGCTGTCGCTCGGTCGCCTGGTCCCAGTGCGGCAGCCCGAGTTCCTTTTTGGTGAGTTCGGTGAGGTGCGTCGCCAGAATGATGCACCCAGTCGTCCCCGTCCAGTGCAGAGGGTCGATCGACGCATCATTCTCTGGAATGAAAGGATCGCCGGAGTTGCCGAAAATGCTCTCGACGAAATCCACGTTCGCCACAAGCGAGCCGGGAGCGAAAAAGCGCACTTCCATAGAGCGCTCTTCGCAGTAGCCTGGAATTTCGGGACGCACGATCGGGCGCAGCAGTACCGACACGAAGGTGTACGCCTTTTCGTTCTCGCCCGCGGTGAAGGGGAGTTCGAGCAATTCAATAGGAGGATTCAGCGCCGCTTCCAGGAGCTTTGCAAAGGTGAGTTTCGGAACCGCCTTCTTGTCGTACGGAATGGGAAGGCCGCCTTCGGCGATGTGGAAGACCCCCTCGGTCGTCCTGCGATCGCTCTTGGGATTGTGCAGCACGCCGTTCCGCACGCGGTACGAGGTGAGGGTGGGAGAGATGTGCTTGTGCCCGTCGGGCGGCAGCGAGAGCTCCCGCGCCATGCCGTACCGATCGAGCACGAGGGTGTTTGAGGGCAGCTGCGGCACGCGCGCCAGCCCAAGGTCCGCGAGGTACCTGTCGATGAAATTCTGAATTCTCTGGTCCGACGGAGGAAGAATTCTGGGAAGCAGCCTATCCTTTTGTCTGAAGCTCTCGAGCATGTCTGCCGCGAGTTGGACGAAGCCGGTGCCTTCTTTCGAATAGACCGGCAGCCCCAGACTCCGCAGCTTTATGTTGATGTAAGAAATAAGTTTGGCCCGCTCTTGCGGGGATGTTCTGTCGAGGTGTATGCCGTGATCGCGTTTCGTTACCATTGCGATACTCCTAAATGCGAGGTTGGGCTCATTTTAGACGTAATCTTCGCAAGGGGCAACTGGTTCTGGGTTCCAGCTCCATCGGCCCACAGTCGAACAGAGGCCCTCGTCGCGCAGGAGCGCCACGACCGCATCGATGTCGGGATACATGGTGCGGTCCCTGTCGCTGAAGCGGACCGCCGCCCGCACCGTTCGGTACGCCGAAACTGTGGCAGGGGACAATGAATGTTCGATCGATGGAACGCCAAGCTGAATCGCGCGCAGGTCGAGCGCCTGACAGGCCGCAAGCATTTCCATCGCGACGACACGTCCGGCATTGTCGACGATCTGCCTGGCCTTGCGCGCGGCGATAGTCCCCATCGACACATGGTCTTCCTGGTTTGCGCTCGATGGTATGGAATCCACGCTCGCGGGATGGGCGAGCACCTTGTTTTCCGAAACGAGGCTCGCGGCGCTGTACTGGACAATCATAAAGCCCGAGTTGAGCCCCCCGTTGATGGTGAGAAAGGCGGGTAACCCTTCGGACAACGTGGGGTTCACCATCCTTTCGAGACGGCGTTCCGAAAGGTTCGCCAATTCCGAGGCCGCGATCCCTAGATAATCGAGCGCGAGCGCCAAGGGCTCGCCGTGAAAGTTGCCACCCGAAAGAATGTCGCCGCCCTCGTAGAGTACGTGCGGGAAAATGAGGGGATTGTCGGTGACCGCGTTCAGTTCTGCTGCGATTATTCCCCACACGTGCTGAATTGCGGCGAGGCACGCGCCGTGGACCTGTGGGGTACAGCGGAGCGCGTAGGCATCCTGAACGCGCGTCCCCGAAGGTTTGGTGGTCAGAAGCGAATCTTCAAGCAGGTAGCGCATGTCCTGCGCCGCCTCGATCTGGGCTTTCTGTCGCCTGAGCTCGTGGATGCGGGCGTCGAGCGCCTCCGTAATGCCACGGAGTGCCTGAAATGTCATGGCCGAGGCGATGGTCGCACTCCGGTACAGCATGAGTGCGTCGTAGACGGCGAGGGCTCCGATCGCCGTCATGGCCTGTGTCCCGTTGATGAGCGCAAGCCCCTCTTTCGGCTCGAGCACGAGCGGTTCGATGTGGGCTTCTGCGAGCGCGAGCGCTCCAGCCATGCGCTTCCCCTTGTACACCGCCTCGCCCATCCCAATCAGCACCAGAGCGATATGGGCGAGCGGCGCCAGGTCTCCTGAGGCGCCGAGCGAACCCTTCTCAGGCACCACCGGTACCAGGTCTGCGTTGACGAGCTGGAGGATGCGCTGCACCACGAGCGGCCTCACCCCGCTGTTCCCGACGGCCAGCGCATTTGCCCTCAGGATCATCATCGCGCGGACGACCTCCGCCGCAAAGGGCTCTCCCTGGCCGCATGCGTGGCTCATGATCAGGTTCTTTTGGAGCAGCGCATTGTCCTCTTCCGAAATGATGACATTGCAGAATTTTCCAAATCCGGTCGTAATGCCGTATTTTACCTGTTGTTTTTTGACCGCGAGCTCCACCACCTTCCTCGAGGCGAGCATGCGTTTTTCCGCATCTGGGTCGAGCCTGACCCGTACCCGGTGGCGGGCTGCGGCCACGAGCGCTGCAATTGAAAGCGAACAGCCGTCGATGATCACTTCGTCCATGCTCTTGAGTATACTCTATAGCAGAGCATCTGGACAGGCGGAGATTCTCTCATTAGCATGGGCCATTATGAAGCAAAAACAAGGCGCAGCGACGCTCTTCGGAGTCGTCGTCGCGGTCATATGGGGCATGACGTTTCTCTCCATCAAGGTGGCGCTCCGCGAGTTCGGCCCCATGAGTCTTTCTCTCTTCCGCTTTGTCATCGCCTCGGTCCTGCTCGCGCTCCTCATGCTGATGACGCGGGCCGACTTCCGGGTCGCCTGGCGCGATGTCCCTCTGCTCGCATTGAGCAGCTTCGTCGGCGTTACGCTCTACTTTTACTTCGAGAACAACGGCATCATGCGCCTCACGGCATCGGAATCTTCGCTCATCATCGGGGCGATTCCGGTCGTGACGCTCCTGTGCGAAATGGTGATGTACCGGGTGCGGCCGCCTAGGCTGGTCGTCGGGGGCATCATCCTCTCTTTCGTGGGAGTCGCGCTCATCGTACTGCGTTCGGAGAGCGCGACGAGCTCGCCGCTCGGCTATCTCTTCATGGCGGGCGCCGTGCTCTCGTGGGTCGCGTACGGATTCATCACCAAGCCGCTCTCCGGGCGCTACCCGATGTTGACCATTACGTTTTGGCAGATGGTGATCGGCGCCGTAGGCTGCATTCCTTTTGCAATCGTGGAGCATCAGGTGTGGACAGGACTGTCGGCGACTGCGCTTCTGAATGCCGCCTTTCTGGGCATTTTGGCTTCCGCCCTCGGCTACTGGCTCTATGTCATTGTGCTCGAGCGCCTCGGGCCGGGGCGATCGAGCGTGTTCATCAACCTGATCCCCGTGGTGTCGGTAGTGGCTTCATTTCTGATTCTGGGCGAGCGGCTCAGCTTCCTCCAGCTTGTCGGCGCAGTCATCGCCGTGACCGGCGTATACCTTGCGAGCGGCAGAGCGTAGTGTTCTATCCGAGGCTGCTCTGCCCTACGGCGGTCAAGGCGAGCAGACAGGCCCCGCTCACGGCATCCGCCTGAGGCGAGATGATCCGGTGGCGCGGCAGCGCCGAGAGAATGCGCGCCTCGGTGTCGTGCCACAAGCGCTCGTTGTTGGTGATAAAACCACCCGAGAAGGCGATTTTTCCACCCGACTGCGCTTCGCCGAGCCGGGTCGCGATGGAGATGGCGAGCAGCGCAAGCTCCTCTGCGGCGTCCTTAAAAATCTGCTGCGCGACCTCGTCGCCCCGATCGCGCTCTTCTGCCACAATGCGCGCAAACGCCGCCACCTTTGCCTTGTCGAAATTCTCGTATACCGCGGGGATGAGCGAAAAAGGCTCTTTTTCGCCGAAATACGCCAGCGCCCTCCCCAAGAGGTCGGTCTGCGGGCTTCGTCTGTCGTGGAATCGGGTGGCCGCGTTGAGGGCTCTCAGCCCGACCCAGTACGCTGACCCTTCGTCGCCGAGAATGTGCCCCCAACCCCCGGAGCGTACAATACGGCCAGCCCCGTCGGAGCCCACCGCGATGGAGCCTGTCCCCGCGATGAGCAGAATGCCGCGCAGCTCGCCGAACGCGCCCGCGAGCGCCGGAATCGAGTCATTCCGCACTTCCAGGGTGGTGTCAATGCCAAGGTCGGCGGCATCGCTGATGATGCTGCGCATGATCCCGGTGTCTTCACTTCTGTCGATGCCCGCCACGCCGGCGAACCCTGCAACGCAGCCGTCAGGACCAAGGCCAGTCGTCGCGTACATCGCGGAGAAGAGCCCCTCGAGCGTCGTGCGGGACCCCTCCCAGCCCACCGATCGCGGGTTGAGGCTCGGCCCCTCCGCCTGATAGAGAAGTTCCCTCTCGAGACTTTCGACCCTCAGCCGAGTCGACGTTCCACCGCCATCGATGCCAAAAATCCACTGTTGGTTCATGGGGGCTCCTGGCAATTTTTACAGGTTATGCGTAGTCCGATTCAAAGACGTACTCGTTTCCCATTATATTCTAGGTCTTTTGTTGTATCTATCCTCCCAATGGAAAAATCAAGAGAATAAACGCCAGACCTTTGTGTGGAATGCTTTGCGGAGCGCGACAATGGCATCCGCTGTTTCGTCCCGTCCGTAGTAGACTCTATTGGTGAATAGGATCGCGACGAGGTGCCGCTGTGGTTCAAAAAAAATGCTCGTGCCGGTAAAACCGGTATGTCCGAATGCCTGTGCTGGCCACAAGGGGCCGTCCGCAGTATCGTCATCGTGGAGTTTGAATCCTATAGTGCGTCTCTCTTCTAACCCAAAAGTGAATTCATGCTGCAATAACCTGCTTATTTCTGGCTTGAGCACTTGCTTTCCGTCATGCGCACCTTCCTGTAAGATGAAGTTGCCGAGGATCATGGCGTCTTTCAGGGAGAGAAAAAGCCCTGCATTGCCGGAATGACCTCCCAGGCAGTAGGCGCTTTCATCGTGGACCTGGCCGTGCACCCGTTTCCGTCTCCAGGGACAAAACTCGGTTTCGACAGTGTCTTTCAAAGGTGCCGGTTCTCCCGTGTCAGAGATGCGTTGTGCAAACGTAGCGTGCGGCAAATTGAGTGGTTCGGCGATTTCTTGTCGGAAGAGTTCGCCGACAAGCATGCCGGAGATCCGTTCGAGGATTGCGCCCACGAGCATGTACCCCGTGCATGAATACTGGACCCGCTGTCCAATAGGCGATTCCGGTTCTATTGAGAGGAGCTTCGATAGCGCAACATTTCGATCGAGATGTGTCGGGTTAGGAAAATAGCGGTGTAACGCAGGGATTGCGGGCATGCCTCCCGTGTGGGTGAGCAGGGCGATCAGAGGAATTGTTCTAGCTTTCCAATGCATCTCTGGCAAGAACTTCTCGACAGGATCGTCGAGTTTGAGCGCTCCTGCTTGGAATGCCTTCAACGTGAGCAGGGCCGTCGACAGGGGCTTTGTGAGCGAGGCCACATCGAAGCGTGTGTCTGGTGTAATTGTGGCTGGCCATACTTCGTCTTGAGCATCTTTTTTCTTCGTACCCGTCGTCCCGACGCAATATGACCAGAGTGTTTTTCCTTCAAGTCCAACAGCGGCGGCGGCACCCGTACAGAGGTTCCGTGCAACGGCCTCTTCCAGGAGAAATTTCAAGGAATCTTCGGAAACCACGTCGCTTTCGTTTTGGATATCATTGTTCTTGTTTGTCATATGGTCGAATGATATCATATTATCATGAATCAGAAAAATCACCGGCAGAATTCAGTCGTAATCGGTCTTGAACGTTTTCTGAGTGATCCAACGAGACAGAACGGACGCTACGGTCTAGCGACGAATCCTGCCGCGATCACGGCAGGGGGTGTTCCGGCATGGAAAGCCTTTATGGATGCAGGACTTAAGCCTGTCTGTTTTTTTGGCCCGGAGCACGGATTCCGGGGTGCCGCGCAGGATGCGGTGCAGCTGGAGGATGAACATTTTAAGGGCATACCCGCATATTCTCTCTACGGCAAACGCCTCAAGCCAGAGCCTTGGATGCTCGAGTCCCTCGATGCCGTCGTGTTCGACATGCAGGACGTAGGGTGCCGCTATTATACCTACCTTTATACTCTGGCGTATATCATGGAAGTGTGTGAAAAAGTCGGAACACCCGTCATTGTGCTCGACAGGCCCAATCCCATCGGCGGTATCAAAGTCGAGGGTTCTCCCATCCTCAGGGAATTCGAGAGCTTTGTCGGAGGGTATGGCCTGCCACCTCGCTATGGGATGACCATAGGCGAGTTTGCCATGTACCTCAAGGGTGAATATTTTCCAAACTCCAATCTCGAAGTCATTCCCTTGTCCGGATGGGACGCACGCCAGCCATGGGAGGAGACTGGCCTCCCTTGGCCTCTGCCGTCTCCTAATCTACCGACTCTTGTCTGCGCCGAGCTGTATCCCGGGACCTGCCTCGTCGAAGGCACATGGCTTTCCGAAGGCCGCGGCACCGCGCGCCCCTTCGAAATCATCGGCGCCCCATTTATCGATGGAGAAGCGCTGCGTGAACAGCTTTCTTTGCTTGAGTTGCCGGGGCTCGTCTTCTCGTCGATATTCTTTACCCCAACCGCCTCCAAACACCAAGGCAAGCTCTGCGAAGGTGTCCTCGTCTCTCTGATCGATCGCCAATCGCTGCGTTCGCTCGATACCGGGATCGCGATCATTCACACCATTCACCGCATGTATCCTCGCGAGTTTGTCTGGCGCGAAGACTGGGATAACCCTGCGCTTACTTTTTTCGACAAACTTGCGGGAGGGACGGGGCTTCGATCCATGATCGAGCGCGGCGCTTCTCTCGATGAGTGTCTAGCTTTTGCTCATCAAGGAGAGGAGAAGTTCCTTGCCCGGAGAGCACGGTATCTCTTGTACGGCGCAACTGGGCGGTAACTTCTATTTCAGCGCTCCTTCAGTCATCCCCGCAATGAATTGCTTAGAGAGGATCAGGAATAGTATCAATACCGGTAAGACCGAGATGTTCAGGGCAGCGAAGAGGATATCCCACTCGATCGTGTACTCTCCGAAGAAAGCCTGCAGTCCGAGAGGAATGGTTTTTTTGACTTTGGAACTTAGAAGGATGAGGGGGAAGAAGAAGTCGTTCCATACGTCGATGAAGTTGAACATGGCCACCGTGACCAGGGCGGGCTTCAGTAAAGGCAGGTCGATCTGCCAGTAGATGCGGAAAGGGCCAGCCCCGTCTATTTGGGCAGAGTCTTCAATGTCGTGCGGTAATTTCTTGAAGAAATTCACAAGGAGAAAAACAGAAAAGGCGATCCCTCCTGCAGTATACACAATGACGAGTCCCGAAAGTTTGTCGAGCAGGTGCAGATTGCGCATTATGAGGAAAATAGGGATGATCGCGAGCCTTGTGGGGAGTGCGAGCCCTGCGAGCATATAGAGGTATATACTGCGCTTGAACTTAAAATCGAAGCGCGCGATGACGTAGGCCGCCATCGAAGAGACGAGGAGTATGGATGCGATCGAGACAGCCGTCACCAGGATCGAATTCTTGAAGTATGTCGCGAAGTCTGCGCGCTGCCATGCGGACACATAATTCTGCCACCTCCATACGGCCGGCAGATTGAAGGGCTTCAAAAATATTTCACGCGTGGACTTGAAGCTCGACAAGATCATGATCCCGATCGGGTAGAGATTCACGAAGGCGAGGAGAAGGAGGAAAGCCCACACGATCACTTTCTGGAAACGATTCAGTCTGAACATCACTCGCCCCTTTCCACCCGTCTTTCAACAATAAAGACATAGAATATCGACACAGGGAACACGACGAGGAATATGAGCGTGACCACAGTCGCACCGAGGCCCATGCCGACCTGGCTCGAGCCAAGCCCGCCAAAGGCGATCCGGTAGAACAACGTGCCAAGCACATCGGTGGAGCCTGCTGGTCCGCCCTGCGTGCCTTCCATGGCGTACACAATGTCGAATATGTTGAAGGTCCATATGAATTTGAGCATTGCGGTGGTTGCGATGATCGGGTAGAGATGCGGCAGAATAATGCGGCCGGCGATCTGTAGTTCTGTTGCCCCGTCAATGCGCGCTGCTTCCGTCATTTCGCGGTCTACACCGATGATGGCGGCGAGGTATACGAGTATGTAAAACCCAAGGCCACGCCATGCCGTCACAAAAATAATCGTCGGCAGCGCCGTCTTTGTGTCGCCGAGCCATGGCTTGGCGAGAAATCCGAGGCCCAGTACACGGAAAAGCTGATTGACTAATCCCCATTGAGGATTGAGAAGAAGCCCCCACAGAAATCCGACGACGACAATCGCAAGTGTATTTGGGAAGAAAAAGATTATCTTGAGCCATTTGGTCCCTTTGATGTCCGCGGCGAGCAGGAACGCGAAGAAGAGACCGGGGACTACCGATAAGATGAGGGACCAAATGAAGAAGACGATGTTGTGCCACAGTGCGCGGTAAAATTCAGATGCCATGAACCCAGAGAGTATGTTTTTGTAGTTCGCAAGGCCGATGAATTTTTTGGGGCCAATGCCAGGCCAGTCGAAAAAACTGAGGCCGAGACTCGAAAAGAATGGGTACGCGATGAAGACCGTATATAAGAGCAATGCTGGGAAGAGCATCCACAGAAATGAATATTTCCGCACAATGTCCTCACTGTCATGTATATTGTTGTGTAACGCCGCGGCACGACAAGCGTATCGGACCGCGGCGCGAGCACATGTTTTACGCGTCCATTGGAGTTGTAGGACGCGTGTGAAAGCCCCCTATTTTTTGAAAGCGGGGAACCATGTAGAGATGCCGTCCTGCAGCTTTTTCGCCAGAGCTTCAGGAGTCGTCTGATCGAGGTACATTGTCTGCATATCCTCCTGCAAGATGTTGTAGACGCTCGGCGTTCCGGCATCAAAAGGAGAGCCGACCCAATAACGGTTGGTCGCGGCGATGTTGACCATTTTATCGTAACACTTTACGAGGATTGGCTTCGATGCAGGCATGGTCACGCCTTTCAGTGCCGTAATCTCGCCGGTAATGGAGGAGAACAGCTCGCCATAAGCCTTTGTACCAGTGTAGTTCAACACTTTAAGTGCGGCATCTTTGTTCTTTGAGACGTTATTGAGGCCGTAGGCACCGTCCATATAGGTATACGCCCTTGCGGGAACACTCTTATCTTTCGGCGGAATGGGGAAATAATCAAACTTAAAATCTGGGTTGGTCTTGAGCCAGTTTGTATTGCCCCACACACCGTAGAAGACCATGGCCACTTGCTCCATGGCAAAGGCGACGTCCTGTTCCGCGGTGGTGTTGGCCATGAAGTCTTTCTGGTAGTACTTCTTCAGAGCGTTGAGGTCCTTGAGCATACCGACATATTCGGGGTCGGTGAATTTGGCCTTGCCGGCCGCGAGTTTACCGATCCACGCATCGCCGGGATAGCTCACCCCCACCATCGCGTTCTGCATGGCGAGCGTCCACGCCTCTTTGCCCGAGACGAAGAAGGGCGTCACGCCGTTTTTCTTGAGTGTCTCTGCTATCTGGACGAGCTCGTCCCAGGTCTGAGGCTCTTTGAGCTTATATTTGTCGAAGATGGTCTTATTGTAGAAGATACCGATGATTTGGTTCGCAAAGGGAACGCCCCAAACCTTGCTATTTGCGCTAATAAAGCTGAGAGAGACGGCATCGAAGTTGGAAAGATCCACGAGTCCATTGAGCGGGGTGAGATACCCATTGTCGAGCAGTGCCTGGGTGCGTGCGCCAGGAAGTCGCCGGGTATACATAATATCCGGACCCACGCCTCCCTGAAGAGACACCAATAATTTTGAATCGTATTCCGTAGGCGGGAACACTTCATATTTGATGGTGATCTGCTCACCCTTTGCTCTGAGTGCCGATTCAACTCCTTTCCATACATCGACATCTTGCGCCCGCCAGCCCCAGATGCTCACCGTTTTCTGCTGAGCACAGAGGGGGAACAGGATTGCCGCGAGCAGCACTACGATTGCGAGTTTCTTCATCATTGCCTGCCTCCTTGTGAGGATATGAGGGTACATCTTCAGTGATATGTGGCCCCCTTGGTTTTTTATCAGTATTGTGAGATTTTTTGCCGTTGTCAATCTAAAATTGAAATAATTTTTCGATTTTTGGGGAAGGTCTGCTTGCAATTCTCCGAAAAGTGTGAAAAATAATTTCATAAGGAAAGGACCCCCCATGGACATTCATTCGATCGATGATTACCTGGAGCACGCGACCACGGAATCGCGCAATGCGCGCTCTGCGAATATCGACGCCCTCCCGGTGATTGAGATTTTGCGCATCATCAATGAAGAAGACAAGGGTGTGCCTTTTGCGGTGGAAAAGGCGCTGCCGAGCATCGCCGCCCTCGTCGAAGACATTGTCCGCGCCTTCAACGCGGGAGGAAGACTCGTGTACATCGGCGCCGGGACGTCCGGAAGGCTTGGCGTCCTCGACGCTTCCGAATGCCCTCCGACCTTCGGCGTTCCGCAGGGAATGGTCGTGGGCCTCATCGCAGGAGGGGATGCCGCCCTCCGCAATTCGATCGAAAAGGCCGAGGACGATCCCGAGGGGGGAGAAAAGGCCCTCCGCGACATCGATTTCTCTGCGAAAGACGTGCTCGTGGGCATCACCGCCTCTGGGTCTGCGCCCTACGTGCTCGGTGCAATGCGGTATGCGAAGGCTTTAGGTGCAGTGGTTGGCGCCATCTCCTGTAACAGAGAATCGAAGACCTTCGCCCTCGCGCAGCATAGGATACTCCTCGAAGTGGGGCCTGAGGTGATTACGGGGTCAACCCGCATGAAGGCGGGCACGGCGCAGAAGCTTGTGCTCAACATGCTCACCACGGCGAGCATGATCCGCATAGGCAAGGTGTACGGCAATCTCATGGTGGATCTGATGCCTGTCAACCGCAAGCTCGTGGAGCGCTCGAAGCGTCTTATCCGGCAGGCCACGGGGTGCTCCAAGGATGAGGCCGAGGCGGCATTTCTGGCTTCTGGCGGCAAACCGAAGATCGCCATCCTCATGATCGCGCTCGGCATCGGGGCTGAGGAGGCTTGGAGCCTCTTACAGCGCGGACAGGGACGTCTTTCCGATGCCATGCGCATCCATTCGGATGAGGTAGGAAAATGAGATGAATCAGGGCGCAATTGACACGATTGTCGCGGCAATGCCCGAGCTGGCGGACGCAGAGCGCAAAATAGCGGCCTTTATCCAGGCCTCTCCCCAGAAGGCTCTGCACCTCAACATCAGTGAGCTGGCCCGTCAGGCAGGTACGAGCCCTGCCGCCGTCGTCCGATTCTGCAAGCACATAGGTGCGGGCAAATACACCGATTTCAAGATATGGCTCGCGAAGGACGTGTATCAAGGTTGGGGAGAGAAATATCTGCCCGACCTCGAACTTGAATCTCAGACGCCCGGTGCTCGAGCGCTCCACGACATGATCGAGGCCGTGCGGCGCACGATGAGCGCCCTCGCGCAGACGCTCGACCCCAAGGCGGTGGAAGAGGCGGCCGAGCGGATCAGGGCGGCTGGCATGACGGCGATATTCGGCATCGGCGCCTCAGGGCTTGTGGCTTCAGACTTGCACCAAAAATTGACGCGCATCGGCATACCAAGCTCGTATCTTTTCGACACCCACGCCCAAATCACCGCCGCATGTTCTCTGCGGCCGAGCGACATCGCCTTTGTCATCTCATATTCGGGCGAGACCCAGGAGATGGTGGAGGTCGCGGCGCAGGCGAAGGCGCGGGGCTGCTTTCTCATCGCGATGACCATGGCGGGCCAGAATCGCCTGCGCGAGTACTCCGATCTTGTCCTCGAAATTCCTCCTGTGGAGAGGATATACCGGAGCGCGGCTGAGCTTTCGCGCATCAGCCAGCTCACCGCCATAGACATTCTCTTCAACGTGCTCATTTCCTACGATCTCGATGGCGCAATCGCTGCCTTGGAGCGTTCGATGCAGGCCACCCACCGGCTCTGACAGAGCGCCGGGATGTCCGCGTATGTGTTCATACAGCCAACACTAGCATATTTGTCCTTCTTCCCCTAGAATGAAAGGTGGAACAGAGTGCCATGAGCATAGACACATTGCGGACGATCCTGTACGTCGCGAGCGCAGGGGTCGGATTTCTTGTCATCTATTCGATCATACGGCAAAAAAGTCATTTGGCCCACTATTTTTTCTTCGCGGCACTCTGCGCGTTCTTCTACATTTTTGGATATGCTTCGGAGTTGGGGGCTCGTTCTCTCTCCGAAGTCAGGTTCTGGCTCACCTTTGAATATTTTGGGCTGGCATTCATCGCTTCGTTCTGGTTTCTGCTCTCATGGAAGCTTTGGTATAATCACGCTCCTCGGTTCAGAATGAAGGTCCTCGTCTTCGTCGTACCGACTATTACGCTTTTTCTGGTTGCGTCGCAGGAGTATCAGGGCCTTTTTTACAGGTCTCTGAACGTGGCTAACGTCGAGGGGCACCATCTGGTCGTCATAGAGAAAGGCCTTTGGTACTGGGTGCAAAATGCGTACCTGTTTCTCATGATAGCCTTCAGCCTTTTTCTTCAGTTTCGCTCCTGGCGTAGGAAGGGAGGCTCATTCGCCACCGACAGTGCCTGGATGCTGCTGGGGAGCTTGAACTTGGTGCCTTGGATACTGGTGTATCAGCTTGGGCTTTCTCCTCACAACATCGATTTAGGGCCATTCGGCATCGCTGTCGCGACCTTTTTTATCGCCGTCGCAGTGTTCCGTTTCGGAGCGCTGGGATCAGAGGAAGTGCTCTTGTATTCGATTTTCGCCAGCATCGACGAAGGAGTGGTCGTCTTGGATCGGGACGGCAAAATTTCGGAATTCAACGCCGCAGCGCAGAAAATTTTCCCGTGGCTGGATGCGAACTCCATCGGCAAACCGGTATCCATCACCGCCGATGCCGCGCTGTTCAGTTCAGCGCAGCATCAAAACGTCGAAAAAGTGGTCGAGCTTTCAGGCGCAAGGCGATACTACCAAGGCAAGAGTACGCAGATTTACGAAGGGCGTTTACAGTTAGGGAAGATTTATATATTCAGAGATATCACCCAGAGCAGACTCCTCATGAGGCACCTACGAAAATTCGCGAATTTCGACGTGCTCACAGGCCTCTACAACCGACGCCGCTTCATGGAACAGGCTGAAAAGGCGCTCGCCTGCGCCCAGAAAAAGCGGACCCCCGTTTCCGTTCTCATGATCGACGTCGATCACTTCAAAAACGTGAACGATCAGTTCGGGCACGTGACCGGCGACAAGGTGCTCTCGGCCGTGGGCCGCGTCATCAGGCGCAGGAGCAAGGATGTCGGTTTCGCGGGGCGCTACGGCGGCGAGGAATTTGTCGTCCTGCTCCAGAACACAGAAACACAGCGGGCGAAGGAGATCGCCGAGGGTATCCGCAAGGGGATCGATGGCATCGCAATCGATGAGCGCATGATTCCCGTGAAAGTGACGGTATCCATCGGGGTTTCTTGCTGTGAGACAGGTGAGTGCGGCCCCAACGTCGATAGGCTGCTGATGGCTGCAGATCGAGCGCTCTATCAGGCAAAAAACAGGGGGCGCAACAGGGTGGAAGGCTAAATATGGAGATAATGGAGAAAAGTAATATTCACACGTAGCTGTTTTTTGTCTATACTTTCTCCCAAATGGTCAGAAAATATAAGTATTGGCTTTTCCTCTTCTTTGTGGGGCTGGCGTGTGTCTTCCCCAAGAGAATCGCTTCAGAAGAAAACCTTACATCGGTCATAGACCTTGAAAAAATAAGCGACTACTACTTCGACGCAGACCCGGCGCTCGGCATCGACGAGGTGAGCGCTCCTGAGTTCTCCGGGCGTTTCTCGCCGGTGAATGGAAGGCCTGTCTGGACGGGCAAGCATGCGCCTGCATCATGGCTTAAGTTTACGATCCCATTGGCCAGGCTCGGGCCAGGCTATGGGCCTGGCAGCAATGCGGAAGACAGGGCTGTTCAGTGGCTCTTGCTCGTAAAACCGAGCTTTTCAATCATTCTCGACCGTGTCGAGTTCTATGTGCCGCGCGCCGAAGGAGGCTTCGATCGATTCGACGTGGGGGCACAGGTCAAGTCCGATCCTGCAGCGCCGCACTCGCGCTATTATTGTTTCTCTCTCCCCGCTGGGGCCTTCCGAGAAAAGCCTTGCTACCTCCGCATTTCGAGCAGCACCGACGTGCTCATGAACCTTGCATTGGTCACCGCCCCCTTCTTTGCCGAACAGCAGATGAAAAGTTTTCTTGGGTACGGCGCCTTGTTCGGCATAATGGTCGCGATGGTCGTGTACAGCCTTTTTCTGCTGTTGTCCTTTCATTACCATTCCTATCTCTACTTCATTTTCCACAATGTTGCGATTGGACTCTGGGTCTTTTATCTGCAGGGCTTCGCGAAGGTCCTCTTCGGCACGATGCCTGGCTTCGATCAGATGATGCTCTGGGTGTGGGCAGGACAGTTCATTACCTGGGGCACGGTATTTACGATTTCATTTTTGGATTTGAGAAAAGGGAGCAAGCTGCTGTTTTATATTCTGGCAACGGCGGCGGGAGTCGGCAGCCTAATCTCGGTTGCAGCGATCGTGAGGCTGGATGATCTTGCGTTCGTGCTCTCTCATTACCTCGGTCTCATCGTCGCCGTCCTGGTGACGATCGCTGCCGTGCTGCGCATCAAACAGGGCTATGGCCCTGCCAGAGATTACCTTGTTGCGTGGTCTTTCCTTGTGGCTGGCGGCCTGGTGTTTGCGCTCATGGGGCTGAAAGTGCTCCCCGTCAATGGTTTCACGTCCAATGCGATCTCGATCGGCATCGCCTTCGAGTCCATGTTCCTCGCCATGGCCCTCGCGGACCGCTTCAAATACCTGGAGCTTGAGAAGAAAAATCTTGAGGCGAGGCAGACTCATTTCCGTGAGCTGAGTTTGACGGATTCGCTGACAGGGCTCAGAAATAGGCGCTATCTGATGATTGAGCTTGCAAAGGCGATGAAAGATGCCCGACAGAACGGAGAGCCGCTGTCGGTCATCATGCTCGATATCGACGACTTCAAGACAGTCAACGACCGCTTCGGGCACGAGGTGGGAGATGACATACTCATCTCTCTTGCCCATTCGATCCGCACCTGTACAAGGGAAACCGACAGCGCATGTCTCTATGGCGGCGACGAGCTCGTCGTATTTATGCCGAAGGTCGAAAAACAAGATGCGCTCCGCATCGCAGAGCGGATCCGCACGCACTTCGAAACCGAGAGCCTGCGAGTCATCAATGGGAAAAGTCTTGGGGCGACCGTCAGCCTTGGTGTCGTCGGGCTTGAGGGCGAAGACACCATCGACACGCTTTTGTCCCGCGCCGATGCCGCCATGTACCAGGCCAAAAGCCGCGGCAAGAACTGCAGTGTGGTCCTGTAAACACAGGACTATTTCCTCATGGGAAGGCTGAGCGAGAGGAACGTCGCGCAGATAGGCTTCTAAAGATAGACGCTATATTCCAGCGATATACGATCGTACGAGGCACGTAATAGTGATCGAGCGAAGGATCGTCAAATCTGACAGGAGTGATTTTTGAACCTGCGGCGAATGCCCAGGCATACCCCGCTTTTTGAACTGCGGACTTGCCTTCCGGCCCGGCCGCCCCGAACGGATAGGCGAAGAGTATGGGATGCTTGCCTGTCATCCTGTAGATGCTGAACCCCGGGCGTGTGGCCTCTGTAATTACCTTTGAGGGGGTCTTCTTAAAGGCTTGTGATGTCATGTAATTGTGATAAAATCCGTGAGCCCCGATAGCGCAGCCTTCCGCGGCAAGTTCCCTGACCTGTGCTACAGTCAAAAGATGCCGGTCGTGTCCAACGGAAAATCCGGGGATAAACAGCGTGACAGGAATATTGCGCGGCTTCAGCACGTGAAAGAAGATAGACCAGTCGGTCCTATGCCCGTCGTCAATGGTCAGCGCGAGGTTGTTGTCTCCCTGTACCTTTCCGTCGAGCGCATCTTCGAGGGGCACAAAGTGGTAGCCCAGAGCCAGAAACCTGTCTAACTGTGCCGCGAATTCGGCTGGGCTGAAATCCAGCGATGACGTTCCGCTCCCCAGAAATGAATGGTAGTCTAGAATGATGACCTGACTCACCCCGAAGACAGGCACATGCGCCGCGGCTACGAGCGAGAGAACGAAAACGACGAGCCCTGAGTGACGCGGCATATCAGCACTGAAGTATATGAAACCGCAGAGAACGAATCTAGGCCCTCCATCATGATTATTCAAGCCCCAGCACGTGCGCGGCCTCCTCGCGCGTTTTGGCATGCATGAGCTGCTCCCTCACGATGTCGGAGCCGAGGGTCGAGCCGAGGCTTGCGAGGATTTGCATGTGCGGGGCAGGGTCCCCTTCCGAGCTCGCGATGAGCGCGATGATGTGGGCCGGTGTTCCATCGATGGTCTGAAAATCGATGCCTTTTCTGTGAATGCCGATGGCCATGACGGGTTTATCGACGCCAGAGGTGCGCGCGTGGGGGAGGGCGATGCCGTTCTGCATGCCTGTGGACATGCTCTTCTCGCGCTCGAGCACGTCGGCGAGCACCTTCTCTTTGTCCTTCAGGAGATGGACGCTGTCCAGCAGGTCGACGAGCTCGGCAATGGCCTCTTCCTTCGTGGACGCCTTCATGTCGATCTCGATGCACCGGGGGTCGAGAATCTTGCGGAAGGTCGTGTCCTTGCGGACGGCGGTCATGGTGATCCCTTTGAACTCTCTGCGCATTGCGGCGGGATCGTAGGTTTCCTTGAGTTTGTCGAGATTGGCGTCGAGCTTGACCATGGTTTCGTACACCATCAGGCGGACGAGGGGCAGGTCTTCGGGAGCAGCTTCCAGAATGAGCTTTTTTTCTTCGATTTTCATCGATATGGAGACGTCGCCTTTACGGATATGGGAGATGTCGTCGCTGATGCTCATGAGCTGGACGTAGAACCCTTCACGCTGGAGGTCTGCGAGCAGGTATGAGGACAACAGTTCCGCAAGCTCGCTGTTGGGCAGTTCGACGACAAATTCTTCTGAGGTTGTAGCTTTTGCTTCTTTTATGGTCCCGCGGCCGCCCCTATCCAGCACGAGGTTGAGGAGGACAGGCGCAGCGATAGTGGTCAAAATCGTCATGAGTATGGACGCACCGAACTGTTCCTGGGATACGATTTTCGAGGAGAGGCCGATGCCGGCAATGATGAGGGCGACTTCGCCTCTGGGGATCATGCCGATGCCGATTCTCAGCGCTCCGATTTTGTTGAAACCGAGGAAGAGGGTAGGTAGCCCGCAGCCCACTACTTTGGCGAGCATGGCGACGAGGGTAAACGCAAGCCCGAAGAGCAGAACCGAAGGCTCTAAGATTTTCGAGATTTGTACCTGCATGCCCATGACGACGAAGAAGAGCGGCACGAAAAGCTCGAAGAGGACTTTTGTCTTGTCCTGGATAATAAATGAGATCTCCGTCTTGGAAAGGCTGAGGCCTACGATGTAGGCGCCGATGATCATCGAGAGTCCCTGCATCTCGAAGATCCCGGCGATAAACAATGCAAGTCCCAACGCGAGGACATTGAAGTGCCCTTCTCCACCGATTCTTTTCAAAAAGCTTGAAATTTTTCTGGAAAAGATGAGTCCAAGTGCGGTAAAACAGAGCCAGAGGCCAAAAGCCTTGATGCCGATGCCGACGATTGCGCCTGCAGAAAGCCCTCCTGCCTTACTTCCTTCGAGGACCGCGACGATGCCGAGCACGATGGCGAGGAGAATAATGCCGAGCACGTCATCGAAGACCGCGGCGGCGAGAATGGTCACGCCCTCGGGCGAATCCATTTTCTTGCGATCCGAGAGAATGCGTGCCGTGATGCCCACCGAGGTTGCGGTGCTCATGATGCCGATAAAGAGGTTTATGGGCGCAAAGAGCGCCTGGTGGGTAAAAAATGCGCCGAGCACAAGGCCGAATCCGAATGAGAATATGACGCCGCCAAGGCCCACGATGCTCCCTGCCAGAGAATATTTCATGAGCATGTCGAGGTCGGTCTGGAGCCCGCTGGAGAAGAGAAGTATAATCGCCGCGACGTTGGCGAAGGCCTGCAGCATTATGGAAATCGGCTCGCCCCCCTGTATGGGGAACAGCCCGGAAGGAAAGCCTGGAAGCGGAATGGCGCCGAGTGCATAGGGGCCGATGATGATGCCCGCGAGCAGTTCTCCAAGCACGGAAGGCTGAGAAATGGCCTCTGCCGCCATGCCTCCCAGCCTCGCCGCGAATATGATGACGGCGAGCTGGAAAATGAAGAGCGTGATCTGGGCGGTAGTATCCGCCGAGGTACCTTGAGCCACGACGGGAAGAACGAGCGCAAAGAGAATCGTGCCGACGACGAGCCATTTCTTATGGGCCATGGTGATCTCCGTTTCTATAGTATATTCTAATTTACTAATATAATTTGTGCAATAGTATTAAATGCGGAATTTTCTTATATATGATGTTTTATAGTATTAAATGCGAAATGGCTGGGTGGGCCAGCTGGGACGGGCTGCGCCGCAGTTTCTGGGGGTGCGCGCTGAAAAAGGTATGCAGGAGGCTTCTTGGCGTGCCGGCACACTGTTCCCCAGCTTTTGTGCGAATGTGAAATTCTGCTATGATGGAATACCGATGATTCCTCTCTTGTTCGAGAATGACGAGATTCTCGTCGTCGATAAACCGGCCGGCCTTGCGGCGCAGCCTGGCGAAGCTGTGCGCGACGACGTGGTCGCGGTGCTGGAGCGTCAGTTGGGGTACAGGCCTTTCCCCGTGCACAGGCTGGACAAAGAGACTGCCGGCTGCATGATGCTCGCAAAGAACAGCCAGGCGGCCAGCCGCTGGTCGAGGCTCATCGCGGGGCGGGAAGTGACAAAGCGCTACGAGGCATGGGTCTTCGGTTTGCCCGACAAGGGAAAAGGCGTCATCGACGCCGTGCTCGATGGCGCGAAGGGAGAGCAAAAGGCACGCACCCTCTGGCGCCTCAAAGAAGTGTGGAGAATCCCTCAGGAAGAGCGAGGAGCAGACCTGTCAGGCATGCAGACCGCTGGCCGACGCTGGCTGCCTGACGAGACAGGCCCTCGGCACGAGCGGCTGCAAGGGGCGTCGAAGGTGTTCACCGTTTCCCTCTTGGAGCTCGAACTCGCGACAGGCCGCATGCACCAGATCCGGCGCCACCTGGCAGGCATCGGACTTCCGATCGTGGCCGACGACCGCCACGGCGACTTTGGGCTCAACAGGGCCCTCAGGCGCATAGGGGTCAGGCGGCTCATGCTCTGGGCGCGCGAACTTGTGCTGCCGCCACAGCCGTCCCTGCCAGGTGGCGCCTCGCTGTTGGCGGCTGAACCTCCTCACTTTGCGGCGTTCAGGGCCTTTTTGCTGCGCGGCGGGACGTCCTTGCGCGCGCCGCAGTTCGGCGGCGGCCACCCCGAGATGGACGGACGGTAGGATTCCTAGGAGGACTGGTGGTGAATTCATGAGGAAACCCTTTGAGATTTCGACGGGCGCGTGGTGGGTCGTCCCCGACGGGCGCACGATCGCCGTTCCCTCATTTCATGAGAGCTGGCTCGCCGCCCACCCCGCGATCGCTGGCGGCGCCCTCCACACCGTGGACTTTGTGCAGAAAAGCGGCTGGCTCTCCGTTACGCAGTACTCCGACGGCATGCTTGAAGTCATAAGTCGCGATATTGTGGACTTACGCCAGCGCGAAGCCCTGCGCATGCTCCTCGACGTGAACAAAGGCGCGATCAAAAAGCTTGTCGTCTTTGTGCCCACGATCGACGGCTGTCTTACGGTCGAGGCTCCGCGCCTCGAAGACTGGGAGCAACTTTCGAAGGACCTCGATGTTTTTGCAGGCAAAGCTGCGGGCAAGGACGCGTAAAAAAGGCAACATGCCAGGGCTTGTCAGCGTTGCTGCTCGGACAAGATCGACTGCAGGAGGGCCGCATTTTTGGGGGCATACCCCGACGCATGGTTGTTGAAGGCGACGAAGATGGTCTTCGCTTGTCTGGACATGGCGCGCACGAGCCTTGCTCGGTCCCTGAGTTCCTGTTCGGAGTAACAATACTCGTAGCGGCTCGTCGCGTCTCCTGTCCACCACAGGTCCGCATTGCGCCCGTGCAGGCGGTAATAGCAGATGTCCGATGTGATGATCGTGGATTCGGGCGGCAGGCCAGGAAGGTCAGGCCTGTCGACGACCACAAGTCCGATCCTTCGCTCCCTGAGAGTGTTGAACACCCTCTCTTGATACCACGTGGCGTTTCTGAATTCGATGACGAGCGGAAACTCCGAAAGCGTCGACAGAAGGTTTGCGAGGTATTTGCGGTTTTCGAGTGTGTATGAAAAGCGGTAGGGCAGCTGCACGAGGACGCAGCCGAGGCGCCCGCTGGATGCGAGCGCGGAGACTGCGGTGCGGAATTCGGCCGCGTGTGTCTGCCAATGTTCGTCGATCTCGTGGGTGAGGCTGCGGTGGACCTTGAGCGAGATTCTGAAGTCGCTCGGCGTGAGGAGGGCCATGCGCTCGAGCTGGCCTGGATTCGGCATGCGGTACCAAGTATTGTCGAGTTCCACGAACGAAAAGACGAGCGAATAATAGCGGAGCATCTCGTGGGACGGAAGGTCGGAGGGGTAGAACCTTCCCTTCCATGCTTCATAAGAAAATCCGCATGTGCCGACCAGAACATTGCCTATGTGCATCGATTTCAGTATAGTAACTATCGATTGCGAAATAAAGAA
Source organism: Spirochaetia bacterium (assembly GCA_029975555.1). Lineage (GTDB taxonomy): Bacteria > Spirochaetota > Spirochaetia > Treponematales > Rectinemataceae > Rectinema. The sequence goes on along the minus strand of JARKOY010000024.1, from coordinate 78,021 downwards.
CAAGAGTGCGGAGGGTAATGCATGATACTTACGGCGCTGGCCCGAATCGTGAGCGCAGTGGTCTCGATCTATATGCTCTTGTGCATCGTGCGCATATTCTTCTCGTGGGTGCCTTCGCTTATCAATACGAAGTGGGGCAGGCTCATCGCAAGGCTCACCGATCCTTACCTCGAGCTGTTTCGGTCGATCGCGCTCTTCCGCACGCCGAACGTCGACTTCAGCCCGATCGTCGCGCTCGCCGTACTGTCGGTGATCAACAACCTCTTCGTAACGCTTTCGTACGCGGTGCGCATTACGTTGGGCTTCATTCTGAGCCTTCTTCTGGATGCGGGCTGGTCGGCGGTTTCGTTTTTGCTCGGATTTTTTCTGGTCATCGTGTTCATCCGGACCATTGGGTTTATTGGACGGCTCGCAACCCTCCATCCGCTCTGGCAGATTCTGGACGGCATCATCAACCCCCTATTGTTCAGGGTGAACAGGCTGATATACCGCGGGCGCGCGGTGAATTATCTGCAGGGACTCATCACGGGGTTCGTCGTGGTGCTCGTGGCGAGGGGGCTCGGAGGGTGGCTCGTCCGACTCCTCACCTCGCTCCTCATGTCGCTGCCCTTCTGAGAGGAGACGCAGGATGCTCACGTCGAAGCAGAGAAGCATGTTGACGGCGCTCGCCTCGCAGGATTGCGTCGTGCAGGCGCTGGGAAAGAATGGGCTCACCGAGACCTTTATCGCTCAGACTGAAGCGCTCCTCGCGCACCACGAACTCATAAAGATCAAATTCCTCGATTTTAAGGACGAGAAGCGCCGGCTCTCGGAAGAGCTTGCCGCCCGGACTCGCGCGGAGCTTGTCCGCGTCATCGGCAACAATGCCGTTCTGTACCGGCAGAACCCCGATCCGGAAAAGCGCCGCGTCGCGCTTCAATAGTCCTTCAGATTTTCGATGTGGAGCGCGACGTATGCGCAGAGATAGTTGAATCCTGGATAATCGAGTTTCGGGTCCAGCAGCGCATCGCTCAGGATGAGGAGCGAGCTCGTGATTCTGGAGCTACTTAAGAGGAGCCGCGCGAGGGGTGTCGTATCGGGAACTGCGGCAAACAGTGCATGGACCGCCGCGGTCCACGCCTCGATGCGCTCCTTGCCGAGCGGAAGGTCGTGCGCGTGTGCAATCAGCTGGGCGATACCCGAGCGATTGTCGTCGATGAACTCCGAATACAGAAGGTAAAACTCTTTGTCGATGCCCAGAATGCCCGATATAGTGAGCACGAGCTCGTCGGAGACGTTGGCTGGCCTATCTTCGGCCTTCAGGCACGAGATGAGTGTGGGAATCGACTCTATGGACCCAAAGAGTTCGAGCGCGTACGAGCCTGAGATGCGGACTCTTGGATTTTCGGTGGAGCGGATGACTTCTTCTATTTTGGGAATAGCCTCGCGGGCTCCGATGCGCGCAAGGGCGACCATCGCGGTGCTCTGGAGCATGTAGTCGGGCTCGTTGAGCGAATCGATCAGCGCTGGGACGGCAAGTTGCGAGTGTTGCTTTCCGAGAATGCGCGCCGCCACGTAGGCTGTCGAATAGACATTGGTCTTCACTTCATGAATCAATGCGCCAATAGTCTCGCCGTCGAGCTCCGGAATGGATTCGAGCGCGAGCAGCGCTTCCGAGCGCACCTCAAACCGCGGCGAGTGGAGGTATTCGACCAGCTCTTTCTGCGTGAGGGTAGATTCGGACTTGCCCAGTTCCTGAAGCAGGCGCACTTCTTCGTGGGCGCTTGCGCTCTGGTCGAGTCTCGTCAAGAGATCGAAGGCCCTCAGCTCGCGCGGAGAGAACAAAATAGACAGCGACTGAGTGACGGATTTTGCGCCCATGTGCGGAAGATTGCGCATGCTGTAGATCACCGCCACAAGGATGACGCTTATCGCCGCGTAGTAGAGCCTGAAGGCCCCTTGAGTCGAAATGCCGAGGTTGCCGAATACTTCGAGGATGCCGCCGCCTAAGAATGAGCCGAGGGACCCCCCGATCCCGTACGCCAGGTTGTAGATCACCGCAAGATCGAGCATCTTTTCTTTCGGTACAAGGCCGAAATAGTAGACTTGTGCGGCGTTTTCCTCGCCGGCGAACCCGAACGAAGACAGAAAATGGACGACGGAGAGGAAGAGGCCTATCATGGCAGGTGCGGTCATCATGGCGCCCGAACTCGGAATGACGGCGATGGGCAAAAACGAGATGAGACCGATCGCGCTGTAGATGATGAACAGCGGCTTGGAGCCAAGGCGGTCCACCACGAGCCTGGTGATGAGGCCCATCGCAATGGAACCGAGTCCTGCGACGATCGAGTACACCATGATGGCGTCGTCGCCCTGGTTGAACACTTCTTTTGCGTAGACGGGAAGGAAGGACCGCCCCATGCCCGAGAGAAAAGACAAGAGCATGAAGGTGAATATGAAGGCGCGGAAGTCGGGTTTGAGCAGCGCCTGCTTCGTCACGTTCCACAGCGAGGGAGCGTCGTTGCTGGAGAACGCCTCGGGTTCGGGTACCTTGAAAAGAAAAATGCAGCCTACAAGGCCGGTGACGATGCCTATTCCGATCGCGATGGCGTACGTCCACAGCGGCGCCTGTTCGCCGAGCAGAAAGGCGAGCACGATGTTCGCCAGAATGGCGGCGACCGAGTTCACCACAGAGACATTGACGAGATACCTGCCCTGGTCGCTGCGGGGTTTGTCCCCGCCTCCGGAGGAGAGCAGGCCGAGCACGGGGTTGTTGCCGATCATCGCGACGCCGCGGGAGACATGGAAGCCCGCCGTTCCGAGGATGAGCACGAGAATCGCCAGCCCCGTCTGCCCCTGCGAGGCAAACAGAGGGGCAAAGAGAATGGGCACGAGGGTTATGTAGCGAATGACCCATCCCCAGCCGAATACTTTTATGATCGAGGTGCGGCGCACCATGCGCTTGCCGAGGGGTAGCATGAAGAAGGTGATGTAGACGAGGGCGTTCAACAATCCGATGACGCTGTTGGATGCGCCCATCCTGAGCGCAAAGAGCGTGATGATGGAGCCAGACACAAAGACAAAGGAAAAGGAGTTGAAGAGGTTGAAGATGTCGAATACCTGACGCGCCCGCGCGAGCCTCTGCGCCGAAAGAGGAACAGCCATATTCTAGAAGTATATCCTATTGAAGCCCACCGCGCTACTCGACCTCTTCAACCAACGCAGGACGGCGCACCAGAACCTTCGTTTTCCATTTGCCGGTCCTGTAGTACCACGTTGTAAAGGCACACCCGATAAGCCACCCTGAAGGGATGGACCACCATATCCCGTCGCTTCCCATGCCGAACACTCTGATGAACAGCAGTGCGCACGGAATTCGGACAAGCCACAGGGCCAGCAGCGAACTGATCATCGGAATGAATACATCGCCTGCGCCGCGCATGACGCCGTTGTTGATGAACATGACGCCGAATATGAGATAAAACAATCCCACGATCAGAAGGTACCGCGCTCCGATGTGCATGACCGCTTCATCGGTCGTGAAGATGCCGATGAGCCATTTGCCGGCAAGGGTGACGAGCAGCGTGATGCTGAGCGAGATGACGAGGTTCATGACGATGGCGGCGCGGTAGCCTTTCTGCACGCGTTCAGTTTTGCCTGCCCCCATGTTCTGTCCGGTAAAGGTCATGAGGGCCTGGCTCAAGTTCATCGCGGGCATCGAGGCGAATGAGTCGATGCGCGAGGCCGCGGCATAGGCCGCCATCGTCGCTGCCCCGAATTCATTGACGAGACGGGAGAGCATCATCATGCCGAGCGACACGAGGGTCTGCTGAAGGCCCGTGGGAAGGCCGATCTTGAGCATGCTGCCGAAAATCTCTTTGTTCCACGAGAGCTTGTTCAGCTCGATCTTCATTTGGGATTCGGTGCGATTGAAGATAGCCATCGCCATGACGAAAGAGAAGGCTTGAGAGATCAGCGTGGCCCAGGCTGCGCCCGCAACGCCCCAGTGGAACACGATGACGAAGATGAGATCGAGGACGACGTTCATGAGCGAGGCTGCGATGAGGAGGTATAAGGGGGTCTTTGAATCGCCTACGCCGCGCAGCATGGCCGAGACGCCGTTGTAGCCGAAGGTGATCACCATCCCGCCGAGAATGATGCCCATGTAGGATTTGGCTTCCGCATAGATGTCCTGCGGCACGGCCAGAAGGTTTAGGATCAGCGGCACCGCCAAAACGCCGAGTATCGACATGATGACGCCCGCCGCAAAGAGGAAGATGTAGCTGGTGCTGATCGTGGCGGCGAGGCGCTTGTCGTCCTTTGCGCCGAAGAATTGGCTTATAAGGACCGAGGATCCCATGGTGATTCCCATGATGAGCGCAAGAAGGAGGAAGATCACCGGAAAGGAGACGCCGACGGCCGCCAGCGCGTGTGTACCGACGAAGCGGCCGACCACGAAGCTGTCGACCATGTTGTAGAACTGTTGGAACACATTCCCCAATAGCAAAGGCAGTGCAAAGCTGATCAGCGTAGTGGCTTCGTCGCCTTTTGTGAGGTCTCTCATGGACGCTCCTTCCGCTTCGCCTCATTCCAGAATGCGTCCATCTGCTCCATATGTTCCGGACACATGGCGAGGTGGTTCTCTTTCATGCGCGTTTCGACGTGGCGGAATCGCCGAGAGAATTTTTCGTTGGCGCGGTGGAGCGCGATCGAAGGGTCGACGCCGTAGAGGCGTGCGGCGTTGACCACGGTGAAAAGGAGGTCCCCGAATTCCTCCTCGAGTGCATCTCTGGCGTCGGGCGTCTCCTCGGAAGCGGTGCGCGCATGCTCCAGCTCCGTCAACTCCTCTTCGAGCTTATGCCAGATGTCCCGGCTGGTTTTCCAGTCAAATCCGACTTTTGCGGCCTTCTTTTGGAGTTTGTAGGCTTTCTCGAGCGGCGGCAGATGGCGGTGCACTTCGTCGAGGAGCGAGTCTTTCTTGCGGCGCCCCTCGACGCGCTCTTTTATCTCATTCCACTGCTGCACGACCTGATCGGGGCTTTCTACTTCCGCCTCGCCGAACACGTGCGGATGGCGGCGGATCAGCTTGCGCGCGCCCTCGTAGAGGGCGTCGGCTACGGTGTAGCGGCCTTCCTGCTGGCTCATGTATGCGACCATCGTCGCAAGGAGGTAGAGGTCCCCCGTCTCTTCTTTCATGTGGGGGCTGTCGTTTTCGGTGATGGCCTCTGCGAGCTCGTATGCCTCTTCGATGATATTCCCTCGGATGCTCGAAGGAGTCTGTTCGAGGTCCCAGGGGCAGCCGTCGCGTGCTCGGAGGCGCGCGACCACGGCATAGAACAGTTTGAATGCCTCGGCGGTCCTCTCCGCGTCGGGGAGAATCTGCTCGTGGGATTGTCCGGCAATCGTCTGCAACGAATTTGAATCGAAGTCCATGGTTTCCTCAGAGTTTGCAATGCAAGAGCACAATTTAGTCAATAATATCAAAATCTGCAAACTTTGACAAAAGGTCCGTTCTGTCGCTGACCTCGAGTTTACGGTAAATATGGGTGAAGGTGTTGCGGACGGTGGATGCGCTCACGCCGTGGCGTAATGCGATTTCCTTGAAATTGGCGCCTTCTAGACAGTCTTTCAGAAAGTCGGTCTCCCTTTTCGTCAGGTTGAGGTCGCTATACCTGATTTTCTGGCGTGGCCGGATGATGTTGATCTGCCATTTGCCCTGGAATATCGGCAGCAGATAGAAGAACGACAAGAGAATGAAGATCACCGGCATGACGATCTTTATGATACAGAGCGAGAGCGCTACGCCTACAAGCAAGATGATCAGCATATAGTATGCGAACAGAACTGAAATTTTGAACATGCCCGCCCGTTTGAAAAAGCCTATGCGGTAGAGTTCCGCGAGCGCGACAAGGAAGGCGCACATGCTGTACATCGACGAGATGTGACTGGGGATGTGGAAGGGCATAAAGGCGAGAAGCAGGATAGGGCCAACCCACGAGTATCGTGGGCACACTGATGCGATGAGAAGCCCTACCGTAAAGACCCCTTCCAGTACCACAACCTCGGGCGAGTAGTAGGGCTGTGGTAGAGGACGAGGCGGCGAAATCGTGATCAGGACGATCTTCAGAACGATACAGGAACTTACGATCAGAAAAAAGAAGAAACTGGATTTTTGCAGAAGAGGCAGCGCGGCTTGGTCGATGCCCTGCTGAGTGACGGATGGCCGACGCTCGCTCTTTGTGGGGGCGAAAGCCTGATGTTCGGAATTCTTCATGCTTCTCTCCACAAAAAATCGGTTTTTAGACAAGTGTCTATAACCGCTCGCGCGAATATGATGGTATTATAAATCAAGCAATCAGAGCTCAAAGAGCGGACGAACTTTTTACAGGCTTCTTTCATGTCGTCAAAACAAAAAAATTTCAAAATGTAGAGGGGGCCATCTAGGGGAAAACTTCCTAGACGGCCCCTCTTTTATTGTACGTCTTTGTGCCGGGAGGCCCTTGTTCTGGCCACAAGTCTCATGAGCAGCAGCGCCGCGGCTATCCCAACGACATCCGCAGCGAGGTCCTTCATGTCGAAATGTCGCGTCTTCGTGAGACGCTGGCTCATTTCGGTGAGAAAGGCGAATGCGCCGATTACTGCCAGGCTGAGGAAGAAAGGAGGGCTCTTCTTTTTCCACGCCCGGTGTTCGGCGCAGAAGACGGCGGTCACCGACCCGAAGAGCAGCGCATGCACTATCTTGTCGATCTCGATGAGGCCGCGCGACGTTTTTGGAAAGACCTGTGAGGGCAGAAGCAGGAGCACGAGCACTGAAACTGAGCTCGCAATAGTCCACTTGTACGATTTTATTCCATCCATGAAGTGGCATCACTTTAAAAGAAAAGCATGGAGAAGGTCAATGCGGCGGTGATACAGAGGCTCGATGTCGAGAATGCCTGCACGTGCGTGAGGAAAAAGAGAGGCCGCCCCGCCCGGGGCGGCCTCTCGCATCACTCGAGGATGAGAAGCGTTCAGAACGGCCTGTCCGCCAAATACCGGTACTCTTTATACCGGCGTTCGAGCAGGCTGCGCTGTTTCTCGAGGAGCGCCTTCGCGCGCTCGGGGTTGGCCTGCACGAGGCTCTTGAAGCGCACTTCCGCGTACATGTACTGCTCGAGCAGAGAGAAGTCGGGCTCTTTCGAATCGAGCTGGAAGGGGTTCTTGCCCTCTGCCTTGAGGCGTGGATCGTATCGGTACAGAGGCCATACGCCGCTCTGGACCGCCATTTTCTGCTGATTCATGCCCTTCATCATGTCGATGCCGTGGTTGATGCAGTGCGAGTAGGCGATGATGATGGACGGGCCGTTGTAGCTCTCGGCTTCGCGGAAGGCTTTGATCGCCTGGCCCATGTTGGCGCCCAGCGCAACCTGGGCGACATAGACGTAGCCGTAGCTCATCGCGATCATGCCGAGGTCTTTCTTGAAGATGTCTTTTCCGGAAGTGGCGAACCGGGCGATCGCGCCGATCGGCGTGGCCTTGGATGCCTGACCGCCGGTGTTCGAGTAGACTTCGGTGTCGAGCACGAGGAGGTTCACGTTCTTGCCGGACGCAATGACGTGGTCGAGGCCGCCGAACCCGATGTCGTAGGCCCAGCCGTCACCACCGAGTATCCACACGGAGCGGCGGATCAGGGCGTCGGCGACATTGTCGAGTTCTTTTGCCCACTCTTCCCTGTTGCCGGCAAGGGCGCTGCGGAGTGCGGCCACATCGGCGCGCTGCGCTTCGATCTGCTCATCGTTCTCCTGCGCGTTGGACAGAAGGCGTTCGACGAGGTCCGAGGGAAGCCCCTTGTCCTTGGCCGCGCTGAGAAGCTCGCGGGCATACTCATGCTGCTTGTCTGCGCTGAGGCGCATTCCATAGCCGAACTCTGCGGCATCTTCGAAGAGGCTGTTGGACCATGCCGGGCCGCGGCCGTCGGCGCGCTTGGCATAGGGCGTAGTCGGCAAATTGCCGCCGTAGATCGAGGAGCAGCCGGTCGCGTTCGCCATCACGGCGCGGTCGCCGAAGAGCTGGCTGACGAGCTTGACGTAGGGAGTCTCGCCGCAGCCTGCGCATGCGCCGGAGAACTCGAAGAGCGGACGCTTCATCGCGATGCCCTTCGGAATGGAGAGGTTGAGGAGCTTGGTGTCGGTCTCGGGAAGTGCGAGGAAGAAGTCCCAGTTCTCCTTTTCTGTCTCGCGGAGTTCGATCTGCGGCCCGAAGTTGATGGCCTTCCTGCCGGGGTTGGCCTTGTCCACCGCAGGGCAGATGTTGATGCATGCGCCGCAGCCCGTGCAGTCTTCGGGAGCAACCTGCACCGTCACCTTGAGGCCGGCGAGCTCCTTGCCCTTGCCGTCGGCGCTCTTGAAGGTCGTCGGCGCCTTGGCGAGCAGGGCCGGGTCGTACGCTTTCATGCGGATGACCGCGTGCGGACAGACCATGGTGCAGTTGCCGCACTGGATGCAGAGCGAAGGCTCCCACACCGGGATCTTTTCGGCGATGTTGCGCTTTTCATACTGCGTGGTGGCGGTGGGGAAGGTCCCGTCGAGGGGGAGCTTTGACACGGGGAGCTTTTCTCCGCGCTGGGCGATGAGCTCGCCCAGTGTTTCGCGCACGAAGGCGGGCGCAGTCTCGGGCACGGGCGGAAGCATGTGCTTCTCGCTCGTGGCCTTGCCGATCTTGACCTCGTGGGTGGCGTTCAGGGCCATCTCGATGGCGTCGATGTTCTTCTGGACGATGTCGGCGCCTTTGCGCATATAGGTCTTCTTGGTGTATTTCTTGATGAGCTCTACAGCCTCTTCCTCGGAGAGGACGCCCGAAATCTTGAAGAAGGCGGTCTGCATGATGGTGTTGATGCGCGTTCCCATCCCCGCCTTCTCGGCGATGCTCATCGCGTCGATGACGTAGAAACGGATTTTCTTGTCGATGATCTGTTGCTGCACCTCGACCGGCAGGTTGTCCCAGACTTCTTCGGCGGAGAAGGGGCTGTTGAGGAGGAAGGTGCCGCCGTCCTTGAGGTTGGAGAGCATGTCGATCTTTTCGATGAAGCTGAATTTGTGGCAGGCGAGGAAGTCGGCCTTGCCGATGAGGTAGGGCTTTTTGATGAGCTTGGGGCCGAAGCGCAGGTGGCTGATGGTGTAGGTGCCGGCCTTCTTGGAATCGTAGACGAAGTAGCCCTGCGCGGAGTTGTCGGTCTCGTCGCCGATGATCTTGATCGAGTTCTTGTTGGCGCCGACCGTACCGTCGGAGCCGAGGCCATAGAAGAGGCACTGCACGATACCATCGCCCGGCAGGTGGAAATGTTCGTCGAAGGGCAGGCTCGTGAAGCTGACGTCGTCGGTGATGCCCACGGTGAAGTGGTTCTTCGGCTGTGCGGACTTGAGGTTGTCGAAGACCGCCTTGATCATGGCCGGGGTGAACTCGTAGGAGCCGAGGCCGTAGCGGCCGCCGACCACTGTCGGCCAGCCCTTGAAGGGCGCGGTTCCGTTGCCCATTGCCTCTCCGATGGCCGTGCGCACGTCTTCGTAGAGCGGCTCGCCGATGGCGCCGGGCTCTTTGGTCCTGTCGAGGACGGCGATCGACTTGACCGTGGCGGGGATTGCGCTCATGAAGTGCTGGACGGAGAAGGGGCGGAAGAGGTGAACTTTGATGACCCCGACTTTCTCTCCCTGCTTGGCGAGGTATTCCGCGGTTTCCTCCGCCGTGTCGGCGGCGGATCCCATGAGGATGACGATGCGTTCGGCGTCGGGTGCCCCTACGTAATCGAAGAGCTTGTAGCTGCGGCCCGTGAGCTCGGCAAACTGCTTCATCGTCTCTTCCACGATGCCGGGGGTCGCCTCGTAGAGCTTGTTGGTGGCCTCGCGGCCCTGGAAGTATACGTCGGGGTTCTGGCTGGTGCCGCGGATTTCGGGGTGCTCGGGGTTGAGGCCACGCGCGCGGTGCTCCCTGACCTTATCCTCGGGGATCATTGCCCGCATGACGTCGTAAGAGAGCTCCTCGATCTTGGAGACTTCGTGCGACGTGCGGAACCCGTCGAAGAAGTGGAGGAAGGGAACGCGCGCCTTGAGGGTGGCGGCGTGGGCGATGAGCGCGAGGTCCATGACTTCCTGGACATTGTTCGAGGCGAGGAGCGCCCAGCCGGTCTGTCGTGTCGCCATGACGTCCTGATGATCGCCGAAAATCGAAAGCGCGTGCGTCGCAACGGCGCGAGCCGCAATGTGGAATACGGTGGGTGTCGCCTCGCCTGCGATCTTATACATGTTCGGGATCATGAGTAAGAGACCTTGCGATGCGGTGAAGGTCGTGGAGAGCGCGCCAGTCGTGAGCGCGCCGTGCACTGCGCCCGCTGCGCCGGCCTCCGACTGCATTTCCACTACCTGAGGTACGGTACCCCAAATATTTTTTCTTCCCATCGAAGAGAATTCGTCGGCGAGTTCTCCCATGGGCGAGGAGGGCGTAATGGGATAGATCGCAATGACATCGGAACACGCGTGTGCGACGTGGGCCGCGGCGGCGTTTCCGTCGATCATCACCATTTTCTTGGTATTTTTCATTGTGGCATTCCTCTGGGAAATAGAATTGTTGAGAGCGGCCTAAGATGAGGCCGCAGTAATCCTACAACCATTTCCCAGATATTTCAATAGCGAGATGTGACAAATAAAGATGTGTTCGATTGTTACCATATTTGGCCGGGGCAGCGGCCCTGGCCGAATATGGCCCTCGGCTGTTATTCCGGCACTATTCCAGCACTGCGCCCTTCATGCCCGATGTGACGACGCGCCGGTAACGGTCGAGGAAGGGGCTGTCGACAGCCTGCACGTACGGCATCCACGCGGCGCGGCGGCGGGCGAGCTCGGCCTCGTCCACCAAAAGATCGATTTTTTTGCCAGGGATGTCGATGTGGATCAAATCGCCTTCCTGCACGAGGGCGATAGGCCCGCCCGCCGCCGCTTCAGGCGAGACGTGACCGATCGATGCGCCCCGCGAAGCCCCCGAGAACCTACCGTCGGTGATGAGCGCCACCGTCTTGTCCATGCCCATGCCGGCCAGCGCCGACGTCGGGCTGAGCATCTCGCGCATGCCGGGGCCACCCTTGGGGCCCTCGTAGCGAATCACGACGACATCGCCGTCCAGGATTTTTTTTGTCTGAATCGCCGCAAAGGCCTCTTCTTCGCTGTCGAAGACGCGCGCGGGGCCCGTGTGCACGAGCATTTCTGGCAAGACGGCCGCCTGTTTGACGACGCAGCCGTCCGGCGCAAGGGAGCCTCGGAGAATGGCGAGGCCGCCAGTGGCATGGTAGGGTCTATCGAGTGGACGGATGACCTCTTCATCTTTGACGTGCGCTTTCGCGATGTTGTGCCCCTGACTCGCGCCGGTCACCGTGAGGCAATCTTCATGGATGAGGCCCCTCTCCGCGAGCCGCTTCATGACCGCCTGTACGCCGCCGGCGCGGTGGAGGTCCTGGATGTGGTGTGCGCCGCTGGGCGACATGCTGCAGATATGCGGAACCTTTTCTCCGAGCCTGTTGAAGAGTTCGACGTCGAAATCTACGCCCGCAGCCCATGCGATGGCAGGCAGATGAAGGGCGGTGTTGGTCGAGCCGCCCAGGGCAAGATCCACCGCAACCGCGTTTTCGAAGGCTTCACGCGTGAGAATGTCGCGTGGGCGGATGTTTTTTTCGATGAGGGCCATAATGGCGCGGCCGGCGTCCTTTGCGAGGCGGTCGCGCTCCGCGTAGACGGCGGGAATCGTGCCGTTGCCGGGAAGCCCCAGGCCGAGCGCTTCCATCATGCAGTTCATGGTGTTCGCGGTGAACATGCCCGCGCAGGAGCCACAGCCCGGGCAGGCGGCGTTCTCGACTTCGAGAAGGTCGGCGTCGCTCGCCTTTCCTGCGATGTGCTTGCCCACGGTCTCGAAGACGGTGTTGAGGTCGATTTCTTTTCCATGCAGCGTTCCGGTGAGCATGGGCCCCCCGGACACCACCAGGGCGGGAATGTTCAGTCTTGCGGCCGCCATGGCCATGCCGGGGATGATCTTGTCGCAGTTCGTCACGAGCACGAGGGCGTCGAAGGCGTGGGCACGGGCCATCACCTCGATGGAATCCATGATGAGCTCGCGCGACGGCAGGGAAAATTTCATGCCCTCGTGGTTCATCGCGATGCCGTCGCAGACGCCGATGGTGGGGAACTCGATGGGCAGTCCGCCAGCCGCATACACTCCTGCCTTCACCGCGTCGGTGATCCGCCTGAGGTGGACGTGGCCGGGAATGATTTGGTTGAAGGCATTGGCGACGCCGACCCATGGTCGGTCGATCTCCCAGTCGGTGTAGCCGGCCGCCTTGAGCAATGACCTGTGCGGCGCGCGCTCGGGTCCCAATTTTACTCTATCGCTTTTCATGTGGTCCTTACCTCCCTGCATCTGCCGCCGATCGCGGCGTTCCTTGCGCAGCCTCCTCGATGGCCCGCGCAACCGTCTCGCCCATGGCGCGCGTGCCGAGCACGATCTCCCCTTCCGCCCCTGTGGCGATGTCGGCGCAGCGGTACCCGGCAGCCAGAACCGAGGAAACTGCCCGTTCGATCGCCGCTGCCTCGGCCTTGCGCTTCAGACCGTAGGCCAGGAGCATCGCCGCCGAAAGTATAGCGGCCAGGGGGTTGGCCTGGTCTTTGCCTGCGAGGTCGGGGGCAGAGCCGTGGATCGGTTCGAAGATGCCGGGGCCCGAGCTTCCGACGCTCGCGCTGGGAAGCATGCCGATGGACCCCGTGATCATGCTGGCCTCGTCGGAGAGGATGTCGCCGAACATGTTGCTCGTCGCGATGACGTCGAACTGCCGGGGATTGCGCACGAGCTGCATGGCGCAGTTGTCGACGTACATGAAGCTGGTCTCGACGTCGGGGTAGTGGGCGGCGAGCTCCTGGGCCGTCTGGCGCCAGAGCCGGCTGGACTCGAGCACGTTCGCCTTGTCGACGACGCAGAGTTTCTTGCTCCTCGCTCTGGCGGCGCGGTAGGCCACCTCCAGCAGCCGCTCGATTTCGGCCTTCGTGTAGCGCTCGGTGTCCCACGCTGTTCCGCCATCGGGACTCCTGCCGCGCTCGCCGAAGTAGATGCCGCCCGTCAACTCTCGGACGATGAGCAGATCCAGTCCGCCGCGCACGATCTCTGGCTTGAGGGGACAGGCCGAGGCGAGTTCGGGGAATATTCTGGCGGGCCTCAGGTTGGCGTAGGTCCCCATGCCGGCGCGGAGTCCCAGGAGCCCCGCTTCGGGGCGCAGATCGCCGGGGAGCTTATCCCAGCGCGGACCGCCGACTGCCCCGAGAAGAATCGCGTCGGAGCCGCGGCACGTTGCAAGGCTCGAGTCTGGCAGGGGGCAGCCAAAGGCATCGTATGCGGCCCCGCCCATGGGCGCTTCTACAAAATCAAGCTCGAAGCCCGAGCAGTGGGCGACGGCCTTGAGCGCGCGCACCGCCTCGCGTACGACGTCGGGGCCTATGCCATCACCATGGATGGTTGCGATAGTGTATTTCATTGTAGTGTGCCTCCTTGGGGTGTATCCTCGGCGAGGGGCGCGCTCGGAGCGGCGCTCTTCGGTGTGCGCAGCTTTGCGGCGATGTATGGGATGAGTCCCCCGGCTGCCACGATGTCGCGCACGAATGGAGGGAAGGGGGCTGCCCGGTACCGGGCGCCACGGGTCAAATTGTAGATTTCCCCTGTTTCAAAGTCCACGCTGACCATGTCGCCGCCCTTGATCTCGGCCGCTGCGTCGGCGCACTCGAGGATAGGTAGCCCGATGTTGATGGCGTTGCGGTAAAAAATGCGCGCAAAGCTCGCCGCGATGACGCATGAGACGCCCGATGCCTTGATCGCGATCGGTGCGTGCTCCCGCGACGAGCCGCAGCCGAAGTTCTCTCCGGCCACGATGATGTCGCCCTGTGCCACATGGGAGGCAAAATCGGGGTCTATGTCTTCCATGCAGTGCGCGGCGAGCTCCGCAGGGTCGCTCGTCGTGAGGTACCGCGCAGGCACGATGACGTCCGTATCCACGTTGTCCGGGTATTTCCAAGCTCTCCGTCCTTGTTTCATGGTTTTTTCCTTAAATTATAGATGGGTTTCGAAGTAGCCGCGCGGAGGAGCGGCCACGATTTCGCCGGGGTCGACGATGCAGCCTGCGACGGCGCAGGCTGCGGCTGTGGCGGGGCTGGCGAGGTACACCTCGGAGCCGGGGTGGCCCATGCGCCCCACGAAGTTTCTGTTGGTCGTGGCCACCGCGCGCTCGCCTGCGGCGAGAATGCCCATGTGGCCGCCCAAACAGGGCCCGCATGTCGGGGTGGAGACTGCGGCGCCCGCCTCGATGAAGGTATCGACGAGCCCTTCGCGGAGGGCCTGCCTGTAGACCTGCTGGGTGGCGGGGATGACGATGCATCGGACGCCTTCCGCGACCGAGCGGCCCTTCAGGACAAAGGCCGCCGCGCGGAGGTCTTCGATGCGGCCGTTGGTGCAGGAACCGATGACAACCTGGTCGATGGGCGTTTTTTCCGCGTCGGCGGCCGGCCGTACATTGGACGGCAGGTGGGGGAAGGCGATCTGGGGTTTGATCCGGTTCAGGTCCACGACGATCGTCCGCTCGTACTCAGCGTCCGAATCGGCGGCGTACTCTCTGTAGTGCCGCGACGAGACCGAGGCGGCCCACGCGCGCGTCCTCTCGTCGACCGCAAAGATGCCGTTCTTCGCGCCGGCCTCTATGGCCATGTTGGCCACCGTAAAGCGCTCCTCCATCGACAGCGCCGCGAGGCCGGGGCCGACGAACTCCATGGATCGGTACAAGGCTCCATCGACCCCAATCTCGCCGATGATGGAGAGAATCAGATCTTTGCCTGTCGCCCAGCCTTCCAGCGTCCCATGGAGGACAAAACGAATGGCCTGTGGCACCTTGAACCAGGCGGTTCCCGCCGCCATGGCTGCTGCCATATCGGTGGAGCCGACGCCGGTGGAAAAAGCACCGACCGCGCCGTAGGTACAGGTGTGCGAGTCGGCCCCTACGACGAGCTCTCCGGGCAGCACGAGGCCCTGTTCAGGCAAGAGCGCGTGCTCGATGCCCATGCGGCCGATCTCGAAGTAGTGCTCGATGCCCTGCTTCCTGGCGAACTCGCGCATGATCTTGCACTGTTCGGCCGACTTGATGTCTTTGTTCGGCGCGAAGTGATCCGGCACGAGGGCGATCCGCCGTCGGTCGAACACCTCCGCGACGCCGATCTTTTCGAATTCTTTGATCGCCACGGGCGCCGTGACATCGTTGCCCAGCACGAGATCGACCTTCGCCTCGATGAGTTGGCCCGCTTCCACGGAAGCGAGCCCCGCGTGGTCCGCGAGGATTTTCTGTGTCATCGTCATTGGCATTGGGGGCTCCTTTCTGTTTCGGCAAGAACATTGGCGGCGCTCCGCGGGCTCGCCGCGTCTTCTGGCCGCTTTGCCTCGATGTTCGCGCTGCTGATGCCGTCTTCCACTGCGGTGTCGTCGAGCGCAGCATTGATCGCGTCGAGATAGGCACGGATGCTCGCTTCGACGATGTCGGTGGAGACTCCGCGGCCGTTGTACATGCGGTCGCCCTGTCGGATTCTGACTCTGGCCTCGCCCTGGGCGTCCTTGCCGTCCGTCACGGAATCGAGCGAGAAGGTCTCGAGGACCGGCTTTATGGTGACGATCTTGTCGATGGCGTTGAACGACGCGTCGATAGGGCCATCGCCGATCGCCACCTGCTCGCATTCGCGTCCATCGGCGGACACGAGGCACACCGCGCTCGTCGATGCGATCGTGCTGCCCGAGTTGATGATGAAGCGTTTCAGCCTCCACGCGGCAGGCCGTTCAGGGAGCGCACCCCGCGCCAGCGCCTCGATGTCGCGGTCGGTCACCACCTTCTTCTTGTCGGCCAGGGCCTTGAAGGCCTCGAAAAGGCGCGTTTCGCGCTCCGCGTCCAAGTGGAAGCCGAGCTCCTTCAGTCGCTCGCCGAAGGCGTGTCGGCCCGAGTGTTTGCCGAGCACGATCTTGTTTCTCGGCAGGCCGATCGACTCGGGCGTCATGATCTCGTAGGTCTCGCGGTTTGTGAGCACACCGTGCTGGTGGATGCCTGACTCGTGGGCGAAGGCGTTCTCGCCGACGATGGCCTTGTTGGGTTGAACGCGGGAGCCGGTGACCGTCGAGACGAGGCGCGAAGCCGCATAGATCTTTGTGGTGTCGACATTACAGTGCAGGTCCGCGCCGCAGCTGGAGCGGAAGTAGTCTGCCCGCGTGCGCATGGCCATCACGATCTCTTCGAGCGCTGCGTTGCCGGCGCGTTCGCCGATGCCGTTTATCGTACACTCCACCTGATCGGCGCCGGCCTCGATGGCCGCCAGGCTGTTGGCCACGGCGAAGCCGAGGTCGTTGTGGCAATGGACCGACAGCACCGCTCTCTCGATATTGGGCGTGCCTGCTCGAATGGTCCTGATCAGCGCGCCGAATTCGCCGGGCATGGCATATCCCACGGTATCAGGTATATTCACCGTCGATGCGCCCGCCTCAATGACTGCGGTGAGAATTTTGCACAGAAATGCAGGCTCGGAGCGCGATGCGTCTTCCGCCGAGAATTCGATGTCGGGGCAGTATTTTTTCGCGTACTTGACCATGGTGACGGCCTTTTCGATGACCTCGTCCGGCTTCATGCGCAGTTTGTATGTCATGTGGATGGGAGATGTCGCGATGAAGACATGGATCCGGGGCCTCTCTGCGCCGCGCAGGGCATTCCACGAAGCGTCGATGTCGGCTTCGGCCGCGCGCGACAGGCTCGCGATGACCGGTCCGCGCACGGTGCGCGCGATCTCCTGAATAGACGCGAAGTCGCCGGGACTGGCGATCGCGAAACCGGCCTCGATGACATCGACACCGAGCTCGGCGAGGGCTTTGGCGACCTCGAGCTTTTCGCCCTGGTTCATGCTACAGCCCGGCGCCTGTTCTCCATCGCGGAGCGTCGTGTCGAAAATGCGGATGGTACGGAGAATGCTCATTCTTCCTCCTATAAAAAGTCAACCTTGGCGCTGACGCTCAAATGAATCGGCCAGCAACGCCAATTTTTTCGTATTGAGATTGATCCGGCGCAGGGGGTATGCACTGCGACATGGGGACGGCCTAGGGGGGTAGGCTCTGTCCGCGCGGCCGTCAGACAACGGAAGAGCCAGGAAGGCTCAGGCTAAGCAGGAGGGTGGAAATAATGATAATGATGATGGATGAAGCGGTGCGCCGCGCCATCGCGCAGGTCCGGCCAGGGCCACGGATGGATGTGTCTGAGTTTTTGACAAAAACGGCGGCAAACGTCATGCGGGTATGTACCACGTGTCGGGTATGGATGTCAAGCTGCTATCGGTAGAATCATGGAAAAATAATTAGTGTTCTCAACCTTGCGCAAAGGCTGACAGCACTCGCCGCGGCTTGACCGAACGGCAGCGGGCGGGCATCATGAAAACATGAGACTTCTTGTGCTCGCCGCCGGCATCGGATCGCGCTTCGGCGGCGTAAAACAGGTCGTGGGCGTAGGACCGCACGGTGAAACGCTCTTGGAGTATTCGCTCTTCGATGCGCTCCGCTCGGGGTTCGATCACATTGTATTTCTGATCCGCCCGGAGATCGAGGAAGATGTTAAGGCAAACATCCTTGCGCGGCTCCCTGCCTCGGTGCCGTATTCGTTCGCTTATCAGACGCCGTACTCTCTGCTGGATGAAGCCTCGCGCGCCAGGTTAGAAAAAAGCAGGCGCACAAAACCTTGGGGCACAGGGCACGCGCTCCTCTGCGCCAGGGAGCAACTCGAGTCGAGCGGCCCCTTTGCGGTGATCAATGCGGATGACTACTATGGTCCCGCGGGGTTTAAGAAAGTCGCCGCGTGGCTCTCCTCAAACCCCGGGGAGTTCTGTTTTCCAGGATACCGGCTCGACGATGTGGTGCCGGCCTGCGGTTCGGTGTCGCGGGCGATGTGCAGCATCGATGGGCAGGGGTGTCTCGAGACAATTGTGGAACACAAGAGAGTGTGGCGTGAAGGTGGTCGTATTCTTTCTTCGCAGGAGGAAGGTGTGGTCGAGTTGTCGCCCGAGGCTATCGTTTCGATGAACCTCTGGGGATTCGATGCCTCGATATTCGACTACGCAGATCGACTGTGGAAAGATTTTCTTTCGGAACAGACTGGCTTCGAGTCCAAGGAATTCTTTCTTCCTGATGTCGTGGAATCCATGGTCAGACAGAAGATTGTGCGGGTGAAGATGCTCCCTGCGAGCGTTCAAAGCTTTGGCCTCACCAACCCGGACGACCTTAAAGAGACGAGGCGTCGGATTTCAGACCTCGTGCTGCAGGGTGTGTATCCATCGCCCCTCTGGGAGGGAGTATGAGCGCCGAAGAAAACCGTCACTGCTCATGGGCTCCGAAGTGGCTGTCCTTGGGGTTTCCTGCCCTGTGGGATTTCGGCCGCAGCGAATTTTCAGGGCTCTTCGAGAAAGCCGAACGTCCTTGGGATATCCTGAAATTGCTTGATATGTATTTAAGCTCGAGGCTTGAGGCCGTATCGGGGCCTAAAATCCGTTCCTTTGTTCCAGCAGGAGTCCACATCGAAGGGGATGTATTCATCGATGAAGCGTGCACCGTCGAAGACGGCGCCTATGTTCGCGGTCCGGCGTGGATCGGCAGAGGCTGCGAGATACGGAGCGGCTGCTACATCCGCGGAGGAGTGCTCGTAGGAGAGGGAGCCGTCCTCGGACACTCGAGCGAATTCAAGCACTGCATAGTGCTCGATCACGCCCAGGCGCCTCACTTCAATTACGTGGGCGATTCGATCATGGGCCATCGCGCCCACATCGGGGCAGGCGTCATCCTTTCGAATTTCAGGCTCGACGGGAAAAATGTTCCCGTGCGGGCCTTGGGCTCAAAGCACAACATCGACTCGGGGCTGTCAAAATTCGGGGCGCTGATCGGCGACGGATGCGAGGTGGGCTGCAATACGGTGCTCAACCCTGGCACGATTCTGGGAGAGAAAAGCGTCGTGATGCCCTTATCCTCGGTCGCAGGGACATGGCCCCCCGAGAGTCGTATCGACAATCAGGTTATGATGCGCCCGAGCTGAAAAAACGCTGAAAAAGAAAGGGTAGCGTCCTTTGTGCTGGTCTTCACCGCTTGCAGAGGCCTTGGTCCGGCCCTTCCTGGAGACCCTCTTGGAGGGCGCGCACCGCGCACGAGAACAGCGTCTCAAGCCCCTCGATCGTCGGCTCTGCGTGGAATTCGGGCCGCCACTCCAGATACGCCAGCGTATCCGACACCGAAAAACACGAAGCGAGCCGCGCTCCTCGATACTGTGCCACCGCGAACAGGGCCGCGGCCTCCATCTCCACGACGAGCGCTCCTCGCGTTCGAAAGTGCTCCACCTCCAGAGGAGTTTCGCGGTAGATCGCATCGGTGGTCCACGTCGACCCCTTGGCGTAGGGCAAACCCGCGGCCTTAAGCGCAGCTTCGAGCCGGCCTGTGAGCGCCGGATCAGGGCGGACGGGTGCATCTCCTTCGAGGTAGTGATGCGAGGTGCCTTCGTCGCGGAAAGCCCCGTCGCACACCACGAGCGACCCAGGGTGCAGGTCTTCTTTCAGCGAGCCCGCCAGCCCCATTGAGATAAACTCCCCTACGCCCCAGGCGATGAGCTCTTCGAGCATCACCGCCGCAGCCGGCGCACCGACGCCGAAATCTGCGGCGATTGCGATGGACCGTGCACTGCCCGGCAGATCGACATAGTGGACGAATCGGCCGAAGTAGCCCTGTGCGCGCTCGCAGGGGTATTCTTGGACCACATGCTCGAAGAGACTCTTCTGATAGCTCAGGATGACGGCGTCGGGCGCCGGCCTGTGCGACGCGGCGATGCCGATGCGGCCAAGGTAGGCCAAAAAATCTCCAGGTCTGAACAGCGCCTCAGCGTAAATTTTTGCCGGCACCTGCGGTATGGGCATGATCAATCTCCTACTGCGCTATTTTCTCCTTAAGCTGCGGCATTGTATAGCCGTACTGGCTGCCCATTTCGCGCAGCGGCCTGTCGAGGGGGATGTCGTTCGGCAACCCAAGCTTGTCGATGACCTGCTGCGTCGTCGCGTTGAGTGCCTTCGCCACGTCCTGAATGGTCATGGTGCCCTCGAGTTTGAAGCCTTCGGGTATTGTCAGACGCGGTGCGGAAGCGGGTTGCACCGGCTCTATTGGCGTTGCTGGGGTCGATTCTCCGCTGTAGGGAAGGCCGAGCATGTCCGCCACGGCAAACCGCACCGCATCGGTCTCGAAGCCCTCGATGCCAGCGAGGCTACCTGTATCCTTGATTTTGGACGAAGTGGGTACCTTTGCCTTGTCGATGCCGAGTCGCCTGTAGAGCTGGTCCAGGTCTATGCCGAATGCTGAGGCAAGCTCGTCGTAGGTGGTGGAACCTTTTATATCTGCGATGGTGAGCGCCCCTCGCGAGGACAGTTCATTGAGTGTGGGCGCTGTGAATCTGAGCATCCCAGAAACTTGCCCTATCAGCGCGGCGCCGACATAGATACCCAGTCCTATAATCACCACGGTCCAGCCTTTGATGTTCTTTCCCCCGATGGTAGGGACAAGCGTGTCTTTCTTCGTGGGGCAGGCGGTCACGCACTCGAGACAGTCGATGCATTCGGCCGAGTTGACCGTCTCCGCGTGCGACACGTCGATATTCATGGGACAGACCTTGTCGCACCTCGCGCAGGCTATGCATGAGGGCTTGTCCCTCTTGATGCGGAACAGCGGGACACGGCTCAGGATCGCGTTGACGGCCCCCAGCGGGCAGGCGTATTTGCAGAACGCGCGCTCGTAGAACATCGAAAGGACCATGAATGCGACGAGGAGGATGAGGCCCACGGCAAATTCGGACCACACGGCCGCCAGCCCCGAGGGCAGATGTGCGTAGGCCGCGAGCGGATCGTAGGGCTGGATGAGGAGCTCGCCGGTTGTCCAAGTACCGTAAAGAATGAGCACAAGAATCAGATATTTCGTCCAGCGAAGCGCACGATCCAACTTCTTCGGAACCTCGAAGCGCCTCTTGAACAGTTTTTTGCCAATCCAGCCGAAGACCCCCTGAAGTGCCCCGAAGGCGCACAGCCAGCCGCAGAAGAATCGAGACAGCACGATGCCGAGGACAACGATGGCGCCGAGCAGTACGATGTTGCCCGGGGTGATCTTTTTTATGAACTCGCCGCGTGCGAGCCATTTGAAGAGCGTCTCCAGCCCACCGAACGGATCGAGCGCATCGACGGAAGGGATCCCCTGAAGCTTCTGGTGGAGAATCGCGAGCAGCGTGAAGCCTCCAAGAAGGAATCCTAAAAGAATCCTTCTAAAAACTTGAATTTTCGACATTTTTCTTGCCATGGTGCTGCCTCCTGTTCTGTGCACACGAAACTGACGAGCCGCGTACTTAGACGCATATCATTATATACTCTTATGTATATAGTAATTTGATTTTGGTTGCAAATAATCGTCGAAACATGTGTACATATTTTCTTGTGTGGCAATTTCCTTGCCATGGAACGTTCCTTTTGGTGGACAAAGGGCTCGAAAAATCGGTACAATACGCCCGGAGTCAACCATGCACGGTACACATAGAATAGTCTCTAAACGCCAACTTTCGGAAGAAGTATTCCGCATAGAGGTGGAGGCGCCCCTCGTGGCCCGAGAACGGAAGGCGGGTCAGTTTGTCATCGTGATGTACGATGAGGAGTTTTCCGAGCGCATTCCGCTCACCATCGCGGACGCGGACCCTGTTCGTGGGACAGTGACGCTCATCTTTCAGACTGTTGGGGCGAGTACGCACAGGCTTGCGCTCAAAAATCCCGGCCAGTCCATCGTCCTTCTCGGGCCCTTGGGGAATCCGACCCACATCGAGCGCTTCGGTTGGGCTGTCTGCGTCGGCGGTGGGATAGGGCTCGCGCCTCTGTATCCCATCGCGAAGGCCCTCAAGGCAGCGGGAAACAGCGTGACGGTCATATCGGGTGCACGCACGAAGGACCTCCTCATCATGCAGGATGAGCTCGGGGCGATCGCCGACGAGCACATCGTCGTGACGGATGACGGCTCCTCCGGAAGAAAGGCGCTGGTGACCGAGCCCTTGAAGGAATTGTGCAGGCGGACTCCTCCTCCCGATCTTGTGGTGACGATCGGCCCGCCCATCATGATGAAATTCTGCGCGGAGACCACGCGTCCCTTTAGGATCAAGACGCTCGCATCCCTCAACACCATCATGATCGACGGCACGGGCATGTGCGGCGGCTGCCGCGTTTCGATCGGCGGCGAGACGAAGTTCGTGTGCGTGGACGGCCCGGAATTCGACGCGCACCTCGTCGACTGGGACGGCATGATGATGCGCCTCGGCACATACAGAGAGGTCGAAAAAGAGGCGCACGAGCGCTGCCATCTGGAGATGCAGCTCGAAAAACTCGGCGCCCAGGGGAAGGACGCCCTCGCGTCGGAAAAGGAGCCTGCAAAATGAGCCACAAGGAAGAATGCGTCATGGACAATGCGGAAATGGAACTTGCCCGGCTTCATTCGGCACCGATCACCCCCAAAGTGAGAATGCAGATACCTCCTCAAGCCATGCCTGCCCAGGACCCGCTCGAGCGGCGCCACAACATGGAGGAAGTCGCGCTGGGCTATTCCCCTGCCCAGGCGATGCTCGAGGCGCAGCGCTGCCTCCAGTGCAAGAATGCGCCGTGCGTCACGGGGTGTCCCGTGCGCATCGACATCCCCGGGTTCATCGGCAAAATTCAAGAGGGCGATTTTCTGGGTGCGGTCAAGATTATAAAGCGGACGAACCTGCTGCCCTCGATTTGCGGCCGAGTCTGCCCCCAGGAAACACAGTGCCAGGCGACCTGCACCGTGGGCAAGGCGCTCCACGGCGTGGAGAAGGCGGTCCAGATAGGCAGGTTGGAGCGTTTTGTCGCCGACTACGAGCGGACCCACGCTGCGGTCGAAGTGCCGAATGTCGCGTCTTCCACCGGCAAAAAAGTGGCGATTGTCGGCGCAGGGCCGGCGGGGCTCACCTGCGCCGCCGACGTGCGCCGCGAAGGCCACGACGTCACCATCTTCGAAGCCTTCCACAAGTCGGGCGGCGTCATGGTGTACGGTATTCCCGAATTCAGACTCCCTAAGATCCTCGTGCAGGCCGAGGCCGAGGTGCTCGAATCGATGGGCGTCGACTTCGAGCTCAACTTTCTGGTGGGCCGCACGCGGCCGCTGCTCTCTCTTCTGCACGAAGACGGCTACGACGCCGTCTTCATCGGCACGGGGGCGGGCCTTCCTAAGTTCATGAACATCCCCGGCGAGAACTTGGTGGGGGTTTTCAGCGCGAATGAGTATCTGACGAGGGCAAATCTGCTCAAAGCGTATATGCGAGGAAGGGCCGGCACGCCGATCTATCCGTCCCGCCGCGTGGCGGTGCTGGGCGGCGGCAACGTGGCGATGGACTCCGCGCGCATGGCGCTCAGACTTGGCGCCGAGGAAGTCAGGGTCCTCTATCGCCGGACCCGCGAGGAGATGCCTGCCCGCGCCGAGGAAGTGGAACACGCCATCGAAGAGGGCATCGTGTTCGATTTTCTCAAGAGCCCGACGCGCGTGCTCGGCGACGATAAGGGACGGGTCGCGGCGCTCGAAGTGCTGTCCTACGAGCTCGGGGAGCCGGACGAGTCGGGACGCCGGCGGCCGGTTCCCATCCGCGGCAGCGAAGAGGTCGTGCCCTTCGATACCGTGATTGTGGCCATCGGCAACGAATCGAACCCCCTCATTTCCAGGACTACGCCGCAGTTGCAGATCGACAGGCACGGGCACATCATCGTCGACGAGCGCCAGAAGACGAGCATCGACCGTGTCTACGCAGGCGGCGATATCGTCTTAGGCTCGGCGACGGTGATCCTCGCGATGGGCGAGGGTAGACGGGCTGCGCAGGCGATCAACGAAATGTTACAATAACTGGAGGGAGGCGGACAGAGTGGCGAGGGGCAGACAAGACCCCATTTGGGTGAGCGTCGTCGTGGCCCTTTTGGTGCTTAGGTGGATTGTGGGCACCTTCTCTTCGGCGTGGGCAGAAGACAGTTACCGGACTGCACTCTCGCTCTTCTGGGATGGACGCCGCCTCGAAACCGCGGAGACGCGCCAGACGGAGAGCCAGCTCGCCTTCCAGCGTTCCCTCGCCATGACGGAGCGCCTTCTCGCTGCCGAACCCGCCAACCCCGAGCTCCAGACGCTCAAGACCTGGAATCTTTTCCGCCTCCACCGTTACATGGACACCGTCGTGTATGCCCAGTCCGTGCTCAACACGAGGCAGGACTACCGCATCATCGAGACAATGGCCGAGGCCCTCTATTTTCTCGGTAAAAACGAAGAGGCTCTTGCCGCGTTCAGCCGTTATTTCACCCTCTCGCCCGACAGCGACGAACGTCGTTCGAGCGCATATTATTATGTGGGAGAAGTATATTACAGAATAAAAAAATACGAGCATGCGGACATCGCGTTTTCCACGGCTGTCGCGCTCGAAAAGGGCATGTACTACTGGTGGTACCGCCTCGGCCTCGTCAAAGAATTATTGGGTCAGTACCGACGGGCCTATCAGGCGTTCGACGCCGCGCTGGCCCTCAAATCGAACTTCCGGCCCGCGATCGAGGCAAAGGAGAGGGTCAAGGCCAAATCTTCGCTGTAGGCAGCGAAGAGGCGAGGAAGCCGATCTTGTGGACATGGACGTGGCGCCTGTTTTTCGCATTACGTTTCGTGCTGCAAGGAAAGGATGCGCTATGGAAGAAGCGGCGAAGCTTGTGAAGGAGCTTGTGGATTTCGCGGAGAGTCGAGCCGCCGAATACGATGCCCTTGCGAGGGACATATGGGAGCACCCCGAGGTCTCGCACGAGGAAGAGAGGTCTTCCGCCCTGTACCGCCAGAGGCTCGCAGGCCAAGGCTTCCGCGTGCAGGAATTCCCCGAAATGCCCTACTCGTTCTGCGCGGAGGCCGGCAGCCACGGGCCGGTCATCGCATACATGGGAGAATACGACGCTTTGCCAGGTATGTCGCAGGCCTGTGCCGTGCGGCGCGAGCCTGTGGTGCAGGGCGCCCCAGGGCACGCTTGCGGGCACAACCTTTTGGGTGTGGGGTCGCTGGTGGCTGCGGAGGCGCTTGTGCACGTGCTCGGTCTGGCAGGCCTTGAGGCGCGTGTCCGATTCTACGGCTGCCCTGCGGAAGAATCCCTGGGCAGGATTCCGCTGGTCAAAGCTGGCCGCTTCAGCGATGTCGACGCGGCGATGACCTGGCACCCGGCCGATGTCAACACGCCCCACCGCTACCGCACGAGCGCGAATCTTTCTCTCGTCATATCGTTCGAAGGCAGGGCGAGTCACGCAGGGATGGCGCCTCATGCCGGACGCTCGGCTCTCGATGCGGTGCAGCTCTTCAACCTCTCGATAGAGTTTCTGCGCGAGCATGTGCCGCAAGGGACGCTCTTCCACTATGTGATCACCAACGGCGGGGCGAAGGCCAACATTGTGCCCGAACACGCCGCCTTGCACCTCTACGTGCGCGCTCCGACTGCACAGGACCTGCGCCAGATCATGCTGCGCGTGCGAAAATCGATCCGCGGCGCCGAGCTCATGACCGAAACGAAGGCCTCCGTCAGCATCAAGGCCGGCAAATGCGATTTTGTTCCGAACGGGGCGATTCAGGATGCGATTTTTGAGGCGATGCGGGCCACGCCGCTGCCCACGCCGACGAAAAAGGAGATCGAGTTTGCGCGAGCGCTGCAGAAGACCATAGCGCCTTCGGACAGACAGGCGACGCTTCTGCCCATCGGCGCCCCCGTGGAGCTGCTGCGCAAGCCTCTTCACCTCGACATCGGAGACTTCGGCGAGGGCCGGCGCATCGGAGGTTCGCTCGACACAGGCGATGTGTCCTATGTAGTGCCGACCGGACAGATGAATGCAGCAACCTGGCCTCTGGGCGTGGGCGCGCACACGTGGCAGTCCTGCGCGGCCTCTGGCGGAACTTGGGCGATGAAGGCGGCGCGCTATGCGGGGATGAGCCTCGCCCTCGCAGGTTTTCTGCTGCTCAAGGAGCCAGAGAGGCTTGCCAGAGCCGCCCGCGAGCACAAGGCGGTACCTCCCTACCGTTCCACGATGGACATGTGAGGGGTGCCTGCTGCGGTGCGGCCGCCTTCGGCGCCTCTCTCCTCAGCCTCCATCAGGGTTTGTGTCCAAAAGCGCGCGCACCGTCGAGGCGCTCGCCTCCGCATGGCGCAGGACCTTCTCTTTCAGCGTCTTCTCATCTGCAAAGCAGAGCTTCCTCTCTCGCATGACGAAGGAGCCGGCCACCACGGTGTCCCGGACATTGTGCGCCTGCGCGGCGTACACCGCCGTCGCATACCAGTCGTGCACCGGCAGAAGATTGAAATCGTCGATGTCGACGATCTGGATGTCGGCCCACTTGCCGGCCTCTATCGAGCCGATCTGGTCCGCAAGGCCGAGCGCCGCCGCGCCTCCCATGGTGGCGGCATAGAGCGCCTCCCTGGCGGGAACGATGTCGCGCCGTCCCTCACGAACCTTCTGCATTTTGGGATAGATCGACGTCACTGTCTGCATGTCCATCGTGTTGCCCGATAACGGGCCGTCGGTCCCTATCCCGACCGCGACACCTGCTCGGCCAAGCTGCCATGCCGGGCAGATGGGCCTGCCGGACTTTGCGTTCGAGACGGGGCAGTGCGCCACGCTGATCTTTCTTTCGGCGGCGAGCGCAATGTCGTCCTGATCGAGGTAGAGCATGTGCACTGCGATGAGCCTCGGGGACAGGACACCCGTCGTATCGAGGTATTTCAGCACCGAGCCGTGGGATTTGGAGAAGCGTGCGTGTTCGAAATCCATCTCAGCCACGTGCATCATGATGGGGGTGTCGAGCTCGTCGGCCACTGCCGCGATGCGTTTCAGGTGCTCTGCGTCGACCGTGTAGGGCGCGTGGGGCGCGATCATCGGCGTGATGCGCGGATGCCCCCTCACGTTGCGGACAAGCCTTTTCGCGAGCTCGATTCCCCCGTAGGGAGCATCGGCGTCGGGGGAGGGGAAGTCCACGACGGTCTCGCCCACGAGCGCGCGCACGCCCGCGAGGTCTGCCGCCCGCGCAACCTCCTCTTCAAAGTAGTACATGTCGGCAAAACAGGTGGTTCCCGAGCGGACCATCTCCGCAATCGTGAAGAGCGCCCCGTCGTAGACAAGCTCCGGGCGCACCATCGCTTTTTCGAGTGGGAAGATGAAGCGCGTCAGCCTATCCTTCGAGTCTTCCATAGCCCCGCGGAAGGGACTCATCGAAATGTGCGTGTGCGTGTTGACGTATCCCGGCATGATGAGCGTTCCGCGGGCGTCGATCGTGGTCTTGGCGGTCCATCCCTTGGAGCTCTCGGCTTCGTCCAGAGGGCCGACGTCCGCGATTCGGCCGTGCTGTATCGCGATGTAGCCAGGGTCGAAAATCCGCCACCGGCCGTCCATCGTCAGGACAACCCCGCCATGGATATAGAGATCACATTCCACCGACATTTTCCTTCTTCATCGTGCTCGAGGCAAACAGCCTGCGCTTCCGCTCGGCCTCGCGCCTGTCGCGCACGAAGGTCACGACCACGAAGCCCAAGATCGTCACCGCGTACGGCAGCGCCTGAATGAGTTCCGGCATGAGCCCTATGTTCTGAAGGTACGTGGCCATGGCGTCCATCAGCCCAAAGAGCATGGCGGCGAAAATCGAGCCGACCGCGGTCCCCCCTGCGACGACCTGCGCCGCATTCGCCACGTAGCCGCGCCCCGCAGCGATGCCCGAGGTAAAATTCGACGTGTAGCCCATCGAGAGAAAACAGCCGGCGAGGCCTGCGAGCACGCCCGACACGATCAGCGCGAAGAACTTGATGCGCACAGGATCGATGCCGGCTGCCTTCGCTGCCTCGATGTTTTCGCCGGTGGCGCGGATTCTGCGACCTATGGTGAAGCGCCTCAGGATGAAGTCGACGAAGACTACCGAGAGTGCGGCGATGTACACGATGATGTTCTGGCCGGAGATCACCTTGCCGATCCACGGGATATCCTTGACCAAGGGGATGGTGAGTGCAGGCAGCACCTTGCTCGGCAAGGACGATGAGATACCCTTGTCGCCGGTCAGCGAGAACAGCACGAACACCGTGCCGCCCGTGGCGACCAGGTTGAGTGCCACGCCGGACAGGACCGCATTCGCGTCGAGCTTGAGCGCGAAAAAGCCGAGCACGAGCGCCACCAGCACCGAAACACCGACCCCCGCCAAAAGCCCGATCCATGCGTTTCCGGTGGCCGAGCTCGCAATGACCCCTACGAGCGCAGCCCACAGCATCGATCCTTCGAGGGCCATGTTCATGATGCCCGCCTGGGCTGTGATCACGGCACCCAGGGTGACCAGCAGAATGGGCGCGGTCGAGCGGAGCACGATAAACCAGTAGTTCGCGGAAGTGACGACTCCGAGAATGAAGTTGATCATCGGCTCTCTCCTTGGCTCTTGAGTACCTGCTTCCGCAGCCGTCGTTCTTTAAAATAGTTCACGATGCGGTCCGAGGCCAGAATGAGGATGATGAGCCCCTGAAGCAGGGTGATGAACTCGAACGCGACGTCACCGCGCCGCGACATGAAATCTGCGCCGACCCGCAGGTAGGCGAGGAACAAGGCCGAAACCGGCACGAATTTCGGGTTGCGACGCGCCAGCATGGCCACGATTACCCCGTCCCATGCGTAGGAGGGGTCCATCTGCCAGATGAAGGCGCGGTAGAGGCCCGACATCTCCACTGCGCCACCGACGCCGCCGAGGAATCCCGAGATGAAGTGCGCGTAGAGCACGACAGTCGTCACCGGAATGCCTGCATACATGGCGAAGCGCGGATTCGCACCCGTGATTCTGATCTCGTACCCCCAGCGCGTCCGGTACAAAAATATCGTCACCAGCGCCACAAAGGCCGCCGCAATCAGAAAACCTACGTGGAGCTGCGTGTTCGGCACGAGCCTCGGCAGGAGGAATGTCCTCTTGAACGGGAGCGAGGAGAGGATTGTCTGGCTTCTATCCCGCAGATAATAGAGGATGATGAAGCTCCCCAGAAAATAGAACACGTAGTTGAGCATGAGCGATGACACGAGCTCGTTCGCGCGCCAACGGATCTTGAGAATCGCAGGCAGAAGTCCGATGAGCCCCCCGACGAGGCCAGCCGCGAGCATCGCGACCGCGGGGTGAATGCCGGCGGGCAGCGAAATCTGGGTCCCTATCGCCGTCGCGACGACCGCCCCGACGTAGAGGCTCGCGTCGACGATCAGACTCATGTAGCGGAGCTGATACACCACGCAGAGCGCAAGCCCAGTGAAGGTGATGGGAACCATCACGATGAGGAGGTAGTAGAAGTTGTAGGAGCGCAAGAACGGCGCGAGCAGGAAGTTCTGGACCGACTGCAAGGGCTGCTTGCTGACGATGAAGATGAGGACGATGCCCGCGAGCAGCGAGAAGACCGCCGCGAACAGGGTGACGAGCGCCGGCGCGAGCGACTCCCGATCGACAAAAAAGCGTCGTATGCTATTCATGAAGCACCTTCCTGATTTCGTCTTCGCTTTGGCGCTTGAGGCCGAGCATGTAGAGGCCGAGTTCCTTGTCGGTCACCCGTGAGGCGTCGGGGAAATAGGCGACGATCTCGCCCTGGTGCATGACGACCAAGGAGTCCGACAGGCCCATGACCTCCTGGAGATCGGAAGAGACGAGCAGAATAGCCTTGCCGGCGCTGCGCATCTCCATGATCTTCGAGTGAATGTACTCTATGGCGCCTATATCGACGCCACGCGTGGGCTGCGCAATGATCAGAATCGAGGCATTCGCCGTAAATTCTCGGGCTATGACCACTTTCTGCATGTTCCCGCCCGAAAGGCTCGCCACAGGCTGGTGGGCCGAATTGCAGCGGATGTCGTATTCGCGGACGAGGGTGCCGGAGTAGGCCGACATCTCCCGGCGCTTCAAGAAGCCTCCTTTTGTGGAGAACTGCCTGCTCCAGTAGCGGTCGGCGAGCAGGTTTTGCTCGATCGACGCGGGGAGGGCGGTTCCCACAGTCATGCGGTCTTCCGCGATGTGCGCGATGCCGCTGCGCCGGATGACCGAAGGGGGACGGTTCGTGATGTCCACCCCGTGCACTCGAACCGTGCCCGCGAGGGCCTTCTGCGTGCCGGTGATGATCTCGACGAGCTCGCTCTGGCCATTGCCGTCGACGCCCACGACGCCGAGTATTTCATTTTTGCGCAATGAAAAAGAGACGTTTTTCAGCTTGGGTATGGCGAAGTCGTCGACAAAGGCGAGGCCGCGCACATCAAGCACTCTCTCGCCGGGGGCCATGGAGGGCCGCGTTATCTCGAAGCGGACCTCGCGGCCGACCATCTCGTTCGATATCTGGTGGATATCGACGTCGGCCACCCGGTGGGAGGCGATGAGCCGTCCGTCGCGCATCACTGTAACACGGTCGCAGAGCTGAAATATTTCCTTGAGCTTGTGGCTGATGAAGATGATGGTCTTGCCCTGCTGCTTTAGGGCTTTCAGCTCTACGAAGAGCTCTTCGGTTTCTTGGGGCGTGAGCACCGCCGTCGGTTCGTCGAGGATGAGAATGCGGGCGCCGCGGTAGAGCGCCTTCAGGATTTCGAGCTTCTGACGCATCGACACGGAGAGGTCTGCGACGCGCGCCCTCGCGATGACCGGCAGATTGTAGCGCGCCGACAGCTCCTCGGTGATGCGCGCCGCAGCCTCGACGTCGAAGGTGCGCGTCCGGGCGCGCTTCGGCTCTTTGCCGAGCACGAGGTTCTCCGCCGCCGTGAGCGACGGCACGAGCATGAAGTGCTGGTGTACCATGCCGATGCCGGCCTTTATCGCCGCAAATTCGGACGCGAGCGAGACAGGCTTTTCGTCGATCAGAATTCGGCCCGCCGATGGCTGCTCCTCCCCGTAGAGCATCTTCATGAGCGTGGTCTTGCCCGCACCGTTTTCTCCCACGAGCCCGTGGATTTCTCCTTCCAGCACCGAGAAATCGACTGATTTGTTGGCAAAGGTCCCGTTTGGATAGATTTTCGAGAGTTTTTCGGTACGAATGAGCGTTTGCAAAGCGTCACTCCGATGGAAGAAGAGGCTGTCCGTCTCGGACAGCCTCTCCATTGATATTCAAGGCATCATGTGATCGTGCTCCCGCGGAGCGCTGTCCCCCGCGGCGATGCCTGCCAGCACATCATTTCGCCGCGTTGACCGAGTCCCTCATCTTGTTGATTTCTTCCGCAGTCATCGAGAACGCGGAGGGGATGGTCACCTTGCCCGCCCTGATGTCGGCCTGGAGTTTCTCGAGCTCCGCCTTGATGGAGGCAGGCACTGCCTTGTTGAAGGGCGCGTAGGCGATGACGCCTTCTGCGGCGCCGACGTAGACCTTCTTGCCGCCCAGCTTTTCGCCGTTCATGAATTTTTCGAAGGCCTGGTAGAGCGTGAGGTCGACGCGCTTCATGGTAGAGGTCAGAATGAGATCGGCTTTTTTGGGCTCATTGCCGAAGAGGCTCGCCTGGTCGGTATCGACACCGATGGCGTACTTGCCGGTTTCGACCGCTGCGTCGAAGACGCCCAGGCCTGCGCGGCCGGCCGCATGGTAGACGATGTCGGCGTTGTACGACTTATACTGAACCAGGGCCTGATCCTTGGCCTTGGCCGTGTCGGTGAAGGAGTTGACGTAGTTGTAGATTATCTTGATTGCAGGGTTCAGTTTCTGAGCTCCGGCGATGTAGCCGACGAAGAAGTCGTTGATGCCGGTAATGTCGCGGCCCCCCACGAACCCGATGACGTTATTTGCATTGATCTTCGGATCCGTTGTGTATTTCGTCATGAGGCCAGCCAGGGCGCCCGCCAGGTACCCTGCCTCGGAATTCTTGTACTGCACCGAATACACATTGCCGATGTCGCCGTTGATCCAGCCGTCGTACATGACGTACAGGGTCTTCGGATAGCGCGGCGCCACCTCCTGGACCGCCGAGTTGAAGTTGTTCGAGCAGAATACGACGTCGTAGCCTTCTGCCCCTGCATCCTCGAGGGAGGGGGCGAACTTTGCGACATCGGTGCCGAGCTCGGTGTACTTTACGGTGACGTTGGCGCCGTATTTCTGCTTGATGAGGTCCAGTGCGGCGCGAGCCGAATCGTTGAAGCCCTTGTCGCCGAGAGAACCTGAGATGAGGAGGAAAACGTTGGCCTTTTTAGGGGTTTGCGCGGTGGCGGGAAACAGCATCATCGCTGCCAGCACAATAAGTCCCACGACTTTGAGTGTTTTCATAGTGCGCTCCTTTAGAATATCGCGCCGTTTTGGGGCACGGTGTCGAATAGTGCAGCAATGTAGAGTATATTGTCGCTGCGTTGCATGTAAGGAAAATCACTAAATGGAGGAGCGGTCAAGAGGGAGGCCCCTCCTGGGCGGAGAGGCCGATGCGGCAGGTGCGCTTGCATCTTCAGAATATGGACGCTAAGGTGAGCCTTGAGCGTACTGATGAGGGATAGGAGCAATCATCATGAATAAAGAAGCAATGAAAAAGGCGGTGGACCGCGCCATCAGCGCCTCGCGCGATGCTTTCCTGGCGCTCGCCGAAGAGCTTGAAAAGAGTCCCGAGTGCGGGTTTCAGGAATTCCGAACGATGGAAGCGCTGAAGCGCCACCTCGATGCCCTCGGCGTCGAGGCCGAGTTCGGCCTTGCGCGCACTGGGCTGAAGGCGACGGTCGGGCCTGGCGGCGCGCCGGAGATCGTGCTGCTGGCGGACATGGACGCGCTGCCCACGCGCGGGGCGCCGGGGGGCATCATGCACTCGTGCGGGCACCATGCGCAGATGACGGTGATGATGGCGGCCTTTGAGGCGCTGTGCGCGTGCGGGGCGCCGGAAGCGTGGGGGTTCCGCGTGAGCTTCGTAGGCGCGCCGGCGGAGGAGTACACGCAGCTCGATTTCCGCAAGGAACTGCGCGCCAAGGGCGAAATCAAGTATTTGAGCGGCAAGCAGGAACTGATCCGTCTGGGAGTCTTCGACGATGCGGCCTGTGTGCTCAAATACCACTCGATGGCCGACAGCCCGGAGCGCGCCGCGACGGTCAACGGCACGCTGAACGGATTTTTGGCGAAACAGGCGCGCTTTGTCGGCAAGGCGGCGCATTCCGGGGCAGCGCCCGACCGAGGCGTCAACGCGCTCAATGCGGCCTCGATCGCGCTCATGGCGATCCATGCGCAGCGCGAGACCTTCCGGGACGATGACCACATCCGCGTCCACCCGGTTCTGGAAGAGAGCGGCATGACGGTCAACACCGTGCCGGACCGCGCCGTCATCGAAACCTATGTCCGCGGCGCGACCATCGAGGCGATCCGGAACGCCGCAGTCAAGGTGGATCGGGCCCTCGCCGCAGGCGCCTTGGCCGTGGGGGCGGCGCTTGAACTCAGCACTACGCCCGGATACCAGCCTTTCCGTCCCTCGCCCGAACTCGGCGAGCTTCTCGCTCAGTCTGCGTCTAGGTTTATTCCTATGGCGAGCATCGATCTTCACGACAGGTCGTACGCTTCCGACGACGTCGGGGACGTCGCGACGCTCGTGCCTTGCTGCCAGCTTGGTTTTTCGGGCTTTTCGGGAACGATCCACGGCGCGGACTTCAAGGCCTGCGATCCGGAACGCGCCTACATCATGCCCGCGCGCATCATCGCCGACCTCGCGCTCGAGCTCGGAGAGAATCGCGGCGAGAGGGCCGGCGAGATTCGCAGGGCCTTTGTGCCGGCCCTTCAAAAATCCGCCTACCTCGCGTATCTTGACGAGTGCTTCACCGAAAAAACCTTCGATTTTAAGGAATGGCCATGTACAAAGCAGTGATTTTCGACTTTGGCAACGTGCTGTGTCTCGTCGAAAGAGAGAATTTTGTGCGCAGGGCTGCCCGCCACGCGAGGGCCATGGACGCCGAGGCGCTTCTGAGCGCGCTCTGGGGAACGGAGCTGGAGTACGAATTCGAGACCGGGAAATTCGACTCGCACGAATATTTCAGGCGCGTGCAGGCGCTCGCGGATTTTGATCCAGGTTATTCCTACGAGCAGTTCGTCGAGGATTACAGGCGCATCATCGTGCCGAACCCAGACGGCGAGGAGGGGCTTAAGACCGCGGTGGACTTGGGTGCGCGCACCTTCGTGCTCTCGAACACCTCGTTCCTGCATGCCTCTGTGATCTTCGACAATGAGGTCCTGGGCACATATCCGGAGCTCTACATCCTGTCCTATAAGCTCGGAGTGATGAAGCCCGACCCGCGCATCTGGAGAAAGCTCCTCGAATATACGGGGCTTGCGCCGGAAGACTGTCTCTATGTCGACGACATCGGGCAGTACTGCGACGCTGCGCGCAGCCTTGGCATGGGCGCTTTCCGTTACGATTTTCGCGCGCACAACCTCTCCAAAGAATTGAAAAATATGCTACAATAACCACTGTATACGTAACGAACAGGCCGGCGGACGGCGATGTACGGAAATTCCGCCGGAACAGGAGGTTCTATGAAACGAGTCGTGGTCGTAATTGCATGGCTGCTCATTGCCGCATCTGTGTGGGCGGCAGGCGGCAAAGTGGTGGTCTATACGGCGCACGAGGAAACCATCATCAACGCCCTCGTCCCCATGTTCGAAAAAGAGACCGGCATCAAGGTCGAGTACGTCAAGATGGCCTCGGGCGATGTCATCAACAGGGCTAAGGCCGAGGCCGCAAGGCCGCAGGCAGACGTCATATGGAGCATCGGCGGCGAGCAGCTTGAGGCGGAGAACGCCATCCTCGCCCCCTATACCCCAAAGGAATGGAACAAGATCAACCCCGTCTACAAGGTGGGCACGAACTGGCTTCCCTATACCGGCATCATGAACGTGTTCATCGTCAACACCAAGATGCTGACGCCGGATAAATATCCTAAGACCTGGACAGACCTCACCGATGCGCGCTTCAAAAAGCTCATCTCCTCTGCCCGCGCCGACAAATCAGGCTCGTCCTACATGCAGCTGTGCAACGTCATTTCGATCTACGGCGACAAGGGCTGGGACATCTACAAGGGAATCATGAAGAACATGGTCGTCTCCGCCTCTTCCGGAGCGGTGCCCAAGTTCGTCAACGACGGTGAGCAGGCGGTGGGCATCACGCTCGAAGACAACGCCTTCAGGTATGTCTCCGGCGGCGGCCCTGTGGCGATCGTGTATCCGACGGACGGCACGGTGGCGGCTCCGGACGGTATAGCCCTCCTCAAGGGTGCGCCCAACCTCGAGAACGCGAAGGTCTTCATCGACTGGTGCCTCTCCAAACCGGTGCAGGAGTATCTCGTCGATGCCATGGCAAGGCGCCCTGTGAGGATCGACTGCAAGGACCCGAAGGGCCTCGCCCCGCTCTCGACGATCAAGACGATCCCTTACGATTTCGGTTGGGCGGCGAAGAACAAGACCGCATTCATCGCCAAGTTCACCGACATTGCGATGGACCTCGGGCTGTAGTCTTTCGATGTGAACGAGAAGGCCGTCGGCGCGCTTTGCTGGCGGCCTTTTTCGTTTCTCAGCCCTCGGTGCGCGAGATTGCCATTGATAATGCGTGTAGAGTTGAATAGAATTTTTTATCCATAATGCTGAGGGGAAAGCATGACTTCGATACGGATAGTCGATCTGGAAAAGTCGTTCGGGGAGGTCCGGGCGCTCTCGGGCATCAATCTTGAGATTGAGAAGGGCGAGTTTTTCACCCTGCTCGGGCCTTCCGGCTGCGGCAAGACCACGCTCTTGAGGACCATCGCCGGCTTCTATCGTCAGGATAAGGGCGATGTGTACATCGACGGCGAACTCATCAACAACGTACCGGCCTATCAGCGCAACACCGGCATGGTGTTCCAGAATTACGCCGTGTTTCCGCACATGACCGTCTTCGACAACGTGGCGTACGGGCTCCGCGTGCGAAAACTTCCGAAAGAAGAAATTTTACGGAAGGTTTCGGCCGCGCTGAGGACCGTCCACCTCGAGGGCTACGAGCAGCGAACCCCCGACAAGCTTTCGGGCGGCCAACAGCAGCGCGTCGGTCTCGCCCGCGCGATGGCCATCCAGCCTCGCGTCTTACTCTTCGATGAACCCCTCTCGAACCTCGACGCCAAGCTGCGCATCGAGATGCGCGAAGAAATAAGGGCCGTGCAGAAATCCCTCGGCATCACGTCGATCTACGTCACCCACGACCAGGAGGAGGCCCTCGTCATCTCCGACCGCATCGCCGTCATGAACCAGGGCGTCATCCAGCAGATCGGAAAGCCGTGGGAGATCTACGCCGATCCGCAGAACACCTTCGTCGCCTATTTCGTGGGTAAAATCAACATGCTCACGATGCGGCTCGGCGAGGGCGCAGGGCAGGGGCTGCGCCGCGCCACGCTCGGGGGTCTGTCCCTCCTCGTCCCCGCCGAAGGCACCGAAGCGCTCCATGAGGCGATCGTGGCCTTCCGCCCCGAAGATGTCGCCGAATCGGTGCGGCAAGACAGGCAAGACAGTCTGAACACCCTCTCGGGCACCCTTAAGAGCGTGAGCTTTATGGGCTCTGTCGCCCGCTTCGAACTCGATGTGGAGGGCCAGGCAATCACCATCGACCGACATAGGCCGCGGGAGGCCGATATGCCTCAAAAGGGGGGTTCGATGTCGTTTGAGGTGCCTGCGTCTTCCATGCTGCTCTTCGATCCGAACACGGGGCGAAGGGTCGGCAAAGGAGCCCAGCGATGAGCGCCGCCGAGCACGCCCCGCGGTCCCGCGGCCGCCGGCCCGACATGTGGTCGCTCGTCATTTTGGCGGGCTTTGCGATCGTCGTGGTGTTTTTGATCTATCCTCTGTTCGACATTTTTCGCTACAGTTTTCTCGATAAAGTGACGGCTACCTTCTCGATGTCGAACTGGAAGGCCTTTTTCTCGAAGGCCTATTATCTGCGCGCATTCTGGCACTCGATCCTCATCGCGATCCTGACTACATTCTTTTCCATGGTGCTCGGCATTCCTTTGGCCTTTTTCACCACGCGCTACCGCATTCGGGGCACGAATCTGCTCAACACACTCTCGGTGCTGGCCCTGCTGTCGCCTACCTTCATAGGCGCCTATTCGTGGATCACCATGCTTGGGCGCAACGGTTTCTTGCGCCTCCTGTTCCAGTCGGTCGGCATCAACCTGCCGCCGATCTACGGGGCCTTCGGCATCGTGCTCGCAGACTCGCTCCAATATTATCCTTTTATATCGCTCATGACGGCGGGCGCGCTCATGACCATCGACCGCTCGCTCGAAGAGGCATCCGAGAATCTCGGCGCGCGCTCGGTGAAGACATTCTTCAGCGTGACGCTGCCGATGGTCATGCCCTCGGTGACGGGGGGCGCCCTCATCGTTTTCATGATGTCCCTCTCGAATTTCGGCACGCCGATGATCATCGGCGGCAATTACCTCGTGCTCCCCACGCTCGCCTACAATCTCTACACGAGCGAGATCAGTCAGACGCCCGGCATGGCGTCCACCGTGTCGATCATCCTCATGCTCTGCGCCTCGGTGGTCATCGTGTTGCAGCAGTGGGTCTCTTCGCGGCGCAAATACGCCAGCATGTTGGTGAACAGGCCGATCGTCAAACGGCTTAAGGGCGTAAAGTCGTTTTTGGCGCACCTTTTGTGCTATGGTATCGTATTCTGTTCGACCCTGCCGCTTGCGGTGATCGTCTACTACAGCTTCCGAAAAACCTCTGGCCCCGTGTTCCAGCCAGGATTCAGCCTCGACAGCTACCGGCAGATTTTCTTCGACGTGCCCAAGACCGTGACGAACAGCTTCCTGTATTCGCTCGTCGCGGTCCTCCTCATCGCGTCCGTGGGGACGCTGCTGGGCTTCGTCATCGC
The DNA here is from genome assembly GCA_029975555.1 of Spirochaetia bacterium. Classification (GTDB taxonomy): domain Bacteria; phylum Spirochaetota; class Spirochaetia; order Treponematales; family Rectinemataceae; genus Rectinema. The sequence continues at coordinate 40,033 of JARKOY010000024.1, read as the reverse complement.
CAGAAAGCGCAATGCCGCCGTCAGCGTGCTCGATCCGCTGCTCATGATTCCGTACATGGTGCCCGGCACGGTGCTCGGCATCGGATTCATCGTGGCCTTCAACAGGCCGCCCATCATGCTTTCGGGGACGGCGACGATCATCATTTTGACGTATTTTATCAGGCGCCTGCCGTATTCGGTGCGCTCGGCCGCTTCGATTCTCAAACAGATCGACCCGGCTCTCGAGGAGGCGGGCATCAATCTGGGCTCTCCTCCGGGGCGCACCTTCAGGACCGTCACCCTGCCGCTCATGCAGGGGGGCATCATTTCAGGCGCGATCATGAGCTGGGTGACATCGATGAACGAGTTGTCCGCATCCATCCTCCTCTACGTCGGAAAGACGATGACGATGCCCATCAAGATATACCTCTCGGTGGCCGACGGCTATTTCGGCACCGCGAGCGCAATGTCCACGATCCTGCTCGTGGTCACCGGTGTCTCCATGTTCATCGTCACCAAATATTTCAATCGCGGCAGCGAGACATTCATCTCGGCATGAACGCCCATTGTCCCTTTTTAGGAAATTTTCTATAGTGCTGGCATCATGGATGTCCGATTCGAGCCGAAGAGCATTCCCGATCCGAGCCTGATCGACGCGCTCCAGCGCGAGCAGGCCGACGGTGCGTTCTTTTCTTCTCTGGACCACGACATGAGCGTGTTTCTCCTTCGCCACGGGCAGAGCGAGGGCAACGCGCGCAACACCTACCAGGGCAGACTCGACTTTCCCCTTTCTGCACACGGAGAGAAACAGGCGAGGGCGGCCGGCGAATGGCTCCGCCAATTCAATCCGGATTACATTGTTGCAAGCCCCATGCAGCGGGCGCGGCGCTCGGCGGAGATCGTGGCCGAACTCGTGGGCCTCGACCACATCGAATTCAGCGATCTGCTCATAGAGCTGGATACGGGCATTTTTTCCGGGATCGACGCGGATACCGCCGCCCATGTGTACCCAAGCCTGTGGAAAGAATTCTACACCAACAGCTGGGACGCTATTCCCGGTGCAGAGCCGTCGACCTCGCTGTACGGAAGGGCGATTCTTGTGTGGAAGCGCATCCGCGAGCTTGGGGAGCGGGGAGCTTCGTGTGTCGTCTGCATGACGCACGGCGGCCTTCTGCAGTGGCTCATGAAATCCACGCTGGGCGTACATCGGTGGCTTCCGCTTCTGCCTATGGCGAACTGCGGCATCTCGCAGTATGAAATCGAGATGGTACAACGTGGCAGCCCTGCCTTCGCACAGTGGACAAAGATCGATGTTCATCCGCCCCATGCGCCCGAAAAGACCGGATGAACGCACCAAGGCGATTTTGACCAGCCAAGGCGATCCCAACCATAAAAAAGCGCCTTCGGTTCCTTTCAATACCCCAGAAAATCACGTATAGTGAAAAGAGGGGGAACACTGAGGAGGCGCTGTATGAGAAAGTATTCCTTTGGCCCAGGTTTCGTCGTACTGCTGCTTGGTATCCTGATGGTCTTCGTGCCCGCGTCCTGCAAGCAGGCGAAGGTGGTCGAGAAACCCCTTGCATCCCCACAGGCGCAGACGGGGCAGACACCTGCGGAGGGGCTGACACCTTTTGCCCCAGGGCCCCACCCCGAAGCTGCGGTCACCGTGCCGCAAGTGTCGAGGCAGAATGAGCATGTTCTTCTCGTGTACCGCCATGCTGCGCCCGGGTATGCACAGGCGTATGGGTTCGACACGTATATTTTTCGCCTCCTCACGGACGGCTCGGGGCACATCACTGGAGGCACCGCGTATCAGCGCACGATTGGGGGCGAGATCGAAGCCGCCTACTACAATACGAGCATCGCAGGCGATACAGTGTCGCTCGCCGTCTCTGGTCCGGGGCAGAAGTCGTGGACCGACACGCTGAAGCTCAAAAAAAATCGGATCGATGTCTCGGGCACGCACACCTTCGTCGCCACCTTGGATAAAGACCTTACTTTTTCCTCTGCTGACGGAAGTTACCGTGAGCGCTATTCGGTAGACCCCGCGGAGAAAGATTTGCCTGCAGAGATCAGGAAAGGCGCGTCGATGCTGGAGAAGGGCGCATGGTCGTATCCGGAAGGCGGAAAGGCCGTCTACGTGCAGGCAAAGCCAAACGATGCACAGAATACCGAGGGTTTTCAAATTTCTTTGTGGTTTCAGGACAAGGGTGACTATCGATGGGCGACCGAAGGGCCTGCGCCCGTCAACGAAGTGTATGCTGCAGGGCTGTCGGCCGTGCTGGCTGGCGACCACGCCTTTGTCAATGCGGTGCTCTTGGACCTGATGCTCGGAGAGTCGACATATCTGCGACCGATGTATGCCTTCGGAATCTCTCGGCGGGGGGCTGGAAAATGAGGTCGCCTTCCGGGGCGGGGCTGGCGTTTCCAAAGGCGGTGCTTCCAAATCGGGGATTGTGGTGTGAAGGCTTTTTGTGATTGAATGATCGTATCTTTCTGACAAGGAAAGGACAGAATCGATGAGCATTCATATTGCAGCGCAGAAAGGTCAGATTGCCGACAAGATCCTCCTTCCTGGGGATCCTCTCCGCGCAAAATTCGTCGCCGAGCACTACCTCGAACATCCTGTATGTTTCAACGAGGTCCGCAACATGTTCGGATATACGGGTAGCTACAAGGGCAAGCCCGTATCGGTGATGGGCACAGGCATGGGCATGCCGAGCCTCTCCATCTATGTCAACGAGCTGATCCGCGACTACGGCGTGAAGCGCCTCATCCGCATCGGCACCTGCGGGGGCATGCAGGACTACGTGGGGCTTCGCGACATCGTGCTCGCGATGAGCGCATGCACCGATTCTGCGGTGAACCGGCAGCGCTTCGGCGGAATGGATTACGCGCCCACCGCTTCATTCGGCTTGCTCAAGGCCGCATGGGACGCCGCGGCGGCGCGTACGCTGCGGGTGTTCGCCGGGCCGGTGCTGAGCTCTGACATGTTCTACACCGAAGATCCGAACCAATGGAAGCTTTGGGCAAAGTTCGGGGTGCTGGCGGTGGAGATGGAGACCGCCGAGCTCTATACCCTAGCGGCAAAATACGGCTGCGAGGCACTCTCGGTGCTCACTGTCTCGGATCATCTTATCACCGGCGAGGTCACGAGCCAGGAAGAACGCCAGACTTCTTTTCGGGCGATGATGGAAGTCGCGCTCGACGCCATATTCTCCTAGCGTTTATACGTTCTTGAAGGCCTCTATATCGCGTTCGATCTTTTGGACCTGGGTATAGAGGCTGTCTTTTATCCGCTTGAGTTCCGCATTGACTTCCTGCATGAGGCGCGCCTCTTCGGCCTTGCGCTGCTCGAGCGCATCCTGAGAGACCTTCCGTATCTTCGCATCCATGGAGGAAAGCCATGCGTCCAGCTGTTCGTCGACCGCAGCCTTGCGGGATTCGAGCTGGTGCGCGACATCCTGTTCAAAGGCCTTTAGCGCCTCGGCGATACTGCCCTCCGCGATGGTTTTGAGCTCGTCGGTGCGGCCCTTCGCCTCGTCGAGCGTCGCCCGCAGCGCCGATATCTCATCCATGAACTCTTTTTCAAACGAGGCGCGGTGCGTCTCGAAGGCTTGGCCGAACTGGGCGAACTGTTCTTCGAGCGATTCGCGTTCCGCTTTAAATTTTTCGGAGAGGGCGGCGGCGCTTGCGGCGGCTTCTTTCTGGATGTGCGCCATGTCGGCGGTCATTGCGTTGAGCGCGGCCTTGGCCTCTGACAGCTTGTGCTCGGTGTCCGACACGTGGGCCTCGGTGGCCGCAGCGAGGGCTTTGAGCCTGGCATCGACGCTTTGGGTGAACGCACTGATGTTGTGTGAGAGCGCGGCGATGCGCTCTTCGGTCTGCCGTGAAAGCTCGTCGAAGGTGGCGGCGATGTGGGTGCGGAGGGTGCTGTAGGCGGAATCTTCGATGTCGTGGGCGCGGTCCGCGGCGACCTTGAGTGCGGTTTCGGTCACCCGGTCGATCTGTTCCTTGAGGGATGATGCACGCTCGATGGCTGCGTGAGCGTCGGTTTTGGAGTTTTCGAACATGGTCACGAGCTCGGCGAGGCGTCCATGGAGCTGATCGAGGATATCGTCGCGGAAATCGTCGAGAATCTGCTTGGCGTCGTGCGCGAACTGCTCTTTGAGCTTAGGAAGGTCCGCCTCGATGACGGCCATTTTTTTGTCGGCGCCTTCGACGCGGCGGGTCAATTCCTCGATAAAATCGTTTTTTTCGGCCAGATGCGCAATATTCTGGTCGACGCGCTTGGTCATATCCATCAGACGCGCAAGAATGTCGTCATATTCCTTGAAGCGATCGGCAATCTCAGTGATCGAATCTGACTTTTCGTCGATAGTCGCCTGGGCCTCCTGTATTTTTTCGAGCACGACCTTCGCCGCCTTCTGCTGGACATCCAGATCGATGCCGTAATGCTTTATTTCTTCACCTTTTGATTCGACATAGGCCCCAAGCTCATCCTTCAGCTTGTCGCCCAGACGCTTCAGTTTCTCCAGAGAACGATTGTCTGCCGTCAATAGATGATAGGCGACGAACATTGCGACCACGATGGCAAGCGTTACCAGATTTCCGACCGAAAACAGCATGCGGTGCTCCTTTTTGAAAGTATAGCGCTCAACGTCGATTTACAAAAGTGCCGCCGCAGCGGACGCGGCCTTTGTGAAACCAGAGTACTTGACAAAATATTTCCTTCATTTACAATGCACTCCGCGAATCAAAGGGAGGTGAGGATTATTCATCAGATCACAGTCGAGGACAATGAGCCCCTCGAGAAGGCACTGAAACGCTTTAAAAGAATGGTTGAAAAAGAAGGCATCATCCGCGAATGGAAAAGCCGCGAATATTATGAGAAGCCGTCAGCTATTCGCAACAGAGAGAAGAAAGCGCTCGAACGGAAGCTCATGAAAAAAAGCCGCAAGACGCAGGAAGGTAAGTACTGAGCAATGAGGGGCTGTCCGAGGATTGGGACGGCTCCTTCTTTTTGCGAGAAACCTATGCGCAAACGGTGTGTGCTACTCTTGCGGTCAACAATAATAGGCTTGATATTTTTCGTTTTATTCGCAGCCTGTGGACAGAAGGACCTTGGACAAGACCAGGATATCGATAAACCCAACCCGAAGCTGAAGACTGTGGACCTCACAATCGGCACTGCTGTCGTCCACGCCGAGGTCGCCCTCACCGAACCAGAACGGAGCCGAGGGCTCATGTACCGGACCAGTCTTCGCGACGGCGAAGGAATGCTCTTTGTGTTCGATCGGGACCAGCAGGTCTCGTTCTGGATGAAGAATACGAGGCTGCCGCTGTCGCTTGCGTATATTCTTTCTGACGGCACCATCGTACAGATACTCGATCTTGTTCCTCTTTCCGAAGAACCGCGCCCCTCAGACCGCAGCATTCGCTACGCGCTCGAAGTGCCCCAGGGCTGGTTTACGCGGGTCGGCATACAGGTCGGCGACAAAGTGCGGATTCCGTCGCTGAAGTAGCGGGCAACAATTGCCAAAGCGTCCTTCAAACGGTACCTTATACCCAAAGGATTCTGTATGCTCGAGATCGTAAAATATGGAGAACCCGTCCTCGTTCAAAAAGCTCAGGACGTCAAGGAATTCGGCCGGAAACTCGAAACGTTGATCGCCGATATGCATGATGCGTTGAAGCGCGACCGCGGCATCGGCCTGGCGGCTCCGCAGGTCGGCGTGTCGAAGCGGCTCTTCATCGTGGGCCTCGACGATGAACCTCTGCGGGTATTCATCAATCCACGCATCATCGCATCGAGCGAAGAGACCTGCGAATACGAGGAGGGCTGCCTCTCCTTTCCAGGGCTGTATTTCGGTGTGGTGCGCCCTTCCGCCGTGGATATCGAAGCCCTCGACATGTACGGAAAACCTTTCAGACTCAGCGCAGACGGGCTGTTAGCCCGCGTCATTCAGCACGAATATGACCATCTCGATGGTATCCTCTTCATCGACCGCATTTCGCCGGCAAAGCGCAGGCGCGCGCTTGCCCACTACAGTCGCATGCTGAACATGTAGGGGGTGGCTGCGGTGCGCGTGCTCTTTGCCGGAAGTCCGGATATCGCCGTGCCGACGCTGGAAGCGCTTGCCGTCTCGTCGCACGTCGTGGTCGCTGTGCTGACAAATCCTCCGTCGAAGGTGGGGCGCGGCATGAAGGTGAGCGACACGCCGGTCGCCCAGACTGCGGTGCGCCTCTGGGGTGACGCCGTTCCGATCTTCAGGTTTGAGACATTGAAGGCGGAGGCCAGGGCCGCGCTCGCCTCCTGCGATGCCGAGATTCTGGTTTCCTTCGCCTATGGGCACATCTTCGGGCCCAAATTTATGGCGCTTTTCCCGAAGGGGGGCATCAATGTCCATCCGAGCCTTCTGCCGCGCTGGCGTGGCAGCTCGCCCATTCAGCATGCCATCCTCGCGATGGACACTGAGACCGGCATTTCGATTCAGACAATCGCCCCGGAGATGGATACGGGAGAGCTCCTGCTCGTGCAGCGCATTCCCCTGACCGGGAAAGAGACGGCCGGCGCACTGTCTGAATACTGCGCGCGCGCGGCTGCACCCATGGTGGTCGAGGCGCTGGACCGCATCGAGGAGGGCCGCGCGCGTTTTCAACCGCAGCGCGGGGAGCCGAGCTATTGCGGCAAGATATCGAAGGAAGACGGCCGGATCGATTGGGCCAGGCCCTCGCGTGAGCTGGATGCCAAGATACGCGCCTTCGATCCCTGGCCGGGCTCGTATACTACCCTGCGCGGCGTGCGCCTCTCGATCCTCGAGGCGGAGCCTCTGGACGAATTTGTGTCCACGGAAACGGGTGAGCATGTGACAAATTCTCCTCCCGGGACTATAATCGCAGTATCTGCCTCCAAAGGTATCGTCGTAGCCACAGGCTGTGGCTACCTTGCGGTCAGGCGTCTGCAGCTCGCCACACGGAAGGCCGTGGGGTTCCGCGAGTTCGTGAACGGTGTGCGCGGGCTAGTGGGTACGGTGTTGTCTTGAACAAAGGAATAGCATGGCTAAGAAAGGTATCAAGGATTTTACCACGACGATCAAAGAAGGCGCCGCAAAAGCTCCCGAAAAAATATCGGCGGCGGTCAAGACTGTGGTCGAAACCGCAAGCCAAGAGCAGAAGCGCATTTCGGAGTGGACCAAACCGCAGAAACGCGCCTTCGTGCTGTTTGCGCTCCTCATGTTTTTGGTGATGGTGCTCGTCGCGGTGGCAGTGTTTTTTTTCACGCTTAGAGGAGAAGAGCGCACCATGGTCCCCGACGTGCGCCGCATGGACCTGGCGGATGCCCTCGTGAAAATGCAGCAGCGAGAGCTCTACCCGCGACTCACCCTGCGATTCACCGACAATCCACTCGACCGCAACCTCGTGCTCGACCAGTCGCCGCCGCCGGGGAGCATCGTCAAGGCAGGCAGACGCATCAATCTCGTCGTAAGCCGCGGCGCGGTGCTCGACAGAATCGAGGATTATACGGGCCGCAACATCGACGACCTGAGGCTCTATCTTCAGGGGCTCTCCACGACGACCAAAGCTCTTGTCAGCATCCGCGAACCGCCCCTCTATATCTTTGACAACTCGGCCCCCGGCACGATACTCGAACAGAACCCGAAGGCAGGAACCGAAATCTCGGGCCCTACCGTGCTTGACCTCGTCGTCAGCAAGGGCCCCGAGGCCAAAGAGATAAGCATGCCTTCTCTCATTGGACTGTCGCTGCGCGAAATGGCGTCGAAAGCCGCCACGACCCCCCTTGTCTTCAAATATAAGATGCGTGCGGTCCACGACAAGGAAAACCCGGGGACTGTGGTGGAGCAGTCCGTGGAGGCAGACTCGACGCTCAAACAGATGGAGACTGTGCAGGTCACCATCGCTTCCCCTGCAGCGCGCAAGGGCTACACTGCAGGCATATTTGAATATACACTGCCCGAATACCCCTATGTCGTCCCGGTCGAGCTCGATGTCATCGCCCCAAACGGTACGCGGAACTCGATCTATTCGGTCAAGCACCCGGGAGGGACATTCAGTGCCCCCTTCTCTGTCCAGGACGGATCGGTGCTGGTGCTCATGGTCAGTGGTGCGGAGGTGACTCGCAAGGAGGTGAAGTGATGAACGAGTTGGGTGAAATTCCTGTTGAGATCGTTCACCTCTATACCTACGATATCGGACGGGCCATAGACCTGAAGAAAGTGGCGTCGCTCGTGCCTGCGCACCACGACATCGGGTTTGCAAAGCGTCGCGACACCCCCGTCTCGCTCACGCTGCCCAGGCCCATGGTGCTGTCCATCAACACCGACGAGTGCGATTCGAAGTGCTTCGATAAAATTTCTGCACAGGCAAAGATTTATGAGGACGGCGCCGTCACGATCATCGTGCGCTACCGCACGATGTCTCGCTTTGAGGACCTCCCTAACAAGACCGACCTCCTCATCCGGGACATAAGCAGCGCCGAGTCCATCGAGCAGTTTGCCGAGTCTTCGTTCAAGATGGTCCACGAAGCCCTGCGCAGCGCCGTATCGGGCTACAAGGAGCTCACTGAAAACGATCGGGAGGCCTACACGGCCTTCTGCCTGCTCGAATGTCCGGGCGGCGATCCACAGGCCTTTATCGAGGCCCACAAAGACATCGCGGCGAGCCTTCTTTCCGGCGAGCCCGTCGGAACACTCCACATGAGCCAGATCGAACAGATCCTCAACAAACCATTCAGCTACCGCAAGGACGACATCGCGATATTCGACCTTGAGCGCTGCCTCATCATCGACCCCTCGGCGGATTACGACGACGTCATCATGATGGCGGAGCACGCGAACTATCGGCTTATCGAGCTGCGGGAGCTAGACTTCTTGCTCGACAAGTGGCTGAGCGAAGCCGAATCGGACATCCGACGCCTCTACCTCTCCGGCACGCGCAGGCGATCCGGCGACCGCGTGCTCAGGCTCAAGCTCGCGCAGATACAGAGCCTGCGCTTCGATGCCCTCTTCACTCTCGAAAACCTCGACAACTCTTCCAAGATCATCGGCGATTATTTTCTCGGCTCGATCTACCACAGGCTCTGCGAAATCTTCAACACCGACGAGTGGAAATTTTCGATCGAACGGCGCCTCGATGCGCTGCAGAACATCTACGAGCTTCTGAAGACCGACACCACCGAGCAGCGCATGATGACCCTGGAGATGGTGTTCATTGCGGTGTGCATCATCTTCCCGATTCTGCAGATTCTGCAGGTCATGCTGGGAAAGTGACGATGGATCGGCCGTGGAATTCGGGGTGGTGGTACAGACCAGGCCCCATGGAAGATGCATTTTTGAGTCGATCGTGGCCCGGCCCCGGGGCCGAAACCGATGCCTCTCCTGCGTGGGTGCCGGTGCATCTGCCGCACGACATGATCGGTGCGCCGCTCAATGCGTTTGACGAGAGGACCTTTGCGCGCAAAGGCTGCTATGCAAAGGCCATCAAAAGAGAAGATATAGAGAAGCTTTTCGGCGCTGCTGCGCGGAGCGCGTCACCTCAGGATCAGCCTGCGGCCGAGCTATCCAGGAGCACTGCTGAGGTGCTCTCGAACCCGGTCCTCTTTCTCCACTTCGATGGGGTGAGCGTTTCATGCCGGGTGTGGGTGAACGGCGCCTATGCAGGTGGCCACCAGGGGCCCTACACCCCCTTTGACGTGCGCATCGATCCCTGTCTGCGGCAGCAGGTGAACGCCGACACGGGAGGCGCGGCGGATGCTGCCGGCGTCCAAGTTTTTCCAGGTGTGGTCCCTGCGGCGTGGGTCCTCGTGGAAGTCGACAGCGCCGAGGATGCGAAAGTTCCGCCCTTCGGCGGGGTCGTGGATTACTTGGCCTACGGAGGCATCTATCGGGGAGTGACGCTCTGTGCAAGGGCGGGCGCGTGGCTCGATGCCGTGTGGGGTTCTCCGCGGCCCGTAGGAGATTCGCTCGAAGGAGCGTGGCGTGTGGACTGTGGCGCCGAAGTCAAGAGCCTTACGAAGGGGATGACCGAAGGCTGCGTGCTCCGTGCGTCGCTGTTTCGCGGCGGAGCGCTCGTAACAGAGACAGAGACACTCTTGCCGCACCAGGCGGCGCTCGAACAACAGCCCCCGGAATCCACACATGAGGCCATGCCGATCCCCGTACGCCTTTCGCTGGACATCGAGAAGCCTCGGCTCTGGGACATCGAAAGTCCGTTTTTGTACGACCTAACGATGACGCTGTGTGACTATGGCGGCCGAGAGCTCGACGCAAAGCAGGTCCGCATCGGGTTCCGTACCGCCGAGTTTGGGCCCTCAGGGTTCTACCTCAACCACCGGCGCGTGTTCCTGCGGGGCTTAAATCGTCACCAGGAGTACCCTTACGCCGGGTATGCCATGGGCCCCGACGCACAGCGGCGCGACGCCGAGATACTCAAGCGCGAGCTCGGGTGCATCATTGTCCGCACGAGCCACTATCCCCAATCGCCCCATTTCCTCGATGCGTGCGACGAGCTGGGGCTCCTCGTCTTCGAAGAGCTCCCGGGGTGGCAGCACATCGGCGACGATTCGTGGCAGGCCCAGGCGATGGCCGATCTTTGCGACATGATCCGCAGGGACCGCAACCACCCCAGCATTGTCCTCTGGGGAGTGCGCATCAACGAATCTGGGGACGATCACGAATTCTACACCCGTACGAACGAACTGTCGCGCGCGCTCGATCCTTCCCGCCAGACGGCGGGTGTGCGGTATATCCCCCACAGCGAGCTCCTCGAGGATGTCTATACCTTCAACGATTTCACCTACGACGGCGAAGGTACGCTGTGCATCACGCCACCCGCACAAGTGCTTCCAAAACAGCACAAGGACGCCCCCTACCTCATCACCGAGCACACCGGCCACATGTTCCCCACCAAGCGCTTCGACCAAGAAGAGCGCCTTGTCGCCCACGCCCTCCGTCACGCAAGAATCCTCGAGGCTGCAATGGCGGAAGCGCGCATTGCAGGGTGTATCGGCTGGTGCGCATTCGATTACCACACGCACAAGGATTTCGGCTCCGGCGACCGCATCTGCTACCACGGCGTGGCGGATACGTTCCGCATCCCGAAATATGCGGCCTTCGTCTATGCAAGCCAAGTGCCGCCTTCCGAGCGCATCGTGCTCGAGCCGGCATCCCACTTCGCCAAAGGTGAACGCGATGCCGCCCGCGTGCTCCCCGTGTACGTGTTCACCAACTGCGATGCCGTCGACCTGTACCGCGGCGGGGACTTCGTCGCCCGATTCTTCCCCGACAGAACGCATTTCGCGAACCTGCCGCATCCGCCGGTCGTCATCGACGATCTCATCGGCGAGCGGATCGCGGGCGAAGGGTGGTCCCAAAAAGATGCGACCTTGTTCCGCAGGCTTGCCGGCAAGTCGATGGCTGTGGGTGCCTCCAGGCTCACCGCAGTGGAGAAGCTCCGCATGGGGCTTTTTATGCTGAAACACAGACTCGCGAAGCAGGATCTCGAGGCCCTCGTGATGCGCTACGGCATGGGGTGGGGCTCGTCGGAGGAGACGATCCGCCTCGTGGGCATCCTCGACGGCAAGGAAGTCGCGGAGCGCAGTTTCGGCGCCGATGCTGCGGCGAAAAAGCTCGTGGCCGAGGCCGATGCCTCTCGCCTCGCCGCCGCAGTCGAGGGTGCAGAGTGGGCCAGCACGCGCGTCGTCGTCAGGGCGCTCGACCAGTACGACAACACCATGCCGTTCGTCTTCGAGCCGTATACAGTCGAGATTGAGGGGCCGGCACGGTTGATCGGCCCGTCGCAGAGGGCGCTTGTCGGCGGTGCCGGCGCATTCTGGGTTGCGGGCGGGACAGACAAGGGGAAGGTCCGCATCGTAGTCTCCTCCCCGCGCTTCGAAGCCCCATCCGTCGTCGAACTCGAAGTCGGGTGACGGGATATGAGCCACGAAATCAAGACCAGCATGGAGCATGCCGCTACAGAGAAACGTGCGCCGGATGCCGCAGGCCATGCCCAGCAACTTCTGGACAATCTTCTCTTAATTGAAGATTTTTTCCGCTACGGCTTTCGGAGTGGCCGGCGACTGGAGGTCGGCGACAGCGCGTGGGGCCCCGACGATGCGAGTAGGGGAGCCGTTCTATCTGGCGAAGACCTTCAGACCGAAGATCGTCGGGCGCGCCTCGATGCCCTCGAAGCGCAGGTGCGCCAGTGCAGCGCCTGCGTTCTCGCCCAATCCCGCTCGAGGACGGTCTTCGGAGAGGGTGTCACAGATCCCAAGGTGCTCGTGGTCGGAGAAGGCCCCGGCGCGGAAGAAGACCGCCAGGGGCTGCCCTTCGTGGGAGCTTCCGGCAATCTCCTCGACAAGATGCTCGCCGCAATCGGACTTTCGCGCAAGACCAACTGCTATATAGGAAACATCGTCAAGTGCCGTCCCCCCAACAACCGCGAGCCGACCCAGACCGAGCGCGACGCCTGCATCGGCTACCTCCGCGCTCAGATTGAGATTCTCCGGCCGAACTTCATCCTCTGCGTCGGGCGCACCGCCGCCCACAGCCTCCTCGACCTGAACGAGCCGATTTCGCGGCTGCGCGGCCGCACGTTCACGTTTCAAGGCATTCCGGTCAGAGTCACCTTTCATCCTTCGGCGCTCCTGCGCGACGAGAGCCTCAAGCGTCCCGCGTGGGAAGACCTGAAACAGTTCCGCGCCCTCATGGACGGTAGTATGGCAGGCGGCCAAGCTCGACCCTCGGCGGCCGAGGAATAGCGAAAATGCCTGCATCCTTCGTGCGCGTGGCCTATCCGATTCCTCTCGAAGAGACCTTTTGGTACCGGAATCCTGGCTCGGCACACATCGAAATAGGCATGCGCGTGGAAGCTCCGCTCAGAAAGAGGCTCAAGGCCACCGGATACATCGTCGAGGTCGTCGAAGCGCCTTCCGAACATCAGCCGCAGAAGCCCCTCCCCCAAGACCTCGCGCGCCTCGAACCGGACAAGATCCGGGACATCCTGCGGGTCGTCGACACCGAACCCCTCTTCGACCAGGAAATGCTCGCGCTCGGCAAGTGGCTCGCCTCGATGTACCACTGCTCACTCGGCGAAGCGCTTGCCGCCATGCTGCCCTCGGCCCGCCGCGAGCGCCAGGAAGTCCCCGATGAGTTCGACGAAGTGGAGCTCAGCCGCACCCCGCTCGTCCTCACCTCCGGTCAAAGAGCTGCCCTCGAGGGCATTCTCGCCGACCCCCAAGGGATGTTCTATCTCTACGGTCCGACAGGCACCGGCAAAACCGAAGTCTTCCTCCAGCTCGCCGAAGCCACACTCGCCCAGGGCCGCGGCGTGTTGTATCTCGTACCAGAAATAGCCCTCACGCGCCAGGTCGAACAGGACGTGCGCGCCCGGTTCGGCGCCCGCTGTGCCATCATCCATTCGCGCCTCACGCCCTCACACAAACTCGCCGAGTGGCGTCGCATCGCGAGGCGCGAGGCGCGCATCGTCGTCGGCGCGCGCAGCGCCGTCTTCGCCCCCATCGCCGACCTCGGCCTCATCATCATCGACGAAGAGCACGACGCAGGCTACAAGAGCGGCACCACCCCCCGCTACCACGCCCGGCAGGTCGCCATGCACCGCGCCCGCCTCGCCGACGCGCGCCTCGTCATGGGAAGCGCCACCCCCTCCCCGGAGGCCTGGCAGGCCTGCGCGGAAGGACGCATGCGGCGCTTCAGCCTCAGCGATCGCCCCGCGGGCGGCTCATTCCCGGAAATTCACATCATCGACGTGCGCGGCCGCCATGGACTCATCTCAGAGGAACTCGCGCAGGCTCTCCGCGACGCCAAGCGCGCGGGCCGCCAGTCCATCCTCTTTTTGAACCGCCGCGGCTTTGCGCGCACGCTCATATGCCAGACCTGCGGGGCTGAAGTTCTCTGCAGGCACTGTTCGGTGCCCCTCACCTACCACAAGGCGAGCGGCCGCCTCCTCTGCCACTACTGCGGCTACAGCGAACCCAAGCCACAGGCCTGTCCCGACTGCGGCTCCCTCGACCTCGTCTGGGCAAGTTACGGCACCGAACGCATCGAGGAAGAACTGAAAGAGCATTTTCCCGGCATGCGCCACGCCCGCCTCGACACCGACACGGCGAGCGCCAAGGGCGCCCTCGAGGCCACCCTCCGCGCCTTCAGGGATGGCGAGATCGACCTCCTCCTCGGCACGCAGATGGTCGCGAAGGGGCTCAACTTCCCCGGCGTGCGCGTGGTCGGCATTCTCTTGGCGGACCAGGGCCTGTCGATGCCCGACTTCCGCGCCGCGGAGCGAGTTTTTTCATTGATCGTCCAGGTGGCGGGGCGGGCAGGGCGCCACCGCCCCGATGGGCTCGTCTTTGTGCAGACCCGCAAGCCCGAGAGCCCCGTCATCCGCCTCGCGGCGGCAGGCGATGTCTCAGGCTTCCTCGAGCGCGAGCTCGAAGCTCGTCGACAGCTCGAATTTCCACCTGCGGCGCGCCTCTGCCGCGTGGTGTTCCGCTCTCGCTCTCCTCAGCATGCTCGAGAACAGGCCTTTCTGTGCGCGGCCACTGCCCGCCACATCGCCAAGGAACCCACGTTTGCGGAGGTCGACGTGCTCGGCCCCTCCGAGTGCCCCCTCGCCGTCGTCGCGGACAATCACCGCTATCAGCTCATATTCCGCGCCCGCCGCTTTTCTTGTCTGCAGCGCTTTGTCGAAGTGTTCAGGCACAGCGTCGACCCGGCCTCCTCGGTCTATCTCGAAATCGACGTCGATCCCGTGCAGATGATGTAGCTTCGGATTCGTTCCGATTTTATCCGATTTTCTTGCACACCCCTCTTTTCGGTGCTACAATGACCGAAACTATTCTCTCGCCAGGAGTTTTGAAATGGTCATTTTAACCCTCAATTGCGGCTCATCCTCCGTGAAGTACCAGGTGTACGACTGGGATAAAAAGGATGTGCTCGCAAACGGCATCGTCGAGCGCGTCACGATCGGCGGCTCATTCATCACCCACAAGGTGCGCGGCCGCCCTGACTACGAAGTCGAGCACGAGTGCCCCAACCACGTGGTCGCCATCGAGCTCATCCTTAAGACGCTCGTCGATCCCGAAGTCGGCGTCATCTCCGACCTGTCGATGATCAAGGCCGTCGGCCACCGCATGGTCCACGGCGGCTCGAAGTTTGCAAAATCCTGCATTATCACTGCGGAGTTCCTCGAGACCTTCAGGTCGCTCAACGACCTCGCGCCGCTGCACAATCCTGCCAACCTCATGGGCGTCGAGGCGGCCACCACTATCCTGCCCAATGTCCCGCACTGCGCGATCATGGACACCGCCTGGCACCAGACCATGCCCGCCTCGAGCTACATGTACGCCCTTCCCCGCGAGTGGTACGAGAAGTACATGGTCCGCCGCTACGGCTTCCACGGGACGAGCTTTCTGTACAACGCGAAGCGTGCATCCGTCCTGCTTGGCAAGGACCCCTTCGAGACGAACCTCATCATCGCCCACATCGGCAACGGATCCTCCATCAACGCGGTCAAGAACGGCTGTTCCTTCGACACCTCCATGGGGCTGACCCCCCTCGAGGGCCTCGTCATGGGCACCCGAAGCGGCGACATAGATCCTGGCATCATCTTCCACGTCATGCGCAAGACCGGCATGACGGCAGCTGAGATCGAAAAGAAGCTCAACAAGGAATCGGGCGTCCTCGGCCTGACCTCCAAGTGGGCAGACCGCCGCGACGTCGAGAGCGCCGCCGAGAAAGGAGACCCCATCGCGCTCCTCACACAGCAAGTCGAAGGCTACCGCATAAAGAAATACATCGGCGCCTACTATGCGGCCCTCGGCCACGTCGATGCCCTCGTCTTTACGGCGGGTGTCGGGGAGATGGGACCAGCAATCCGCAAGATCGCGACCGAGGGGCTCGAAGAGCTCGGCATCGTCGTCGACGAGAAGAAGAACGCGCTCGCCAAGTGCCGCAACGCCGAACTCGACATCACGGGCCCAGGTTCCAAAGTCAAGGTCTTCGTCATTCCGACCGACGAAGAGCTCGTCATGACAGAGGATACCGTGGCCCTCATCAATGGAACCTACGACGTGCACACGAATTATCACTATTTCTTCGAAAACCGCGACTATTCGAACAAGGCGCGGGCCGAGGGCCTGCAGCGGGACCTCGAGAAAAAACCCTGGCTCCGGGACATCATCGCGCGTATTCCATAATGGACTCATTTGGTACTTTAGGTGTTTTTCTGTGGTGCCGATAATATGTTTGTGGTATAATGGAACATCAACAAGGGAGGTGATACGACTGTTTCGGGCGCACGCGACATAAAACAATCTGAATTTTTTATGAAAAAACTTGAATCGAATGTGCTTGACAGTACAAAAAGTGCCGATATATACTTCTGAACGAACTTAGAGAGGGGAGAACCGAGCCGTTGGCAAGGCCCCGATCTACTTTTCAAGGAGGATAAGACATGAAGAAGCTAATCGTTTTGCTTCTCGCAATTGCGATGGTCGGCGCGGTGTTTGCTGACGATCAGAAAGCTGTTGCAACCTTTGGCGCCTACCTGGATGCTAGTGGCGACTTTATGGATGGGGCAGGCCCTTCACTCTACAGTGAAACCTATTACAACTATTCGTCCGGCGGTGTTGGATTCTCGGCGACTATTGTTGGAGCAGAAGACATCTTCAAACAGGTCAGGAACTATTCCGTGTCCTATCAGGTTTTCCCCGAGCTGAAAGTGCTCGCCGGTAGACTCCGCGAGACCGGTGGTGCCCGCCTCACTTCCTATGTCGACGGAAACGGCTTCTCCACCCGCATGGCGAACGTACAGAATGGTCTCATGGGCCAGGTTTCCTACCAGGGCTTTGGGCTTGCGGTGTTTTCTACATTGGATAAGATCGACAACACCAATATCGGCCTCTCCTATACCGCCAAGGGTGTAGCGAAGCTCGTCGCTGGCTATCTCGGGACCGCCAAGGAATTCTGGGCCGGTGCCGATGTGCTCGCGGTAAAGGGTGTGACTGCCCGTCTCGGCTTCCGCAACACCACCACGAAGAACTACATCTATGCGACCGCTGGTTCCTCCGCTCTCGTTGACAAGCTTGATCTCGGCCTCGATGCAGATGTTGTTCTTGCAACTCCCTTTGCTTTTGGCGCCAAGGTGAAAGCCCAGTATGCATTAACTGACAAATATTCTGCTGGCGTAAAAGTATCGTATGACAATGGCGATGCATGGTACAACAATAAGGGTCTTAATGCCAAGGCGTACGGTGTTATCAACTTTGCCCAGGGCGACATTGTTCTCGGCGCACAGTATGACGCTGCTTCCAAGACCTTCTCCATCCCCTTCGATTTCGAGGTGTGGTTCTAATCAGAATCGCTCGGATTCATAATCAAAAGGCAGGGCTGTCCAAGAAATTGGATAGCCCTTTTTTATAGAACTGGCGGCGCATCCAAGGCTCTCTTCTTTTGGTGGTGACCTTGTGGTGATGTTGAAGCATACATCGAGCGCGCCGTAGACAGCATATTCTCATGGCTATAGAATGACAGCATATAGTTTGGATCTGTTGAGGAATCTTATGAATTTTGCCAGAGAAACGATGAAGCGTGCAGTTCTGTGCGGGTTGGGCGGAATTTTGCTTGTCCTGTTTCTGGGCTCTTGTGCGACGAGCCGGCCATACGATGCGAATATGCCGGTCGTCTCGATGTCACACGCCCAGGAATCGGATCTCTCAAAGTACGGTGCGACATTTGCCGAAAATCCCTTCAAAGAGCCAAACATCGTGTTTATCGGCAAACTCTACGAATTTTATATTGTCAAAATATCGTTGAATCTTGAGCAGAAAACTAAGATCAGGATTGAGGCGAGCGCCAAGGCACCTCCGGAGGCGAGTACCCCCGTTCCCTACAACCAGGAAGACTTTATTCATTTCTGGGACGTCGTATCGAACCAAGGGGGTCCAAATCCTGCACAGCATGAAAGGCGGAAGAGAATCATCGAAGACACAGTGATTCCCGATTTTGAATTTACCCAGAAGCCTGGTCAGGCCACGTATTATTTGGTGTTCGTCGGTAAGCGTCCGATCAAAAGGCCCATTTCGTACGAAGTGATGGTCGTGCTCGAGAATGGCGAATCCTTCCTGTTTTCGGACACTGTTGAATAACACATGCCATGCAGATGCTGCTGACTGAGCTTGTTGCGGAACAGACCCCCTTCTACCTCGTCGACCCTGTCGATATGCCGAAGGCGCTCGCCACGCTCGTGCGCGTTCTGCCCCTGCCTATGGAGCTCGACAGGCAGGCCCTGCTGAATGCCCTCCTCGACCGCGAAGAGGTGATGAGCACCGCGATTGGCAACGGCATTGCCATTCCCCACGTGCGGCAATTCGGCAGCCAGAGCTTGCAGCACGATGTCGTCGTGGTAGCCTATCTCTTTGAGCCTGTTGATTGGAAGGCGCCCGACGGTCAGCCGGTTCACACGATCTTTCTCGTGCTCGCCGCGGACGAGACGAGGCACCTGCAGATTTTGGCTGAGATTGCCCAGCTCGCCTCGGACGAGAGCTTCGTGGCCTTTTTAAAGACCATGCCCGCACATGCGGCGCTTGTGGAGCGCATGCGGGCCCTTGCACTGAATGCCGCGACGGAGCCGGCGGTGGAAAACTGAGGCGGGCTTGCAGGTGGGAAGCGGATCAATCGAGGGCTTCATCATTCCACAAAACGGACGCGGTGCGCGATTTCCATGAAGAACTCTCGAGACCAGAGGGAGAGTTGATCTTTATCTCGCACGAAAGGGTAGACTTCGTCTTTTGCCGACTCGACATCGAGCTCGGATATTCTCCGTTCGAGGAGTCTCAACGCCTCCTGAGGCGTGAGGTTGACGGCAGGATTATAGCCAAATTTCAAGGATTTTTTGTGATTCGCCCTGAGCTTCGAGGATAGATAGTCGAGATGAACAGGTATGTCTCTGCGGACGAAAAATACAAGATCGTACCAATCTCGACCTTTTACTCGCTGAGCCCAATTTCTTGCTGTCCTAAAATTTAACCAGAATGTCGACATTTTATCGACATTCTGGTTAAGAATCAATGGGCCATCCACTCCTTTTCGCTTAGATTATAAGATGAGGCGTTACGCGGGTTTTGGATAGGCTCGTCGAAATCGCCGACAGGATTACCGGATAGGGACAAACCCCGTCGCCACGAGGTAGGTTTCGAACGATTCTGAGCGGCAGGCCTCGGGCTTGAAGGCGCGCGCCTGCGCGAAGTGTGCGCGCAGCTCGGAGAGGAGGCGCTTCTCCTCGCCGCCCTGAAAGATTTTCACGACGAGGGCGCCACCGGGCGCCAGCACCTCGAGCGCGAGCCCCATCACCGCTTCCACGAGCTCTTCGGAGCGCGACTGGTCCACGATGCGGTTGCCGCTCGTTGCCGGCGCCGCGTCGGATACCACGAGGTCGTAGGGGCCTGCCGCACGCAAGGAGGCGCGCACCTCTTCATCGAGAATGCTGCCCTTCACAAAAGAAAAATTGGCGTCGTCTGGCGCGATGCCGAGGTCCTGGATGTCGACCGCGAGGAGGCGGCCGGCCCCTTTCATCTGCCGCAGGAGCCAGAGGCTCCAGGAGCCGGGGGCGGCGCCCACATCGAGGATGGCTGGCCCGCGATCAGGAACGCCCCGCCCTCCGCCCAGCCCCTTCAAGAGGCCAAACTTCCGCACGATCTCTTCGAGTTTATAGACCGATCGGGCGGGGTAGCCTTCTTTTTTGGCGCGGAGGGTCCAGTAGTCAGGTCGCTCGTAGCCGGGCATGCTCCCTATTCCTTTTCTATCCAGTTTTCGATCTTCATGCCAGAAATGCGTCGAAATTTCGCTTCAAGGAAATAGATACAGGTGTTCGTATCGAGAAAATACATTATATCTTTTCTCTTGTGGCATCTGCGGCAAAGGGTATAGCTTGCGGCAAGGCAAGAGTGTGGTCCTGAATAGAACCGAAGAGGTCTTCAAAGTGCGGTGGATAGATCGGCTCAATGTGTGATCGGATTATGTGTGCAACCCATTTCGAAGTGGACATGTGCTGCTTCTCTGCTGTACTCTCAATTTTTTTCAGAGATTTTTCGTCGATGTACAACGAAATCTGAGGCATGGCCACCTCCTTGTACTATATTACATAAAAAGTAGACAAAACGACAAGTATAGTGACAAGTGTCATGAGGTGACGCCTCTGCCTCAGCGACAATTCGATGCTTAGCGCGCCTTTGCGAGGAGCCTGTTGAGCCGCTCGGTGAAGTCGTGCGGGACTTCAAAGTGCTCGCCTTCGGCCAAGATAGCCTCGTAGAAGAGCACATAGGCCAGGTCCTCGAGCTCCTGGACCACCGCGAGGTCGCCGCCGCTCAGTTCCTTGCGCGTGTCGAGCGCCACGAGCCGTTCCACGAGGGCGTGTCCGGCGTTGATTTCGAGGATCGGCTTGACTTCGGGGGCAGGCTCGTTCGTGAGCTTCTCCATGAGCCGCCTGTATGCGGGCGTGGGCTCGTCCTTGTCAACGACGACGCAGGACGGGCTCTTGCCGAGCCGCCTCGACAGTCGCACGTCTTTGACGCGCTCGCCGAGCAGGCTCTTTAAGATTTTGACGGCCTTTTCGCCTCGCTCGCGGTGCTCGGCCGAGGATATGCCGAGCTCTTCCTCGGCGTCGACCTGTTGAATGTTCTTGAACTGCATGCCCTCGAACTCGCCGATGCCGCTGAATGCGAGCTCGTCGATCTCGTCGGTGCCGAGGAGCACCTCGATGCCCTTCTCCTTAAACGCCTCGAGGAGCGGGGATGCGCGCAGCCTTGCCTCGTTCTCGCCGGTGAGGTAATAGATCGTCTTGCGGCCTTCGCCCGCGCGCGCCTTGTAGTCCGCAAGGCTCGTCCACTCCTCGACCATCGTGCTCTTGAAGCGCACGAGCTTTAAGAGCGACTCGCGGCTGGCCCAGTCGGAGAGGATGCCCTCCTTGATCTGGACGTTGAAGAGCGAGATGAAGGTCTTGAATTTTTCTGGATTTGTCGCGGCGAGCTGTTCGAGTTCAGAAAAGAGTTTTTTGAGCGTGGCCTGCTGAATGGTCGTCATCACGCGGTTGTGCTGGAGCATCTCGCGGCTCACGTTGAGGGGCAGATCGTCCGAATCGATGACGCCCCGCACGAAGCGGAAGTAGGGCGGCAGAATCTGCAGCTCCTTGTCGGTGATGAACACGCGCTTCACGTAGAGCTTGATGCCCTGCTCGCGCGTCGGAATGTAAAGGTCGGAGGGTTGATGTGACGGAATGTAGAGGAGCGAGGTGTACTCGATGGTCCCTTCGGCTTTTGTGTGGATCCATAGGAGGGGATCTTTTTCATCGCCGGTCAAGGACTTGTAGAAATCGATGTAGTCCTTGTCGGTAAGCTCGGACTTGGGCCTGCGCCAGAGGGCGCTTGCGCTGTTGACCTGCTCGTCCACGGTCTTGGTTTCTGCCTTGGCAGGATCTTTTGCGTAGGTCTTCTCCTTGGAGATGAGGTGGATGGGCCAGGCGATGTGGTTCGAGTAGCGCTTGAGGAGCTCCTCGATGCTCCAGCGCGAGAGGTATTCTGAGCCTTCATCGTTCATGTGGAGGATGACGTCGGTGCCGAAGCCTGCGCGCGTGGCGGGCTCGATGTCGAAGCCCGACTTGCCGTCGCTTTTCCAGACAAAGGCCTTGTCCGTGCCGGCCTTGAGGCTGACGACCTCGATCTGGTCCGCGACCATGAACGCGGAGTAGAATCCGACGCCGAATTGGCCGATGAGGTTCGACGCCTTGCGTTCGTTCTCGCCGAGGCGCTCGAGGAAGGCCCGCGTCCCTGAGCGCGCGATCGTGCCGAGGTTGTCGGCAAGCTCCTTTTCGTCCATTCCTATGCCGTTGTCGGACACGGTGAGGGTTTTGGCATCCCTGTCGATCGTCACGTCGATGCGGGGTTCGAAGCTGAGGGTCTTGAAGGCGTCGTCCGAAACGGTGAGGTACTTGAGCTTGTCGATCGCGTCGGAGGCGTTGGAGACGAGCTCCCGCAGAAACACCTCCTTGTGCGAGTAGAGCGAATGCGTGATGAGCTCGAGGAGCTGGTTCACTTCTGTTTTAAAGCTGTAGTTGGGCATGTACACTACTCCTGAAAAGCTGATGTTGAAGGAGAAACCGACTGTCCGGTTATTCGTTTTTTAAATATAGCGAAATTCAGTCCGAAAGTGAATGTACGGTAAAAAGGAAGCGGCGTTCGCGGCTCACTAAGCCCAGGGCGCCTCCGTCGGTTTGACAGTTTGCGGCATGGAGTGCTACAGTTATTGGCCAGGTCTGCAATAGATCGGGCGCACATCGTTGGGGAGAGAAGACAGTGCCGGAAGGCTTACGCAGGTTCAAAGAAACAGAGAAGCGCTGGTATGAACGCTTGGTGCAGGGGCTCGCGAGCGGGGCCGACCTGGCGCGCGTGGCGGTCCGGCGGTTTTCTGCCTGGGGAAGGACGCGTTTTGTGCTTGCCTGGATTCCCCAGAGCGAAAAGCCCGCACGGAAGTTTGAAATCAGTCGCTTTTCTCTCATTGCAATGGGCGTCGTTCTGATTTTTTTGGTGAGTTTTGCCGCATTTTCCGTCTCGGCGTACAGCGCCACCGCACTGAAAGCGGCCGCCCTCAATGTGCAGCTGACCAAGGCCAGGCAGAACATCGATCAGATGCGCGAATCCACGGAGAACCTGTTGTCCGAGACGGCCAAATTTCAGGAAAAGCTCGACAAGGTCGTGAACCTCGCGCGGAGCAAGGGTAAGCCGGATCTCCAGCAGAACACAGGCGATATTCTCAAGGCGGCGGGACTGACGGACCTCATCTCCGGCCAACCTTCGGATGACCCTGTGAGCAGGGATGTGCTGAGGCTGAATGGCATTGCCGAAGCCCTCGACAAGAGCCTGCCTGCGCTCGACGATATCGTAAATGTGCTTGCAGGCCAGAAAGATATCATGACCGAGGTGCCGAACATCTGGCCCGTAAAAGGAAACCTCGGCCACATCACGATGTACTTCGGCCAGAACGAAAATCCTTTTGCGAAGGGTCAGTGGTATCTGCACACCGGCATCGATATTTCGACAAACCGCGTAGGAGACCCAATTTTGGCCACCGCCGACGGCAAAGTGATCGATATCCACTACGATGCCAGCCTCGGAAACTCCATTACGATCCAGCACAGCCACGGTTTTACTACTCGCTACGGGCACCTGCGCAGTTTCGCGGTGAAGAAAGGTCAACGTGTGTCGCAGGGCGATGTCATCGGGTATCTTGGGAACACCGGCCAGACGACGGGCCCTCACCTTCACTACGAGGTGTATCTGGGCACGAGCCTCATCGACCCGCTGCGATTTTTGAGCATTCATAAGGAATACCATGAGTAAGAGAGCCTTTGCCGACTGTGTGATAGGACAGGGCGTCGTGGCGGAGGGGAAGATCGACGCTCCAGGGATGGTGCGCATCGATGGGAATTTCTCGGGTGATATAACAAGCGGCGCTTCTGTGATAATCTCAAAAGATGCGGTCGTGCACGCCAACATTCGTGCGCAGAACCTTATGGTCGCAGGTCTTTTTTGCGGCACCGCGGCTGTCCGACACGAAGTGCGTTATGCAAGGACCGCGCGAGTTCAGGCTGACTGCACGGGAGACTCTCTTGTGGTCGAATCCGGTGCCTCCGTGAAGGGGCGGTTCTCGCGCACCAGCCAAGTCGCAAGAGTGTAGGAGCATACGATGTCTGATAAATATACCGATCAAGCGCTGCCGGAGGACATGCTCGATATCCTCCACGATGAAGAAGAGGAGATGGAGGTTCCGCAGGCGGAAAAACCGCAAGGGAGCCACGCCGAAGAGCTACCTCAGCCCATTTATCGACTCAAAACACTGCACTCGAGCGAGACCTTCCACGCGTATTATGTTCCGTCTGGGGAAAATGTGCATTTTATGAGGCTGAGTGACTTCGAAGGCCACGCCTGTTCGTGTCCTGCGAAACAGACGGTCGCCATGGCCGACGGATGTGCCTCTGCCGAGGGTCCCACCATTCCCAGCCTCTCCCTGGTCATCGCGCCTACGAAATACGGTCGAGACCTCGTGGAGGTGCTCGGTGTGGTCCATGATCTCTCGGTGGTGAACGCAGACGAGCTCGTGCTCATCGAGCGGCCTGCCACGATCGACGATTACCGCCGTTATCTCGACAACCTAGAACGCGAACAAGAGGCCTTCGTCAAGTGCCGCGAGCGGATCGAGGCGCACAAGCTGCCCATGAGGCTCGTCTCGGCACACTGCCTGCTCGAGGACAGCAAGATTCTCTTTTTCTTCACCGCCGAGAGCCGCGTCGACTTCAGGGACTTGGTCAAGGACCTGGTGGGTATCTTCCATGCGCGCATCGAGCTGCGGCAGATCGGCGTGCGCGATGAGGCGCGCGTCACGGGAGGCTGCGGCGTCTGCGGCCGCATTCTCTGCTGCCACGGGCTCTCGGACAAACTCAACCCCGTTTCGATCAAGATGGCGAAGGATCAGAACCTCTCGCTCAATTCGCTCAAGATTTCGGGACCATGCGGCAGGCTTCTCTGCTGTCTGAGCTATGAGCATCAGTTCTACCGCGACGCGCGCAGGGAGCTCCCGAACGAGGGCACGCGCTTTTCCTACGACGGCACCCTTTTTAAGGTGATCGAAGTCAATGTGCTCTCGAACAAGATACGGATCTCGGGAGAGGACGGCCGGGTCCTCGACATGGACGCGGCGAGGCTCAAGTATTCGGACGGACATTGGACCATCATCGCCGAAGAGTCCAACTGAGCCACCAACGCACAACGCGGTAGGACAGCGGCTGTCGCCGCACCTGCGGCGTTCACGCGTAACTGTGGAGCCCCTTGAGCAGAAAATTCACTCCGAGGAACGTAAACATCGCGATCGCGAACCCGACGATGACGAGGGCCGGCACTAGCCTGCTCGTGCTCTTCCGCACGAGCCTGAAGTGTAGGTATGCAGTGTAGGTCAGCCATGTGATGAGCGCCCAGGTTTCTTTCGGGTCCCAGCTCCACCACACGCCCCAGGCCTTCTCTGCCCAGATGGCGCCGAAGACGAGGGCCCCTGCGGTGAAGATCGGGTAGCCTACCGCAATGCTCGTGTAGGTCGCGCGGTCGTAGTTCTGGCGTTTCTCCTCGCTTTTCGTGGCGAGCTGCAGAATCGCGCTCACAAACCCCACGGCGAAGAATACTTCCCCTATGAAGGTGAATGATACGTGCAGCACGAGCCAGCCCGACTGGAGCGCGGGCACGGGCGGTTTTACGTCGGCGGGGGCGAGCGGCGAGCTCGCCAGTGCGAGGAATGTGAGCGCGATGATCGTCGCCCCGAACGGTATGACTCTGTTTCCCTTTGTCGATTTGAAGTGCCGGAGCGCGAAGATGAGGAACGCCAGGGCACAGGCCAGGAAGATGAGCGACTCAAACATCCCGGTGAGCGCGACAAAGCGGATCGCGATGCTGCGCCGCACGATTTCGACCAGGAGAAGGATCCCCGCGGCGAGCGAAAGCCAGTGCGAGATGCCATCCTGTCCGCCCGCCTTTTTAAAGAGATAGATGATCTGAATGATGAGGCTCAAAATGAAAAGTCCGAACGCAACGGTCGCGATCATGCGAGCATTCCTTTCAGTTTTCGAATATAGGTAATGAAGACGCCGAGAATGACGAGAATAAAACCGGCCGCGACGAAGGGATAGCCTCTGTCGGTGACAATGGCGAGGCCTGAGATCGACTGATCGAGGTACCCTGAAAAGGTAAACGCGCCGATTTTTTCGCCGGGAGCGGCCTTGACGACGGTGCGCATGCCGTTTTGTTCGAGGAGGAAGACGGCGCGGGTGGCGGCTTCCTCGGGCGCAGCTGTAACGGCCAAATCTGCGGTGCCGACAGCAGTCGTCGGACTACCAGCTTCTCCTGTGCTGGCTTCCGAGGGGGCGAGCGCCATAAACAGGACAAAGCCGTCCTTCGTGTCGGCGCGCGCACCCTGGTCCAGAGAGAGACTCATCCCCATCGGGTCTTTGAGTACGACCTCTTTTTCGGTGTGCCAGTTCTGCTGATAGATCGAGTACCCCTTACGCCGCAGCGGCGCATTCACCCTGATGCGGAACTGACGGACGGCGTGTTGCGCCTCGGCCGCCGCGGATGAAGCCTGCGAAGGGCCACCGTAGATTTCCACGGTGGATTCCCAAGATTTCGGCCTTCCGTCGGGGTATTGTTCGTACGTTGTGTCTACGAGCACGATCTTTGCGCCGTCGGGGAGGTCCGCAGATTCTCCTTTACGCAGATTGATGGTGGTTCCGGTGCGCGTGCGCGCCGTGAGCACAGCGCCGAACATGAGGACGATGAGGCCGAGGTGGAGGATGTCGGGGCCGTGCCGCCTCTTGCCGCGCGGCTTGGAAAACTCGCCGGTGAGTCTGTGGAACGTGCAGATGGTCAGGTTGAGTACGAAGGCCGAAGAGAGGAGGAGGAATGGGATGCTCGAAAACACATGATCGATGCCGAACCTCAGAATGATGACCGATTTCGGGCCAGGAAAGCGGCTCAGGTAGAAATCGGCCGGTTTTCCTTGCGGAACGATGCCGCCCGCGATCGCAAAGAGCGCGAGCAGCACGAGGAGTACGACCGCAAGTTTTACCGAGCGCAGCGCGTCGTAGATCTTGTCGAAAGAAGATTTCATGGCCTTTTATCCGAATCCAAAGTCGTACATTCTACCATACACAATGAGCGGGGTGGCTGCCCCGCTCATCGTTTGAATTTTGAGACTGGCGCCCGATCAATGGGGCTCGTGGCAGGAGGTGCAGGCCATCTTGCCTACCTGGGCATCGCTGTGGCAGGAGAGGCAGCCTGCGGTTTCGTCGCTGACCTTGAAGGTAGCGGCGAAGGTGCCCGCCTTCCACGCGTTGAGCATGAGCACGGTCTTCGCCGCAACATCGCCGCAGAGGCGGGCGCAGCGCTCCTTACGCTCGTTCGATGCTTCAGGGAATCCGGAGAGTTTGATCCAACTGGCGACCGAGGCGTGGCAGAGCGGCGAATTGGACACGCTCGTAGGCAGTGCTGCAGTCATATACTCTTTGGCGTCGTACTTGTAGCCCTTGGCGGCCGCCACATCGTCGGACTCCTTTGTGGGGAAGGGGGTGATGGTGTACCAGCCGATGAGCTCGCCGAGGAGCTTGTTCGTGTCCGCGTCGGACGCGACGAGGTTGATCGCAGCGCCGGCGCCGTTCAGCGTCCCACACAGCGTACCCCAGCTCGCGGCGCCGCCGCGGCCGTATCCGAGCATCCTGAGGGGTATCTGGTTGTAGGGGCCGCCTACCTTGTCGCGCAGCATCGAGAGCAGGGCATAGAAGACGGCGTATGAGCATCCTGCCCTGAAGTACGCCGCGTGTGCGCGGAGCCTGGCCTCTTCAGGATCGAGTTCGGCGTAGGGCAGAGGAGATTCCGTGACGACGCCCCCTTGCGTCTGCGCACCCGCAACGCCTGTTCCGAAGAGAAGCGCGCTCGTCGCCACCCCGAGCCCAATGCCTGTGGCCTTTAAAAAACTTCGACGAGAAACGTCTTTTTCAAGCATTTTCTTAACTTCCGACATGGTTTCCTCCCAGCATCCATCTTCATGCTAACATTAGTATTATAGCAGAAATCAGAAATACTGCAATATATAATTCTATTTTTATATTTATATTATTATTTATATAATATTATTTATACAATATATAGGAAAAGGCCGCGCCCTGCGCGACCTGAGGTGGAGAGAATGCTTGCTACGATTCCAGTGAGAAAAAGGCAGAGCGCAAACTCATCCACGGGATATCGGGAGAGACAAAAATCGAGCGCAGGCCTTCGCCTCTTCCCACAGAATTTTGGCGTCACGTCGAAGGCCGAGTCGTGCTGTCGACTCGGCGGCCCCTCACTTTTCTTGGACGATCGAGATGTGCAGCTCCTTGAGCTGGCGCTCGTCGACGTCGTTCGGGCACTGGTCCATGGGGCTCACCGCGAAGGAGTTCTTCGGGAAGGCGATGACCTCTTTGATCGACGTCTCGCCGGCCATGAGCATGACGAGGCGGTCGAAGCCTGGCGCGATACCGCCGTGCGGCGGCGGGCCGTACTTGAAGGCCTCAAGCAGAAATCCGAACTTGCGCTGGGCTTCTTCGTCTGTCATGCCGACGATGCGGAAGATCCGCTTCTGGAGGTCCGGGTCGTGAATGCGGATGGAGCCCGAGGCGATTTCGTAGCCGTTGAGCACGAGGTCGTAGAGGTCGCCCTTGACCGCGCCGGGGTCGGCTTCGAGGCTGTCGTGGTACTGGGCCTGGGGCATGGTGAACATGTGGTGGGCGGCTTCCCAGCGGTTTTCTTCTTCGTTGAACTCGAAGAGGGGGAAGTCGATGATCCAGGCGAAGGCGAACACGGCGGGGTCGCAGAGGCCGAGGTCTTTGCCGAGCTGGGAGCGCACGGCGCCGAGGGCGGTGCAGGCTACCTTTTTCTTCTTGTCGGCGACGATGAGGATGAGGTCGCCGGGCTTTGCGCCGAGTCCCTGCACGATGCGGGCGGGCTCGGAGAAGAACTTGGATGCGCCTCCTTCGAGGGCACCGGCCTGGTTCACCTTCATCCACGCGAGGCCGTGAGCCTTGTACACCTTCGTCTTGGCCTCGAGCTCCTCGATCTGCCGGCGCGAATAGTCGGCCTTGCCGGGCACTACGAGGGCCTTGACCGCACCACCTTCCTTGAGCGCATCGTGGAAGGCCTGGAATGAGCAGGCGCCGTCGACATAGGGCGCAAAATCCAATAGTTCCATGCCGAAGCGCAGGTCGGGCTTGTCGGAGCCAAAGCGGTCCATCGCCTCGTCGTAAGGGATGCGGACGAACTTTGCGGGCAGCTCGACGCCGAGGGTTTTTTTGAACAGGTGTCCCATCATGCCTTCGACGAGCGCAAGCACGTCCTCCCTGGTGACGAAGCTCATCTCGATGTCGATCTGGGTGAACTCAGGCTGGCGGTCGCCGCGCGAGTCCTCGTCGCGGTAGCAGCGGGCGAGCTGGAAGTACTTGTCGAAGCCAGAGGCCATGAGGAGCTGCTTGTAGAGCTGGGGCGACTGAGGCAGTGCGTAGAACTTGCCCGGGTAGAGCCGCGAAGGCACAAGGTAGTCGCGCGCGCCTTCGGGCGTCGAGCGGATGAACGTCGGCGTCTCGATTTCGTAGAAGCCCTTGCCGACGAGGTACTCGCGCACGGCGAAGGCCGCCTCGTGGCGCAGGCGAATTTTCTTCTGCATCGAGAAGGATCGCAGGTCGAGGTAGCGGTAGGTGAGGCGCATGTCCTCCTTCGCGTCGGTGGCCTCGTCGATCATGAAGGGCAATGGAGCACAGCGCGAAAGAATTTGGATGCGCTCCGCCTTGACCTCTATTTCGCCCGTCGGCATCGAGGGGTTGATCATGCTGTCGGGCCGCGGTCGGACCGTACCGCGGATCGAAACGCAGTACTCCATCTTGAGCTCTGCAGCCCTGTCTAGAAGTTCCTGCGCAGAGTCCGCGTCCACGACGACCTGCGTGACGCCGTAGCGGTCGCGAATGTTGATGAAGGAGATACCACCGTGATCGCGCTTGCGGTGTACCCAACCGTTGAGCACCACTGTTTTCCCGATGTCGGCGGCACGGAGCTCGCCGCAGGTGACTGTCCGTTGTTCGAATAGCATAATAGACCTATTTTATAGACAGATAGGAAAATCGGCAAGGACGTGGGCGGGAGGGGGCCGGAACGATTGTGCGCCGGCATGGCTTTTTATTATATCATTATAGTAATATATTAAATATACAATAGATCGTAGAGGAGGACCACCCATGATTCAAGAAGGTGCACGGGCGCCGGACTTCGCGCTCAAGGATGCGAACGGCAAGCTCTGGACTCTTTCGGATTTTCGCGGCAGGACCTTCGTGCTGTACTTCTATCCTAAGGACAATACCCCCGGCTGCACGACCGAGGCCTGCAGCTTCCGCGATCGGTATGACGAATTCAAAAAGCGGGGCGTGGAGGTCGTGGGAGTGAGCGCCGATTCGGAGAAATCGCACAAATCTTTCGCGGAGAAGAAAAATTTACCATTCATCCTTTTATCAGATCCCGAAAAGAAGACGATCGAGGCATACGGCGCGCTGGGAGAAAAAAAACTCTATGGCAGGACCTTCCTCGGCATCGTGCGGAGCACCTTCATCATCGATGGCGAGGGAACTGTACGAAAGGTGTTTCCGAAGGTGACGCCTGCGGGCCACGCGGAGGAGATTCTCGCATCGCTCTGAGCGCGTCAGTCCTCGGCGGTCGGAGTCTGCCGGTTTTTCTTGACTGCGCCACGGAGGCGTTTTGCAGTCAGCGTGCGCTGCTTCGAAGCCGCCGTAGGCTTTGTAGGAATGCGGGGCGGGGTCCGTCTGGCCGCGCGTTCGACGAGCAGGACGAGCTTTTGAATCGCCTTTTCGCGGTTTATGGTCTGGCTCCGCTCTTCCTGAACCTGGACCACGAGTTCTCCTTCGGTGGTGATCCTGTTCGCAAGTCGCGCCTGCACGAGTTCATGTTCTGCAGGGTGCAGGCCCGCAATCACCGCGATGCTGACGCGGGCAGTGACTTTCGTGTTGACTTTGTTGACGTTCTGCCCTCCAGGGCCGCTCGACCTCGAAAATTCAAATGTGGCGTTGGCGGCGATCGATGACCTCAGCAGTTGAGTATCCATACAGGTAACTTATTGCATTGCGGCATCGGTGGTGAAGCGGGGAATTTCTACACCTTGCGCGCTGGCAGTGTATGCCCTGTCCCGTTTACGTAATTCTTTACCCAAGGTTGAGAGCACTGACTTCGCGTGCCCTCCTCTGTGCAGAACGCTCTATTTCTTGCTACTCTATGGCTGCCGGGAGGAGCATATGCCTGATTTTACTATTGAGACGCTGGGGAAGTGCGCAGTCGACTCTCCCTTGAAGCTTGCGGAAGATTCTGGGTCTGGGATTCCGGTTTTCGTGCCAGAAGATCACTACATCTATTACAATATCGAGCATGTGTTGGGATCGCGGGCTGATGGGCAGCCGCCGCTCTCCCGCGATCAGCTGCTCGAAGTCGCAGGTCCGCGCCAAAAGATTTATTTCAGTCCCTCGCACGTCCACGCGGGCGTCGTCACCTGCGGCGGGCTATGCCCTGGGCTCAATGATGTCATTCGGGCTATCGTGCGGAGTCTGTGGCATCTCTACGGCGTTCGCAGAATTTCTGGAATCCGCTATGGATACAAGGGCTTTTTGCCGGAATACGGTCTTGAAGTTGTTCCGCTCGATCCGGATGTCGTGGACGACATCCACAAGATTGGCGGGACCATGCTCGGCACCTCGCGCGGAGGCGGCGACAGGACATCTGAGATAGTGGATACGATCGAACAGCTCAACCTCAACATACTGTTTGCGATTGGAGGCGACGGTACGCAGAAGGGAGCGCTCGCCATCGCCGAGGAGATCGAGCGCCGAGGTCTCAAGATTGCTGTGGTCGGCATCCCAAAGACCGTCGACAACGATATCGAGTTCGTCGAAAAGACGTTCGGCTTCGACACCGCAGTGGTGAAGGCTTCCGAAGCGGTTGCGGCGGCGCACATGGAGGCGCATTCGCAGATAAACGGGATCGGACTCGTGAAGCTTATGGGCAGAGATTCAGGCTTTATCGCGGTGCAGACCGTCCTCGCCGTCCACGAGGCCAATTTCGTGCTGATCCCCGAAGTTCCCTTCGATCTAGAGGGCCCTCAGGGCTTTCTTTCAATGCTCGAGCGGCGACTTTCCCGGCGGGGGCACGCGGTCATTGTCGTCGCGGAGGGAGCAGGGCAGCATTTCTTTCATCAGGAAGTCGCCTACGACGCATCGGGCAACAGAAAGCTCGGCGATATCGGCCTCTACCTCAAAGATCAGATTCAGGCATATTTTAGCGAAAAGCACATAGAGATCAACCTGAAATACATCGACCCGAGCTACATGATCCGTTCGGCCATCGCCGAACCCATCGATTCGATGTACTGTGAGCGCCTGGGCAACAATGCGGTGCACGCCGCGATGGCGGGCAAGACGAAAATGCTCATAGGGCTCGTCAACAACGAGTTCGTCCACATTCCGATTCGGGCGGCCACGTCGAAGCGCAAACAGGTCAACCCCGAAGGAAGCCTGTGGCGCGACGCGATCGAGGCGACCCAGCAGCCCGTGCAGATGGTGAATCCGAAGTAAGGTCGACCTTGATCTGGCGCCTGGATGTGCACCTCGGCTTCGACGGCGCATGCCCTGCCTATGTCGCTGAATTCTTTACCCAAGGTTGAGAGCACTCACCACCAGTTGCCTATATTTCGAATTGTGGTATAATAGGACATTGATATCCTATTTATGAGGACTGGCGTGGACAGAACCATCGCGATTTCGGATACGGTCAACGCAGGCATTCATGCCCTCGTGCTGGCCGAAAAGAACGGCGGGAACATCGCTGCCCGGCAGGCGGCGGAGCGTCTCGGGGTGTCGCCGACATATCTCGCCAAGATTCTGCAGAAGCTGTCGGGGCAAGGATTGCTTGTTCCGCGCTGTGGACTTGGAGGCGGTTATGCCCTCGCGCGTTCCGCCGAAGCAATTTCCTGTCTCGATGTCCTCACCGCGTTAGAAGGGGAGCTCCCAATACGGGA
Source organism: Spirochaetia bacterium (assembly GCA_029975555.1). Classification (GTDB taxonomy): domain Bacteria; phylum Spirochaetota; class Spirochaetia; order Treponematales; family Rectinemataceae; genus Rectinema. Next base: position 7,334 of record JARKOY010000024.1, on the reverse strand, counting down.
GTGCCTCTTTGCAAGATCGGTCTGTCGTACGAAGACCTGTGCGCTGCGCACGTTCTGCGAAGAGACTGAGGTGCGCCTGCGCCGCGTCCTCGCTGCGACTACGATAGCCGCCGTTGCGCGGAGTTTCTAATACGGCGACGGCAGACAATGGCTGTCGCGCGCTCTGAGGGAGGACTACGATGTTCTGCAATCAGTGCCAAGAGACCATGAAGAATACCGCATGCAATCTCGCACGAGGCGTATGCGGTAAACCCGCCGAAACCGCCAATCTCCAGGACCTTTTGCTCCACGTATGCAAGGGGATCGGCTTCTGGGCGGACAAGGCGCTGCCCCTCGGCGTCTATTCTGAGGAGGACGCCATATTCGTCACGAAGATGCTCTTTGCGACCATTACCAACGCGAATTTTTCGGCGTCTGACTTTGAGCGGTGGATCGCCGAGGGCTTGGCGCGCCGCGAAGCGCTGCGGCTCGCCTATGTCGCCGCAGGCGGTGCGATCAGCTTCACCCCGCCTGACGCCGCAACCTGGAGCGCCGCCGACGCGGGCGCGATTCGTGCGGCTGCCCTTGACGGAAAAGGCGCGCTCACGGAGATCGCCGACGAGGACATTCGCTCTCTCAAAGCCCTGGTGCTCTACGGCCTCAAGGGCATGGCGGCCTATGTCGAACACGCCTACGCGATCGGCCTTTCCTCGAGGCCTATCTTCGAATTCATGTTCGGCGCGCTGGCGAAGCTTGCCGATGATGGTATCGGCAAGGACACGCTGATGCAGCTCGTTCTCGATACCGGCAAGCTCGGGGTCGACGCAATGGCGCTGCTCGACAAGGCCAACGCCGGCACCTACGGCAGTCCTCGCATCACGAAGGTGCGGACAGGTGTCCGCGACCGGCCCGGCATCCTCATTTCAGGCCACGATCTGCGCGATCTTTACGACCTGCTCGAGCAGACAAAGGGCACGGGCATCGATGTCTACACCCACGGCGAAATGCTCCCCGCCCACTACTATCCCTTCTTCGAAAAGTACGACAACCTGTACGGCAACTACGGCAACGCCTGGTGGAAACAGGACACCGAAATCGAGAAGTTCCACGGGCCTGTCCTCTTCACCAGCAACTGCCTCGTTCCGCCAAAGGAGAGCTACAAGCAGCGGGTCTTCACGACGGGCGTCGTGGGCTTCGATGGCTGCACGCACATCCCAGACCGCCAGCCCGGTACGATGAAGGATTTCTCAGCCATCATCGAAATGGCCAAGACCTGTCAGCCTCCCGAGGCGCTGGAAGACGGCGAGATCGTGGGAGGCTTCGCCCACGATCAGGTCTTTGCGCTTGCGGACAGGGTGGTCGACGCCGTCAAGAGCGGTGCCATAACGCGCTTTGTCGTCATGGCAGGCTGCGATGGACGCCAGCCGAAGCGCTCGTACTACACGGATGTCGCCCAGAAGCTTCCCAAGAACACGGTCATTCTCACCGCAGGCTGCGCGAAGTACCGCTACAACAAGCTCAACCTCGGTGATATCGGCGGCATCCCCCGCGTCCTCGACGCCGGACAGTGCAACGATTCGTATTCGCTCGCGCTCGTGGCGCTCAAGCTCAAGGAGATTTTCGGGCTCGACGACGTGAACAAGCTGCCGATCTCCTTCGACATCGCGTGGTATGAGCAGAAGGCGGTGCTCGTGCTGTTGGCGCTTTTATACCTCGGCTTCAAGAACATCCGACTCGGCCCGACGCTTCCTGGGTTTTTGTCGCCGCGCGTGGCCTCGCTCCTCGTCGAGCATTTCGGCATAAAGGGCATCGCATCCGCCGACGAGGATGTCGCGGCCATGGTCGAGGCACGCTGAGACTCCGAAGGTGCCTCCTGAGACAGCCAAGGAAGGGGTCATGGAGGGGCGCGGCGAACTTGCGCAGACGCGATTTGGCGTGCATAATACAAGCATCCACGCAATCTTTAGCTGCTGTCCCAGGAGGCGGAACGATGAGCGAATTCCACGCGACGCTGTATGAGGCGCGGGGCCAGAAGGTCGTCGCGGCCTTGAAGAAGAATGGTTTCGACGCACTGTACGTGCCGACGGCCGCGCTTGCTGCCGAAAAGGTGCTTGAGTTCGTGCAGCCAGGCGCCAGGGTTGGTTTCGGGGGCTCGGTCACCGTAAAGTCCATGAACATTCAAGAGCGGGCAGCCTCAAAAGGAGCGGTCATCCTCGATCACAACAAGCCCGGCCTCAGCCCTGAAGAAAAAATGGAAATTTTGCGCGCCCAGCTCACCTGCGACGTCTTTATTTCCAGCTCGAACGCAATTACGATGGAAGGGTACCTCTTCAACGTCGACGGCAACGGCAACCGCGTCGCGGCACTTACCTTCGGCCCCAAAAAGAACGTGGTGGTCGCGGGCATCAACAAGGTCGTCACCGACCTCGACGAAGCCTACGAACGCATGAAGGCCTATGCAGCTCCCCTCAACAACATACGGCTTGCCAGGCCCAACCCCTGCGTGACCGCAGGATATTGCGCCGACTGCGCGCTTCCTACGAGGATTTGCAGGATCTATCACATACTCAAGCGTAAACCCTCGCTCAGCGACTTTACCGTGATCATCGTCGGGGAAGAGCTCGGCTTCTGAGTCGGCCATCTTCCAAGTCGGGGCTCTGCGCAGCGCTCCCCTGCGCCCTTGGAACCCTGGCTTTCTTTCCTTAATATTCGATCGTCGCGCGCTGTCGAGCCTCGCCAGTCTCACTCCTGAACGTGAGCGCGAGGCGGCCTGGCAGCACCTCGACGTCGAGCCAGCCATAGCCTCCGACGTTGATCCACCTCGACCACGGCGAGCGGTAGCTCGGCTCGGGGTCAGGGATTCCTCCCATCGAGCCTATGATGGCGTAGGTCACGCCATTGTGCGCGAGCAGCTCCTGATAGTGGTTGTGCCCGGAGATGACGAGGTCGACCCCGTATTTCTCGAAGAGCGGCACGAGGGCGGGGATGTTCTGGTAGTGGTCGTACCATGGGGTGTCGAACGTGGGGTCGTCGTAGCCTGAGGCATAGAAGAAGCTGTGCGAGATGACGATGAGAGGCTTGCGGGGATCGGCGGCCGCGAGCGTCTTTTCGAGCCAGGCCCGCTGTCGCGCGCCGAACATCTCGGTACCCCAGGGCAGGTCCACCGCCACGATCGTCGCGGAGCCCGCATCGATGCTCCAGTAGTAAGGCGAGCCGGAATCGCTCGAAAAGCCCTTGGGATAGAAGGCCTTTCTGTAGATGTACTGACCGCCGAAGAGCGCATCGTGGTTGCCCAGCATCGGGCGCAGGGGAACTGCCGGAATGAGGGCTTCGAGGTCAGAGAGCGCAAGGTTCCACTGGGTGGCGCTGTTGCCCGTCTCGACCGTATCGCCGAGCATAAAGAAGGCGTCCGGCTTACCCGCCGCAATTCCTTCCAAAATCTGCGTCCGCGCGGTCGCATTCGACGTGTCGGCTCCCCAGTGTGGATCGGAGGAAAAAGAAAGGCGCAAGAGTGGTTGATCGAGCGGAGACCGCGCCTGTGCGTCAGTGGCGGGCTGCAAGGCCGCGGATTGTGACTGTGGCAAGGTAATCCCGGGTTGCGCGGCGCCTTTATTCGTCGTACCCGCACTGAAGCTCGCTTCGGCGGGCTGTGTACCCAGCGCATGGATGCCCTTTGCAGGATCGACGAGCTTGAGTCGAGCCGGTTCCAGCGAGCCTGTTCTCGGAACGACGATGAGAAAGGCTACAAGCGCAATTGAGATTATGCTTACAATGATCGAGCTCACAAAGGAAAGCCAGCGCACCACACGCATTGCCAGCTTTTGGGCGAGCTTTTCGAGCGGCAGCGCCACGATTGCGATCGAAATCGGCACTAGCCCCATGAAGAGCACGATCTTCAGCGCGATGATGGGGTGCCACACGTACAGCCCCCGCGCACCTTCGAGGCTGTAGAAGTAGCCATTTGCGAGGATGGAGAGCGCGAGCGCACCGAGCGCCGAGACCAGCGTCGTGCGCCTGGAGAGCCATCCTGAAGTCTTCTGGTTGTGCTGCGTCATGGACATACTATACCAGGGTTTTGTTCCACAGATAAGCGCAGGCCTTCTGGTCCTCTGCGGGGGCCTCTTGTGCTCGAACAGAAACCTCTCTTCATCGAGATTGAACCGAATAATGATCTCTTTTTGCTTGTGTGCGGCTTCAGAGGAGGATATAATGTTCTTGCTGCAAAAAATCCTCAATTTTGAAAAGGAGGTTTGCGATGTTAAAGAGACTTGGGAAATTTGCCGTCCTTGTGGCGGCGATTTTCACCTTGGCGTTCACCGGCACGCTTTCTGCGCAGGGGAATCTGCCGGGTAACGTCACGCTCACCTTTGCGCACACGAACGATACGCACGGTCGAATCGTAGAGAGCAAGGACGTCATCGGGTATCCTCGGATCTACACGGCGGTGCAGGAACTCAAGGCGAAGAATCCGAACACGCTCCTCATCGACGTCGGCGATACGCTCCACGGTCTGCCCGTGGTGAACATCGACAGGGGAGAGACCGAAGTCAAGCTCATGAATGAGCTTGGGTTTGCCTACATGACTACCGGCAACCACGACTACAACTACGGCTTCGATCGGCTGCTCGAGCTTTCCAAGATGATGAACTTCAAAATTCTGGCGGCCAACGTGTACAAAGATGGTCAGAGGGTATTCCCATCGTATGATATCCGCACCATGGGCGGCGTGCGCGTCGCCTTCTTTGGGCTCGCGACGCCCGAGACCGCGTACAAGGCCGATCCGAAGGGGCTTACAGGAGTGACCTTCGGCGACCCGATCGTCGAGGCGAAGCTCGTCGTCGCCGAGCTCGCTGGCAAGTACGACGTGCTCGTGTGCCTTTCGCACCTCGGCATCGACGATTCGAGCGATCCCACCTCGATCACGCTGGCGAAGTTCGTGCCGCAGATCGATGTCATCATCGATGGGCACAGCCATAGCACGCTCGAAGATGTGATGAAAAAGAATACGACGGACACCCTCATCGCGAGCACCGGCGCCTATGGATCGGGGCTCGGGGTGATCGACGTCGTGGTGGGTCCTGACCGCAAGATCATTTCCAAGACCGCCCGCACCATTACACCTCAGAATTCTCCCGATCTGAAGGGGGATCCTCGCATTGCGGCGATCATGAATGACCTCGTCAAGGCCCAGGATGCCGTGCTCTCGCAGGTTGTCGGCAAGACAGCCGTCAAGCTCGAAGGTACGCGCGAAATCGTGCGCACCCAGCAGAGCAACCTCGGCACGCTCATCGCGAACGGCATGCTCTACGCCACGGGGGCCGACTTCGCACTGATGAACGGCGGCGGCATCCGCGACTCGATTCCCGTCGGCGACATCACCATGAAACAAGTCTACACCGTGGAGCCCTTCGGCAACTACATCCAGACCGGAAAGGTATTGGGCAAAGAGATCGACGCTATCATCGAGAACGGCGTCGGCAAGCTGCCTGCGCCCGACGGCCGCTTCCCGCACTTTGCCAACCTGACCTATACGCTCGATGCCTCGAAGCCTGCAGGCGACCGCGTGTCGAACATCATGATCGGCGGCGTGCCGGTGAATCCTGAGAAGGAATACACCATCGCGACGCTCAACTTCATATTCAACGGCGGCGACGGCTACACCATGCTGGTCGGAAAGAATCAGAACGACTTCCCCACGGATGCCGAAGTGTTTGTGTCCTACCTCAAACACCTTGGCACGGTGACGAACGAGAACATGGTGTTTACGAAGTAGCCGGGCGGGAGAGCCCTCGTGCAGTGCACAGAGGGACAGAGGACATGTTGAAGGAGGCAGGCGGCGGATTTGGCTGCCTGCCTTTTTTATTCAGTCGCTCGATTTGGTATCGCTACCTTTTTGTATTTTCTGCCACGCGGGTAGCTTTGCCAGGGTACGGATGGCGGCTGCATGGGCGGCTTGTCTGTCCAACCCCTGTGTCCTTATGAGAAAATCGGTGGTCCCTTCCAGCTTTTCAGGATAGGACTGCATGGAGCCATCAGGCCTTGCGCAGTAGATGCAGTAATCTTTGCTTTCATCGCCCAGCGGATAATCGGCGGGCTTGGTCATGGGCATTCCACAGGCAATACAGGTTTTCATTTACGATTCCTCCGTAAATCGACTGTCTGGTCTTTGCATCCATCAAGACTTCCACTCGATGAAATCGCCTCGATCAGGCCGTTAAAGGCCTCCTCGATCCGGGGCGTTTCCGTTTGCATAACATAAAATGGATTTTGCATTCTGATCACCTTCTTTCATAGATATCGACTCCCAGTTGCTTAAGCGCCGCTTCTCCGGTTTCTGTCAGCACATACACGGTGGCTTTCCCCTCTTCCCTTTCAAGCCAGTTCATTTCCAGCATACGTTCGAACAGCCTGTCGCCTAGCGTCCCGCCCAGATGGCCGTAACAGCATTTCGCCTTCAGTGGCTTTCTGTCGCTCATTTTTCAGTCATTCCTCCTTTTAACAGTTTCAGATAGCTGTCAATAAGAATATCCTGATAACGGCCGATGACATTCCCTTCCGGCGCAAACAGATCTCCGTTTTGGAGATAATAGTGCACCAGCCCCATCCACATGTTGAACAGCATATGCAGGGGGATGCCTGGTCTGTCGTTGTGTCCGAATTCTCTCTCATAGACAAGGCTGAAATGAAATGAAACGGCGGATTGGATCGATATCCAGCTGTCTCTCGCACCGGGCGGCAACAACCTGTTTTCAATGACCAGATGCGTATAAAACGGCTCGAACTCCATGATCCCGCAGAGGTGCGCGCGCAGCAGGTCCGACAGAGATCCGCTGGACTGCGCAAGGGCATGGGTGCGCATGGCGATTTTTTGCCCGTAAAGGGCGACGACTTCCTCGATCATCGCTTCCAGTGAGCTGAAGTGGACAAAGATCGTTCCGTGCGAGACTCCGGCGGCCTGAGCGATGTCCGACACCCGGGTGTTCATGATGCCTTTTTTCGAGAACACCTCATATGCGGTTTGTAGAAGGAGCTCTTTTGTCTGCTCCTTTTGGAGTTCACGGACAGTTTTTCTCATATGATGACTTCTAGGTCACTGACTATATAGTCATTATATGACGCGCTGTAGTTTCTTGTCAAGCGGTTTCTGTGGTCGAAAGACCGTAGGGCAGAGGCCGAAGGTACCGGCATAAGGTGCGCATCGGGAGCCTCTCATCTGTATTCCTAACCTTCTCTTTCTACAATTTTAGGGTTCCCTTGAGAAACAGTTCAATAGTCTCCCAGGGCCGCCGTCCCTGGTTTCTGTACCCCAGATGCGGCCGCTCATAATTGTACTCGTGAAGCCAGCTGTCCAGATC
>JARKOY010000173.1 GCA_029975555.1 Spirochaetia bacterium | reverse complement strand
GATCTGGACAGCTGGCTTCACGAGTACAATTATGAGCGGCCGCATCTGGGGTACAGAAACCAGGGACGGCGGCCCTGGGAGACTATTGAACTGTTTCTCAAGGGAACCCTAAAATTGTAGAAAGAGAAGGTTAGGAATACAAGTTATGGATTCAATACTTGCAGTTTCAGATATCGAATCCTTCACCCTCGACTTCTTCGCCGGCTCCGGCACCACGGGCCACGCCGTCATCAACCTGAACCGCGAAGATGGCGGCAGGCGAAAGTTCATCCTCGTCGAAATGGCGGACTACTTCGACACCGTGCTCCTGCCGCGGCTCAAAAAGGTCACCTTTACCCCCGAATGGAAAGACGGTGCGCCCAAGCGCTTGGCTACATCGGCAGAAACCGAACGCAGCCCGCGCATGTTCAAGATCGTTCGCCTGGAGTCCTATGAAGACACCCTGAACAACCTCGAACTGAGGCGCAGCAAAGAGCAGGAAGACGTTCTCTTTTCTTCCGAAGCACAGGGGCCGGATGGCTTCAGGGAACAGTACCTTCTGCACTACATGCTCGACGTGGAAAGCCGAGGCAGCCAATCGTTACTCAATATCGAAGCCTTTGATGATCCTATGGCCTATCAGCTCAAGGTGAAACGCCCTGGCTCCGATGAAAGCAGCTTGGTCACAGTCGATCTGATCGAGACCTTCAACTGGCTGCTCGGTTTGACCGTACAACACATCGCAGCGCCACAAGTTTTTAACGCGCGCTTTGTCCGTACTTCCGAAGGCAGGCTCGAACTTGAAGGCGGCCGCTTGCATCAACTTGCGCAGGGTACATGGTGGTTCCGCACCGTAGAAGGTACCACTCCCGATGGCCGCAAAACGCTCGTCATCTGGCACAACCTCACTGATTCGATCGAACAGGACAACCTCGTCCTCGATACTTGGTTCACCACGCAGGGCTATTCCAGCAAGGACAGCGAATTCGACCTCATTTACGTCAATGGCACGAACAACCTGGAAAACCTGCGCCTGCCCGACGCCACCTGGAAGGTCCGGCTGATCGAAGAAGACTTCAAGCGCCTCATGTTCGAAGATGAGGAGGGGATATGAGCACATCACCATGGGAATTCCCTGGAGCGCGCTGGTGGAAATTGGACATTCATACGCATACACCTGCCTCGCTTGATTCCTATTGGGTTAAAGAGCAAAAAGAGATTTCAGCCGAAGAGTGGCTTCTACGGTTCATGCGTAAAGGAATCGACTGTGTCGCGATCACCGATCACAACAGTGGAAAATGGATCGACATGCTGAAAAACGCATATCATACCATGCAAGAGAGAGCAACGCGTGGAGCACTCGAAGGATTCCGTGAAATACACATCTTTCCTGGCGTCGAGCTTTCGGTGAATGGGGGAATCCATGTCTTGGCGATTTTTAATACCACCGCATCCACCTCGGACATCGATCGACTATTGGGGAAAGTCGATTTTAGAGGCACCCCGGGCGATAATGATGCGGTGACTGAAAAAAGCCTCACCGAAGTTCTCAACGCCATCGCCGAGGCAGGAGCCATTCCCATACCAGCGCATGCAGACAAGCCAAAAGGGTTGCTGCAAGTGCAGGAAGGTTCGCGAAAATCGGTGTACGATGCCCTCACAATAGAACAGGCTTTGAAAGAAGGGATTATCTACGCGCTAGAGTGGATCGATCTTACAAGATCTGTGCCTGAGATTGCCACACACTACATGAAGAATCTCACACGTATTGTCGGCAGTGACGACCATGGATGCCCAACCGATGCAACGCCCGGATCGCCCTACACCTGGATAAAAATGGAAACTCCGGATCTTGCGGGGCTTCGCCTGGCATTGATAGACGGTCAAGGCGTCTCGGTCAAGCGCTGTGATGAAGGCGATTTTCGTCCATATGAGCTCCCGCACGACATCATCAAACACATCGAGATCGAAAACGCGCGTTACATGGGCCGCGGAGAAAAAGCGACACTTGATTTTTCTCCCTATTGCAACGTCCTCATTGGTGGGCGCGGCACTGGAAAATCCAGCGTCATCAATTTTCTGCGCCTTGGAATGCGGCGAGACAGTGAATTGGATGGTTTGAACTCTCTTTCAAAAGATTTTTCCGAATTCAATACAGTCCCTCAAAAAAGGGAGGATGCAGGAGCGTTGCAACCAAACACCCGCATCACGGTTGAATGGCGCCACGATGATGAATATCAGCGAGTGGTTTATCAACAAAATGAAAAGTTGTTTGAAGTCCGTGTGGAAGAGCTCAACGAGAAAGATTGGACGCCGTCGTCGAGCCAATCGCTCGATCCGGAGCGTTTTCCCCTGCGCATTTTTTCGCAGGGACAGATTGCCGAAATGGCAGAGAATCCCCAGGTGCTCTTAGCGCATATTGATGAAGCGGCGGGTATTCGAAAATACAAAGATAATTTCGAAGATGCAAAACGAACATATTATTCGCAGCAAGCTCGCCTTCGCGAAATAGAAGGAAAACTCGCTTCGCTTCCTGAGCTTGAGCGCCAATTAAAAGAAATAGAGAAAAAACTAGAAAAACTCTCAACGACGCATTCTGCCGACATCTATAAATCCTATCAGCAGTCGCAGCGAAAAAAGCGGGCAGTGCACCAGACCTTCCATCAATGGTCGGAGTTCGTGCAGAGAATCCATGATATCGCGGACAATCTGTATCTCGACGATTGGCCCGACGGGCTTTTTGACCATGTGGCAGATGGCGACATTCTCCAGTGGAGAACACACATCGACGCGATTGTGAGCGATCTTCGCAAGGCCTTGCTGCAAGCTTGTGACGATTTGTCTTCGAAGGTCGATGCTTCAAAAGCTTCTCAGGAGTATCACCGCTGGGAGGCGAGAATTTCGGCGATCGAGAAGCAATATGAGGAAGTGAAGGCACAATTGGATAGCGCCGGCATCCAGGACCCCAGGGAAATCGATCGATGGCTAGAGGACCAGAGACAGCTTGAAATGAACATAGCGGCACTAAAGAAGCTGGGTGAAGATGCGCGCGAGTTGAAAAATGACATTCAAAACCAGTACCAAAGAATCGTGGATATCCGCAGAGACTTGACAGAAGCGCGCAAAGCGTTTCTTCAAAACGCTCTCAGTGACAACAAATATGTCAGGATCACAGTGGTCCCCTTTGGGTGCAACGAGGAGAATATCGAGCGCAGTTTCCGAGATTTGATTGAGGATAAAGATCAATTTAAAGATGACATCCAAGATATTGTGACCAGGCTGTCGAGGGCCGACGAGCATGATACATTCCAAGTCATCGAGTCCATAAAGGAATCCTTACTAAGGAAAGAGAATCTGGGTGGAAAGTTTAGGAATTTTCTTGGAAGAAAGATGGAGAGGCCGGAATTCGCCGATCGCATTCAGACTTGGTTTCCTGAAGATGATGTATCTGTCGAATATAGTCGCGACAGCAGCGGAACGAATTGGATTCCAATCACACAGGGCTCTAAAGGCCAACGCGCAGCGGCTCTGCTCGCATTTCTCTTGGCGTTCGGTACCGAACCTATCGTGATGGATCAACCGGAAGACGATTTGGACAACCACCTCATCTACGATCTCATCGTCGCTCAAATCCGTGAGAACAAACTGCGCAGGCAGCTCATCATCGTCACCCATAACCCGAACATCGTCGTGAACGGCGATGCGGAGATGATTTTTACTATGGGCTTTATGCATGGGCAGTGTGTGGTGAAGGAAAGAGGGGCACTCCAGCAGAAGGCAGTCCGCGAAGAGGTGTGTCACATTATGGAAGGTGGGCGCGAAGCGCTCGAGCGCCGATGGAATCGACTGAAGGAGATTGTAGATGCTCGAAACGCGAAGTGAACTTTTGGCAAAGATTCGACTTGGAGAGGACAGCTTTTTCGAACTCAAAGAAGTCCGCATCTCTGGAGATAAGATTCGAGGGCCTGCACAGGACGATCTCGCCGATGAACTTGCCGCGTTTGCGAACAGCCGTGGCGGCGTGCTTCTCCTTGGCATCGAAGACACAACGAGGGACATCTTAGGAATTCCTTTGGCAAAATTGGATGCAGTGGAGGCTTTGGTTCGTCAGGCATGCGAGGATTCTATAAAGCCGTCGCTCGCACCTATCATCGAACGAATGACCTTGCCAAATGGAGATGGTAAAGAGGTGCCCATCATTCGAGTGGAAGTAACACAAAGCCTCTTTGTGCACCAAAGTCCTGGAGGTTATTTGTATCGGGTAGGTTCATCGAAGCGGCCGATTCCTCCGGATATGCTTGCGCGGCTCTTTCAACAGAGAAGTCAGTCTCGCATTATTCGATTCGACGAGATGCCAGTGCAGGAAGCTCGATTGGACGATTTGAAGGAAGACTTGTGGAGGCGTTTTGCGCCAGAACATGCGATGGAGCCAAGGGAAAGTCTCTTGAGCAAGCTCGGAATGGCTGCAAAAGATACCAATGAAGTCTGGCGTCCCACCGTTGCTGGCATACTTATGGGCTGTGAGTACCCTCAACGATTCCTTCCCCATGCGTATATCCAAGCGGTGCGATATGCGGGAACCGATATCGCACCAGAAAAGGAATCCTTCTACCAAATCGATGCCGACGATATACGAGGTCCGCTTGATGCCCAGATATTTTCAGCGTGCGAATTCATAAAAAAGAATATGCTTGTATCTGCGTCTAAAGAAGCGAACTCGGGGCGGGTGGACAGCCCGCAATTTGATATGCTCGCGGTCTTTGAGGCGGTGGTAAATGCTGTGGCGCATCGGGATTATTCCATGTACGGAAGTAAGGTGAGGATTCGCATGTTCAACGACAGACTCGAAATTTACTCTCCGGGCATGTTGCCTAATACCATGACTCCCGAAAGTCTTCCCTATCGCCAAGCGGCGCGGAATGAGACGCTCACCAGCCTCCTTGCCCGCTGCCCAGTAAAGGGCGAGTGGACGCACCGGGGCCACATCATGGATAAGCGCGGTGAAGGAGTGCCGATCATCCTCTCTCGAAGCGAAGCTTTATCGGGACGAAGGCCAGAATATAGACTCATCGATGACAGCGAGCTCGTGCTCACCATATATGCTGCACACTATTGAGATTGAACAGGGGGTTTTGTGGCTCACAAAACGCCATTTCATGAGCCGCAACATGGTTTGCAGTTCGTGTATGAGCTACAGGGAAAGAGGGGTTTGATCATGCCGCGCGGAAGATCAAGAACAGGAAAGCGTGCACCAGCATCCCGATCGAGCGAAAGAAGGACTTCGAAGGGTCAACTTCCATTCTCCGACAAACTGATTCTGAACCAGTGGATCCTTTCTCTCTTCAACGTAACGTCGTTCGAGAGTCTCGCAGAAATGCTTCGCGACGAGGCGCTCGAAGGGCTCGACGAACACAACAACCATCGCTTCTTCAATGAGCTTACCAATCGTTTCTTCAACCTCACGCAGCTTCCTACAGCATTGCTCCTGGAATATGACCAGCATATTGTGTCGCACACGCGGCGGATCAGTGAAAAACGTATGCTGCAAGGCGAAAAACCCATTGTATGGAAATATTTTCAATACCTTGCACTGCTGTTCACCGAAATATATCTCGACAGGTTTTTCTCTGACCCGCAGCGCCTCCTTGAAGAACTCAATAAAATAATATGCGAGTACAATAAAGATAAAGACGACGCGGACCAGATCGAGCCGTTCGATGTGCATAAAGACCCATGGACACAGCTCAATACGATCAGCTACTGGATGGCGACGGGCGCCGGCAAGACCCTGGTGATGCACGTCAACATACTGCAATTTCTGTATTACCTTGAAAAGCATGGCCGAAGGCGGGAGCTCAACCGCATCATCCTCTTGACGCCGAACGAAGGGCTGTCGCAGCAACACCTGCGCGAATTTGCACTGTCCGGCATCGAGGCGGAGATTTTTCAGAAAGAAGGCAGCTCTCTCTTTGCCGGCCATGCCGTCGAAATCATCGAAATCACCAAGATTCGGGAAGATTCGAAGGAAAAAACCATCGCGGTCGACTCATTCCTCTCGAATAACCTTGTCCTCGTCGATGAGGGCCACAGGGGAGCCTCGAGTGGTGGCGACGGCATATGGATGCAGAATCGCAACAGACTCTGCGAACAGGGTTTTTCGTTTGAATATTCGGCCACATTTGGGCAGGCGGTTCAGGGAAACCGTGCCCTCGTCGATCAATATGTCAAGAGCATTCTCGTCGATTATTCCTATCACTATTTCTATAAAGATGGTTTTGGCAAAGATTACCAGATACTCAACCTTGATGAAGGCACGCAGCGTGACCATTTAGAGCGCTATTTGATCGCTTGTCTATTGACATTCTATCAGCAGCTCGCTTTGTACCTCGCTGAAGGTGCACGATTTCGAGTGTTCCAAATCGAGAGGCCTCTCTGGATATTTGTGGGCGGAAGCGTGACGGCGACACTTGCGGCGCGCGATGCTTCCGATATAGTCGAAATTTTGCAATTCTTTGCTCGATATGTAAAAAATAAAAGAGACTCAGTCCAGCTCATTCATGAAGTGCTTAATCAAGGTATTGTTACCGCTGACGGCAAAAATATATTCGAACGGCGATTTACCTATTTAAACACGCTGAGCCTGTCCGCAGAACAGATATTTGAAGACACGCTGAAGACGATCTTCAATGCTCCGGGAGGCGGAACGCTCTATATCGAGAACTTGAAAGGTGCGCAGGGCGAAATAGCCCTGAGGCTTGGCGCGGACAACGATGCCTTCGGAGTCATCAACGTGGGCGATGATACGAAGCTGATGAAGCTGTGTGCGGAAAAGGGACTTGAAACGGGCGAACGAGAATTTTCTGGCTCGCTCTTCAATACTATCAATACCGCTGATTCTTCCATTCACGTGCTGATCGGCTCCAAGAAATTTTCAGAAGGGTGGTCGAGCTGGCGAGTCTCGACGATGGGGCTCATGAATGTAGGAAAAAGCGAGGGCTCTCAGATAATCCAGCTTTTCGGCAGGGGAGTGCGACTCAAAGGATTCAATATGAGTCTCAAGCGAAGTTCCCGCATTGCGCTCCCTCGTGCCATGGAAAGGCCGAAATTCATCAATATCTTGGAGACATTGGGGATCTTTGGTATCCATGCTGATTATATGGCTCAGTTCCGCGATTTCCTTGTCAGGGAAAGAGTTCCAATCGAAACGGAAAAAGAAGAAATTCTTCTCCCGGTTCTCAAGAATGTTAGTGCACAGCCGCTCAAGATGGTCCGCCTTCAAAAGGCCATCGGTGGAGTGTATACGGAGTTTGGCGAGGCGTTTCGAAAAATCGCTTCGATTCCGACACTTTCAAGGCCCGATCCCCGGATAGATCCTTCTTTTGAGTACCTGCAGAAAAACAAGATAGTGCTCAACTGGTATCCTAAAATTCAGGCGATCAGATCGGCGGGTTTGGCGGGCGAGGAGCAGCTCTCAAAACCACATGAGACGCAATTGTCTTCTCGACATATTGCGCTGCTCGACATCGATAGTCTCTATTTCGAGCTTGAGCGATACAAAGCCGAGCGCGGATGGTTCAATCTGAACATTCCGCGGAACGCAATCAAGGAACTGCTGCTGGACACCTCGTGGTATATTCTTCAGATCCCTGAAATCGAAATGACATTCTCAAATACTTCGAAGATCAGGCTGTGGCAAGACATTGCGCTCGCGCTCTTAAAGAAATACACGGAGCACTTCTATACATTTAAAAAGCGCGAATGGGAAATGCCACACCTTGAAGTGCGCTATCTCGAACCAGATGATCCGAACCTTCTCGGCGTGAGCGAGTCGCTCGAGGATTCGTATTACTATCGAATTCTTGTTGACAAATCGGAAGAGGAATTAATCTCCAAAATTAAGGAACTCAAGTCGATCATCGAGTCGGGCAGGCTTTCACCGTGGGAATTCCGCGGCATGCAGGCCCTCTGGTTCTCGGCTCAGCTTATCCAGCCACTCTTGTTCTGCGACTCCTGCGCGGTAGAAATACAGCCGGCGCCGCTCAACAGAGGGGAAAAGCGGTTTATCCTTGACCTCAGAGAATTTTATGAGCAAGAGGCAAGGAAAAAAGACGAAAGCTTTTTTGCCCCGAGGAAATTGTATCTTCTTAGAAATTTGAGCAGGGGCAAGGGCGTCGGGTTTTTTGAGGCGGGTAATTTTCATCCTGATTTCATCCTGTGGCTCGTCGAAAAGAATGCACAACATGTAATTTTTATAGACCCTAAAGGGATACGAAATATAGGCCAAAATGATCCCAAGGTGGAATTCTACAGCACAATAAAAGATATTGAATCCAGATTGGGAGACAGCACGGTGACTCTCGATTCCTACATTGTATCCGATACTCCTTTCTCGGACATGAGTCTTCTGTGGGGCATGAGCAAGGACGAAATGTTGGGAAAACACATCGTGTTTCAAGAGGACGGGGAATATTACATTGAAAACATGCTGGTAGGGATGAAAAATTCAAGTACAGCATTTGTGCCATAAGGTTTTCCTTGACCTGCTGCAGAAGTGGGTGTATCCTTGATCTATCCTGTGAAAGCGCTTTCACGGAAGGAGAGCCGTCAAGGGCATGGTGCAATGAGCCAGCCGACTATCTTCGACGTCGCCAGCCGGGCAGGCGTCTCGATCTCCACGGTGAGCCGCGTGCTCAACGAAAGTTCCTACGTCGATCCGGAGAAGCGCGGCCGGGTGCTCGCCGCCGTCGAGGCTCTCGGCTTTTCGCCCCGAGCGGCCGCCAGGGCCCTCGCCGGCAAGGGTACGAGGACGCTGGGCCTCCTCGTGCCCGAAATTTCGGGCGACTTCTTCGTGCCCCTGTTGCGGGGCATCGAGTCGGCCGCCCGCGAGTCGGACTACGAGCTCATCATCCAGACGACCCGCTACCGCCCCCTGCGCAGATGGAGTCAGGGCCTCGGCGAGCACAACACGGACGGGCTCTTGCTCTTCGCCGACAGCGCCAGCCGGGCGCTCCTCGCAAAACTCTCCGCCTCGGGCTTTCCCGTCGTCCTTCTCTACACCGAGGCGCCGGACTTAGGCCTGCCGAGCGTCATCGTCGAGAACGAAAGGGGCGCGGCTGAGGCCGTCGGCCACCTCATCGGCGTGCACCGTAGACAGCGCATCGTCTGTCTCGTGGGCCCTGAGGGCAACCACGACGCCGATGCCAGGTTCCGCGGGTACAAGAGGGCGCTGGCGGAGGCCGCCATTCCCTTCGATCCAGAGCTCGTGGCACCGGGCGACTTTCAGGCGGACAGGGCTGCAGCTTCCATCAAGGGGCTTTTGGCGCGGGGGGTGGCGTTCGATGCCGTGTTTGCAGGAGACGACGGCGCGGCCGCGGGTGTCCTCAGCGCTCTGACGGAGGCGGGAATCGAGGTTGGCTCGGAGGTGTCGGTGGTGGGGTTCGACGATCTGCCCTTCGTCGCCCACAGCATCCCTCCGCTCGCCACCGTGCGCGCGCCCACCGAGGATGTGGGCGTTACGGCGGTCCGCACGCTGGTCGAGCGCATCGAGCATCGTCGCCGGGGCGACAGCGATAGGTCTGCACCGATTGTGCTCCCTACGGTCTTCGTGCCGCGGGCGTCCTGCGGCTGCACCGAAGCTCGGCTGCAGAAAGCCGGGGTACATACGCGGAGTATACATACACAAGGGGCTGCACCGCGAACGTCGCATGCAGACTGACAGGAGGAGCGTATGAAGATAGCAGTCATTGGCGGCGGGTCTACGTATACGCCCGAACTTGTAAATGGTTTTTTGAAACGGAAGTCCAGTTTGCCCCTCAGCGAACTGTGCCTCATGGATATCGACGAAGAGCGGCTGGCCGTGGTCGGCGGGTTCGCGCGGCGCATGGTCGAGGCGGCGGGTTCGCCCTTTTCCCTCACGCTCTCGGGCGACAGGGCGGCTGCCCTGCAAGGGGCATCCTACGTCATCAACCAGATACGCGTCGGAAAGATGCCTGCGCGCCGGGCCGACGAGTATCTGGGGCTCAGGCATGGCCTCGTGGGCCAGGAGACCACGGGCGTGGGAGGCATGGCCAACGCCCTCAGGACGATCCCCGTCGCCCTCGAGATCGCAGAGGATATCCTCCGCCTCGCGCCAGGCGCCCTTCTGCTCAACTTCGCGAACCCTGCAGGCCTCGTGACGGAGGCTTTT
The DNA here is from genome assembly GCA_029975555.1 of Spirochaetia bacterium. GTDB lineage: Bacteria > Spirochaetota > Spirochaetia > Treponematales > Rectinemataceae > Rectinema. The sequence goes on along the minus strand of JARKOY010000173.1, from coordinate 155,665 downwards.
TTCCGCTACGTGCCCGGCGTACGGGCCGTCGGCGTGTGCAACGTCGGCATCACGACCAAGATGCGCCTGCTCGAGCTGTGGGAGAAGTTGACCGGAGAGAAGGTCGATCCGAGCCGCGCCGAGCTCGAAACCCTCGGCCTCAACCACCTCACCTGGCACCGGGGCTTCAGGATAGACGGCCAGGAGCTGTGGCCGAAGATATTTCCTGCCATCTTGGCGTGGATGCGCGAAGAGCAGGACCCCGAGTGGGATGTCGGCACGCTCGAGACGCTGGACATGCTGCCGAACTATTACCTGCGCTACTATTATTACACCTCTCACATCCTCGAGCAGCAGAAGAAGTGGCCGCCTTCCCGGGCCGAGACCGTCATGGAGATCGAGAAGGAGCTGCTCGGTCGCTACGCCGACCCTGATCTCACCGAGTTGCCGCCCGAGCTCATGAAGAGGGGAGGGGCCTTCTACTCCGAGCTCGCCACACAGTTGATCGACGATCACTGGAACGACCGCGGAAACGTGCACGTCATAAACGCGCGCAACGCGGGGGCTGTGGCCGGTTGGCCGGACGACTGGGTCCTCGAACTGCCTGCGCGGGTGGATGCCCGTGGCGTGCACCCGCTGACGACACCCGCCCTTGGCGGCGCGCCCGCAGGGCTTGTGGCGCAGGTGAAGGAATATGAGCTTCTCACCGTCGAGGCTGCGGTCAATGGAGACCGGCGTTCGCTCCGCGAAGCTCTCCTCGCGCATCCTCTCGGCCCTGAGGCCGACAAGGTCGGTGCCGTCGCCGACGATATGCTGGAGACGAACAGAGCGTATCTGCCGCGCTTCTTCGCGTGAAGCGGCCGCAGGAACGAGGCCTGAACTTTGGGCATGTGTCAAAAAGGAGGAAATATGAGCACGAATCCGCTCATGAAGAAACTCGGACTTTCGGACAGCGACCGGGCGGCCATCGTCCACGTCGACGATGTGGGCATGTGCCTGTCCTCGATCGAGGCGTTCTTCGAGCTCTACGACTTCGGCACCGTCTCGTCGGGTGCCCTGATGGCACCCTGTCCATGGTTCCCCGAGGCTGCGGCCCGCTGCGCCGCCCGCCCCGAAGTGGACGTGGGCATCCACGCCACGCTGACGAGCGAGTGGAAGGGCTACCGGTGGGGTCCGGTGTCCACCAGGGATCCGGCGTCGGGACTTATGGATGCGGAAGGATATTTCCCACGGGGCTGCGAGGAAGTCCAGGCCAAGGGAAAACCTGAGGCTGCGGCTCGCGAGCTTGCGGCCCAGGCCGCGATGGTCTACGCCGCAGGCGTCGACCCCACGCACATCGACAGCCACATGGCCGCCGTGGCCCACGAAAAATTCATGGAAGGCTATATAGCGCAGGCCGTGGCCCACAGAATACCCGCCATGCTCCCCAATCCGGACTGCCGTGCCTTTGCGAGCATTGTCCCCGACGCCGAGCGCCGCGCCCGCTTTGCGGCGTATCTGCGGACGCTCGGAGCGCAAGGCATGCCCCTTATGGATGGTATCGTGGCGATGCCGCTCGACGAGCCCAAAGACCAGACCGAGACGGTCCGGCGCCTCTTCGGTTCCCTGCCCGAGGGGATCACGCACTTTATCCTCCACGCCTCGGCCGACAGTCCGGAACTGCGGGCCATCACGCCCGACTGGGAGAGTCGCGTCTGGAACTACCGGACCATGCGCAGCGACGCGGTGAAGAACATCATCGAGCGCGAGGGAATCGTGCTTATCGGCTACCGCGCCCTCAGGGATGCGATGAGGGGCTGACCATGGCCACCACGAACAGGCAGCGGTGGCTGTATTCCATCGCCAACCTCGGCAACGTCATACCCTACCAGGCGGTTGGCGCCGTCATCCTCTTCTACTACACCGACGTAAAACATCTTCCGGCAACCTGGGCCTCCGTCGTGATGACGATCTACGCCTTCTACAACGCCTTCAACAACCCCCTCATCGGATACTTTTCGGACAGGACGAGGTCGCGCTGGGGGCGCAGGATCCCCTACATGCTCTTCGGCATGCTCCCCGAGGCATTCTTCTTTGCCTTCCTCTTCTTTGCGCCCTTCGACGGCAGGCAGAACCCCGGCGCCCTCGTCGCGTGGTTCTCCGTGGGCCTCTTCTTCTGGGAAGGGCTCGGCACGGCTGTCTCGACGGGCTACTACTCGCTTCTGCCAGAGATGTTCAAAACTTACGATGAGCGCACCGACGTCGCCGCCCGCATGAACATCGTGCAAACCGTGGGCCTGCTTCTGGCCACGGCGCTGCCGTCCGCCATGGCCGGCTGGGTGGGCTGGCCCATGATGGGGCTCTGCCTCGCAGTCGTGGCTGCGGCGGCGATGTATGTCGCCATCCCTTCCATGATGGGCATCAAGGGGGATGGGGCCGAGCATGAAGAGAGCCTGCCGCTCGGACCGGCGCTCAAGGCCACCCTCGTCAACCGCAGTTTTCTGACCGTGACGATAGCCCAGACTATGCGGTTCTTCGCCACGGGCACGCTCACTACGGGCATGATCTTCTTCGTGAAATACGCCGTGGGACTCGATCCTGGCACGACGAGCGTCGTCCTCGCGACGGCCTTCGTGGCCGCCGGGCTCGCCATGTGGCCGTGGCGGATGATCCTTGGCAGGCGCTACTGCGCCAGGACCAATCTGCTCATCGCATACTCGCTCACGGCCGTGGCCGTCGTTCCTCTCGCCTTCGTAAAAGACTTCGTCGGGCTCATCCTCGCTTCCGCCTTCGTCGGCGTGGCCCTGGCGGGGCTCATCCTCATGGGCGACGTCATCCTCGCCGAGGTCATCGACGAGGATGAGGTGAAGACGGGGAAGCGTCGCGCCGGCATGTACTTCGGCATGAACAGCCTCATCACAACGCTGTCCTCGGCCCTCGTTTCCGTGGTCTTCGGCCTCCTTCTGCCGGCCTACGGCTACAACACCGCCCTCGATGTCCAGCCCGTCTCAGTGGGCACCGGGTTCCGCATCTTTTTGACGGTTCCTCCTGCCATAGGTTCGCTGCTCGCGCTGCTCTCTCTCCTCTGCTATCCGCTTCACGGCGAAAGGCTGGAGAACGTCAAGGCGGCGCTCGCGCAGAAGAGGGCCGCGGAGGGAGGCGGAGCGTGAGTCGGGAATACCTTGTCGGCATCGACGTGGGGGGCTCGAGGACGAGGGCCCTTGTGGCGGACACTGCGGGACGCGCCCTCGGCTTCGGCGAGGCAGGCCCCGGCAACCACGAAGTGGTGGGGTACGAGGGGCTCTTTGCGGCGATGAAAGGCGCCCTCGCTCGGGCGCTCGCAGGGCTGGTTGGCGATGGCGTCGAGCCCGTCGACCCCTCAGCCTTAAAAAAACTGCCCATCGTGGGCGCGGGGTTCGGCGTTGCCGGCTTCGACTGGGAGTCGGAGCGGGCGGACACCATGGAAGCCATCGCCCGGCTCTGCCTTGCCTGCCCGGTTGAGCTCAGAAACGACGCGGCACTCGGCCTCGCTGCAGGGACCTCCGAGGGCTGGGGCATCAACATTTCGGCAGGGACCAGCAACAACTGTTACGGCCGCACGCCGGACGGCCGCGAGGGGCGCATATCCGGCGCCGGCGCAGCCTTCGGCGAGCACGGGGGAGCCGTGGAAATTTTGGGTGCCGCACTGGTCTGCATCAACCACGCGCGCATACTGAGGGGCCCTCCGACGGCGCTCACCGCGGCGCTCTGCGCCCGCGCCGGCGTGCGCGATGCCGACGCCCTCGTGGAGGGCCTCGCATGCCGGCGCATAGCCCCGTCGGTCGATTGGGTGTCGGCAGTGTTCGAGACTGCCCGCGCGGGGGACGAGGTGGCCCTCGGTATCATCGCGTGGGCCGGTAGGGAGCTCGGCGAATCGGCGGCGGCCGTGGCCCGGCAGCTCGGCCTCGAGCGGGCATGCTTCGACGTCGTCCTGTCAGGCAGCCTCTTTGCCTATGAGCCTCGGCTCGAGGAGGGTGTGAGCGCGGTCCTCGCTGGAGTTGCGCCCGGCGCGCGCCTCGTCCGCCTCGACTCTCCGCCGGTGATCGGCGCGGTCGTGCTCGGCGCCGAAGCGGCTGGCCTGGACGGCAGGGCTGTGAGGATGCGGCTTCTGGAAACGGTGCATAGTGCTCTCAACCTTGGGTAAAGAATGTAACGCGGACATTGTACAGTAAGAGCACTGATGAGATATTCTTTTCAGAAGGCCTCCTGCACAGTCCTGCTTATGATTTCTTCCTGGTGGTTCCGGTCGAGGTCGACGAAATAATCCGAGTACCCGGCCACGCGCACAAGCAGGCTGCGGTAGTCTTCGGGCCTCTTCTGCGCCTCGCGCAGCGTTGCGGTGTCGACGACATTGAACTGGATGTGGTGTCCGCCCATCCGGAAATAGGTCTTTATCAGATTGGCAAGGCTCTCAATTCCCTTTTCTCCTTCGAGCGTCTTAGGGAGGAAGCGCTGATTGAGAAGCGCGCCCCCGGTCTTTGCGACGTCTATTTTGGAGAGGGATTTGATCACGGCGGTGGGACCGTTCCGGTCGGCTCCCTGGGCGGGCGAGGCTCCATCCGATATCGGCGCACGCGCGTGTCTGCCGTCGGGTGTGGCTCCTGTCTTGAGGCCGAAATAGACGTGGCAGGTGGTCGACAGAAGGTCGATGTGGTATGTGCCGCCGCGCGGGGATGGCCTGCCGTCGATCGCAGCGTACCAGCTTTGGAACACCTGCCGGGCGATCGAGTCGGCAGCATCGTCGTCGTTGCCGAACTTTGGGGTCCTGTTGGCCATCAGAAGTCGAAGGTCCTCCATCCCTTTCCAATCCGAGGAGAGCGCAGAGAGAAGCTCCTCCCACGTGACGTCCTTCTTTTCGTACACGTGGGTCTTGATGGCCGAGAGGGAATCCGTCGTCGTCCCCAGTCCGCAGCACTGGATGTAGTCCGTGTTGTACCGCGCGCCGCCGTCGTAGTAATCCCGACCTTTCGCGATGCAGTCGGCGACGACGACGGACAAAAAAGGTGCCGGCACGTATTCGGCGAACATCCGGTCGAGGTAGTTCGACACCTTCACTTTTGTATCCACGACATAGGCAAGCTGCTGCTCGAAGGCCGCATACAGCGCTTCGAAGTTCCGGAATGAGGCGGGGTGCCCCGTTCTCAGACCGACCACTTTGCCGCTGACTGGGTCGACGCCGTCGTTGAGCGCGAGCTCGAGTATCTTGGGCGAGTTGAGGTAGCCGTGGAGCAGGTAGGCCTCCTTGCCGAAACAGCCGGTCTCGATGCATCCGGAGGTTCCGCCCTCGCGCGCATCTTCGATGCGCTTGCCCATGCCGACCTGGGCCATCGTGACTTCGTCGGCGTTGAAAAACGAAGGATATCCGGAGCCCCGGCGCGCCACGCGGCACGCGGCCTTTAAGAGGCGCTCCGGCGTCTTCGCGCTCACCTGAAGGTTGGCCTGGGGCTGGAGGAGTTGCAGCTCGTCCAGCACTTCGAGTACCAGGTAGGACACCTCGTTCGATCCGTCGGATCCGTCGGCCTTTACACCCCCAAGGTTTATGTTCGTGAAGTCGTTGTAGGTGCCGCTTTCGGCGGCCGTGACGCCGACTTTCGGTGGCGCCGGCGTGTTGTTCACCTTGATCCAGAAACAGGACAGGAGCTCCTTCGCCCCCTCCCTGTCGAGCCTCCCTTCAGCGAGGTCCCGCTCGTAGAAGGGCCCCAGGTGCTGGTCGAGGTGGCCAGGGTTCATGGCGTCCCAGCCGTTGAGTTCGGTGATCGTCCCGAGGTGCACGAACCAGTACATCTGGAGCGCCTCCCAGAAGTTCCGAGGAGCCTCTGCAGGCACGCGGCGGCAGACCTCGGCGATCTGCCTCAGCTCCGCGGCGCGCCGTGGGTCGGATTCGGCGGCGGCCATTGCATTGGCGAGCTCTGCGTGGCGCTGGGCAAAGAGGATGGCGGCCCTGCATGCGATGTCCATGGCCTTGAGTTCTTCATCTTTGGCGAGGGCATCGGGATCGGCGCCCCAGTCGATGGCCGCCCGTGCAGCGGCGATCTCGGCGCGCCTGGCGTTCATTCCCTTGTAGTAGATCGATCCGTCGAGGGCCGTGTGGCCAGGGGCCCGCTGCTCCATGAATTCGGTGAAGAGGCCCGCTTCGTACATATCCTTCCATGCCTGAGGGATTTCGGCGAAGGCTCGGTCGCGCATGCTCCGTCCCCGCCAGTAGGGAATCACGGTGGTCCGATAGATCTCCATGTCCTCATCCGACACCGAGTAGCTCGTCATTGGCCTGGAATTGAGAATTCGCAGGTCCTCTTCGGAATGGCAGGTCAGCTCTGGAAAGGAAGAGACGGCCTTGGGCCTTGGTCCCCGCTCTCCGACAATGAGCTCATCGGGGCCGATGTAGATGGTCTTTTTTTCGCAGAGATTGTAAAAGTTCATCGCCCTGAGGACGGGCATGGATACGCGGCCGTACCACTCCTTGTAGAACTCCGTAGTCAAGAGTGCCCGTTCCGCCGAGAAGCTCGGTTTTGTGTTGAAACTCTCTTCGCGAAGTCGCCGTATTCTTTCGTTCATAGCAAACCTCCCACAGCGGCGTCAGCCGCCGATTGTCACCGATATGCCGGCCGCCTCGAAGACCGAGGCGGCCTTCCGCAGATCTTCTGCCGAGGGCTCGGGGGTGTCGCCCATCGCGTAGGTCTCTCCCCTCAGACTGTATTTCCCCTTCGCCGCGCTGTGATAGGGCAGTATATGGGCCTTCTGTGGCCCTGCCCATGTGGCGAGCGAGGCGATATGGTGCGCCATCTGTTCAAGGTCTTTCGGCGCATCGTTGATGCCAGGAATGAGCGGAAGCCTGAGCAGCACATGGGCGCCCGCCTTGTAGAGGGCGGAGAGGTTTGCGAGGATGGGTGCATTGGAGACGCCCGTAGCTGCCCTGTGCCGGCCGTCGTCCAGAAGTTTAAGGTCGAAGAGGACGATATCCGCCAGCGTCCCTGCCCTGACGACGAGCTCGCGATCGGCAAAGCCCGAGGTGTCGAGGGCGCTGCAGATACCCTCGGCCCTGCACGCCTCCAAAAGCCCGAGGATGAATTCAGGCTGTGCCAACGGCTCTCCTCCAGTAAAGGTGACGCCGCCGCCCGACTCTTCGTAGAAAGGCATATCCGCGCGTATGGCCTCCATCACCGCAGGAACGGACATGCGCCGGCCCACGAGTTGGAGCGCATCCGCGGGGCACGCCTCTGCACAGGCGCCGAAATTGGGACAGCCCGCGCACCGAGCCCCCCCAGCCTCGACCCTGGGATCGATGCCCAGAGGACAGGCCCGCACACAGGCCCCGCAGGCGACGCAGCGCTCGGATCGGCGCAGCACTTCGGGCGAAAAAGAGAGCCCCTCCGGGTTGTGACACCACAGGCAGCGCAAGGGGCATCCCTTGAGGAACACTGCCGTGCGTATGCCCGGCCCGTCGTGGACGGAATATCTGCGTATGTCGAAGACGGTGCCAGAGATCATCGCTGCTCTCCTGGACTCATCCATAATATGTCCTGATGTAGCGTTCCTGCACTTCGAAGCTCCAGTGAACATCCCGGACATAGGCTGCAGCCCCCTTGAAGTCCCCACTGCGCAGGCGCTGACAGATTTCGGCGTGTTCGGCCATGGAATCGCGCTCCCACTCTTTGACGTAGGATGAGCGGCGCGGAAAATCGTAGAGCCTCTCCTTGAGGATGTGCACGGTGTCGATCAGTTTCTGGTTATCCGAGAGCTGAAGATAGACGTCGTGGAAATTGAGGTTTGCGCGGTAGTAGCGGTCAAAATCGTCGGCATCCAGGGCCTTCGTCATCTCGGCACAGAGGGCCTCCATCCTGTCCGCATCGGAGGGCCGGAAGCGGCGCGCCACCTCCTCGATGACTGATGCCTCCAGTGCCCCGATGATCTGGTATATGTCGCGGATGTCCGAACGTTGAAGGGCTCTCACCATTACCCCGCGGCGCGGGTACACGACGACGAACCCTTCGAGCTCGAGCCTGATCAGCGCATCGCGAAGAGGCGTGCGGCTCATCCCAAGCTCGCGCCCCAGCGCCCCAAGGTCGATGAATTCCCCCGGCTTCAGCAGCCCTGCATTGAGGCGGCGCTTCAACTCCTCATAGACCGATGAAGCGAGCGACTCGGCGCTCGTTCCGGCCGAAGATCTTCCTGCGTTCATATAACTAATATATCAGTTAAATATCAGTAACGCAATGTGCATCAAAGACCTCCTCAATTTTCACGATCAGGACATGACCTTTTATGAACAGCTCTTCATCGCCGTGAAACTTCATCGGATACTGAATAAGATCGAAAACGACCATGCGGCGAAGGCGTAGTCCTCTTTCCGAAATGTAAAGGGGAAGGTTGACGGTTCTACCAAACCAGCGTACACTAGATTCATAACATACACCTCTTACAAGGGAGGATCCATGGCAAAGGTAGAACTCAAAAGTGTCGGAAAGGTGTACGAAGGCAATGTCCGGGCTGTTTCGGACGCCAACATCACCATCAACGACAAGGAATTCGTGGTCTTCGTCGGACCGTCGGGATGCGGAAAGACGACAACCCTCCGGATGATCGCGGGGCTCGAGGACATCACCGAGGGCGAGATCTATATCGATGGCAAGCTCGTCAACGACGTCCCCCCAAAAGACAGGGATATTGCGATGGTGTTCCAGAACTACGCGCTGTATCCTCACATGACCGTCTACGAAAACATGGCGTTCGGTCTCAAGATTCGCAAGCTGCCGAAGCCCGAGATCGACGCCCGCGTCAAAGAGGCGGCGCGCATCCTCGACATCGAAAAGCTGCTCGACCGCAAGCCGAAGCAACTTTCGGGCGGCCAGCGCCAGCGCGTCGCGGTGGGCCGCGCCATCGTCCGCAAACCCAAGGTCTTCCTCTTCGACGAACCACTGTCCAATCTGGACGCGAAGCTGCGCGTCCAGATGCGCGCCGAGCTCATCGAGCTGCACGATCGGCTTCAGTCGACGATGATCTACGTCACGCACGACCAGGTCGAGGCCATGACGATGGGCGACAAGATCGTCGTCATGAAGGACGGTCTCATTCAGCAGATCGGCTCACCTCTGTATCTGTACAATAACCCGATCAACAAGTTCGTCGCTGGATTCATCGGCTCGCCGCCCATGAACTTCATGAGCGTCAACGTAGTTGAAGAGGGCGGGCAAGTGTTCATCGACGAAGGTTCGTTCAGGCTTGCACCCGATGAGAAGCACGCGGCGCTCTTAAAGCCCTATGTCGGCAAGAGCGTGTATTTCGGCATCAGGCCTGAGGATCTCCCCGTCGCCGACGCGGCGCACCGAGGTCAGAAATTCAACGCCAAGGTCACCGTAGTCGAGCCTCTGGGGTCGGAGATTCACCTCCAGGCGACGACGCCGACGCAGGGCATGGTGGCGCGCATTCCTCCGCACCATCTGTACAAGCACGGCGACACCATCACCTTTGCGCCCGTGATGGCCAAGGCGATCTACTTCGACAAGGAGACGGAGAAGAGCATTCTGCCCGTCAAGTGGAACGAACAGGAATAATGCGTCGCTCGCTCAGCCCCGCGCGATATGCGTGGGGCATGCAGCGTGTAAGAACAACAAAAAGCCGCCCCCGAGGGAGCGGCTTTTTTGTCGGGCTATTTCAGCCTTCAGCCTCTTTGGATTCTTTCTTTGCGCGCTTTTCTGCGCGTTTTTCTTTGAGGGTCTTCTGCGGCTTCTTCTTCTCGGCCGTTTTGGGTTTATCCATCGATTTCATAGTTCACCTCTTCTGTCATATTATCGAAACAAACGACGGCTTTGTAAATTACTTTTCTGCGGTTTTAAGGTTTTCCACCGGCTCGCCCTTCGTCACCTTGCCCATCACGAAGCGTGCGCAGAGCATGCAGAGGGCACAGAACAGGAATATCCCCTGATACCCGAAGACGTCGATGATGCCGCCGGTGAGGATGGGCGCCAGGATGGCCGCGGCCTGGCTCGCGGTATAATAGAGGCCCGTGTAGATGCCGATCGTGCCCCATTCCGCCATCTGCCAGAGCATGGGGAATGAGTTCGTGATGATCGAGACCCAGAAGATGCCGAAGAGGAACATGATCGCCCAGAATGTCCACAATTTCAGCGAGGCGGGAAGCGAGGCCGTGATCCACGGGTGTACGAAGAGCAGCGCCGTGAGGATCGCAATGACGAGCAGGCTTGTGCGGATTGTCTTTTTTCTGCCGATGCGGTGCGCGACGTAGCCTGAGGGGAGGGCGAAGATCGCGTAGGCGACGCCGACCATCCCCGACGCCAGGGCTGCGGTGCCGGTCGATGTCTTGAGGATGTCGACCGAGTATTTGCCGATGAAGGGCAGGACTCCCTGGTATCCCAAGAACCACAGGAAGAGCGCGATGAGGATGTAGAGGGCGCTCTTGTCCTTTTGGGCGGCCACATTCCGAAAGCTCTCGAGAATGGGCACTTTTTGTTCCTCGGCTTCGGAGGGATCCGGCTTTTTCTCGCGGATGAAGGCGAAGAGGAGAATTACGGCCAGCACGACGAAGATGCCTGCGAGGGGGAAGGGGAGCCTGTCCTTGGTGGCGCCGAGCAGCGGCAGCCTCGTGTCGAGGTCCATGAGCCTTGCCAGGCCTATGGTGCCTACGATGCTGGCGATGCCGCCCATGGTGTTGATCACGCCGTTGGCCTCGGAGCGGTAATCGGCGGGAATCGTGTCGGGCATGAGGGCGACCACTGGCCCCCGCACGGACTGCTTCGTGACGTTGAGCAACAGGAGGGTGGCGAGGAGGGCGCCGAGCGACATGCCTGCGGCGTAGGGAATGGCGCCGAAGAAGAGCGCCGTGAGCGGCAGGAGCACGAGGATGTAGGGCATGCGGCGCCCGATGCTCGTGTGCGTACGGTCTGACCACGCGCTCACGAGGGGAATGAGAAAAATGGCGAGGATGTTGTCGATGGTCATGAAAAAGCCGATGAGGCTCATCTTTTGTATGTACCTGCTGAGGAAGATTGGCACATAGGTGTCGTACAGCGGGTCCATGAGGCCCATCGTAAAAAAGCCGAAGCCTATGAGAAACGTCAGGCCGAGGTATGGTCCGAATCCCTTTTTCTTGCTCATCGCAGCCTCCTATTGCACACGCATTCTAGAGACGCCGTATGGTCTGATATTGAGCCTGCGGACGCTGCCTTTTCCGAAGACAGTTTCCATTCGCTCAAGGTATGCCTGGAACTTCGTTTCCGGAATATACGCTTGGATGGTGCCCGCAAAGCCTCCTCCGTGGACGCGCCATGCGCCTTCCTCTCCCAAGAGGTCCTCGCTGAGCGCGAGCGCCACGGCGAGGCTCTGGCTGCGGGGTTCTCCTGCGTGAATGTTCTGGAGGTACATCCAGCTCGACCTCCCGGATTCCCGGACAAGCGAGAGGTAGGTCGGCATGTCGTTCCGCAGAAGTGCCGCGCGCATCTGCTCGGGGCGCCTCGTCTCGTGCACGAAGTGCCAGGCGCGCAGGAAGGCCCTGTCCCCGCACTGCGCCCGAACCTCCGGGGCCCTCGAAAGAAGTTTGCGCTCCGTCACTCGGCGCAGGGTCTTTTCTCCGAACAAGGCGGCCACCGACTTCATCTCCTGGGGAATGGCGGCGTACTCGCCGGTGAGATCTTCGTGGTTCGAGCCCGTGTCGACGATGGCGAGCACCATGCCGTGTGCGGAGAAATCGTAGGCCACGGTTTCGATCGTGGGTCCTTCAGACGTGCCGAAGTCGATGGACACGATGCCGCCCACCGCGCATGCGATCTGATCCATAAGTCCGCAGGGCTTTCCAAAATACTCGTTTTCGGCAAACTGCCCCGCGATGGCCCATTCCACGGGGCTGAACCCATAGCCTCCGAGGTCGTCGAACACTGCAGCCATGAGTAGTTCGAATGCCGCCGAGCTCGATAGCCCAGAGCCCGCGGGGACTTCCGAATCCACGGCGATATCGAAGCCCTTCGGCCGCGGGACCTGCCTGCGCGACAGCCAGCCCGCAAGACCGCGGATGATGGATGCGGGCGAACCACGCTCATCCTGTCGTGGAAGGGTATCAGCGATGTCGAGCGACAAAGGATCATAGCCTTCCGATGTCAGCGTGACCCGTGTGTCGTCTCTGGGGCGAACGGCTGCCAGCATGTCGAGGTCCACCGCGGCGGCGAGCACGCAACCTCTGTTGTGGTCGGTGTGGTTACCGCCGAGCTCCGTCCGACCTGGCGACGAATAGTAGCGCAATTCCTCGGCACGTTGGGTGGGCGGAGGTAGTTTCTGCGCAAGTGCTGAGCATCGGTCCCTGAGGCGGCCAGCCTCCTCGCCCGAGAGTTCTGCGATGGTCAAGAGAGGAATTTTTTGTGGAATCATAGGCTTTTTCACGCTCCAACAGCACTCTTTATACCATCCCTTCGGCCATAAAAAAAGCGGCACCACAGGGGTGCCGCTTCTATATGCAGACTATTTTCTCGTACGCTTCTGGATTACTTACTTCGCCGCCTTCAGCGCTTCGACTGCGAGAGGAAGCACCTGCACAGTGATCGATACACCAGCTACAGCGTCAGTCTTGCCGTCAGCCTTGACCGCAATTTTCGAAGGGTCTCCTGCCTTCACAATGGCCTGGGCGACACGGTCCGCCTGGACATGCCACTCGCCGTTCTTGGCGTTCATCTTGTAGGTGCCGGCCTGGCTCTGCACATACTTGGATTTCGCCTTCGGGTCCTTGTTGATGCCGTTCCAGAGCACGTCCACGATGCTGCCGTTGACTACGGTGATGAGTACACTGTTCTTCCAGCCAGACTTATCGAAGTTTGGCTCTTCGGCATAGTACCAACCGCTCTTGTAAGAGCCCTTGGGCACGGGGTTCGACTTGAGAGCCTCCTGGACGAGCTCGAAGAATGCCTTGACGTTCAGCGTCGCACCGGAGATGGCGTCGGTGTGGCCGTTCGCATCGAACTTGTTGAAATTCACGTCCTGCGTCTTCACGAGATATTCCTCGACGGCCTTCGCCTGGGCATCCCATTCGGCTTTGATCTTGGATGCTTTCACCATGCCGTATTTGCCTGCGGCGGCGTAGGTCTTTTTGTCGGCAGCGCCGGGCAAATTCGAAACGCCGTTCCATTCGGCGCTGACGATCTTGCCTTTACTCACTTCGAGGACGACCTGTTCTTTCCAGCCGGAGCTCGAAAACCCATTATCTTGGGCAAAGTACACGCCATCTTTGACCTTGGCGAGGTCGATCTGCGCAAAAGCAATGCCGGCCACGGCGACGAACGCTGCGGTCAGCACAAGAATCTTTTTCATCGTCTCATCCTCCGTAAAATCTCATCATGGGTATAGTTGATGTATATCCATATGATGTTTTCTATATAAAAGCATCGATTTGTTTCTCTGTCAACTATGGGAGAGCCTCTTTACGAGAGATATGGATAAAAATTTATCTATTATCGATGAAGATTGGGGCCCAAAAGCCTGCCTGCAAAGCCTGCTGCGCTGGCGAAAACAATGGACGCCTCAAACCGCATTGCGCCCTGTCGTCGATGAGGGTACAATAGGGCGTTCTTTTATATATTACCAATATAGTACCAATATTGATCTGAGAGGTTGTCATGAACCCGCTTGCAGAAGAGTTGAACGGAGTGTTGGCCGGTACAGTGGCGGAGAGACTGCTGTCCGACATGGGAAGGCGCATGTACTTTCCGAGAGGAATCATTACGCAGGGGGCGGAAGCCTCTGAGCACGCTTACAGATTCAATGCGACCATCGGCATGGCCTACGAGCATGGCCAGCCGATGATGCTCGATGCGCTGCGCAAGGAGCTGCCGGGGCTGACGCCCACCGAAGCTGTGGCCTACGCCTCCACGACCGGAGTCCCTGCGCTCAGAAAAGTATGGAAAGAGGCGCTCTACAAGAAAAATCCCTCACTGGACAAGAAGAACATCTCCCTGCCCGTCGTCGTGCCAGGGCTGACGGCGGCTGTGTCGTACATCTGCGATTTGTTCGTCGAGCCGGGAGATACGGTGATCGTCCCCGATCTCCACTGGCCAAACTACAGGCTCATCATCGAAGAGCGGAAGATGGCGGCAGGCATCACCTATCCGCTCTTTTCAGGAGACGGATACAACGTCGAGGCACTGCTCGACGGGGTCCGCCAGGCAGGCCAGCGGCGCGGCAAGGCAATCATCATTCTCAATTTCCCCAACAACCCGACGGGGTATTCGTTGACGCTCGAAGAGGCGGACCGCATCACCGCAGGCCTCCTTGCAATTGCGCGCGAAGGCACCGACATCCTTGCGATCACCGACGATGCCTATTTCGGCCTTCAGTATGAGGACAACCTCCTCTGCGAATCCATGTTCGCCAGGCTCGCCAATCTTCATCCGAATATCCTTGCGGTCAAGGCCGACGGCCCCACAAAAGAGGACTACGTGTGGGGATTCCGGATGGGTTTTGTCACCTTCGGCGGTTGCGACCTTAGGGACGAACAGTACGAGGCCCTGACGAAGAAGCTCGCGGGCATTATCCGCTCGAGCGTCTCGAGCTCGTGCAGCCTTTCTCAGAACCTTCTTCTTAAGGCTTTGACCTATGAGGGCTATGAGGCCCAGAAGACGGCATACCGCGCCATCCTCGAGGGGCGCTACAAGGCGATGAAGAGGAAATTGACTGGCATGGCGCTGCCCAAGGGGCTTAAGCCCTTGCCCTTCAATTCAGGCTACTTCATGAGTTTTTCCTGCGAAGGCTTCTCTGCCGAGGCCCTCAGAAAGAAGCTGCTGTATGAGATGGGCATAGGGACAGTCTCTCTCCTCGACCGCTACCTCCGCGTGGCGTTCTCCAGCGTCGAGGAGGATGATATCGGAGAACTCTGCGAGGCTATCGCGAGAGCGGCGGCAGAATGTATGACTTCAGCGGCGGGAAACCGTTGAAGTACACCGAGGAATAGCTCTGGGTGTACGCGCCCGCCGTCAAAATGTACACTTTGTCGCCGATTTTGGCCGATGAAGGCATGAAGTACGGCGTGCGCTCGTAGAGGATGTCCATCGAGTCGCAGGTGGGCCCCGCAAGGATGACTTCTTCCGCGGGGCCCTCTCCCTCGAAGTAGATGGGATACTTGATCGATTCATCCAATGTCTCGATGAGGCCGCCGAATTTGCCTATGTCGAGGAAGACCCAAGGATAGCGGTCGTGCACCGATTTCTTGGCGATGTTGACAATTTCGGCCACGATCACGCCGGCGTCGCCCGCCATGGAACGGCCAGGCTCTATGACGATTTTCTCGGGCCACACGAGACCAAAGCTGTTGTCGAGGAACCGCTTTATGTCCTGCGCATACTGTTCCAGCGAGTCGGTCGGCTCGATGTAGTTCGCCGGGAAGCCGCCCCCCATGTTGATCATCTTGAGGTCTATCTTGAGATCACGCCGCGCCCAGTTGAATAGCTGGCTGACGATGGCGAGGGCGCTCGACCACTGGCCGACGTCGCGCTGCTGACTGCCGGGGTGGAATGAGATGCCGTACGGCTCGAGACCGAAGCGAACCGCGGTCTTCATGAGCTGGCGCGCGAGGTCTGGGTGCGAGCCGAATTTTTTGGACAGAGGCCAGTCGGCGCCAAGTCCTTCCGTGAGAAGCCTGAAGAACACCTTTGAGCCGGGCGCAGCGCGCGAAAGCTTGTCGATGTCGCTGATGGAGTCGGTGACGAAGAGCCGCACGCCTTTCTCGTAAAAGTATGCGATGTCTTTTTCTTTTTTGATGGTGTTGCCGAAGCTCATGCGCTCGGGAGATACTCCGAGCCGTAAAAGCTGATCCAGCTCATAGCGGGACGCGACGTCGAAGTTTGCCCCGAGGTCCCTGAGGAGACAGACCACGGCATCGTCGGGGTTGGCTTTCACTGCGTAATAGACGATCGCCCAAGGAAGGAACGTTCTGAGGTTCTCGTAATTTTTCCTGATGACGTCGAGATCGATGATCAGACATGGCGTCTCTTTGTCTTTCGCGAATTCCTTGATGCGCTCGAATTTTTCTCTGCTCATGTAGTTTTCGAGGGGAAAGGAGTAGGCATTTTTCACTGACCAGGCCTCTCGGTGGTATGATAGCTCCAAGGAGCTCCAATCGAATACTCTATGCATCTACTTGTCCAAAGGTCAAGCATGGAGTATAGAACTAGTATGATCGGTTTTTTTATCAAGAAGGCGTTTTTCGATGGGTGGGACAATCTTTACCTGCTGGCTGGCCTGAACGGGGTGTTTCTCGTGGTGCTTTTGCTTTTCTTCGCCGTCCCCATGGCGTTGGGGGCGCCGACGTGGCTCATCGTCGTGCTCGCCGCGCTTGCCATCGTCGCGCTTTCCGTGTGGGACGCGACGGTGACGGACGCGATGTACGCCGTCGCCGATTCGAAGGGCGTCCACTTCAGCGACCTACGGGCCGCGCTTTCCCGCTCTTTGAAGGTGGGGCTTCTTCTGGGGGGGGTGAATCTTTTGCTCGCGGTGGGGCTGGTGGTGGCGCTTCCTTTTTATTTTGGACAGAAGGCGATGTGGGCCGTCTTTGCAGGAGGCGTGCTCTTCTGGACCATGATCCTGGCGATCCTAATCCTGCAGTATGTGCCGGCAGTGTTTGCGCGCGACGGCGGCACGCCGCGCCAGGCCTTGAAGACGGCGCTCTATCTCTTTGTCGACAACCCCGGTTTTTCGATATTCTTGCTGCTGTGGAGAATCTTCACCTTTGCGGTCTCCGTGCTGACCATGCTGCTCGCCCCGGGGCCCGCGGGCGCTGCGCTGGCGTCGGCGGTGGCGGTGAGACTCAGGATGAAGAAGTATCGCTACCTCAAGGAGAATCCTGGGGCAGACCGCCGCCGTATCCCTTGGGATGAGCTTCTGCAGGAAGAGAAGGAATTGGTCGGAAAGAGGACGCTCAAAGGGATGATTTTCCCCTGGAAGGACTGACTATGATTGAGAAGTCGAGGAGGATGCCGGGCACGAAGCCGCCGTTGCGCGAGAGCCACGCGGCCACAGGCGGGCAGAATAAATCTCGGGGCGGAGATGAGGCAGAAAAGTCCCCGGCGGAAGCGTTCGAGGCGCGGAAAAAGTTGGCGCTTTCGAGCATCGTGTACATCAGGTTTGAGGGGAATGGTGTTCAGGCCCGTGTTCCCGAAGGAATCGATCCTTCCATTCCCTATCCTGTGCAGATGCAGGCTCCGGTGGTCAAACTCAGTCCTGAGTCCATCACGGCAGAAAGTCTCCTCACGGGCATGCTCCGGGTGCTCGCCTGGGATCCGACCAATGTCCATGCCGAAAAATATCGGACCTACGTCAAGACGGCGCGCCCAGGGCTCTTTGAAGAGTTGATCGCGGCGGGCATCCAGAAAGCCGAATCGAGGGAGTGGGACGTCGCAGAAGAGATTTTTTTCGCCGCGAGTGGCCTCGAGCCCGAACGCCCCGAGCCGTCTATCAACCTTGCGCTCATGCACGAAGAGCACGCGAAGTATCTCGTCGACTCTGGCCACGATGAAGAGGCCGAAAAAGAAGACGACCTCGCATACAGATACTACCAGTCTCTCCTGGCGCTCAGAGACGTCTTCCCTCCCGCATACTACCATGCCGCCTTCTTCTTTTTAAGAAAGCACAACTACGACAGGGCAGTCTCCCTATTCACGAGCTACATAGGCATGAACGACGACGAAGCGCGCACGAAACGAGCGAGGTCCATTTTGGAAAAACTTAAGGGTATGGGCTACCTCGACACGCTCTTCAAAGAAGCCTATGATTTCATTCAGATGGGCAAAGAGGAGCAGGGGCTCGAGCGTGCGCGGCAGTTCGTGGGTAAATATCCCGATGTCTGGAGCGGCTGGTTCCTCGTGGGGTGGGCAAATCGACGCATGGGCCGGTGGGCCGAAGGAGAACAGGCCTTTCGGACTGCGATCGAAAAAGGGGCGGAGGGTGTGGATGTGTACAACGAGCTCTCCATCTGCGAGATGGAGCTCGGAAAGCTCGATGCGGCAAAGTCAGATCTCGAGCGGGCGCTCAGGATCGAGCCTGAGAATGTGAAGATCATCGTCAATCTTGGGGCCCTCGCGTACCGCCAGGGGAGAATCAGAGAGGCGGAAGGCTTTTTTAAGACCGCCCTAGAATTCGATCCGGAAGACACCATTGCAAAAGAATGGCTGAAGAAAATCGATGCTTCGGCGGATTCTGGCGGATCAGGTGCATAAGCGGCACGAGGAGTGCTCTGTATGACCGTGGAGGAAACACAACAGCCCCTTCCATCTGCGGAAAGACTAGAAGGAGCACTCCGGTCGGCGCTGAAGGTTGGCCAGACCATTCCTCCATGGCTGAGGCCGCGCGTGTCCGGCAGTTCTTCGCCGGGCGGACTGGTCCAGTTGCCGCGCCAGAAGCCTTGCATCCTCGTGCCGGACCTCCATGCGCGGATAGGCTTCGTCGATGCACTGCTTCGGACAGTGTTTCCTGCCCTGGGCGAGCCTTTGCATGCTGCGCTGGAGCACGATCGGGCCTTTCTCGTGTTGCTGGGCGACATTCCTCACGGGGAGGGACAAGAGGCGGCAGGGCGCTGGATTCGAGTCTCCACCAAGATCGCCGAAGCCCACGATGCTGCCACAGTCCTTTCTCCGGAGATGGACGAAGAGATGGGACTGTCGCTCGGTACCTTGCTCAGGGTCATCGATCTTCAGTGCCGTTTTCCGAATTTAGTTTTCTGTCTGAAGGGCAACCACGACAACATGACAAACGCCGCCGACCACGGCGATTTTCCTTTTTACAAATATGCCGATGAGGGGCGGATGGGCGCGCTGTGGCTCCAGCTCCGCTACGGCCACGATATCGGCAGGCTCGTGCGCCGCTACGAGCTCTCCTTGCCGATCGCAGCGGTAGGCAGCAACTACTGCGCGAGCCACGCCGAGCCGGCTGTGGCGCTTTCCAGGTCGGCGATCATCGCCCGGCACCCCGAGGTCGTCCAGGCGCTGATCTGGACGGCCAACGGGGAGGCGGAAGAAGGGTCCGTTGCGAAGAGCATGGAAGCAGTGTTTGAATCTGTGGAGGTGGCCCGGCACGCCGTCTGGTTTTCCGGGCACAGGCCGGTTTCCGGCCATTTTGCGCTCCGTGCCCGCGGACAGCTCGTACAGATCCATAATCCTGCGCTCTGGCAAATCGTATTCCTCGACAGAGAGCCAGAAACGGCGGAGTTTTTCACCATTAGGCATGACGAGGTGAATCCTGAACACAGCGCCAGCCTCATTCTTGACCCTTTTGCCCGTCAAAAGTAGGATCGATAGGGTATGGCTGTACGAAGGAAAAAACGAGCGAGTTCAAAGGCAGGGTGTCTTCTCTGGATCGTGGCGTTCGTCGTGCTTTTGATCCTTTTTCTCGTAAAGTTTGAAGACATTCGGGCCGTCGTACAGAAGACCGGTTTTCTGGATGCGCTCCGCCATGCGGTGTCGAAGCCGGCTCCTTCGGCGCCGACGGTGCAGACCCAAGAGCCTCAGCAGCCTGAGCAGCAAAAGCCCTCGCCGGAGGCACCTCCCGCAGTGTCCGCTCCTCAGACTCCTTTACCTTCTGGGCAGACCGCAGCGCCCAGTACTTCTCCTGCACCTTCTGCCCAGACCGCTTTACCCAGCACCTCGGGGCCTCCTTCTGAACAGGCGCCAGAACAGGCGCCGACGAAAAAGACGCGCACCGCGGTGCTGTACTTCGTCCAGATCCATGACGACGGGTCTATTTCGAGTCAGAGGGTGAAGCGGGCCATTCCGGTGTCCGATAGCCCGATGCAGGATACGCTCGAGATACTCCTTGAGGGCCCCACCGAATCCGAACTGCGCGCGAATCTTTTGTCGCTCATCCCTTCGGGCACGAAACTGCGCGGCGTAAGCGTCAAGGGGACCACTGCCATCGTCGATTTCAACGATGCTTTTGGGTACAACCGCTACGGCAAAGAGGGGTATATCGCCCAGCTCAGACAAATCGTCTACACCCTCACCGAGTTCCAGAACATCAAGGACGTCCAGTTCCTCATCGAGGGCAAAACCCGCGCCTTCCTCAGCGAGGGAATCGCGCTCGACAAACCCTTGACCC
Source organism: Spirochaetia bacterium (assembly GCA_029975555.1). Classification (GTDB taxonomy): domain Bacteria; phylum Spirochaetota; class Spirochaetia; order Treponematales; family Rectinemataceae; genus Rectinema. The sequence continues at coordinate 135,592 of JARKOY010000173.1, read as the reverse complement.
GCGCAAGTTTCTGAGTGCCGCTCGTTGTCAGCCTCGGATAGTGATGGTACAATAAAACGGCATTTCACAATATGAATAGGGAGGAGCCTACGAATACTACGGCACTGCACGATTGGCATGTTGCCCACGGCGCGAAGATGGCGCCCTTTGCGGGGTACGATATGCCGATCAACTATTCCACGGGGGCCGTCGAAGAGCATCTTATAACCCGGCGATCTGTCGGCCTTTTTGATATCGACCACATGGGGCAATTTGAAATCACAGGGCAGGGCGCCGACGACTTTGTCGCGCGCATGATAACGGCGAAGGTCTCCGACCTCGTGCCGCCCATGGCCCGGTATTCGCTGTTGCTCGACGAGGCGGGCGGGATCATCGACGATCTTTTTGTGTACAGATTGCCGACATCGTGGTGGATCGTCGTCAACGCCTCGAACCGCGCGACAGACCTGGCGTGGTTCAAGGCCCATGCACCGTCCAACGTCGAGGTGGTCGATCGCTCCGACGACACGTACATGATCGCTGTCCAGGGGCCGCGGGCCATCGAGCTCATCGATAGGGTCGCAGACAGCCCTGTTTCGAACATCCAGAGGTTCTGCTGGGGCAATATTGCCATCGACGGCATTCCTGTGCTCTTCGGCCGAACAGGATACACCGGCGAGGATGGCGGCGAGCTCTTCTTTCCGGCGGAAAAAGCGCTGCAGCTGTGGGAATTTCTGTTGCGACAAGGGGAGTCGCTCGGCATCGAGACCAAGCCGATCGGTCTGGCCGCACGGGACAGCCTTCGGTTCGAGGCGGGGATGCCGCTCCACGGGCACGAGATCAGCATTGAGATAAATCCGATCGAAGCCGGCTTCAAGTGGGCCTGCGATTTTGACAAAGAGTTTGTCGGCAAAGAAGCCCTGCTCGCCATCATCGAAAAAGGTGTCAGCCGGAAGCTCGTCGGCATTGAAGTGTTCGGCGGCGTTCCTCGCGAGGGCTATGAGGTCGCCTCTCCTGAAGGCACCGTCGTCGGCCGCTGCGTTGCGGGGATGTTCTGCCCGACAGTCAAGAAATACGCCGCAAACGCCTTCGTCGAGCCTGAATTCGCCAAGGTGGGCACCCACGTCGCGGTGCTCATCCGTGGCCAGTCGCGCGAAGCCGTCGTCGTCAAACGCCCGCTCTATGTGCCGGCCTACCGGCGCTGAAGGCGGCGCGATCGAGACGCTCACATCGAAACGCTCATACAGTAAGAAATTTCATTGTGGGAGGATGATCATGGCAATCGATAAGAACGCAAGGTACCTAGAATCGCATGAATATGCAAAGCCGAGCGGCGAGTATATGGTGTTCGGCATTTCCGACCATGCGCAGGCCGAGCTGGGCGATGTGGTGTTCGTCGAGCTCCCCGCAGTAGGAAAGACCCTCGCTAAGGGGGCGATATTCGGCACCATCGAGTCGGTCAAGGCCGCGAGCGACCTCTATGCGCCGCTCTCCGGCACGGTGGTCGAGGTCAATGAGGCGGTAAAGAACGATCCTTCTTTAGTGAACAAAGATTGCTATGGAGACGGCTGGCTCATCAAGGTCGCTCCCTCAGATCCGGCGGAATTCCAGAGCCTGCTCGATTCGGCAGCCTATGGAAAGGCCATAGGGGAGGAATGAGTCGTGCCGTTTATTCCTAATACTGATGAAGAGCGGGCCGAAATGCTCAAGGCAATCGGCGTCTCGTCAGTGCAAGAGCTTTTTTCTGATATCCCTGAACGTCTTCGCATAGGTAGCCTTGATCTGCCCGAGGGAGTCTCCGAGGTCGAGGCGCTCGAGGCAGTCGAATCCCTCGCTGAGCGCAATGTTCAGACAAAAAAAATGGACTGGTTTTTGGGCGCCGGGGCGTACTATGGGTATATCCCCGCGGTGGTCCCTGCCCTCGCGAGCCGAGGGGAGTTCCTCACCGCATATACGCCATACCAGCCCGAGGTGTCCCAGGGCACGCTCCAGGCGATCTTCGAGTACCAGAGCATGATGGCGAAGCTCCTCGGTATGGCGGTGGTCAACGCCTCGCACTACGACGGCGCCACTGCGCTGGCCGAAGCGGTGCTTATGGCGTGGAAGGCGAAAGAAGACCGAAAGCGCATATTGCTTCCCGTGGACCTGCACCCTGAATATGCGCAGGTCATCGAGACGTACTGTGCTTCATTCGACATTGAGTTTGTGGAGTACAGGGGTGCGCCCGAGGCGGCCTCCTTCGATGACCGGACGGCCGCGATCGTCGTCGCCTACCCAGATTTTTGTGGCGAGGTGTATCCAATCGAGAAAGCTGCGGAACGGGCGCATGAGGCAGGAGCACTCTGCATCGTGCAGGCGGACCCCCTCATGTGTGCGCTCATGAAGAGCCCGGGAGAGCAGGGCGCGGACATCGTGACTGCGGAGGGGCAGTGGCTAGGTAACCCGTTGAATTTCGGGGGGCCTTATTTGGGCATCATGGGGACGACCGAAGCCCTCGTGCGGCGCATGCCGGGCCGCATCGTTGGCGAGACGAAGGATAAGATCGGCAGGAGAGGGTTCGTCCTCACGCTTTCGACGCGCGAGCAGCACATCCGCCGGGAGAAGGCGGTCTCCAACATCTGTTCCAACCAGGGCCTCAGCATGCTGCAAACCTGCATCTATCTGGCGACGCTCGGCAAACAGGGGCTTAAGGAGGTCGCGAAGCAGTCCTACGACAAGGCCCACTATGCCGCCGAGCTGTTAGGCAAGATTCCGGGGTATCGCGTGCGAAGCTCGCGGTTCTTCCGCGAATTCCTTGTCGAGACGCCCAAGCCCGCCGCGCAGCTTGTCGAAATACTCACCAAGAGAGGGATCATGCCGGGGCTGGCGCTCTCCCGGTATTACTCCGACAGGGACCATGAGCTTTTGGTCTGCGTAACTGAGATGAACACCCGAGCTCAAATCGAACGGCTCGCGGCGGCGCTCAAGGAGGCTTCAAAATGAACACTATGAACATGCGCGACGAGCCTCTTGTCTACGAATTGTCGAGGACAGGCCGAAGGGGCTGTGCTCTTCCTAAATCGGACGTCCCCGAGTATGTGTTGCCCGAAGACTTGGTCCGTGAGGAGCTCGATCTTCCCGAACTCGACGAACTCACGGTGGTGCGGCACTTTACGCGGCTTTCGCAGAAGAATTTTTCCATTGATACCGAATTTTATCCGCTCGGTTCCTGCACCATGAAGTACAATCCGAAGGTCAACGAGGTCGCCGCGTCGAACCCCGGCTGGAAAAACCTTCATCCACTCGTCGGCGAGGAACACGCACAAGGCGCGCTCGAGCTCATGTGGAGGCTGCAGGAAGGCCTCCGCGAAATCGGCGGTTTTGCCGCAGCCTCGCTGCAGCCTGCGGCCGGCGCCCACGGCGAGCTCTCCGGAGTGCTCATGATCCGCGCCGCGCTCAGAGCGCGAGGAGACGATGGGCGCAGAAAGATGCTCATCCCCGATTCGGCCCACGGGACAAACCCCGCGAGCTGTACGATGGCAGGCTTTGTGACCCAGACTATTCCCTCAGGGCCCGACGGGAACATCGACATGACCGCGCTGCGCTCAGCCCTCGATGAGAGCGTGGCGGGCATCATGATCACGAATCCCAACACGCTCGGCCTCTTCGAGAAGAACATCGAAGAGATTTGCAGACTGGTGCACGAGGCTGGAGGCTATGTCTACGGCGACGGCGCCAACATGAACGCGCTCGCCGGCATCTTCAGGCCGGGGAGATCGGGCATCGACGTCATGCACTTCAACCTGCACAAGACATTTTCGACGCCGCACGGAGGCGGAGGCCCCGGGGCAGGCATGGTCGCCGCAAACGAGAGCTTGGCGCCGTATCTGCCGGGGCCCGTCGTCGTAAAGGACGGGGAGGCCTACCGACTCGCCATGCCGCCGAAGAGTATCGGCAGGGTAAAGGCCTTCCACGGCAATTTCGGAATCCTGGTGCGGGCCTACGTCTATCTCCTCATGATGGGTGCGGACGGTCTACGGCGCGTCGCCGAGAATGCGGTGTTGAACGCGAATTACTTAAAGTCGCTCGTCGAAGCCGTGTATCCCGTGCCCTACAAGCGGCACTGCATGCATGAATTCGTCGCGAAAGGCACAGTAGCCGAGGGCGTTCACACGCTGGACATCGCAAAGCGCCTCATAGACTACGGTTTCCATCCGCCCACCATCTATTTTCCCCTCATCGTGCAGGAGGCCCTCATGATTGAGCCGACGGAGACTGAGTCCAAGGAGACGCTCGACCTCTATGCCGAGGCTCTGAGGAAGATCGCGGCGGAGGCCGCCAGCCAGCCCGAACTTCTGCATGAGGCCCCGCACAACGCACCCGTGGCTCGCCTCGACGAGGTGATGGCTGCCCGCTGTCCTGTTCTCTGTTATCGAGGCTGAGGTTCCACGCAGCGGCCGCCCTCCTGACGGCGGCCGTTGCGTATTTTTATCGTATGTCGAACGTGGCGACTAGCCCGCTCGAGCCTCCCGAGGCAACGACCGAACTTCCCAAGGGGGCAAGATTTCCTATCGAGCGTATGCCGGAATAATCTTCCACCGCTGAGTCGAGGAAAGAGGAGGCGCCTGGCTGGCCGGAGGGAGCGAGGGCAATGACACCAAGGCTAGACCCCCCGCCCGCGACGAGGAACTTTGCGCCGCCATCGCGATTCTTCACAAGGGCCAAGGACCGGGCTTTGTCGAACTCGTTGGGAAGGCTCAGGGGCGCAAGAGGCGCGTAGCCCGACGATCCATCGCCCCTTGCAAAGATGTGGAGCTTTTTAGAGTAGCCAAGGGCGTAACAGAGCCCGCTCTCTTCATCGAAGGCGAGGGATTTTGGCTCGCCGAGCGATTCGTTGTTCACACCGCTCGCAAACGGCTGGCCTGCGGAGAATTGGCCTGAGGCCTCCGAATAGTGCACAAAGAAGACCCTCGCGACATTCGAGGAACAGGCTGCAATCCACCCGTCGGAGAGGAGGACCATATCTTCCATGCCGAGCGGAGAACTCGGGGGCGACTCGAAGCAGCTTGAGAAAGAAAACTCATGGCCGCTGTGCGCTTCGCCACCGGACACCAAGTCTTGGACGTTGAACACAAGGATTTTTTCTGGAGCATTCGCAAGGATGAACAGCCGTCCGGAATCGGCAGAGAATCTTATCGCCTTGATGTTCGAAAAGGTCGGAGCTCCATTTTTTGCGCTCACTATATCCCTCGTAGACAGTATCTTTCCGGCGCCGTCGAGGGCATATAGCCTAAACCAGTTCGATGTGGATGCTCCGGCGGCGATGAACGAGCCGTCGGGAGAAATGCTCACCCGGTCCGGGCTCCGCTCGCTCTTGTCGACCACGACTTTATCGCGCCAGAGCCTCAGCCATCCCACGGAAGAAGGAACAGAAAGGCTCGTGCCGCAGGGCGAGTAAAAGAGGTGCAGGGCGCTATTTCTGTCGAGTCCCGCAACGGCGATCAAGCCGCCCGGGTTTGTAGCTACCCACTTTGCGTCCGCCTGCGCCCCCGTCCCCGCATTGAAAGCGTCGGTCGAATTGAACACAGAAGAACCCATCGCCGCGTGATAATCGATGCTCTGTATCCATTCGGCACAGCCCGACACTGGCCCAACTGACACGTAAGATGTGTGGGAGAGCACGTTGGAGAGCCCTGAACCAGCCTCTGTCAGTAAGGCGTCCACTTTCATTGTCGTCTGCATGGTCGCTGCGCCGTTCGCCCCCAACACGATCCGGAGGCCAGGCATGCCCTGACAGACTTCGCGCTGGGTGCCTTCTACTTTTGCGCCGTTCACGTACCAGTCGATATTGAGATCGGTCCCGTTTTGAGCGATGGCGAGCGGCACAATCATGGATTGGCTTCTGTTGAGGTAGCGGTCGACGGCGATCGCCGCATCCACCGACAATTCAAGGGTGGGCGCAACGAGTGAGATGGTGACCGATGGATCGGAGAGCGCGATGCGGCATTCTCCGATGGAGCTCTGCCTCGGCAGGACTAGGATGCTCGTGGTGATGCCCGCAACCGTCGCCGAGGAGCTATCCTTGAGCTGCACGGCGAGACTGTAGTATCCGGAATCGATGTCCGAGACGCTGAGCGCTGTCTCTGTTGCAGGAATCTCCGTCGAAAACTCTTGGGGCCCCTCAAACGATGCATCTCCGGGAAGGCCTCTGTAGACGAGCGAGGCCGCGTACTTCCATCCGGCGCTCGGCGCTTGGCTGGGAGAAAAGGCGATCTGGAGAGACCCCTTGCCCTTTGCCAGGTGCAGCGGAATGGCGAGGTCGAGCGTCTTGCCCGGCTCTGTGGATACGCGCAGCGTTTTCTCAACGACGACAGTTCCCTCTGCCGTCAGCCCTTCCGCGAGACAGGTCCACCCCCCAACCTTCAGTGCCACCTCTCCGCTTCCTCTGCCGAGACTCTTAGTGACTACTTCGCCGGTGTCGGCGGTGAACGTGAGGCGGTACGAGGCGATCCTCCAACCAGACGGAGGGCCGATGAGCCCCTTGGCCGCAGCTTTCCCGGTAAGGCCCGTCAATTCCTCGGGGACAGCGCAGTGGATGCGGACCTTCCCCATGCCAGAAGATATTCCCAGTTGGCACGCCAGCAGCAGTGCAACGCCACAGACGAGCATTGCCGCCGTCTGTATCATGGTGCGATGTTTCATGCTTTACTCCTCCGAAAGGAGTCGCACGCGCCGGCGCACGTTGCTTCAAAATTTCGGGTCTCTCTGGTGAACTTTTACCCGAATCTGTACGCATTGCAGAATCTTCGCCGTACAGCATATAATGGGTGAGTGATAGATTGGGGCATGGGAGGCTTCGGGTGAAAATACTGTTCATTTCCAGCGAGTTGACGCCATTTGCGAAGAGTGGCGGACTTGGCGATGCAGTATCTTCTCTTGCAATAGCATTGTCCAAATTGGGCCACGACGTGAGAGTTCTCATTCCGCGTTACTACTTCATATCGAAGAACAGCCTCCGCAGGACCAACGGCCTTGTGGCGATCGACAGCGCCAGGGAGCGCCACCATGCGTTCCTTTATGCCACGACAATGCCCAGCGCTCCGGTCAAAGTGTATTTTTTGGACTGCGAGCCGCTGTACGGGCGCAACGGCATCTACGGCTATACGTCGACGCAAGAATTTCCGGACAACCCAGAGCGTTTTGCCGTGCTGAGCAAGGCAGCCTTCGCGGCCTGCAGGGGGCTCGGTTGGATACCCGACGTCATGCACGCACACGACTGGCCTACCGCGCTCGTGCCAGTCTATCTCAATACATTAGAGAAAAATACTGAATTTTCAGGAACCGCTGGCGTGCTCACCGTCCACAACCTCGGATACCAGGGCATCTACGGCAGGGACCATTTTCCCGAACTGGGGCTCGGCTGGGAATATTTTTATGGCGCAGGCTTCGAATACTACGGCAACATCAACTTTCTCAAGGCCGGCATAGTCTCGGCGGAGTGCATTACGACGGTCTCGCCCACCTATGCCAGAGAGATACAGACGCCCAATGGAGGGTTTGGCCTCGACGGCCTTCTGCGTCAGCGCAGCCGGGACCTCGTGGGCATCCTCAACGGCATCGATATGAATCTCTGGAATACCGAGACTGATCCCTATCTGCCGGCCCATTACTCGGCGCAGGACCTGAGCGGCAAAGCCGCGTGCAAAGCTGCACTCCAAAAGGAACTTGGACTCCCGATCGATCCCGACGTGCCTCTGATCGGCATGGTGACGAGATTAGTCGAGCAGAAGGGCATCTCCGAGGTTTTTGGCCGCACGTACGGATGCATGAGAAAGATTCTGGACACGATCCATGTCCAGGTGGCGGTCCTCGGTTCCGGCGATGCCTGGGCCGAAGAGGCGATCATGAACTACTCGGCCCAATACCCCCGGTTCAAGGGAGTGATAGGATATAACGAGAGGCTCGCTCACCTCATCGAGGCGGGGAGCGACTTTTTTCTCATGCCGAGCCGCTATGAGCCCTGTGGGTTGAACCAGATGTATTCCCTCGTCTATGGGACCTTGCCGATCGTCCACCGCACGGGAGGACTTGCCGATACCGTCGTGAATTACAATCAGGAGCTCGGCGAAGGCACCGGCTTCATGTTCGACGATCTCACGCCTCAGGCGGTCTATGATACGGTAGGATGGGCGATGTGGGCGTGGTACAACAGACCCCACCACATCCAAACCATGCGCCTTCGGGCTATGGAACAGGATTTTTCGTGGACGCGTTCGGCAGAGGAATACGTGCGGCTGTACCAGCATGCACTATCTTTAAGGAAGGCGCGGTGAATAGTAGAGGAACCTATTGATGGCTGAACCAAAGATTCTCGAGTACGACAAAAACGAGGTGAGAGAGCGCCTGCTGCGCGCCCTGAGCGGGGCGACCAGAGACTGGACCAGCGCAGACCTCGCCCGCGCGACGGGGCTGCCTCTTGCACAGATCAATGCAGAAATGCCCGCCATTTCGGACGAATACCAGGGAAGGTTGAAAGTGTCCGACAAGGGCGACGTGCTCTATTCATTTCCACGGGGGCTCAAGAGCCGGTACCGGGGTTTTGGACCTTTCATGCGCAAGCTGTGGAAGGGGGTGACGAAGGGGGCAGCCGCGGCGGGGAAGGCGCTGTTCAAGGTGTGGATACTGGTCACGCTCTTCGGCTATTTCTTTTTGTTCATCGCGCTCGCACTCCTTGCGTTCTTCGGCTCGATAGCACTGCAGCAGGGAGGCGGCTCGCGCGATCGCGGCGACCGGAGAGGGGGTGGATTCGGCGGGCTCTGGCTGACCACCAATCTTTTCGACTCGATGATCCGCCTCTGGTTCTACAGCGAACTGCTCAAAGGTCCCGATGTGCGGTACCGCGATTCCTACATGAAGCGGGAGCGCCACCCCCTGCACAAGGCGGTTTTTTCGCATGTTTTTGGAGATGGAGACCCGAACGCTGAGTGGAATACCGTGCTGAAGAAGGCTTTCGTCGCCTTTGTGCAGACCCACAGGGGCGTCATCACGCTGCCAGAGTTCATGGCGATCTCCGGGATGAAACCAGAAGAGGCCCAGGACCGCATCACGCGGTTTTTGGTCGAATTCGAGGGGACTCCCGAAGTTTCGGAGAACGGTGCACTCTATTTCTTTTTCCCATCGCTGCTTGCAAAGGCATCCGATGTCTCGGTGCAGGCTGCGTCGAGCTTCCCGCTCAAGAGGCTCAAGCGCTTTTCCTCCAACGATGCGAAGCTGGACCGCACATTCCGGTGGATCAATATCGTAAATTTGCTTTTCGGCTCGTATTATCTCGTGAATGCCGTCAACGTCGGCACGGATGTCGTGGTCAGGACCGCACAGGGCGTCGGCCTGAGGGGAGGGCTGACCTTCCTCTATTCCTACACGGTGTATCTGTTTTCTCAGCTGGGTGCCGTCCAGCCCGCCATGGTGGCTGGCTGGCTGTTGGGTGCGGCTCCCCTGGTCTTCTCCGTATTGTTTTTCGGCATTCCGTTGGTCCGTTCCTGGCGGTTAGCGCGCGAGAACGAGGCGCTGAAGCGAGAAAACATGAGAAAAGTGCTCTATTCGGCAGTCATCGCCAATCCGGCGAGCTTCGATTCCCGGGTGCTTGGCCTGCCTTCTGAGGAAGTGAGGCCTTCAAGGCCAGAGGCGCTGCAGGAAGAGGTGCGGCACCTCGCCGCCTGGGGGGGCGGCGAAATAAGCGCGGAAGGCACGTGGACGTTCAAGGAAGTCGAGTTCACCCAACGGGAGGCGGAGCGGGTGCGCGCATCCGTCCGAGAGGCCGACTATGCACCTCAAAAGACAGTCTTCGACACCGATGCGAAGGTATAGGCGGCTTCGATGAATCATCATATGCAACGCTCGGGGACCGCGCAGTTCGGCTTCATTATGGCGCTCATCTCTGCGATCAGCTTTTCTATGCTGGGAATCTTCGCCAAGATGCTCTACGCAGTGGGTTTTTCGGTGACGAGCGCCCTGGCCTGGCGTTTTGTCATTGCAGCCACCTTTCTTTGGATCGTCGTATGTATCCGGGGGCGCGTTCAAAAACCTTGCGCGCAGCTCGGAGGAGCAGGAAGGACGGCGCATGATTCGACGGCGCGTGCAAGGTTTTTTCGCGTTTTTTTGCTCGGACTTTTGGGTTTTTCGCCGCAGGCCGGCCTCTTCTTTCTCACAGTGAAGATTCTGGATCCAGGGATTACAAGTCTCCTTCTGTATCTCTATCCGTCCTTCGTCTTTCTCATCAGTTTTCTGCTCAAGCGCCAAAAGCCTGGCCGAGTTCAGTCCTTTGCGCTTCTTCTCTCGCTTGCTGGCTCTGTGCTCACGTTCTGGCAAGCGGGTTCATACCCCGTTGTTGGTATGGCGCTGGGAATCGTGGTCGCGATTTCCTACGCGCTGTACCTTGTGGCGGGAGAGAACATCTTGCGCCACGTCGACTCCTTGTGGGCCACCGCAGTGATCATGACCGCCGCGGCATTGGTATACCTGTGTATCTCGATAGGAGGCGGGACCTTCATCGTGCCAGCCTCTCTTCGGCAGGTTATACTTTTGTTCTGCATCGCCCTCCTTGCGACCGTCCTCCCCATCGTCACACTGTTTGTGGCGATGCAGCGCATCGGGGCGCGGGATACTTCCATAATCAGCACGGTAGAGCCTGTGTGCACCAATATTTTCTCGACGATGTTGTTCGGCGAGCTCATGACGGGCAGGCGCATCCTCGGCGGCAGCCTCATCCTCGCAGGCGTCATTGTACTGAACCTCAAGAGTTACGCTTCCCAGAGAAAGGTCGCCGCTGAACCCTGAGGCGCCATACGGTCAGTGCTCAACTCTTTCCAACTTCTTGGTATACTTTGGAAAAAATTGCGCCACCTTTCCGCTATCGAACTTCACCACGACGAGAGGACCCGCGCTCTGCGAGGTCGTCACCTTGATGATAGTCCCGTTGCCGTATTCGTCGTGGTAGACTGTCATCCCGGGCGCCCATTCGGCCTTTGTCGCGGCCCCTTCGGTGCCGCCGGCCGCGCTTCGGGAATCCGCATGGCGATAGGTGGGCTGCGGCGGCCACCTGGAGGCTCCCCACAGTTCGTACAGCTCGGGGTCGATCTCCGTGAGGAAGCGGCTGGGCATGGTCTCGAACAGCTTGCCGTGGAGTCGGCGCCAGCGGCAGGCCGTCAGGTAGAGCTGGTCTTTGGCGCGCGTCACTGCGACGTAGAAGAGGCGCCTCTGTTCTTCGAGGTCTTCACCCTCTTCGTCGTTCCGCGGGAAGAGGCCCTGTTCAAGTCCGGTGACGATCACGGTGGGAAACTCGAGGCCTTTGGTGTTGTGCATCGTGATCAGGGTCACCGCATCGGCATTCGTATCGTTGGCCTGCCGGGATTGGTCGAGCATCACCGAGTCCAGAAATTCCAAAAGCCCGTCTTCGGAGAGCGGAGAATCTGAGGCGGCGTTGATGAGCTCTTCAATGTTTTCTTCTTTTTGTGTGCCGGCAATTTTGTCCTTGCCACGGTAGAAATCAATGAGGCCGCTATTTTGGGCGAAGTCGGCGACGAGGGTGCCGAGCGTGCGCCCTTCATCGCTCGTTCCTCTCTCGAGCGAGGTCCGCGCCTCGTCGATGAGCGCAATGAACTGCCTGAGGCCATCTTTTCCTTTTCCGTGGATGTCCCGGAGCACTTTCTTCGAGGCTCCCAGCAGATCAGAGCCTGTCTGGAGCGCCGAAGCGACGATTTTCTCGATGGAGGCGGCCCCGATTCCCCTTGAAGGCTTGTTCACGATGCGCTTGAAGGATATCTCATCTCTCGGGTTGGCGAGGAAGGCCAGGAACGCAAGCATATCCTTGACCTCTTCGCGTTCGTAAAAGCGGAGGGCGCCGACGATCCTGTATGGAATGTCGTAACGAGGGAAAAGGCGCTCAAAGCCGAGCGACTGCGCATTTGTCCGGTACAGAATGGCGATGTCCCGCCAACGGCCTCCGTCCCTCAGGTGTTGCTGGACGATATATGCGCAGTATTCGATTTCCTGATCCTGGTCGTCGAGGATGGCGAGTTTCGGTTTTGTACCTCCTGTGCGCGTGGCCAGAAGTTTCTTTCCGAGCCTCGAGGCGTTGTGCTCGACGATGCTGTGGGCTAAATCTAGTATCTTCTGATGTGATCTATAATTGCGTTCAAGCTTGATCAGTTTTGTCTCTGGAAATACGGTTTGAAAATTGAGGATGTTCCGAACCTCGGCCCCCCGAAAACGGTAGATCGACTGGTCGTCGTCGCCGACGACGCAGAGCATGGTCTCGGCGCCCGCGAGCTGCTGCAGGAGCCTGAACTGGGCGACGTTCGAATCTTGGTATTCGTCGACAAGGATGACGCGGAAGCGCTGCCGCGTGCGAGAGCGCACTGCGTCGTCCTTCTCGAGGAACTGCGCGGGCATCAGGATAAGATCGCCGAAATCGACGTTGCCGGTGGCCCGAAGCCGTTCTTCGTACGCCGCGTAGATGCGCCGGAATTCGGGGTGCCGGCTTATGAAGCCGAGGTTCGGGGCATCCGGAGACAGCCCATAGTCCTTCGCCTTTGCGATCAGAAAGGCGTAGTCGCTGCAGTCCCTCTTCGAGAATGTCGGGAAGATGGAGTGCACAAGTTCTGCGGAATCCTCGTCGTCGTAGATGGTGAACTCACGCTTTAGGCCAAAGAGCTGTGCATTGCGCCGCAGAAACCAGGCGCCGAAGGAATGAAATGTCCGGATGACGGCCCGCTCGCAGGAAGGTTCTATGTCCATGGCACGCTCGCGCATCTCGTTCGCGGCCTTGTTCGTGAAGGTCACCGCGAGGATCGATTCCGGCGGGATGTGCTTTTCTCGTACGAGGTAGGCGATCTTCGTCGTGATGACTCTCGTCTTGCCTGTGCCTGCGCCAGCGAGGATGAGCAGACGCGTGCCATCGTAGCAGACCGCTTCGAGCTGTTCCGGATTGAGCCCCTGAAGATACGCAGGTCTTTGACCGAATGTCATGGTGCTGGAGTATACTCTAAAGTCGCGCCAAAATCGACTCCGTTGACGGAAGTTATGCGGGCCTCCACGACAGAACCCGGCTTCAGCGCAGCGTCGATGAGGGTGACGCCGTCCACCTCCGGCGCCTGCATCCAGCCCCGTCCGATGCTGAGCTCGTCGTGGTCGAAGCTCTCTTCGACGATGAAATGGTCGTGTGTGCCGACAAAGCGCTTGAGCCTCGCGGCGGTGATCGCTACCTGCGCCTCTTCGACGAGGGTCTTTCTCTTTTGGGCGACGGCCTTGGGCACCCGATTCTTCATACTGTAGGCGGGAGTATTCTCTTCGCGCGAATACGCAAATGTGCCGAGCCAATCGAGCTGGGCCGCGCTCTGAAAGTCCAAGAGTGCGGCAAAGTCGGCCTCCGTCTCTCCTGGAAAGCCGACGAGGAAGGTGGACCGGATCATAGACATGGGCAGTTCCGCCCGTATCCGCTGAATCAGTTCGAGGTAGCGCTCTGCCGAACCCTGCCGGTTCATGCGCTGAAGCACGGCGCGAGAGGCATGCTGGAAGGGCAGGTCGAAGTAGGGGGCAAAGCGGCTGTCGGCCTTGATGATCGGCAGTATTTCGTAGGGGAAGTGATCGGGATGGATGTAGAGCACGCGCAGGCGGAAGTTCTCGTGGATTTCTGCGAGAGAGCTCAACAGCTCGGGGAGCATACATCGCCCTGCAATGTCCTTGCCGTAGTTGCCGAGGTCCTGTCCTACGAGGACAAGCTCGTAGATTCCCTTGTCGATCAGGGCCCTCGCTTCGGCCACAATATCCTTGCGGTCCCTCGAGCGCAATTCGCCGCGTATGAGGGGGATTGCGCAGTAGCTGCAGTGGTTCGAGCAGCCCTCCGTGATTTTTATGTGTGCTGTGCCAGGATAGTCGAAGAATATCCTGCGTGGATAATAGGAAGGGGGCATGACCCTCTGCTGAGGTGGCGCGAGGAGTATTCGCCCGGCACCATGCGCGATTTTTTCGACTGCCTCCGGTATCAGCGACAGATCGCCGTTGCCGAACACGCCGTCCGCCTCCGGTAGATCGCTGAAGAGCGCCTCGGAATAGCGCTGAGAGAGGCAGCCTGCCGCAATCACTTTTTTCTCCGGCCAGCGCCTTTTGAGGTCGACGATGGCCCCGATCGATTCTTTTTTCGCCTCTTCGATGAAGCCGCACGTGTTGACGATGATGACATCGGCGTCTTCTGGGGAGCTTGCGGCGGAAAATCCTGCGTCGATGAGGCGAGCGCTGATCTCCTCGCCGTCCACCTGATTTTTGGCGCAGCCGTGTTGATCGATGTAGAATGTGGGCATAGAAAATCCTTGTTTGCTGAGCTTCGCGTTCAAGGAGTGGCGCAGCGCTGTCCTGTGGCCTAATCAGTCCAGAGGCGCAGCGACCATTGCCCAGCCGCCTTGTGCGTTCGACCACGACAGGCGCTGCACGGCGATTTCTCCGGGACCGCCCATCACCAGCTCCGTGGATTTGCCTGCGGATTGAAAGACGTTCACCTTTACCGCCTGTGCGTTCGCCGTCCAGAAGGTGATGCTGTTTGAAGCGTTGATGGTGATAGACTCCCCCTTCCGGTAATATTTTTCCACCCACTCTTTTCTGTCGGCTTCATAGCGGAACAACACCGGCGACATAAAACTGACGTTGACATAGAATGGATGAGGTCCCCCAGGGCTTCTGAAGAGCACTACGGGCGGCGTCTGCTGTCCCTGCGCGGTCTGCGGTGCGGCGGCCTGGCTGGTTCCTCCCGGCACGGTGATATCGCCAGAAGATTCGGCCTGAGAGAGCGCTTCTTTGACGTCGAAGTGCACCAAGGCGCCGTTCTTAGGTTCGTTCGGAGAATAGTCCGTCACGGTGGCGACGAGCCGTTCGTGGTCGGCCGAAGGGGTTATCACGGCATCCTCATTCAACCCAGTGGTCAGAGCCCCATAAGGAGTGTCAAAGGTGACCTTGTCCTTGATGCTCTTGAGAGTGATCGATATGAAGTCGTCTCCCAAAGGCAGGTAGACTTTATCCTGAGGATACAGGCGCTGCTCGAACGGCAAGCCCTCTGCCCGGTACTCCGACGGAGCGCGGCTTGTCCCGGAAGGCAACTTGAGCGTAGGGATGATGCTGATTGCAGCGATCAGGAGCACAAGGCCAAGGAGAAAGAAGAGCAGCAATCTTCCGGTCTGGACGAAGGCGATTCTGTGGACGGGGGAAGAAGGAGGCTCGGGGGTCTGCCGAGTCTGCGTCGGAGGTGAAGGTTCTTTGATGGTGCTCTCTTGGGGCTCGCCTTGGTCTTTTCTCTTATCTTCGTGAGGCTCGGCCTTTACCCGCGGCTTTCTGTTCGCCGAGGTCTTCCTTTTTTTCGACGAGTCAGAGGGCGCGGCGTGGGGGCTCTCTTGCTCTTCCGTCTCGGAGAAAAGCGAAGGTTCTTGGGCCCCTGGCTGCGCCGGAGCCTCTTCCTTGTGGCTTTTTTCTGTCGTTTCGAGCGCAGGCGAGGGGAGAGGTTCCGGAACAGGTGCCTCCTCATCCTTTTCGCCAAGGTCCGATCCGCCAGCGCCAGCAGAAAGAGGCTTCCCAGAAGCTTGTTCGGATTCCGCATCGCTCTTCCGGTAGAGCTCTACGATTCGGGCTGCGTCGAGGCCGAGGAATTCAGCGTAGTTCCTCAGAAAGCCGAGGATGTACACTTCGCCGGGGAAGCCTTCGAAATTGTCGGTTTCGATGCCCTGAAGAAAGCGCCTGCTGATGTTCGTCTCATCCGAGACCTGCTCCAACGTGAGGCCTTTTCCCAGACGAGCATCCCGGAATATGCCGCCAACCTTTCCCATCATCGCCCCCTGCGCCTACCCTTTTCCTTACTGGAACAGAAAATTATTGTACACATTCGCGCTTGCAGGTGCATCGTAGGCAAACTTGTCCGCACTGATCCCCTGGTTCACCCTGATATTCTGAAAATCGAAGACAATCTTGTCGTTCGAGACGGTCCATCCCTCCAGCCTGCGGATCAGCATCGTGCCAGGACTCACCGAGAGCCTGATGTTCTTGTACCCCTCGGACACGCTTTTTCTGGACAGCATCAGGCGGTATACCTGCTCATCCGAACCTGGGTCGATGGGTTCTTGGTTTGGGCTGTGCTCCCAACCTATGGTGTAGTTGCGCCGGAGCAGCGACAGCCCCTCTTTAGATGCCAGCGTCGCACTCCCCATGGAGACGCCCTGATCGCCCGCATCCTGGCGGAGCACTGCTCTGTATTGAGGAAGATAGACGAGGAGCGTCTTGCCGTCGAATACAATGACCTGGTCGGCAGGCTGAGAAAAGTCGATGCGCAGGAGGGTCGGCGATTTAAACAGAAGGCTGCCCCTCATGGGCTGGTGGCCGGCGGTGATCTGCACATCTGCCGCATAATCGGACACTGAAGCATATTTTTCGGCGAGCCGGGCAAAGAACTGGTCTGCCGTCAGCATCTCCTGCGCCCATGGTCTCGTCGCAGCCACAAGACCGACGACGAGCCACGCCATGATCGCGAGTTGTGTTCGTTTCACGAATGTCGCTCCAATTGTAAAATGATGGCTGGCGCATCAGTGATCGCAGGAGGGCCGAAGTACTGGATGCTGCCGGGAATCCGATAGTCCGAGGAGAGTGCCCACTTGTCGCGCACCGCCGCGAAGGCCTTGAACGCTCTCCCTTCGAGGTCGACGAGCGCTTTCTTTATCACTGGTTTTTCCTTTCCATGCCTGTGCTCGATGTTCATCATGGAAACGATGGGAATGCCTCCCGGCAACCAGTCCTTGGGCTGTGCGGTGAGGTTCCTGATTGCGGCGATATAGCCGGTGAGCCTGTGGAGAATAAGGAGGCAGGCATCGTAGCCCAGCGAATAGCAGTAATCGGCGTCGAAATTCGAAGGAAAGGCGCATCGCCCCTCATAGCCGAAGAAGTGGGTCTGATAATCGAATTTTCCCTTATAGATGCCGGCCGCGGCCATCTCTTGCAGTTTCCGCGCCGTCATCTCGACGAGCAGTTTTTCGGTTTCGATTCTCGAGACCTGGACGTTGCCGTGAGGATCTCTGTCCCAGCAGAGCTGCGTCTGTATCGATTCCGGAAGGCTCGAGAATAGCCGGCCACTTTCTGCCGGAAGGCGAGAGAGAATGAAGGTCCTCTGCGCTTCTCCCCTGGAAAGGCTTTCGTACTCGGCTCCAGCGGCCGCGATGATGTCGTTGATTTGGGCGATGAGCAGCTTGATTTCGGGAATGAACTCGATGAGGCCTTCGGGCACGATGATGACGCCGAAGTTTTCGCCTTTGGCTGCGCGGGCGGAAATGGCGTCCGCGATCGTCCCGACGATCTGGGAGAGGCTCATCTGCCTGGCTTCCACCTCTTCAGAGATGAGGGCGATGTTCGGCCTCGTCTGGAAGGCGCATTCGAGGGCGATGTGCGAGGCGGACCTTCCCATCAGCTTGATGAAATGCCAGTATTTCCGCCCCGAGGCGGCGTCCCTGCATATGTTGCCGATGAGCTCGGAGTATACCTTGGTCGCCGTGTCGAACCCGAAAGAAGTCTCGATCCACTCGTTTTTCAGGTCTCCGTCGATGGTTTTCGGCACGCCGACCACCGTGAGCGGAGCCCCTTTTTGGATGAAGTACTCGGATAAGAGTGCGGCGTTTGTGTTGGAGTCGTCTCCACCGATCACGACGAGGGCATCCAGATTGAGCTGCTCGGCGGTTTTAAACGATTTTTCCAGTTGTTCCGCCGTCTCGATCTTGGTCCTGCCAGAGCCAATGATGTCGAAGCCCCCGGTGTTGCGGTACTGGTCGACGACATCCGATGTCAGTTCTGTGTACTTGCCTTCGATGAGGCCGGAAGGGCCCCCTCTGAAGCCGATGAGCCTCGATTGAGGGTTTGCCTTTTTGAGGGCATCGAAGAGGCCGGCGATGACGTTGTGCCCCCCAGCGGCGGGGCCTCCCGAAAGAATGACGCCGACGGTCAAGGCCTTCTCTTCCATGGCAGCTTCGCCTTTGACGAATTTTATCGCCGGCCTGGCGTAGCTGTTGGGGAAAAGCTTCTTCAGAGATTCACGGTCTTTTTCTGGTTCGACCTTCTCTGTCGGAAGCGGCCTTATGTTCTGTATCGGTTCGAGAAAGATTTCTGGTACTTTGGGGACATAGGCATACCGTGCCGCGTGCAGTGGAGATTGTTCGAGCATCTGTCATACCTCTTTACAAAAAAATCTTACACAATTCTACTGATTTGACAATCCATTGAAAAGAGTAGGAGGGGAAAAAGGCGGTGCTTTTGGGAGCTTCTAAATTCTCTCTTCACTCGCCGTTGGAGCGTGCCGATACATACAATGGTATCGTATATGGCAAGACGAGTTTGCGTGACATCAATACTCCTGCTTTCTCTTCTCAGCACGCCCTTACTCTTGTGCGGAGCGGCGCAGGAATACCACGTCGTCCAGACGGGTGAAACGCTCTATTCAATCGCGAAGAGTTACTCCATACCCTATGACATGCTCGCCGCGCTCAACGGCATCACGGACCCTGCAAAGATACGTCCGGGAATAGTCCTCCTCATCCCTCAGGTCCATGTCGTGGCAAAGGGGGAAACGTATTACGGCATATCGAAGAAATACGATGTTTCGATTCAAGATTTGAAGTCGGCAAACAATCTGTCCGATTCCTACATACTCAAGGTCGGCGACGTGCTCATCATCCCCGAAAAGGGAAGCTCCGCCTCAACAGCGACGTCCTCCCAACCTCCAGCTGGTTCAGCCGCCCAGCCATCCGTCGCGACGACCACGGTACCACCACCGACGCCCTCGTCGCCGGCCCCCGTAGCTGCTGCACCTGCCCAGTCTGTCGCTCCAACGACGCCCTCAGCGCCTGCTCCTGGACCGGCTACGACACCCCTCTCGCCGCCTCCCGCTTCATCCACAAGCGCCTCGAGTACAGGCGCCTCGGGTGCGGCGCCGAATACAAATGCCAAGGC
This sequence comes from Spirochaetia bacterium, assembly GCA_029975555.1. Lineage (GTDB taxonomy): Bacteria > Spirochaetota > Spirochaetia > Treponematales > Rectinemataceae > Rectinema. The sequence goes on along the minus strand of JARKOY010000173.1, from coordinate 116,611 downwards.
CGAAACCCCACCTCCGCAGTCGGTCGACAAGCTCGTGCGCTGGCCGGTCGAGGGTAAGGGTCAGTACATGAGCGGCAAACTCGAGGGGATCATGTTTCAGACGAGCCGGGGCGCAGCGGTCAAGGCTGTGGCGTCGGGTACGGTTGTCTCGGCAGGGCCCTCTCGCGGCTTTGGCGAGGTGGTCTTCATTCAGTCCAAGGCGGGCTTTGTCTACGTCTACGGAGGGAACGAGTCGATACTTGTCAAAACGGGGGAGGCTGTTGAGCCCGGCAAGACTATTGCGAGGGTGGGCATCGATGCAAAGGAAGGGAACCCCATCGCATATTTCTTTGTATTTCGCAATGGACAGCCCGTCGATCCATCGCTTGCGCCTCGGGAATAAATTTTCTCCGGGTATCCGCCTCTTGTTTTTTGCAGAATAGCGTTATACATTGAAAAGACATGAGCGATCAGGTGGACTGCAATATAGAGGGCAACTCCAGGCGGCCCACGCGGAAAAATTCGGGCGAAGGCCTTAAGGGCGAACTCGATCCGCTCAGCCTCTATCTTCGCCAGATTTCGAAATATCCTCTGCTCGATGCCGAACAGGAAAAAGCGCTGGGAGCCAAACTCAGTGAGCTCGCCAGTTCCTTGCAGCAGTCCGATGCGGCCCTTGCAGAGAATCCCCACGACCACCTTCGTGCAGAGAATCGCACGCGTATCGCAGAAGAGCTGCGGACTACAAGGGAATTGCTCATAACCTCCAATCTGCGCCTGGTGGTGTCGATTGCAAAAGGGTATCAGATGCGCGGGGTGAATCTCCTCGACCTCATCGACGAGGGCAATATCGGACTCATCGAGGCGGTGAACCGCTTCGATTATCGTCGGGGATATCGTTTTTCCACCTACGCGAGCTGGTGGATACGTCAGGCGATCATCAAGTGCCTCGTGGACCAGAGCCGCATCATACGTCTGCCGATTCATATGTTGAACACGATACGGCGGTGCTACGCCTCCGCGAAGGAACTCGTTCAGGAGCTCGGCAGGGACCCGAATGAGGCCGAGGTCGCGGAAAAGTCCGGCATTCCCCAGAGTAAAGTCACGAGCGCGATGCAGCTCGCGCAGGGCACCTCCAGTCTCGACCTCAGTATAGACGAAGAGAAGAACGGAAGCCTCGCAGAGAGCGTCAGAGACGAGAATAGTCCCGATCCTTTCAGCCAAGCCTTTGCTGCCACGATGCAGGAGCTGCTGCGCTACGTCATGCGCTCTCTGTCGGAGCGCGAGCAGATTGTCCTGCAGCTGAGGTACGGTCTAAACGGCGAAGGCCCCAAGACGCTCGAGGAGACCGGGCGGGCCCTCGGCATTACCCGCGAGCGGGTCCGCCAGATTCAAGAACAAGCGCTCGAGAAGATAAAACAGCGCCAAGAACTTGCGGACGGTCTTCTGTAATTCATTTCCCACCGTTCATTTGTTCGCGAGCAGTGCGGCGATCTCTTGGTATCCCTTCGTCTGAGCCAGGTCCAGCGGCGTTTCTCCTCTGCGGTTCTTTGCTCCCCTGTCTGCGCCGAGCGAGATCAGATCGAGGGCCACATCCTTATTGTTGGCGCGCACGGCATAGTGCAGGAGCGTCTCCCCGTTGTAGTCCGCTTCGTTCACGCCTACCGCTGACAAGAGTTTGTTCCTAGCGCCGACATCCATCGAGAATATGGTGGAGAGCGGCGAGATATTGTCCGCGTTCGACATAAACAGCGACGCTCCTCCGTTGATCAGCGCGATGGCCGCGTTCAGGTCATTCTTCCTCAGCGCGAGCATGAGCGGCGTATCCCCTTTCGCGTTCCGTGCGTTCGGGTTGGCTCCATTTTTGAGCGCGGCGAGCAGAAGGTCCTGACTCATGCCGCCGTTGAGGAGAATGTGGAGCACACAATCGCCGTTTGAATCGGGCTTATTGATCAGTTTGTCCGTATAGAACTCGGCGGCAATCTGAGAATTCTTCATGAGCGAGAGCTTAAAGGGCGACAGACCGCGAGCGTTGAGGGCATGGATGTCCGCGTTGTTCACCAGCAGGAGCCGGACGAGCGCAATGTGCTCGCCGCTGACCGCCTGATAGAGGGGGGTCGAGCCTGAATTGTCGCGAGTGTCGATGAGCGAGCCCGCCTTCAACAGGTCGCTTGCGGCGTCGTAGGCACCGTATGCGGCGGCGTCTGCCAGTGGGGTAAAGCCTCGGCTGTCCTGAATTTCCGTCTGGGCTCCCTTGGCGGTGAGCAGTCGCACAATGGGCGAATTGTTGTTTTTGGCTGCCTGATGCAGGGCTGTTTCTCCGGAGTAGTTTTGGCTGTTCACTGGAGAGCCTGCAGCGATGAGCTGCTCGGTCGCCTTCGCTGCACCAGCCAGGACCGCACTCTGGAGCGGAATATCGCCTTTTATGTCGACGGCCTTCAGTGAGGAACCAGCGCCCACAAGGTACTGGATCGCCTCGGTCGCATCGTACTTCGCGGCAGTGTGCAGCGGGGTCTCGAGCGCATTGTTGAGCACATCGAGGGATGCTCCATTCTTGATCAGGTACGCGATGCCCTCGGGCAGGTTCTTCCGGGCCGCGTGGTGCACCACGGAGTCGCCGTTTGCGTCTCTGGCCGCGATGACGTTCGGCCTGAAGAACCACTCGAGCGGCGCAGGCTTTGCCGTGAGGGCGAGGAAGAGAGGATTCTCCTGTTGTGCGTTGTACTGAAAGATGTCGGCGTTTGCGTCCAGCAGCACCACACCCTGTTCCGCATAGTTCTGTCTCACCGCGATGTGCAGTGCACTGTCCTGCGCCTTGTTCCTCGCGTTGGGGTCAGCCCCCTTGGAGAGAATGAGCTTGAGGACGTCGGCCGGGGCCTTGAGCGACACGGCGGTCATGAGCACGCTGTTTGAGTTGTCGTCGCTCTGGTTGACGTTCGACGGAAGCACGATATTGTCGACGGCCTTGTACCCCTTCGAAAGGGCGATCTTGAGCGCATTTTCGCCCGCCAGATTCATCTTGAATATCTCGGCCTTTGCCTCGATGAGCGATTTCGCATATTCGTAGTGTTCCGTCCTCGCGCAGAGAATGAGGGCCGTATCTCCCTTTGCATTCTGAGCATTGACGGGCGCGCCTGCCTGAATCAGGGTGTCGACGATTTCAGGCGCATAGAATTGCATGACGGCCTTGTGGAGCGGCGTATTCCCCTGGTTGTCCATGAGCGCAGGGTTGGCCTTGTAGCTCAAGAGCAGCTTCACCATTTCCAGGCGCCGCGCAGGCGGAATGGTCAGGTGCAAGGGTGTGTTCTGATTTGTGTCGAGAATGTCGGGGTTCGCCCTGTTTTGCAAAAGCAGCCGTGCCCCCTCGACGTAGCCGGATTTGACTGCCAGGTGGAGAGGTGCCTCGCCGTTGAGGTTCTTGAGGTCGGGGTCGATTTTGTTGAGGAGAAGAAATAGGGCGAAGCCTGACTGGTAGCGGGATATCGCCTCGTGGAGAGGGGTGTTCCCGTTGGAAAAGCGGACGGCGTTGTAGTCGGGCGCTCTCACCGTGGCGGCAAACCAGGAGAATTCGGGGAATGAAGGGTTTGCGCCCTTAAGGATGAGCTTCTCGGCGATCTGAGCTGCTTCGATTTTGTCGGGGTAGAGGAGCACGAGGTCGAGGGCGGTTCTGTCGGCCTTATCCTTTATCTGAACCGAAGCGCCCTTGGAGAGGAGCATGTCCACTTCCTTGGGCATGAGCGCGTCGGCCGCGTAGTGGAGGATCGTTCGTCCGTCGGGGCCCGTGTTGTTGATGTTCTTTGAATTGAACATGGCATCGAGGATGTTGATGTCCGACTGAAGCGCCACTTGAGCAGGCGAAGTTCCTCCCACGTCGGCGACGAAGGGATCGGCGCCTCTGTCGACGAGCATCTTCACCATGTCGGCCTGCTTTCTGTCCACCGCGTATCTCAGGGCGGTCTTCCCGGAGATATCCTTGTTGTCCACCTTGGCGCCGAGCACGATCAAAATTTCGGCGATCTTCACATCGCCCCGGATCACTGCGATGTGAAGAGGATACAGTCCCACATAAGGCTCTTTGGTGGAAGGTTTGTTCAATTCTTCTTGGTTCGAATAAAATTTGCGTATACCTTCGAAATCGCCTTTGATGACGAGATCGTTGAGGGTCACTTCATTCTTTGCCGCAAGGGTGGTCGCACAGCCCCCCAACGACAGCGCGATGAGCATGGTGAGGCAGAAAAGTCGTGCGCTTTTCAATGTTCGCTCCTGCATCGTTTATAACTCTCCCTTTCTTAATATCGGCATGTTTCGAGGAAGTTCGCAGCCTTCTCAATCTATATCGCAAAGGCATAAGAATTTCATGATGCCTCTTGCGCCGGGAGCAAAAAATATGCTTGCATATATATACGACATTCTATTTTTTTCAAGGGAGGTCGCGACAATGCATATAGGTTCATTCATGCCGCTGCACTCCGTGTGGGGTCCGGCCATCGCACAACTGCGACAAGAATTTGCCGAGCACACGTGGTACGAGGGGCTTGGCGCCGACGCTCCCGAGATCGCCTCTCTGGACCTCATCATCGCCGGGCGCATACCTCACCGCGTCATTTCCGAGGCAGTCAGGCTGAAGGCCATCTTTCAGCCTTTCACGGGGCTGAATCATCTGCCTGCGGAGTTGCTCATTGAGCGAGGGATCGAAGTCTACAACGTGCACTCTAACGCCTTCGATGTCGCCGAGCACGCTCTGGCCATGACGCTCGCTTTCTATGGAAGGATCATCGAATACCACAATGACCTTAAGAATGAAGTCTGGCATGGTTTCTGGGTAAATCGCGGCGCCGAAGACAACTGGGACAGCCTCTATGGACGAAGCTGCAGCATCCTGGGAACCGGTGCCATCGGCAAGGAGCTGGCGAAGCTGCTCAAGGCCTTCGACTGCAAGGTGTACGGCTGGCGCAGGACGAAAGGCGCTGAGGTCCCACAACACTTCGATGCGGTGCTTCCGGGCCTGAAAGAGGCCTTGGACCTCGGGGAGATAGTGTTTATCACCTTGCCGGCCACGCGTGAGACCGAGGGCCTCATCTCCAAAGATCTTATCATGAGCATGAAGGGCAAATTTTTGGTCAACGTGGGACGCGGTTCAATCGTGGACGAAGAAGGCTTGTACGAGGCGCTCAAGAGCGGCGTGCTTAAAGGTGCGGCGGTGGACACCTGGTACACCTACCCCACCACCGGCGTCGTAGGTGCACCGTCGAGGTATCCGATCCACACCCTGCCCAATGTGGTTCTTTCACCGCACGTAGGGGGCTCCACAAACCAAGCCACGGCCAAATCGGTGCAGGATACGATGCGGAACATCAGGGCTTATCTGCAGACCGGCAATGGAATCTGGAAGGCCGATCCGAGGAGGATGTACTGATCGAGAGGTGAGCTAGAGGAGCCCTTCGGGGGCCTCGATGAGCATGTGAGGAAAATCGGCGTAGATCGAAATGAGCTCATACAGCCGGTCGAAGGGGAGAGTCTGCTTGTCGAAGATCACGTAGGGCAAGAGTTCTGCCAGCCGATCGGCGTTGTACCCGCCGCGGCCGTTGAGGACGACCATCGTCTCCATGTCCTGTGCCTCTTCGAGGGCCCGGTAGGCGAGGCTGAAGTTCTTGGTCGCAAAAAACATTCTCGCCTGATAGCTCGTCTGTGGATCTGGCGAGAAAGAGTTCGCAAGCTCGTAATAATGTTCTGGATTGAGGAAGGCATCTCTGATCCTGTCCACCAGTTTTTCTGAGGGGATTCTGGTTTCGCTCGTGAGTACGATCTGGTACAACGTGTAGGGGTTGTCCTTCCGTAGGTCTCTGGCCGCACGGACGATTCTGGCGAGGGTTTCCGGGTCGTCGGCGTCGACCAACAGCGTGATCGAATTCGAGAGCTTTTCGGGGTTGAGGCGCATCCAGTCTATGTTCTCCGGCTTCCGCGTGTCGATGAAAGAGACGAACCCTTCTTTGAAGAGCTGAAAGTGAGGAGCCGGGGGCATCGCCCACTCGACGTCGAAGCTCTCCTCGAATGTCGCGATTGCATCGACCATATCGTCGTAGGATATCCAGTGGGTGCTGGTCACGAGGTAGGGCGGAATCTCCATCGAGCTCATACCGTATTCGTCCGCCCGTTCTCTGATCTCCGTTCCGGGAAGCAGCGAGAGCGGATACAGTTCTGCCTCCTGGCCGAGCCCCTGCATGCCGAGGAAGTCGAAGGTCTCTATTACCTGCTCGTAGCCGTCGTAGGGCAGCCCCAGAATGAGTCCGGTCTTTATCATGATCTTGTGCTTCTGCAACAGCTCTGCGCCGCGTTCGAACGCCTTCCTGTCGAAGCTGCGGTGGACTGCCTCAAGCGCCTTGGGGTTGACGCTCTGAAGGCCGACCTCCACGGAGGCGACGCCCGCTTCTTTCAAGAGACCGGCGATCTCCTCGTTGATCCCTTCGAGCCTGAGCTCGGTGTGGATCGGCGTGTGCGCATGGTTTGCGTAGGCGATGTCCCTCAATCTGCCGGCAAAATCGGGGCCGCTCTGAAAATTGGGGTCCATGATGTAGATCTCGGAGACCCCAGCCTCTGAGGCTGCGCGGATCACCTCGATTGCCTGCTCGTGAGGAAAACGGCGGATTACTTTGTAATTCTTTCCATAATAACAATAGGAGCATCTGGCGTTGCAGCCGCGCATGGTCTCGAGGTGGACCTGGACGTTTGGATCGAAGCGGAGGGCGCCGCTCAAGTACGGGTTGGGCAGCTCCGACAGATCGATGAGGGTCTCGGAATGATAGGATGGCGAGAGGGGGCGATGTTCCTGAATATCCTGCAGCACCGCCGCAAAGGCATCTTCCCCTTCGCCGTAGACGAGGCTGTGGAAGGGGCTTCTGACGGAGATGGGCATGTGTTCGACGACTTCGGGGCCCCCCGCGATCAGGCGCGCGCGGGGGAGGAGAGAAGTGAGCTTCTCTGCGATGAAGAGGCTGCGCTCGAGGTTCCATGAATAGAGCGTGAAGGCGACGATGTCGGGTTCACGGGCGCTGATCGATGAGATGATCGAAGCGTCAGAGCCGAAATTCGCAATTTCGGGCTCCAGAATTGTCCATTCTCGGCGAGCGAGCAGGCCCTTCGATTCGGCGTAGGAAGCCAAGTACCCCGCCGCGAGAGGAACGTTTGCCGGGGCCGAACTCCAGTCGGGCATCTGCGAAGGCAGTTGTACAAAAAGCAGTTTCATCTGTTCCCCATTCGTTTACTACGTGTGATATGGTATTGTTTTCGACATCTTTTTGAAAGAGAGGATAAGCTCGGTATTCGGAAAGTCGGGGAAGGTTTCAGCCCAGTTGCCTTTCAGCGTCGGAGAAGCCAGCGCCCGCCTAAGCATGGAGAGATAGCGCGGCCGCGGCACGTCGATGCCTCCCATCAGCGCGAGGTATGGCGTATAGACCTGGCAGTCGATAAAGGCGAACCCGCGGGCAAAGAGCGTCGTGGCCAACGAGAGAAAGCCGATTTTGGATGCGTTGCTCTCGAGGCTGAACATCGATTCTCCGAAAAAGGCCGTGCCGATGCTCACGCCGTAGAGGCCTCCGACAAGGGAGCCCCCCTTCCAGACTTCGACCGAATGGGCGTACCCCAGCTTGTGTAGTTCGGTGTATCCCCGTATCAGATTGGGAAAAATCCATGTGCCGGGCTGCCCCGGCCGAGGGACGCTTGCACAATTGCCGATGACCTCGGAGAAGGCCGCATCCAGGGTGAGCCTGTAGGGGGACCCCTGCCGCAGCGCCTTTTTCAGGGCCTTCTGCGCAGACTCCGTGATGGAGAGAGTCTCTGGCAGAATGATGCAACGGGGGTCCGGGCTGCACCACTGCAGCAGCGCGGGCGTGGAAGGCCACGGAAAGATGCCCTGTCGATACGCGGACAGAAGAGCACCCGGAGAGAGGTTCCCGCCATAGGCGACGACGCCGCGCTGCGTCGCGCTCGCTGCCGGCGGAAAGCGGTAGTCCTCCGTCTCGTCGAGGTATTCGGGCATGGTCAACCATCGCATCGGCGCAACTCCATGCTTTAGAAATTCCGAGGCGAAATATCGAAGACTATCTTGTCGTTTTCGAGGCGGGCCACCGCGGTGCCGCCGTGTTCCAGTCTGCCGAAGAGCACTTCGTCGACGAACACGGTCTTGATCTGGTCTTCGACGAGGCGGCTGATGTTGCGCGCACCAAATTCGCGGGAATAGCCTCGCTCCGCGAGGAATCGAATTACGCTGTCTTCCACCTTCAGCGTGACATGCTTCTCGGCGAGCTGGGCGCTGAATTCGTCGATGGCTTTTTTGACGATGCGCTCGATGATGTCCATGGGCAGATTGTTGAAGTGCACCACCGCATCGAGCCTGTTGCGGAACTCGGGACTGAAGGCGCGCTCCACGGCCTCGTCGAGGGCGGAGTCGCTGATCTTCTGGTCTCCGAAGCCGATGAGTGGCTTGCCGATATCGCGGGCGCCTGCGTTGCTCGTCATGATGAGTATGACGTTGCGGAAGTCGGCCTTTCTGCCCTGATTGTCCGTCAACGTCGCGTAGTCCATGATCTGAAGCAGAATGTTGTAGATGTCGGGATGCGCCTTCTCGATCTCATCGAGGAGAACCACCGCGTTGGGGGTTTTTCGGATGGCATCTGTAAGAAGGCCGCCTTCCTCATAGCCGACATACCCCGGAGGGGAGCCGATCAGTCTCGACACCGTATGTTTTTCCTGATATTCGCTCATGTCAAAGCGGTGCAGCGCGATCCCCAGGTGCTTGGAGAGCTGCCGCGCGAGCTCCGTCTTGCCGACGCCCGTGGGGCCGACGAAGAGGAAGTTCGCGATGGGCTTGTCGGGAGCCCTGAATCCGGCGCGCGAGCGTTTGACCGCCTTGACGACGACCTCGATGGCATGATCCTGCCCAAACACTTCTTGCTTGAGCGAGCCTTCGAGTGTGGCGAGTCTGTCCTTTTCGGAGGACGTGACCGTGCGTTCGGGGATCCGCGCAATTTTGGCGATGACCACCTCGATGTCGTGTGGCGTGATGTCGATCGTCTTGACCTCTGATTCGCGGTTCTCTTTGTATGCACGAATCCGTGCGAGCGCTCCCGCCTCGTCGATGACGTCGATGGCCTTGTCCGGAAGCTTGCGTTCGGTGATGAACTGTGCGGCGAGCTTGGCGGCGGTTTCGAGCGTCTCGTCGCTGTAGCGCACATCGTGGTACTCCTCGTACTTGGAGCGGAGGCCTTTGAGAATTTCGACGGTTTCGGGGATGGAGGGCTCCACGATGTCGATCTTCTGGAAGCGCCGGGAGAGCGCCCGGTCTTTTTCGAAGATCTTATTGTACTCGTCGTAGGTGGTCGACCCGATGCAGCGCAGTTTGCCCGACGTGAGTGCTGGTTTGAGCAGGTTTGATGCATCGAGGGTACTGCCGGTGACGGCCCCCGCACCGACGATGGTGTGGATTTCGTCGATGAAGAGGATCGCTTTCTCTTTTTTTAGGAGCAGGTCGATGACCTTTTTGACGCGCTCTTCGAAGTCGCCGCGGAATTTTGTTCCCGCGAGCAGGGCGCCCATATCGAGAGACCAAATCGTGTAGCCTTTAAGCTTGGGAGGTACATCGCCGGCCGCAATGCGCTGCGCGAGACCCTCGGTGATGGCAGTCTTTCCTACACCTGCATCTCCGACGTGGATAGGATTATTTTTGAGCCTCCGAGAGAGCACCTGGATGGTGCGCTCGATTTCGGCCTCGCGGCCGATGACGGGTTCGAGTTTTCCGGCTGCGGCCAGCGCGGTGAGATCGGTCGCAAAGCGTTCGAGCACGCCAGGCTTTGCCGCGTGTTTCTCCCTGCCGCCCTCTTCGGTGCGCTCTTCGGTCTCTTCCTCGGGGAGCGAATCTGCTTCCATGTCTTCGTCGCTCATCCCGTGGGAGAGCACTTCAAGCAGCTGGAGCCGCTTGATGCCGAGTTTGCGAAGGAGATAGCCTGCATAGGTGCGCTCCTCGTCGTAGAGCGAGACGACGAGGTCAGGAATCTGCACTTCTTCTTTGCCGGCGGATTGGGACTGCATCACTGCGCGCTCGATCACCGCCTGAAAGCCTGCGCTCTGAATTGGTTCGGCATTGCGCACGATGGGCATCTTCTGTTCGAAGTACGCCTCGATGCTCCGCTTCATCTGCTCAAGGTCGGCGTCACAGTTTTCGAAAATATTGCGCACCTTTTCGAACGAGAGGCTTGCAAAGAGTATATGCTCCGGCATGAGATATTCGTGGCTCCGGAGCTTGGCTTCGTTGTATGCAGCGTTGAAAATCGCCTGTACTTCAGGGCTTACTTTCATGCCTTCTCCATTGTACAGCGGAGCGGAAATCCCCGCTGTCTGGCCATTGCGTGGACTTGCTGGATTTTGGTGATCGCGATGTCGTAGGAGTATAATCCTGCCATACCACGACCTCTCCTGTGAACTTCCAACGTGAGCTTCGACGCTTCCGGAAGGCTCTTGTGGAAGACCGTCATGAGAATCGATATCACAAATTCCATCGTCGTGAAATCGTCGTTGATGAGATAGACGCGGTATTCTTCGGGCTCCTTCGCCTCAAGGTCGTCCCGCGTCAGCTCCTGCGTATCCGTCGTCTCTGTGAGTTTCGTTCCCATACATTATAAAAAATACTCATTGCGCGCGACTTTAACAAGAGACCTCCACGGTCTTTCTTGCGCACATGAGCACTTGACATCACTTTGCATCATATGGAAAATAACAAAAAATGCGTTGACGGAGAAGAGTAGTTGGTACGCTTTCGCGCACAGAGAGGGATCCCGCGCGTCGCGGGTGGAAGGATCCTGCCGGGCTCCAGCGAAAACCACTCCCGAGCAGTCTGTGTGAACCTGCTTGTCGCGCAGCAGTAATGCAGACCGTCTGCCATGCGTTATTGGCGAAGAGAGCGGCCCCCGTCGCGGGGAGCCGAAGTAAGGTGGTACCGCGGATTACCGAGAGCAAGAGGGCTCCACGGAATTCGTCCTTACGTGACATGTTTCACGTGCGGGCGTGTTCCATGGAGCTTTTTTTTATGTCTTGAAAGAGAAAGGAGAACGATATGGCGGCTGATATTGAGAGGATACGACATTCCTTCGCCCACGTGATGGCCGAGGCGGTGCAGCATCTCTACGGCGGAGTGAAGTTCGGTATAGGCCCTGCGATTCAAGACGGCTTTTATTACGATTTTCTGTTTCCCAAACCCGTGGCGGAGGAAGACCTGCGCGCGATAGAAAAGGAAATGCGTCGGATCATCGCGCAGGATCAGATTTTCGTCCGCGAAGAAGTGACCAAGGAACAGGCGAAGGAGCTTTTTCGCGATCAGCCCTTCAAGCTCGAGCTCATCGAAGGGCTTGAGGAGGGGACCATCTCGATCTACAGGCAAGGAGATTTTGTCGATCTCTGCCGCGGCCCCCACGTCGAATCGACCAGGGAACTGAAGCCCGACGCCTTCACCCTGAAGACCCTCGCCGGCGCCTACTGGCGGGGCGACGAGACTCGCCCCATGCTCACTCGCATCTACGCCTACGCCTTTGCGAGTAAGGCCGAATTGGAGGCCTACCTCAAGATGCTCGAGGAGGCTGAAAAGCGCGACAACCGCAGGCTCGGCAAGGAACTCGACCTCTTCTCGACCCACGAAGAGGCGGGCGCTGGCCTCATCTACTGGCATCCCAAGGGGGGGCGTTTCCGCGTCGCCCTCGAGGATTGGTGGCGTGAGGAGCACTACAAAAACGGCTACGAGATACTTTTCACGCCGCACATCGGCAAGAGTTGGCTCTGGGAAACCTCGGGACACCTTGGCTTTTATAAGGAGAACATGTACTCGCCCATGAAGATCGACGAGGACAACTACTACATCAAGCCGATGAACTGTCCCTTCCACATTATGATCTACAAAAGCCAGACCCGCTCCTACCGCGACCTGCCCCTGCGCTGGGCGGAGCTCGGCACCGTGTACCGCTACGAGCGCGCGGGGGCTCTGCACGGCCTCATGCGCGTGCGTGGCTTCACCCAGGACGACGCGCACATCTTCTGCACGCCCGAGCAGATCGAGGGCGAGATCGAGGAGGTCCTGCGCTTCTCCCTCTCCATGCACAAGACCCTGGGCTTTAAGGAAATCAAAGCTTACCTCGCGACCAAGCCCAAGGGAGACGGTGCGGTGGGCGACCCGGCCCGCTGGGAGCAGGCCACCGAGTCTCTGCGGAAGGCCATCGAGAAGGAAGGACTGGCCTACGAGATCGACGAAGGCGGCGGCGCCTTTTACGGGCCCAAGATCGACCTCAAGGTGAAGGACGCCATAGGCCGCGAGTGGCAATTGACCACGATCCAATTCGACTTCAACATGTCGGAGCGGTTCCAGATCGAGTACATCGACTCGGACGGCCAACGCAAACGTCCCTACATGGTGCACCGCGCGCTCCTGGGTTCGATCGAGCGCTTCTTCGGCGTCTACCTCGAGCACACCGCGGGTGCCTTTCCCCTGTGGCTGAGCCCCGAGCAAGTGGCCGTGATTCCCGTCGCACCCTTGTTCGACGAGTACGTGAAGGAAGTGACCGCCATTCTAAAAGGAAAAGGGATCAGGGCGACGGCCATGCTCTCCGAGGAGCGTATGAACGCCAAGATCCGCGACGCGCAGAACCAGAAGATTCCCTACATGGTCATCCTCGGCCAGCGAGAGAAGGACGATCGCACCGTCTCGGTCCGACTCAGGACAGGCGGGCAGGAAAACGGCATCGCACTCGACGCGTTTGTCGCCCGCGTGCTCGAAAAAATCGAGACAAAGGCTCTGGATTTGTAAGCTTGTCCTTCTTAAACTTTGATTCCTCCGCTACAATGGTCGAAGGAGAGGAGTATCCATGAGGGCTCATCGCTATTCTCTGGTGTCGTTCCAAGTTCTGCTGCTCGTTCTGTGGTGTGCCGCTGTCACTGTCTCTGCGGGGGCGGCCACGGGATCACGGTCGATCCGTCTTGCGACCACCACCAGCGTGGAACAGTCGGGGCTGCTGGAGGCGCTCCTGCCTGCATTCACCAGAAAGACTGGCATCAAAGTGAATGTCATCGCGGTCGGATCCGGGGCCGCGCTCGAGCTCGCGGCGCGGGGGGACTGCGACATCGTCATTTCGCATGCGCCATCCTTGGAGGCGACATTCGTGGCGCAGCATGCCGGCAGCCTCCGGATACCTTTCATGTACAGCGACTTTGTCGTGGTCGGACCTCTAGAGGACCCTGCGGAGGTTTCCCACGCCGCCAGCGCCCAGGAAGCCTTTCGTAAGATTGCAGAACGCAAGGCGCTCTTTGTCTCGCGAGGCGACGGTTCGGGAACCCATCAGAAAGAAAAAGAGCTCTGGTCTCTTGTGAAAGGCGCTGCCCATGGGGCGTGGTACCTTGAGGCCGGTCAGGGGATGGCCGAAACGCTCAGGATTGCGGATCAGCGCGCAGCCTATGCGCTCAGCGACCGTGCCACCTTCCTCGTCCTTTGCGGAGGTCTGCCCCGGCTCCGCATTCTTTTTCAGGGGGATCAGGCGCTCCGCAATCAGTACAGCATCATCCTTCCGACTTCGTCAGATGCGGCCAAGGCGCTTGCCGATTTCCTTGCAGGCCAGGAGGCTGCCGAGCTCATGCGCTTGTTCAGGGCTGGCGGCGAGCAGGTGTTTTTTCCTTCGCGCACATAGGGCACGCACATGCACGATGCTTTTTTTCTGATTATGTCAGGGGATTCTGAGCTGTGGGGAATCATTGTGCGGAGCCTCGCATTCTCTGCGGCAGCGGTGCTGCTTTCGGCCCTTCCTGGCATTCCGGCAGGTGTCGCGATCGGATGGAAGCCGGCAGGAATCCGACGATGGCTTGCATCGGTGGTCCATGCGCTGTCCGCCCTGCCCACCGTGGTGATTGGCCTCGTGGTGTACGGTTTCATCTCTCGGTCGGGGCCGCTCGGTTTTTTGGGCATGCTCTACACACCTGCCGCAGTCGTGACAGGGCAGTTTTTCCTGGCGCTTCCTCTTCTTGTTTCGTTTGTCGCCAGCGGCTTTTCGAAGATCGATCCACGCTTTCGCGAGACGCTCGAAACCCATGCAGTCAGGCCAGAAAAGGCCTTCGCGCTGGCGCTCAAGGAGGGAAGCTCTATCATCGCTGCGGCGATTGCCATGGCGTTTTCCCGAGTCATCGGAGAGGTGGGCGTCGCGATGATGCTCGGCGGCAACATCCGCGGGGCGACGCGAACCATGACCACTGCGATTGCACTCGAGACATCCAGGGGGGAATTCGAGGAGGCAGTGTCCCTCGGCATTGTGCTTTTGGCCATCGCGCTGGCGATGAACTTCTTCATCAATTCACGGGTGGGCGGAAGGAGGCGGAAAACGTGAAGGAAGGGAGGCCCCTTTTCGAGCTTTCAGAGGTGAAATACGCGTATGCATGGGGCTCGTCGCCCGTACTCACTGTAGACGGTCTGACGCTCCGCGAGGGGGAATGTGTCGCATTTGTCGGTCCAAACGGTTCCGGCAAGACCACCTTACTCAAACTGCTGAATCATCTCTTGGAAGGGCAGGATGATCCGAAGCTTTTCCGCGGGCTGGTGAAGTTTCGTGGTACACCGTACAACCGGATGCTCGCACGACGACATACGGTGTATCTGCACCAGCATCCGTACATGCTGCCGGGGACCGTGCTTCAGAACCTGGAGGTGTGCGCCAGCTCAAATCTCGACATACAGGCTGTCTCCAGAGAAGTTTTGAAAGAAATGCTCAGGAGCGTGGCGCTGGCAGATAAATCCGACAGTCTCGCCAAATCGCTGTCTGGCGGGGAAGCGCAGCGCCTTGCCCTCGTCCGTGCGATTGCTTCCGGCAGGGACATCCTCCTCTTGGACGAACCGACGGCAAGCGCCGACTCGGCATCCGCAGCGCGCATCAGAGACTTGCTTAGATCGCTGAGGTCGCAGAGAACGATTTTCTTCAGCACCCATCAGCGCCGCTTGGCAGAAGACCTGGCAGAGCGAATAATCGAACTTAGAAGCGGGACTATACTGCACGACAGGAGGAACGACAGTGTACACCAACCTTCATCCTGACGAAGCCCTGCGCCTTGTATTGGAGACTGCTTCTTCGATTGAAGCACAGATTGGAACCGAGATGGTGCCGATCGGGGAGGCGCAAGGACGAATTCTGGCGCAGGACCTCTGTGCATCCATCGACCATCCTCCTTTTGCCAAGGCAGCGATGGACGGCTATGCTTACGTCAAAGGGCCTAGCCGTGAACACTACACGGTGGTCGAAGCTCTTCCCGCGGGCTCTTCCAGCGCGAGGACGCTTGCCGAAGGCGAGCTGATCCGCATCATGACCGGCGCGCCTCTTCCCGAAGGTGCAAATGGCGTACAGCGTATCGAATGGACGCGAGAGTCCTGCACTGGCGCGGACGGCCTGCCGAGAGTGGTGTTCACGGTGCGCGAAAAGGCGGACAATATCATCGAGCGCGGAGAAAACAAGAAAAAAGGCTCGCCTCTGATGTCCCGGCGCGTTCTCAAGGCCCAGGACATCGGAATTTTAGCGGCAGACGGAGTGGCCTCCGTCGAAGTCCGCAGAAGGCCGCGCGTCGGCATCATTTCCACCGGCGACGAAATCGTCGAAGCCGGGCGGCCACTGCCGCCCGCAAAAATATACGATTCCAACGGCCCGCAGCTGGCTGCCATGGCAAGGGCTGCGGGCGCCGAAGTGCAATGGTTCGGCATAGTGGGGGACAATGAGAGGGCACTGACCGATGCGCTGGGAAGGACTCTCGAGCGCTGCACGCTGGTCATCCTCTCTGGCGGCGTCTCGATGGGCGATTATGACCTTGTCCCCCGCGTGGTGGAAGCGCTGGGCGTGGAACCGGTATTCCACACGCTCAAGATGAGGCCGGGCAAGCCGACTTTTTTTGGTCGGACAGCCCACACTGCCGTGTTCGGACTTCCAGGCAACCCCGTCTCGACGTTCGTCAACTTTGAAGTGCTCGTGAAGCCCTTTTTGTTTGCGTGCATGGGACTTGCATACCGCCCCCTCATGCTGAGAGTGTGCCTCGCAAAACCCCTCGCACGTACAGGTTCTGATCGCGTGGAGTTTCTTCCCGGCATAATTTATCCAGGGCCCCAGGGCATGCTCGCCGAACCCCTGCCGTACCGCGGCTCTTCCATGATCACTGTGCTCGCGGATGCGCAGGTGCTGTTCAGGATGGAACTCGGGCAGGAAAAAATCGACACAGGAGAGTACACCAATGTACGACTCATTCGGACGTGAGATCACGTACCTCAGGATTTCGGTCACCGACCGCTGCAATCAGCGCTGCATCTACTGCATGCCTGCAGAGGGGATACCGCTGCTTCCGCACGCGGACATCCTCAGCTTCGAACAAATCGAAGCCATTGTGCGCGCAGCGGTCCATCTCGGCATCGACAAGGTGCGACTCACGGGCGGGGAACCACTTGTAAGAAAGGGCATTGCAGACCTGGTGTGGAAGCTTGGCCGCATCGAAGGGCTCCGCACGCTCGCCATAACGACAAATGGCACGATGCTGCCTTCGCTCGCAGAAGAACTCGCTGCCGCAGGTTTGCAGTCCGTCAACATCTCCATCGATAGCCTCGACCCGGATCGGTATGCCTGTATCACGCGAGGCGGTCGGCTTTCCGACGCGCTTGCCGGCCTCGATGCCGCACTCAAGGCTGGCCTCAAGGTCAAGATCAACATGGTGGTGCTCGAAGATACGACTCCTTCGGAAATCGAAGGGATGCGCCGGTTCGCAATCATGCGGGGGGCGGCGTTCCAAACCATCGCCCATTACTCTCTGTCCGAAACAAAACGAGATGCCCACGGCTGTGATCGGCCTCCTCCATGCGACTGCTGCAACCGCATACGGCTTCTGGCCAATGGGGTTTTGAGGTCTTGCCTGCATTCGGACCGCGATATTCCTGTGGATTTTGGCGATATCGAAGGGAGCCTGAGACAGGCCATTCTTGCAAAGCCTGCCCACGGCACGGTGAGCTCCACCATCGCCGTGGCGCAGATCGGCGGATAATCGGATAATGTGATGAGAAGGAGAAAACGGACAATGAACGAATCGACGCAGTTTACCCACCTCGACGACCAGGGCAACGCCCGGATGGTCGACGTCTCGGCAAAACCCCGTGTGCGCCGGACTGCGACCGCCGAAGGACGCATTCTGCTCTCATCCGACACGCTCGCGAAGATACAGTCGAACCAGATCGCGAAGGGCAACGTCCTCGCTACCGCACGAGTCGCAGGGATCATGGCGGCCAAACGGACTGCCGACCTCATCCCTCTCTGCCACCCGATAGAGACAGAGCACGTCGAGATCGACTTTGCCTTCGAAACGACCGGCATCGCCGTCCGCGCACGGGCGGTCTGCACCGACAAGACCGGCATAGAGATGGAGGCGCTCACCGCCGTATCGGTCGCCGCGCTCACCATCTACGACATGTGCAAGGCGGTGGACAGGCACATGTGCATTACCGACATTGTGCTTGTCGAAAAAACGAAGGAGGAGCTGGCATGAGCACGGACAGAGAGTCTGTCGGGGGTGGCACCGCTGCCCCACAGAGCGCTGGGAATCTCACTTCTGACGGTGCACCAGCCATTCCTGCCGAGGGCGAATTCCAGGTGGTCTCGATCAATGTTTCGGAACGCACGGGCACTCGAAAAAGCCCTGTCCAGGAGGCGCTGCTGGTGCCGGGAAAGGGCATCGAGGGAGACGCCCACGCAGGCATTCTGGAAGATCGGCAAGTGTCGTTCCTGGCCTTGGAGGAGATCGAGCAGGCTTCCGCACGGCTGTCGGAGCTGATGCGCGCCGGCTGTGCGCTGGCTGGTGCGCTCGACCACCTTTCCCCTGGGGATTTTGCGGAAAACATCACGACCAAGGGAGTCGAACTGCACCGGCTACCGCTCGGCACAAGGCTGCGTATCGGCGAAACCGTGCTCGAAGTGTCTAAAATTGGAAAGGAATGCCACACTGCCTGCGAAATTCGCCGTCTGGTAGGAGACTGTGTCATGCCTCGCAAGGGCATTTTTGCCCGCGTGCTCGTGGGAGGGAGGATACACCGTGAAGATCGCGGTCATTACTGTGTCTGATCGGGCATCACGCGGCGAATACGATGATCGTTCAGGACCGGCCATCATCGAAACCTTAGACAGACTCCTTCCCGGCATCGAATGGGAGCGGGAGATCGTCCCGGATGGCGTGCAGACCGTGTACGATGCGCTCTGTCGGCATCCGGATGCCGACTGGATCATCACCACGGGGGGCACAGGTCCATCCGCCCGAGACCAGACTCCCGAGGCGACTCTCCGGTACTGTGACCGCACTGTGCCTGGCCTGGCGGAATACCTGCGCGTCAGGTCGCTCGAGCAGACGCCATTCGCGGTATTCTCGCGCGGGGTGGCTGGAATGCGCGGTACGCAGTATGTGGTCAATGTTCCTGGCAGCGTAAAGGGCGCCATCTTTCATGCTGAGTTGCTAGCCCCGCTCCTCGGACACGGCACTGCCATGGCACGGGGCGAAGGGCACTGAGCCTTCATGGAGCATTGCGTTTTCTCGGCTCAGGGCCGGGCGATCAGCGCAATTCTGTCGGTCCGGTTGTAAAGAATTGGGTCTGCCCGTTCGATCCTGCCGACCAACGTCATGCCTGCCTCCACTGCGATGTTGTACGCGGTGGATGTCGGAATGCTCCGCGTCACAAGAAAGCAGATGCCTGCATTCTTGGCTTTTATGACCATGTCGGCCGCGAACCTTCCGCTCGTGAGCAGAATGGCCTGCTCCAGATCGATGCCGTCGAGCAATCCCCTTCCGATTACTTTGTCAACGGCGTTGTGTCGTCCTACATCTTCCCTCACCGTGAACGTGTTTTCGGCCGTCCAAAGCGCCGCACAGTGCATGCCGCCCGTCCTTCGGTACATTTCTGCCATCGAAAACATTTCGGCCGCCTTGCGCTGCAGGTCGGCAAGAGAAACCGGCCAGCGCACAGCGGCAGACTTCCTGGGGCAGTCATCTAGACCGGCAGAATCCTTGAGTTTTACCATGACCGTACGGCCGTCGGCGAGCACAGAGATACTGGCGAGCTGCGCGCGGGAACGGATCATCCCAGTACAATAGAGATGCCCTGCCGCAAGTTCCTCGAGCGAGGCTGGCGTGCACATCAAGGTGGTTACTTTGGTCCCGTCGACCACCAGGTCCACGGGGTATTCGGGCGCGAGCGGCAGTGTTGGGACATCAGTGTTCACGGATTCTCCTTCTGGCCAACTTCCATCCATTCAGCGAGCGATTCCGCATACGCCTCTCCCAAGTACTTGGAAGAATAGAGGTACAGGGCGCCATTGGAAGCGGTGCAGGTCCGAATGTCGTTGTACTCGGGCGACGCTGCAAGCCGCTCGAGGGTGTCGGCCAGGTCGTGTTCGGCAACGTTGAAAGGTGCTCCGAGGAAGACTCTCGCATCCGTAGGACGGGGATAGGTCTGCGATTCATCCCTCACCGTTTCCGCGATCAGCTTGAGGAGGTCCTTTTCTTCTATTCTGAACAGATGCGCCGCATATGCTTCGGTCATCGACTGGTCGCTAAAAAAATAGGTGTCTCGTTTGCCCCGCATTTTCTTGAGATCGGGGACACCGCTCTCGGCTATTATTCCTTCGACATCCATCTCCGGAAACTGTTCCTTCAGGACAGACAAGCGCGTAAGGCGAGCCGCCGCGGAATCTTCTCTCACGAGCCGAACAATGTCCGCTCCAGGGGAGGCGGTCTGTTGGGCATTCATCTCTTCCATATCATATTTTCCTTGCGTAATGCAGGACAAAGGCCAGGCGACGAACCACGTGATTCCTATGAGTCGCCTGGCCTCGCCTCATCGGCTCATGTAGGCAGAAGTCCCCGTCTTCCGAGCTCTTCCGCTACGTCCGGCATCCCATACTTTTCGAGGCACGCCCTGGTGGGCGCACCGGTCTTTTCATCCCAACCGAATTCGCGGTACACGAGCGTGCGGCCCAGTTCCATGTCCTCTTTTTCCATGGCTATCGTGCCGGGGGTGAACTGCGGCAGTTCATTCCCACTCTTGTCTTTTTCCCTGTGGATCACCCACTCGGTGGTCTGGTCATGATCCTTGCGCAGGTCGAAGCTTTGCATCTGACGTACGGTGATCGCCCGCATGAGCGTGAAGCAGCGCGCTGCCGCTTCGTCGAGCTCGCGCTCGGAGATGTTGATGCCCGTCGCCAGGCTGTAGAACTTCGCTTCGAGCGAGGTGTCGCCGCGGTAGTTGCGTTCCTTGAGCGGGCTCGTCGCCATAGGCCACATCCAGTTGCAGAGCGTGAGTGAGTTGTGAAGCATCGTCCTGACCAGCGACCACTTGACGAATCGGGCCTTGTATTCATTCATCGGCGTGTAGTTGTTCGGCGCATCGAGCGCGGCAGGGCTGCCCCATATCTCGCCTGCGATTTCCTTGAGGATTTTTACAGGCAGTTTCGCCCCGATGAAATTCATGTGCGAATGGTTCTGCGCATCGCGGTTGGAGAAGCAGGAAATGAGGGCGCCAACCTGGCCGCCGGCTTCGTTGGAGTGATGGACCGGGTAGCCAAGCCTGCTCCAGAGCTTCATGTCCTTGTTGTTCCAGTACTCATCGCCGAGGTTCCAGCGCTGAGCAATCCAGTACGATCCGTCTGCGATGTGCGAGAATTCGCCTTTTTTGTAGGCCACTCGGTTGTAGAAATCGAAGAAGAAATTGGCGTCGCCTTTTTCGAGGAGGTCCCAGCGGATGGAGCTGTATTCTTCCGCCGGAAGGACCCGCTTAAACACTCCGTTGGTGTAGCAGTAGTTGAGGTCGCGCCCAATCTGGCCGTAGTTGCACCAGACACCCAGGTCGTCGGCGAGCGTGGTTCCGATGGCAGTGCCCACGATGGAGCTGTCTTCTCCATGGCCGTCGAATTCCTTGATGCCCTTGAACATGACGCCGCGCGGTGACGACCACCCCATGCAGGTGTTGGAGACATAAGGGTCCATTCCGTAGCGCTCGAGTTGAGGAACCTTGAGCTGGGAATGACAGCGGATCGGGCAGTGCGCACATCCGCCCATGCGCACGGTGTACTTTTCTGCTCCCGCTCCGAGGTCGAAGGTGGCCTTCATGGTCCGCAGACCGACCGACTGCATGTCGTGGGGGTCGCATTCGCCGGTCTCCACAGGTGGGTTCGCCGCGCCCCAGAACAGTCCCTTGCGGGCCGTCCAGCGCGAGGTCGGGTCGGTGTACTCCGCCCACGGCTGTGGCGATGAAGGCACGACGTGCTGGTTGTTTGCGCCGATGATGCTCATCATGAAGCGGTTGAGCTCCAGCCACTCCTTGCTGTCCACGGCAATCTTCACCGCACCTGTCCCGCGGACGCCGATCGCCTTGAGATTCTTTGATCCCATGATACCGCCGTGGCCCCCGGCCGAATGCGAGGTTCCTGTCCTGATGACCGAAAGGTTGACCATGTTCTCCCCCGCGGGACCAATCGCCGCGACCTGAGCGTCCTTGCCCATGAACGAGGCGACCATCGCCTGGGTGTCGAAGATGCCCTTACCCCACATCCAGCGTGCGTCCTCGATTTTGACCTTGTCGTCCTCGATCCGCAGCCACACGGGAGATGGAGCCTTCCCTTCGATGACGATCATATCCCAGCCGGCGTACTTCATGGCAACCGAAAAGTAGCCGCCCATGTGCGAACTCGTCACGCCGTAGAAAGGATTCGACGGCAGAAGCGAGGTAATGTTCGTGCGGCCAGAACAGGGCACACCTGTCCCACACAGTGGCCCGGACCCGAAAATGAGCTTATTCTGTGGGTCGAAAGGATGGGTGCCCGCGGGGACCTCGTCCCACATGATCTTCATCGCAATGCCTTCGCCGCCGATGAAGTCCTTATATTTTAATGTATCATCTATGGCTATTTTGCCACTCGACAGATCCACGCGAAGTATTCTGCCGGTATATCCATACGTGCTCATGTCAAACCCTCCTTTGTTCACGCATCGGGACTGGCGCCGCTGGTCGCGTCAGTTCCCCACAGGAGCTTTTCGGCCTCGGCCCACGGAAGATACCGGAGCGCCCCGGTCGGACAGCTCTTTACACAGGTCGGGTCCCCTTCGCAGAGTGAACACTTGGTCGATACTTCGGCTTCTGGGTCCACGGTCGGCAAGTGCCATGGGCAAGCGCGAGTGCAAGATCCGCAGCCGATGCAGGCCTTGACATTGACCACCCGGGCTCCGTTCACCTTGTCGGCATATATGGCACCGGTCGGGCACGCATTGCCGCACGCCGGTTTTTCACACTGACGGCAGGTTTCCGCAACGATGCGGAAATTGCCCATCTGCCCGTCAACTTTTTGATACGCTGAACCTGCGCCCTCGACGCCGTAGTTCATGTTGCGCGTCACTTTGAGCCGCGCAAGGTATGCAGAGACTTTGCCATCGTTCCGTGCGGTGCACATGGCTTCACACCGCAGACATCCGACGCAGCGGTTCGGATCGTGCACGATGACACCCGTGGGGGTCTTCCACACTTTGATGTCTTTCCCGTCACGCGTCTTGACGCTGGTTGCCCCTCCGAGCGTCAGCGCCACGAATGCGCCAGTCAGACTGATGCCCGTGGCCTTGAGGAAGTCGCGGCGGGACTGCTTTTTTCTTAGAAAGCCTTCCCGCTTCTCGGTTAGTTCGTCCATCGCTTCTGCCTCCAGTTTTCGATTTTTCCCGGTGATCCGATTCGCCGCCTCCAGCGCAATGGTCGCGGCTCTTCGTCTCTCCTTTCCAAACACGGGAGGCTGCCCGATTTCTCGAACAACCTGTAAGGCCGGAACAACGCCCTGCCTTGTGACCGCTCGCCGTGGAGCCAGCCTTGACCGGTTCTGTAGGCGGTACGGTTCGGAGAAGATAGGGATAGCGTATACAGACTGCTGCAGTCTGCGGCAAGATTCTAAAATGGCACGAACAGGCTGTCAATATAAATTTGTATCTATAATTTTGAAATCTTTTGGCATCAGCCGTGGAGCTTTTCTGTTGTGCTCTTTGGTCCTTGAGGCTGCAAGAAAGACATGATACAACATTACTGTTAAGGTAGAGGAAAAGGGCTTGCCTGCCTTAGAATCCGATGTTGTCGTTGGTCTTTGAGGCCTGAAAGGAGCGAATAATGGCGGACTTAGGAACATATTTGATGGGGCTTCGTCTGAAGAATCCCATCATCGTCGGCGCGAGCGGGCTCACGAGTCTTCCCGATGGCGTCGAGAAGGCGGCGCATTCCGGCGCCGGAGCCGTTGTGCTCAAATCGCTTTTCGAGGAACAGATACTTGCGGTGCTCGGAGAAGAAATGGCGGGCCTCGATATCGACAGCTACCCAGACGCAGAGGCTTTTCTGTCGAGGACGGCATGGGAAGAGAGCACCGACGAATATTTGAAGCTCATCGACGAATCGAAACGAAGAGTGGACAATGTGCCGATCATCGCCAGCATCAACTGTGTCGGCCCAGGCAACTGGGCTGGATTCGCGAAGCGCATAGAAGAGGCCGGCGCCGATGCGCTGGAGCTCAATATCGCCTATGTTCCATTCTCGCCGCACATTTCGGGCCACGAGATCGAACAGAAGGTGCATTCGACCGTAAAAGAGGCGCGCCTTGCGACCAAACTGCCCATCATGGTGAAGCTGGGGAACAATTATTCTAGCCTGCCAAATCTTGTCCACGGCCTGTCCAAGGAAGGGGCGAATGCCGCCGTGCTCTTCAACCGCTTTTTTCGCTTCGATTTCAATTTGAGCACCATGCGGCTCTCAGGCGTGCAGCCTCTGAGCTCCGAAACGGAGTACCACGAGAGCCTGCGCTGGACTGCGATTCTCTACAAGCGCGCAGGACTCGAGCTGGTCTCTTCGACAGGTATCCACAGCGCTGACGCCGCGGTCAAGTGCCTCCTCGCAGGCGCGAGCGCGGTGGAAGTCTGTTCCATCATTTACCAGAAAGGGTGGAAGGCCATCGGCTCGATTCTGGAGGAGATGGATTCGCTCGTCGAGTCACTGGGATATTCGTCTCTAGACGGCCTTCAAGGCAAGCTCTCGGCGATCAACGCCGAGAAACCAGAAGAGTATCTGCGCCTTCAGTACATCAAGGCGCTCACCGGCATATATTGAATGTTGTTAAATATTTTTAAGGAAGGAAACTATGAATCTCAGTCTCAGCCTCGATAATCTTTCAGAAGCTTTTCCTGAAGACCTGACGCCAGACCAGCGCGCCCGCGCTCAGA
Source organism: Spirochaetia bacterium (assembly GCA_029975555.1). GTDB lineage: Bacteria > Spirochaetota > Spirochaetia > Treponematales > Rectinemataceae > Rectinema. The sequence continues at coordinate 92,317 of JARKOY010000173.1, read as the reverse complement.
CGATCTTTCTGAAGACACTCTCGGAGAAGGCCCACCGTTTCTACGGCGGAAAAATTCAGGTCGTTCCCAAGGCGGGGCTCTATGGATTTAACTGGTTCAACGTGTGGTACACGCCCGGTGTATCGAAGATTTCCACGACCATTCGAGAGAACAACGACCAGTCCTTTGCGCTTTCCAACCGCGGCAACCTGGTGGCGGTCGTCTCGGACTCGACCCGCGTCCTTGGCGATGGCGACTGCACGCCTCCCGGGGGACTCGGCGTCATGGAGGGCAAGGCCTTCCTCATGAAGTATCTGGGGGGCGTCGATGCGATTGCGCTCTGCGTCAATTCACGCGGCGCGGACGGCAAGCCCGACCCCGAAAAGATCATCGATTTTGTGAAGATGCTCGAGCCTTCGGTGGGAGCGGTGAACCTCGAGGACATCAGCCAGCCGAACTGCTTCAAGGTTTTGGATGATTTGCGAGAGGCCTGCGATGTGCCTGTATGGCACGACGATGCGCAGGGCACCGCATGCGTGACCCTGGCGGGGCTCCTCAACGCACTCGAGCTCTCCGGAAAAACGCTCGGCGAGGCGAAAATCGTGCTGCTCGGCGCGGGCGCTTCGAACACGACGATCGCGCGCCTCATTCTCGCCGACGGCGGCAGGGGCGAGAATATGATCATTTTCGACAGCAAGGGGGGCTTGCACCGCAACCGGAAGGATATCGAGCAGGACAGGCGCTATTACCGCAAGTGGGAGCTCTGCCTTCAGACCAATCCACGCTGCATCGAGACAGAGGCGGAGGCGCTCAAGGGTGCCGACGTGCTCATCGCGCTCTCGACGCCGGGCCCCGACACGGTCAAGCGCGAATGGGTGCGCTCGATGGCGCCCAAGGCAATCGTCTTTGCCTGCGCCAACCCGGTGCCCGAGATTTGGCCCTACGCGGCGAAAGAGCAAGGGGCCTACATCGTGGCCACCGGACGCGGCGACTTTCCGAACCAGGTGAACAATTCGATCTGCTTCCCCGGTCTTTTGAAGGGCGCCCTCCTCGTGCGCGCCCGCAAGATCACCGACACCATGGCCATCCGCTGCGCCCACTCGATCGCTGACTTCGCAAAATCGCGCGGCATCAGCGTCGACAACATCATCGCGACGATGGAAGAGACCGAGGTCTTCGCGCGCGAGGCGGCAGACGTCGCCATGGCCGCGATAGAGGAAAAAGTCGCGAGAATCACCGACACCTGGGAGCATATCTACACGAAGGCAAAAGAGGATATCCTCGCTGCGCGCGCGCTCACCAAGGATCTTATGGACGCTGGACACATCGCGCCGATTCCTGAGCAGCTTTTGCAGGAGGCCATGGACTTCGCGGTGGCCGAGGTAAAAAAATAATAGCTGAAGTGAGAACACAAAACGACACGCTTTACTGGGGCGGAGAGTAAGCCATGCGCATCGCGCTTATCCAGTTCGAGCCCGTCTTTGGAGAACGCGACCGAAATGTCGAGAGGCTGATAGCGCTGTGTAGGGAGAATCCGGCGGATCTATACGTGTTGCCAGAGCTCGCCTACACGGGCTACCAGTTCGTGAGCGCGGAGGAGACGCGCTCGCTCGCGGACGGTCTGGAAAGCCCGAGGATACGCGCCTTCAGGGCGGCGGCGAGGGACCTTGACGCGGCAATCGTCTTCGGATTTCCTGAAATCTCAGGTGCATCGGTCTACAACGCATCGCTCGCGGCCCTGCCCGACGGTCGGAGTTACCTATACCGGAAGACACACCTCTTTTACAAGGAAACCCTGTATTTCTCGCCAGGAGACACAGGGTTTGTCGTGTTTGAGTTTCGAGGAGCGCGCCTGGGGCTGGCGATCTGCTTTGACTGGTTCTTCCCCGAAAGCTTCCGCACACTTGCCCTGAAAGGGGCAGATATCGTCGCCCACTGCAGCAACCTCGTCATGCCTTACTGCCAAAGGGCCGATTTCGCCGCTGCGGTGCAGAATCGGATATTCATCGCGACCGCCAACCGCGTGGGATCGGAGCAGCGCGAGGACGAGAGGCTTACGTTTACCGGCGAGAGTGTGCTCGTCTCTCCAAAAGGTGAGTACCTACTGCGCGGTCCTGTGGACGGAGAGGCCGTACTGGTCGCAGAGATCGATCCTGAACAAGCGCGCGACAAATCCCTCAATAGGTACAACAACGTGTTCGCGATGCGTAGGACAGAAATGTATTCGCTCTGAGGTTCGATGCGACGCTTCGAGAAATCGGCTATACTGTTTCTTGTGACACATCTTATGAGGCATCGTCGACGCTTGTGGGACAGGTGGTTGAACCATATTTTCGCGCTCTTTGTGCTGGCCTTGCTGGGGGTGGGCGCGGTGGGCGCCGTGACGCCGCCGTCGGAGGACTACCTGTATGTGTTCACGGAGGATCCGAGTTCTTTCAATTACCTCACCGATCAGCGCCTCGCCACCACACAGCATGTCGCCAACTTCGTCGATGGACTATTAGAGCACGACGCCTACGGCGTTCTCCGCCCGTCCCTCGCGGAGAGCTGGAAGGTCAACGACGATGACACGGTCTGGACCTTCAATCTCCGAAAAGGGGTAAAGTGGGTCACTGCCGACCTCGAGCCATATGCGGACGTCAAGGCCCAGGACTGGGTCGATGCCATGAAATATATGCTCGACAATAAGAGTCCGCTGGTCTATCTTGTGGATGGTTTTGTCAAGAACGCAGGCGCCTATCTGCGGGGCAGGATCACCGATTTTTCCCAAGTCGGCGTAAAGGCCAAGGGCGACTACATCCTCGAGTACACGCTCGAGAAGCCGACCCCCTATTTCGACACCATGCTCACCTCCTTTGCGTACTATCCGGTCAATGGAGAGTTTCTGCGCTCCAAGGGCAAGGACTTCGGCAAGGTCGACAAGAATGGCATCCTCTACAATGGTGCCTATGTGCTTTCGAATTATACGCCCACGTCGGTGATCGGATACGATGCCAATCCCTCCTATTGGGACAAGGGTCGCGTGTACATCAAACACGTGAAATATGCCTATTTTGACGGTGGCAACCCCGATTCCCTCTTCGACAACTTCGATGCGGGCGTCTATGTGGCCGCCCCGATCTCTACCGAGGACGGAGCCCTCTTCGTACGGGCCCACGAGAAGTACAAGGGCTCCATCTTCAGGGCACGACGAGATTCCACGTCTTTTGTGTATGCTTTCAATTTTGACCGAGGCGCATATGCGTCGCCTGCAGATGCCACAAAAGGCAGATCCCCCAAGAGCAACCAGGCCAAGGCGGACACCAAACACGCGATTCTCAACCGCAATTTCCGCAAGGCGATCTTCTTCGGCATCGACAGGCCGGCCATCCTTGCCCAGCGCTGCGGCGAAGAAAACAAACATGCGGCCATCCGCAATTCCTATACCGCTCCAGGGCTGTCATTCGATAAGGCCGGGAAGGACTATGTCAAATATCTCGAGGATGCGCTCAAAGCCCGCAACCCTGCCGATTTCCCCGCCGACTTCACGATCGATGACGCACAAGATCCTTACTACGACCCATCCAAGGCAAAGGCCTACATGGCGAAGGCTAAGGCCGAGCTCACCGCGCAGGGCGTGAAGTTCCCGATTGAACTCGATGTTGCGACCGACACCTCCTCCATCAAAGATATGAAAATGCAAAAAGCCCTCAAGTCTGGCCTAGAAGCGCTCTTCGGCACGGACACCGTCGCAGTGAACCTCGTCGAGATGGACGAGGAAAACTACGGCGCATCGACGTACTACGCGGAGACCGGCTCCCAGAGCAATTACGACATCGGGAGCACCGCAGGCTGGAGCCCCGAGTACGGCGATCCTTACACCTTTCTCCAGACTCTCGAGCCTGTCGTGGGCGCACTCCTCACGTCGATCGGCCTCGACCCCGTGGACGAAGGCAGCGACAAAGCGGCAGCCACCGCCATCGGCCTCTACGACTATGCGAAGAAGGTCGAAGCCGGTAACGCGGAATATGAAGACTATTCCAAGCGCCTCAGGCTTTTTGCCGAGGCGGAAGCGCAGCTGCTTGACGAGGCGATCATGCTTCCTTATATGTCGTTCGGCGGTGCCTTCTTGGTTTCCCGCGTGATCCCCTATACCGCCGCCCGTGCAGCGTACGGTGTCGACGAGTACAAACTGAAAGGTGTCATCGTCGGCGGCGAGGTGGTGAGCCTCGCGGAGCGAGAGCAGTATCGCCAGGAGTGGGAAAAGCAGCGCCGGGCCGCCTATCACTAGGGCACGATTAGAGAAGTGCGAGGCGCAGGCGCTCGAGGGACGCCCCTTTCAATACTCGAACACGCTCGAACCTATGAACTCGCGCAGAATAGAATCGCTCGGTACATACTGAGGTGAGATGGGCGATATGCGCGAGATGAAGGCCTGAATCCGGCGGGCGTCGGAGTACTCCGGGTGGTAAGGCTTCACGGCCTGCAGGAGCGGTTCGGCGAACACCTTGAGCACCCCGAGCTCATAGTCGAGCGCGGAGTTGAAGGCGATGTCCGCCGATCCCTGGAAGGGGAAAATGTAGCGTCGTTCGCCCCGTTGCACCGAAGACCACATGCCGAGTGTGGCGCGCGCATCGTGCCCGCGGAAGTTGTAATCCCGGACCATGCGCCGCAACAGCCGATAGTCGGTGGTGCGCACGCGGTTGTGATCGTCGACGTTGAGCTGTGTGAGCGCAGAGACGTAAATTTTCAGCTTGTGTTCTGCGGGAATCTGGGGAGTGAGCTTGTCGTTGAGGCCGTGGATGCCTTCAAGGATAAGCAGTTCGTTGTTTTTGAGGCTTACGGTGATGCCCGAGGCCTTGCGGGTGCCGCTCTTGAAGTCGAAGGCCGGAAGCTCCACTTCCTTGCCATCGAACAGATCCAAAAGCTGCTGGTTGAGGAATTCGATATCGAGCGCCTCCAGACACTCGAAATTCGGCTTGCCGTCCTCATCGAGGGGTGTGCGGTTCCTGTCGACAAAATAGTTGTCGAGTTCGATGTGAATGGGCTTGAATCCAAGCGCTCTGAGCTGGATGGACAGTTTCTTCGCCGATGTAGTCTTGCCAGAGCTCGAAGGACCTGCGATGAGGATCACCTTTGCCGTGTCGGATTTTTCGGCAATGAGGTCGGCGATCGCCGCAAGTTTCTTGTTTTGGAGCGCCTCGGCGACCATGATAAAATCCTGAATCTTTCCCGACTGGTTGATGCGGTTGAGGGCGCCGATGGAACCTGCATTCAGGACCTTTGCCTTTTGTTCATATTCTTCTGCGATGTCGTAGAGTACGGGGATGTCGGAGAACGGGTCCAGTTCGTAGGGTTTTTTGGTGTGGGGAAAGCGGAGTAGCATGCCTCGCCGATAGGGTATGAGCTCCCAGACGCTCAAGAGGCCCGTGCGTGGCACGAGGGGGGCGATGTGCAGGTCGCGGTAGCCGTCGCACTCGTTGAGCTGCACGAAGGGGTCATTGATATACTCTATGAGGGCCACCGTGTCGGCCTGGTTGGACTGTTTGAAGTATTCGAGCGCGTCGCTCCAAGATCGCGTGACAATGCTGATGGGCAGGTCCGCATTCACATCGCTGCGCATGCGGCACGCGAGGGCTTCAAGCAGCTGCGCCGAGATCGGTTCGTCGTCGTCGAAGTAGTGGTAATAGCCATTGCCGATGGCCATGCTCACCATGAGGCGACGCTTGGGTACGATCTCTCTGGCCGCCTTCGCGAGCAGAAAACACAGAGAATGTCGATAGACCTCGGTTCCCATTGGAGAGTCGGGGTAGACCGGCGACAGGGTGCAGTCCGCATTGATCGGCGAGGCCAACGCCGCCAGTTCATTGTTGACAAACGCGGCAAGTGGGGCAAAAGCCCCCTTGCCCTCACTCGATCCTTTGTGCAGGCCCGCCCGTTCAAAGATTTCTTCCGCACTCAAACCGGCAGGCACCGACATTTTCTTACAGCCGTCGATTTTTACAGTCAGCATATGCATTTTGAAAATATACTACAGACTGCTTTGACGAGCATATGCCTTTTGTGTACAATTCCTACGCAATGTCGAAAGTGACCATACGCGATATTGCCCTGCGCGCAGGGGTATCGAAAACTACGGTTTCCTTTGCACTCAATTATCCCGAGCGCATCTCGAAAGAGACCTACAAGAGAATAATGGCGATTGTCGAGGAGCTCGGCTATGTGCCCAATCCTTTTGCGAGGACCCTGACGACAAAGCGCCTCGGCGCGATCGGCCTACTCCTTCCACAGAAGATCGGCGACATATTCGCAAACTCCCACATGGCGCAGGTCATAAGCGGAATAGGCGAAGAGTGCGAGCAAAAGGAGTTTTCGCTCGCCATTCTGCCCCTCGTCCGTGGGAAAATAGTGGAGGCGGCGCGGAAATCCTACGTCGACGGCCTTGTCACCATAGGCGTCGGCCCCGACCACGAGGTGGTCAGCCTCCTTAAGAAGAATCACATACCTTTCGTCACCATCGATGGAGAAGAATCCACTTCGACGATTAACATCGGAATCGACGACAGGGGCGCAGCGAAGGATCTGATGCTGCACGTGCTGGAGCAAGGATTCCGCCGGATTGCGATACTCTCGCTCGAACCTGACACAAAGCCGAGGGAGTCCGGCCACTTCTCCCTTGTCGTGCAGAGACGCCTCGAAGGCTTTCAGCGCGCGCTCGGGGAGTATGGATTGACGCTCGAGGCCCCGCAGGTGTGTGTGCAACCGTGCAAGGGCTCCATCGATGCCGGGTACGAGAGCGCCCGATCCTTGCTTTTGCGCGGGACCCGGCCTACGGCGATCGTGGCGATGTCCGACATTGTGGCGATCGGTGTGCTCCTCGCGGCGAAAGACCTCGGGTTGCGGGTTCCACAAGACGTGGCGGTGGCGGGCTTCGACGACATTCCGGAGAGCATCATCAGCACCCCGAGGCTGACGACCATCCATCAGCCTGCACGCGAAAAGGGCATGGAGGCGGCCCGCATGGTGATGCGCATGCTCGACGGCGCGGGCGGCAGTCATATTCGACTGCCATACCAGCTCATCGTGCGCGAGTCCACGCGGCTGCCATGAAATATACGAAGGGAGGAACAATGGCAAAGAGTATTCCGGAACGTTCGGAAATCCTCGCTGAACACAAGTGGAACCTTGCAAGCCTCTTTGAGGACGATGCCGAGTGGGAGAAAAATTTCGCGTTGCTAGGCGAGCTTGTCCCTGAGGCTGAAAAGAAAAAGGCTGGCTTCGTCGCGGACGCCGATGTTTTGCTCGAGGCGCTGAAATCCTATGAACAATACCTCATCCTGGAGGAGCGGCTTGGCTACTACGCACACCTGAGGGTCGCTGAGGATGAAGGCAACAGCGTGGCCCGCGGCATGTTCGCCCGCTTTGTGGGGCTGTCGTCCCAGGGGCAGGCCTCATGGTCCTGGCTCAGCCCGGCAATCCAGGCGCTCGACGACGACTTCGTCGACCATTGCCTCTCTTGCCCGAAGTTTGCAGACTACAGCGTCTTTCTAAAAAAGTTGCGCAGATTTAAGCCGCACGTGCTGAGCGAGGCTGAGGAGCGCCTCCTCGCCCTCCAAACCGAATCGGCTCAGACTGCGCAGGAAGCTTTTAGTGTCCTCACCAACGTCGATCTCGATTTCGGCACCGTCGAGACGCCGGAAGGACCAAAGCCGCTCACACAGTCCACCTTCGCATCGTTCATGCGCATGCAGGATAGGAACGTGCGCAAGGCGGCCTACCACCAGTTCTATGCCCAGTTTGAAGCGCATCAAAACACCTTGGGCGCCCTCTATGCCGGTTCGGTCAAGCTCGACAAGTATCAGGCGCTGGTGAGGAAGTACCCGAGCGCCCGCGCAATGGCGCTTTTCCCCGACAACGTCCCCGAGGCCGTCTACGATAATCTGATCTCCACCGTGAACGAGAATCTGCCGATTCTGCACCGCTATTATAGCCTCAGAAAGGAGATACTAGGCCTGGACAGTCTGCGCCACTACGACGTGTATGTCCCCCTCGTGGCCGAAGTTAAAGCGTCGCACAGCTACGAAGAAGCGGTCGATATCGTGATCGAGTCCCTTGCGCCGCTCGGCGACGAGTATGTCCATACCCTGAGGAGAGGACTTTTAGGCGGATGGGTGGACCGCTACGAAAACAAGGGCAAACGCTCCGGCGCCTTTTCGGCCGGTTCGTTTGTCGGAGACCCCTACATCCTTCTGAACTATAAAGACGAGGTCCTGCACGACCTCTTCACCATCGCCCACGAGGGCGGGCATTCGATGCACTCTTGGTATTCGGCCCGAAACAACCCCTTCATGTGCTACAACTACACGATCTTTGAAGCCGAGGTTGCGAGCACCTTCAACGAGCAGCTGGTCTTCTCCTACCTGTATGACCACAGCCATGACGACCGCGAAAAGGCGTTTTTGGTCGCGACGCGCATCGACGACACGTTGGCCACGCTTTTCCGACAGACGATGTTCGCCGAGTTTGAGAAGCGCGCGCACGAAATCGTCGAATCCGGCGAAGCGTTGACGGTCGATGTGCTCAGAAAGGAATACCGGTCACTCTTAGAGAAGTATTTTGGGCCGGAGATGGTCCTCGAACGCGTGTCCGACCTGGAGGGCTTGCGCATTCCGCATTTCTACACCGCCTTCTATGTCTATAAGTATGCCACGGGTCTATCGGCGAGCATCGCCCTCTCCGAGAGGGTTCTTCATGGTGGAAAAGAAGAGCGCGATGCATATCTGAACTTCCTGAAGTCGGGCGGCAGCCGGTTCCCGATCGAATCGCTGAAGCTCGCCGGGGTCGACATGTCGACCCCGCAGCCCGTGCAGGCCGCATGTAGGCGTTTTGCCGAGGACGTGGAGAGGCTTGCGGTGCTGCTGCACAGGGACTAGGGATCATCGCCGCGCCGCCGTGCGACGCGACAGTGCGGCAGTGCGGCCTTCACTCCGGCCCCACCTTGAGGCCGCCGCAGAGGCTGTGCTGTTGGGGACGCTGCGGCGGTGCTGGGACGCCGGGGCGGCCTCCCGTGCCGGGCTTGTCGTTCCTTATTTTTTGCTGCGTTTCATCCGCGCTTCTAGGCGACGCACGAGGAGCGAGAGGCTCACTGTCAGGCACAGATAGAAGAAGGCGACGGCATTGTAGGTCTCGAAAAACTTGAAGGTGGAAGCCGCGTATACTTTGCCAAGCTGCGTTATGTCCTGTACGCCGAGCGCCGAGACGAGGGAAGAATCCTTGATTATGGCGACGAATTCGTTGCCGAGTGCCGGAAGGACGTTCCGGACAGCCTGCGGCAGCACGATGCGGTGCATGACCTGCCAGTGCGACATGCCGAGGGCTTCGGCCGCCTCGGTCTGACCTCTGTCGACGCTTTCGATGCCGGCGCGGAAAATCTCGGCGATGAATGCCGCGTAGCCGAGGGTGAGGGCGATGACGGCGCGAGTCGCGAAGTCGAAGCTGCGCGGCTCGATGCTGCCGACGAGCCCCGCCCTGATGAGCGGAGCCAGCAGGGCGTTGAGTGCCTGAGCGAGCGCCGGCGCCCCGACGAAGGCGATGTAGTACAGGATGACGAGCATCGGTAGGCCGCGCACCAGCTCGATGTAGAACGTCGATATCTCGCGCGCCGCGCGGGCGTGCGAAGCGCGCATGAGCCCAAGGCAGAGTCCAAGCAGGATAGACGCCGCATACGCGATGAGCGACACGGAGAGCGTCACGCCAAGCCCATGCGACACCGCCGAGAATATCACGCGGTAGTCGGCGGAAGTGAGGGCCGAGACCAACAGCCAACTGCCGAGGAGCACAATGGCCACGAGCCACCAAGGAATACGGGCGAACCTCTCCTTCATGTGATGACACCTCCCCAAAGAGACCTGCCAAATTATGCCTTGCCGTACCCGGCACGGATGTCGTGCCTATTATAGCCTTATCTTAGGCTCTTGTTGTGTACTCCCCTCACCGCGCGGCCTGAAGGGTCTGCCTGATTTGCCCAAGCCGCATCCCAGCGGATGGCGGTGGGCGTGGAACACGCGATGGATGGCCCATCTGGCACAAGGTCTACGGCGCTCGGGTTTTTGAAGTGCTCTTCGAAGATCGCCCTGTAGAGATAGGCTTCCTTAGTAGAAGGCGTCTTGACGGGGAAGCGGTAGGCAGCATTGGCCATGGCGCTATCGGAGACTTCCTTTTCGGCGTATTCCTTCAGAGAGTCGATCCAGTTGTAGCCTACGCCGTCGGAGAACTGTTCTTTCTGCCGCCACAGAATTTCGTCGGGAATCCAGCCCTCAAAGGCCTTGCGCAGGATATACTTCTCTATGCGGTCTTCGTCTTTCCGGATCATCTTGTAGGCTGGGTCGATGTTCATCGCCACATCGAGGAATTCGGGGTCCAGGAAAGGTACGCGCGCCTCCACGCCCCAAGCTGCGGCCATCTTGTTTGCCCTGAGGCAGTCGTAGAGGTGGAGCAAGGACAGCTTCCGCACCAGCTCCTCGTGGAACTCCACGCGGTTCGGTGCCTTGTGGAAGTAGAGGTACCCTCCAAAAATCTCATCCGAGCCCTCGCCTGAGAGAATCATCTTGATGCCCATGGCCTTGATCTTGCGCATCATGAGGTACATCGGCGTGCCGGCCCTAATCGTGGTGACATCGAAGGTCTCCAGGTGCCAGATCACGTCCGGCAGGGCATCGATTGCCTCCTGCACGGTGAAGTTGATCTCGTGGTGCTGGCTGCCGATATAGTCCGCCACCATCTTGGCGAACTTGGTGTCCGGTGCACCGGGGAGTCCCACGGAGAAGGAGTGGATGCGCGGCCACCATGCCTGCTCGGCGCCGTCCGTCTCGATGCGGCGCTCTGCAAAACGGGCTGCGATGGCCGCGACGATGGAAGAGTCCACGCCGCCTGAGATGAGAAGGCCGTAGGGCACATCGCACATGAGCTGGCGCTTGACTGCGGCGACGAGGGCTTCGCGAAGTGTGGCGAGGTCGGCCTCCCCTGTGGGGATATAGCCAGGAGCCGCCCATTTGGGTTCATACCACTTCACCAGCTTGCCTTCGCTGCCCTTGTAGTAATGTCCAGGGGGAAATATCTCGACTTTTGGACATAGGTCGAAGATTGCCTTCATCTCGGAGGCCACGTAGAGATTGCCCTCGCCATCGCGCCCCCAGTACAGAGGATTGATGCCTATGTGGTCGCGCGCGATAAAGTAATCGCCGTCGCGCGGGTCGTAGATGACGAAGGCAAAAATACCGTTTAAAAGTTTGAGAAACTCTGGGCCCATCTCGTCGTAGAGGTAGAGGATGGGCTCGCAGTCAGATTCGGTCTTGAAGTCGTGCGGTTTTTTGAGGAACTTGGCGCGCAGCTCGCGGTGATTGTATATCTCGCCGTTGACGGAGAGCACACGGCCCGTGCCCGCATCGATGAGTGGCTGCGCCCCGTGCGTAACGTCCACGATGGCCAGACGCTCGTGGCAGATGATGCCCCGTTTGTCCGAATAGACGCCGCTCCAGTCGGGCCCTCTGTGCCTGAGACGTTTCACGTGGGAAAGTGCGCGCTTGCGCAGGGTAACCGGGTCGCCCTTGATGTCGGTGATGGTGAAAATGCCGCACATGATTGTTCCTCCGTATAGTAACAGAACGCTTTAGCCGAATCTACATCCCTTTGTCAAGGCCTGGCCCGGTCTTTTCTCTTACGGCTTATATTCAAAGAACCACTTCGTGTTCAGCTTGTCTAGAAAGCCCTCGGCCTTCAGCGCTGCGATGGCGGCGTTAAACGGCCCGACCAAATCCGATCCCTTTTTGAAGATGAACCCGAACTCCTCGGTGCCCAAGGGGCCGCCGACGGTTTTCAGCTTGTTGGGATTTGCGCCGATATATCCTTTGGTGGAGGCCGCATCCATGAGCACCATGTCGACATCGCCGGCCAGAAGCGCCTGCACCGAAGCCCCGAAGGTCTCGAAGAGCTTGATGCGAGGGTTGGCCTCGTTGCCGTCGAGGACGTTGTAGACGGCGACATAGAAATTGGTCGTGCCTGCCTGGGCTCCTATGAGGAGCTTGGGGTTGGCGGCGAATTCCTTTTCGTTGCTGAAGCGCTTTTCGTCTGCCCTGACCAGCATGAACTGCTGGCTCACCATGTAGGGTATGGAAAAGTCCACCTGTTCCGCACGCTCAGGAGTGATGGTGATGCCGTCCATGCCGACGTCGAACTGGCCGTCTCGGACCGCCTGAATCATGGTGTCCCATGAGGTGGTCTTCCAGACGACCTTTGCGTTGAGTCTCCTGGCGATTTCGTTCACCGCATCGTACTCCCAGCCCATGGCCTTGCCCGTTTTCGGATCGATGAAGTTGAGGGGCATGTAGGCATTTTCCGTCACCGCGATGATCGTCCGTCCCTTCAAATCAGGAAGTTTGCCCGTCTGCGCTCCGGCGGCAAGCACCACCGCAAAAGCGAGAACGAGAGCCGTCAGATAAAGCATGCTTTTCTTCATCACGTTCCTCCTTGTGCGAGTCTCATACCCGTATCTCTGCTGACTGAAATGCATTGTATGCCCGAGTCCTTGGGTTTTCAATAGCGCACAATTGTCAGTGGGCTCTTAAGTGTGTTTAATGGTGGGGAACTTTTCATGCGCTGCGAGGCCAAGCAGCGTCTCTTTGCGCTTCACGGATGGGCTCAAAAATACCCCAGCCCCGCGAGCACCAGCGAGACCGCCACGACCGCGGCAGTCTCGGTTTTCAGTATCCGGTCGCCGAGGGAACAGCGCACAAAGCCGCATTCCTGAAATTGTCGAAGTTCGGACGCCGTCCAGCCGCGCTCGGTGCCGATGGCCAGCACCACCGGCGTCGCCGAAAGCGGGATGCGGCTCAAAGGGATAGCCGAGTCGTCGGGGTGGCACACGATGTTGGTCGCCTGGCCTTGGGCCCGCGAGTCCTTTGAAATCTCTGCGGTGCTGACCTGTTCCAACGCTCTCTTGAGAGACCACACGAGGCTTATGTGTGGGATGCGGGGGTTGCCCGCCTGCTCGGCACCCTCCCGCGCGTGGGCGTAGTATTCTTTTTGTGTATAGAAGTTGGATTGGGTGTAGGATTTTTCTCCGAGCTCTGTCGGAAAGAACGCGATCTCGCTCACTCCCAGGATGGTCAGTTCTTTGACAATGCGCGCGGCCTGGATCGGTCGTACGGTGCCGAGCATGACACGCACGGGGCGCAGGGGTGGGGCGGTGCCTTCCGCACTAAACCTGAGCACAAGCTGGGCAGCCGATATTGACTCCAGACAAGCCCAGCCGACAAGCCCGTCAGGGCTGCCCGCGCGAAGGCGGTCGCCCTCTCTCTTTTTCAGGACTCTGAGAATGTGCTGAGCCCTGCGGTCTTCCACGGGGAGTGTCTGCAGCACATCCGACGAGTCGAGCATACAGAGATTCATTCGAACGATGCGACCTCTCGCTCATAATCCACGCCCGGCACCTCAAACCCGTGCGCCCTCAGAAAATCGCTTTTGAAACCGTCGGGGTCGGCGAGGCTGTAGAGGTTCGATTCATCGATCTTGGCCAGACGCGCACTCACTTCATTCTGGACCGAAGACCCCATCTCGAGGTCGTCGATGCGGATTCGTCCCTCTGCATCGACAGGGACCTGCGCATCTCCTTTTCGGTAAAGCCGCTCTGAGAACAACCGTATCATCTGGTCGACGCAGTCCTCGTGGATGTTCCGCTCCTTCATCACCTTGAACAAGGTTGAGATATAGAGGGGAATGACGGGAATGACCGCGCTCGCCCGCGTCACGACCGCCTTGTTGATGCAGACGAAGGCGCGCAGCCCTTTTGTCGCACGGTATCGTTCGTTGAGCGCCTGCGCCGTCTTTTCGAGGTGGAGTTTCGCTTGCCCGATCGTGCCGTCGCGGTAGATCGGCCAAGAAAACGAGGGCCCGATGTAGGAATAGGCGAGGGTTATCGCATCCGGGCTGAGCACGCCGGCCGCCTCGAGCGCATCGATCCACAGGGCCCAGTCTTCGCCGCCCATGACTTTTATCGTCTGCGCAATTTCTTCTTCCGTGGCCGGCTGAACCGTGGCCTCCGCAATTTTACCTGTAAAAACGTCGAGCGTGCGCCCTGCATATTGCCTCCCTATGGGCTTTATCACCGAGCGGTAGAGAGCGCCGGTCTCTGGGTCAGTGCGCACAGGGCTCGCGAGCGAATAGATGACGAGGTCGTACTGAAAACCTTTCTGCCGGGCAGCGTCGATGGCCTTCTCCTTTGCGGCGCGCGAGAACGCGTCGATGTCGGAAAAAGTCTGCGCGGAGAGGCCTGTTTCGGCAGCGAGCGCATCGAATTCTTTGTTGAAGTACCATCCTGGGGTTCCGGGTTTGGTGCCCGTTGGCTCTTTTTCGTAGGAAAAGCCGACGGTGTCGGCGCCGTAACCGAAGGCGGCCACCAATCTCGAGGCCAGCCCGTAGCCCGTGGAGCAGCCGATCACGAGCGCGTGCGCCGGCTTCGGTGTGCCGCGGCCGTTTTTGCCTAAATTTGTCAACCTGTCCCGAACTGCCTTTACTCGCCCCACCTGGAGGCGAATTTCGGCGCGGCAACCCTCGGGGTGCGCGTTGATGCAGATGTTGTTTCTGACCATTGGCTTAAGGATCATTCTGGTACTCCTGAGGCGATGCTTATCCACTCTGCTTCGGCGACAGTTGTGTCGCCAACTCTGGCGATTCCCTTTTGATGGAGATAGACGCTGGATGCCCTGACATTCGTGATTTCCATCTTCACCGTATCGCCGGGGCGCACCGGCTGTTTGAACCTGGCATCCTTAATTTTCGCAAACATGAAGAGGCTCTTGGGGTAGATGCCCATCAGTTTTGCCCCGACGCCGCCCGCCTGAGCCATGCTCTCCACGAGCAGCACTCCCGGCACGATGGGGAATGAAGGGAAGTGCCCTTTAAAAAACCACTCGTCGGCCCGGAAGGTGTGCTCGGCAAAAATAGTATCGTCCTTGACAGATACATCGTCTACGAATAGAAACGGAGCTCTGTGCGGAAGATAGGATTCAATATCGTTCATTGACGGCCGCCTTTTTGAAGGAAATACTGCGGACAATGCCAAATTAGGGCAATTTTAGTCTTCTGCCGCAAAGCTTGCAACGGGTTTCATGCAGAGGCGGATTTAAAGATGATCACGCCGTTGTGCCCCCCGAACCCAAGGCTCGCCGACATTGCAGCCTTTACGGCGCAGTGCTGGGCCACATTGGGGACATAGTCCAGATCGCAGCCGTGTTCGGCGTCGGGATTGTCCAGGTGAATGGTCGGTGGCAGTATACCCGTCTCCAGCGCCTTGATGCAGACGATCGCTTCGATTGCCCCCGCTGCGGCGATGCAGTGGCCCGTCATACTCTTTGTCGAGCTGATCTTCAGGCTCGAAACATGAGCGCCGAACGCGGCCTTCAGCATCCTGCTCTCCATGGGGTCGTTGAGCTCCGTGCCGGTTCCGTGCGCATTGTAGTAGCCGATGTCCTCAGGCCGCATGCCGGCATCTCTGAGGGCGAGCGCTATGGCCCTCGCGCCGAATGTCCCTTCGGGCTGTGGGGCGGTCAGGTGATATGCGTCACAACTCGCGCCGTATCCGGCGAGGATGGCGTGAATTCTGGCGCCGCGGGCCGCCGCGTGATCGAGTCGCTCGAGGATCAGAATCCCTGCTCCCTCGCCCATAACGAATCCGTCCCGGTCGCGGTCGAACGGCCGTGAGGCGAGCTGCGGCCTGTCGTTGTAGGACGTCGAAAGCGCCTTGAGCCTGCAGAACGCCCCGACGGCGAATTCGGTGATGGCCGCCTCCGAACCTCCGGCGATGACGATGTCGGCCCTCCCCGCCCGTATGAGGTCGAGGGCCTGGCCGAGGGCGTCGGTGCCCGACGCGCAGGCCGTCACCTGGGTGAATGCTGGCCCGTGGACGCCGATGCGCATGGCGATATTGGCGGCCGCTTCGTTTGCGATCATGAGGGGGATTGTCATGGGAGGAATCCTGTCCGGTCCATCCTGGAGCATCTTGGCGTGAGAGTCGGTGAAGACTTCCAGCCCACCGATGCCGTTCCCCACGACGACCGCCACGCGGTCGGGGTCTATGTGTTCGCTTGCCAAGGGCCGCTGTGCATCCATGCGCTCAGGAAGCCCTGCATCCTCCCATGCCTGCGCTGCCGCCGCAACGGCGTATTGGGAGAAGAGCGCCATCTTTCTGGCCTCTTTTTTTTCGATCCAGCGGGAGGGATCGAAATGCTTCACCTCTGCCGCGATCTTGCTCTCCACCCTCGAAGCGTCAAAGCGGGTGATCGGGCCGACGCCGCTCACGCCGCGGGTACAGTTGTTCCAGAACTCATCGACTGAATTCCCGATGGGGCTTATCACTCCAAATCCGGTGACTGCCACGTCAATCTTCATGGTCGTATCTCCCTATTCTGTCGTTACCAACGGACAACGGCCGCACCATAGGTGAGCCCTGCTCCGAAACCGACGAGCATCACCAGATCGTTGGGTTTCAGAAGAGCCTTTTCATCCATCTCGGAGAGCGCAATGGGGATGCTCGCGGAGGAAGTATTCGCGTATTCTTCTATATTCATGTAGATTTTTTCCATAGGGATGGAAAAGCGCTTGGCGGCTGCCTGCACGATGCGCGCATTCGCCTGATGGGGCACAATCCAGGAAAAGTCTTCGAGGCGATAGGCAGTCTTGTGGAGCAACCGCTCTATGACGACTGTGATCGATTTCACCGCAAAGTCATACACTTTTTTGCCATTCATCGCAATCACGGGGACTGTCGGCGTCTGCCGAGAGAAGGCTTGGGTCCTCTCCGGCTGAACGAGGTACAGGTCTTTGGCCCCGCTTCCATCGGCGCCGAGTATAAACGAGAGACATCCTCGGCCAGCCTCATCGATGCGGGACAGTACCGCTGCGCCTGCCCCATCGCCGAAGAGCACGGCGGTCGACCGGTCGTTCCAGTCTGTAATTCGGCTCAAACCATCGGCCCCGATGACCAGCGCGTGACCTCCATGCGAGGCCTCGAGCATGCTCGAGACGACATTGAGCGCGTAGACAAAGCCAGTACAGCCGGCCGTCACATCGAAGGCTGCCGCTCCATAGGCCCCGAGTTTATCCTGCACAATGCAGGCAGTCGCCGGAAAGCCGAAATAGTCTGGTGTGGCGGTCGCGACGACAATGTAGTCGAGCTCGCGTGGAGAGATTTTTGCCTTCTCCAGCGCGCCCCGGGCGGCATGTACGGCCATGTCGCTCGTCTGCACACCGTCGGGGGCAATGTGCCGAGCCCTTATGCCGGTGTGGGAGCGAATCCACTCATCGGTCGTCTCCATCCGTGCCGCGAGCTCATCGTTCGTCATCCGGATAGGAGGTACATACGAAGCGATGGATCTGATCACGACGGACATACGCATCTCTCCTTTTCTGTCAGAGATGCATAGAGTCAATCACAGAGAGTACATTATTGTCAATATGACAATAATAGTAAAAATGTCACAAATCGTGCTCGGCGTTCAGACGTTCTGGGCGCGCGCTCCGACGGGTTCAATCGGGTCCGACGGTACCTGAACGTCGGCGGTCGCCGGCCCTGTCGAGGTCTTTTCTCCACTATCTTCCCCAATGAGCGCTGCGAATTCGGATTCTTCGATCACTTCCTTTTCAAGCAGCAGCGACGAAATGCGGTCGAGCATGTCGCGCTTCTCTTGGAGAAGACCGAGCACATGCCTGTAGCGTCGATCGACCATCGAGGCTATCTCCTCATCGATGTAGCGCTGGGTTTCCTCGCTGTACTCCTTGGTGGCAAAAGGATCAACGATTTGCTGCGATCCTGTCAGGCTTGCGCCCCTCTTCGTCAAGGCGACGTTCTTGAATTTCTCTGACATGCCGTAGTCCGTGATCATCCGCCGTGCGATCTCCGTGGAGCGAGCGATGTCGTTTGCAGCGCCGGTGGAGATTGAGTGAAACACGAGTTCCTCGGCGGCGCGTCCTCCCAGAAGCACGTCGATCTGCCCCAGCAGCTCTTCTTCGGTGACGAGGTAGCGATCCTCGAGCGGCATCTGGAGCGTGTAGCCGAGCGCACCAAGGCCGCGGGGAACGATCGAAATCTTCCGTACTGGGTCAGCGCCTGGCGTGAAGGCGGCCGTAATCGCGTGGCCAGTCTCGTGGACGGCCACGATCCGTTTTTCCTTTGGATTGATCATGCGGTTCTTCTTCTCAAGACCAGCGATCACTTTCTCGATCGCCGCCTGGAAATCTTCTTCTTTTACTTTTTTTCGCCCTGCCCGGACCGCCAGAAGCGCAGCCTCGTTCACGACGTTTGCGAGGTCAGCGCCCACAAAGCCGGGCGTACTCCGCGCAATTTTCGAAAGATCGACAGAACCGTCCATCTTGATGGGCTTGGTGTGAATCTTGAGTATCTCTTCACGCCCGCGCATGTCGGGCCTGTCGACCAGTATCTGTCGGTCAAAGCGCCCAGGCCTGAGCAGCGCAGGATCGAGCACGTCCGGCCGGTTTGTCGCCGCAAGGATGATGAGTCCGCTCGTCGAATCGAAGCCGTCCATTTCGACGAGCAGCTGATTGAGCGTCTGTTCGCGTTCGTCGTTGCCGCCGACGATGCCGCTGACACGCGACTTACCAAGCGCATCGATTTCGTCGATGAAGATGATGCAGGGGGCCTTTTCTCTCGCCTGTTTGAAGAGGTCCCGCACGCGGGCCGCGCCCACGCCGACGAACATCTCCACAAAGTCGGCGCCGCTCATCTTAAAGAAGGGGACATTCGCTTCGCCCGCCACCGCCCGCGCGAGCAGGGTCTTGCCCGTGCCCGGGGGACCGACCAGCAGCACCCCTTTGGGTATTTTCCCGCCGATCTCAGTGTATTTCTGGGGATTTTTGAGAAAATCCACCACCTCAACAAGCTCTGCCTTGGCCTCGTCGACGCCCGCAACATCGGCGAACCGTGTCTTTATGTCGCCTTCCGCCACGACCGTCGCCCTGTTTTGGCCGAAGGCGAGGACGTTTGAATTGGAGCCCATGAATCTGCTCATGAGCGAACGCCACAAGAAAAACATTATGGCAAACGGAAGCACCCAGTTCAAAAGGAGCGACAATATCGCGCTTCCCTCGCGGGGAGATGCTGAGTAAACAACACCTTTCTGGTCCAGGAGCGCCGTAAATTCAGGATCAGAGACAGGCACGGTCTTGTAGACCACGCCGGGTTTCGCCGTCGCAGGGAGCGGCGACGCCGGCTCGGAAGATTTCGCGTCCGTGTATCCGGTGTAGTAACTGCTGTCGATTTCTACCCGCTTTATTTCGCCACTCGCAATCTTATCTTTGAACGTCGAGTATGGAATAACTGAAGTGTCGGTCTTAAAAAGAAAGTAATTGAAAAAAGAGACGGCAATGAGTGCGATGAGCACATAGCCGAGCGAGAACCTGAATTGGAATCCTTCCGGCACTCCCGGCTTTTTGTCTGGTCCGCCGGAGTTTTTGTCGGGCTTCTTTTGTTGATTCGGGCTCCAGCTATTCTTGCCTTTTGATGGCATCATGAACTCCTCAAGAATGATTTGCAAGAGAACTGTCTTGATTTCGGAGAGCTCCGCACAGTCACACTTGCATCTATAAAAAATATAACCATTTTCTTGTGGGGCGGCGAACATCCAGGCCCCGTTAAAACAGATTTTCTGTGCTGCCCTCTGCGGCAAAAACCGAAATTGTGCTTGACCAGCGGGAATAGTTTTTTTATATTTCAACACGGTTCTCTACCACAAATAAACTTTCGCACATTTTTTCAGGAGGAGATACCTATGAATGTAAAGCCCATAGGGGACAGAGTTCTTGTCAAGATCAAGGAAAGTGAGACCAAGACTGCGGGCGGAATCATCATTCCCCAGACTGCTCAGGAGAAGACCCAGACAGGAGTCGTTGTTGCGGTCGGCACCGATTCCGATGCCATCAAGGTCAAGGTCGGCGATGAAGTGATGTACGACAAGTATGCTGGCACGCAGATCAAAATCGATGGGGTAGAGCATCTCATCGTAAAAATGTCGGATATTCTTGCGATCCTTCAGTAGGATAAGGGCCGGCTCTCATAGAAGGCTGCGGTTCGACCGCAGCCTTTTTTATTGTACACCGATTATTATAGATAGGATTAGGAGATAGAATCAGGCGTTGCCAAGGAGAATCGAGACCACTTCTTCGGCCGTCTTTGCAGAGAGCAGGGCCTGTCGCTTCTCTTCGCTTCGGAAGAGCATGCCCACTTCCGCAAGAAATTGGAGGTGAGGGCCGGTTTTGTCGATTGGAGACAGCGTCATGATGAAAATTCGGCAGCCCTTGCGGTCGAGCGCATCGAAATTGATCTCGTGTTGTGATATCCCGACGCACGCGACGAGTTCGCGCACTGCGGTCGTCTTGCCGTGAGGAATCGCGATGCCGTGTTTCATCCCTGTGCTCATTCGATTTTCCCGCTCAAACACGCTGCGTATAGCCTCTTCCTTGTCCGACACCTTACCGCTGCGCGCTGCGAGGTCCACAAGTTCTTTGATGATCTCTTCTTTATTTGTGCCTTTAAGGTCCAGCGTGACCAATTCAGGTTTCAATAAGTTTTTGAGGTCCATGTGTATATCCTAATTGGCGGCATCTTTGCCGTCAAGTGTACTATAGTTGCAAATGTACGCAGATTATATAAAACTCCTCGCTTTTTTGATAGTGCGTTCTCCATGATGCTCGGCGATGAGCGCGGTGGAGTAGCCCATCCATGCGCCGTCGAGCAGCACCGCGCACATCGAGAGGGGAAGACCGACCGGCACGAGCAGGCTCGCTCCGTTTTGGAACCCCTGGCCGAACAGAATGCAGGTGAGCGAGAGCATCACGAGGATATCGCTCCGGATGCCAGCTGCGCCGACAAGCACAGAAAACGGCACGATGACGAGCAGAAGGAGAATTTGTCCGGCGCTGGGCATATCCTTAGAGTAAGACAGAAACATTCCCACGAATGAGGATGCGACGACAAACGCGCTCCCTATTCGTCCTCCTGTGAGCGCAAGAGGGAAGATGACCGCATTGGTATCGCGCTTTATTCCCAGACTTTCGGATACATGTCGGAGCGCAGTGCCCGATGAGAAGAAGATGCTCCCCGATGCTGCGGCGGCGAGGAGCGGGCCTATCATGCTGTAGAGAAGGACGTAGGGGTTGGATTTGCCTCCTAGGATCCGATAGATGATCGGAAAAACCAGCAGGAGGAGGACGATGGCGGCCGCAGCGCAGTAGACGAGGATACCTCTGTATTCCGAGAGTCTCCCAACATCTCTCAATTCCAGCAGCCGATACAGGGATATGGGTATGAGGAGGACCCCCACTATTTCTGAAATAAAGGAATTGATGAGGTATGCGGCGCGCGAAATGACATCGAGCACTGGAAGAAGAGGCCGCGACATCACAGGATCGTGGGAGAGCGCGAGCCCGAACGCCAGCATGAAGAGCGCCAGCGGCAAAAACCATGTTGCGGAGCCAGAAAAAGAGGAAAAGATGCTCGCAGGGAAGATGGAACGGATCATATCGAGGGGGCTGAGCGGCTGTATGACACCGCTGTCCGATATGAGGGGCAGGGGGGCCGGCTTGAAGATCAGTGCGGCTGCCAGGCCGAGGCCGGCCGCCACGACCAGACTCGCGGCAAAAAAGACGACTCCAGACGACAGTGTTTTGGAGAATCGGTGCGACTCCGAGAGCCTGAATACCGAGATAGGAATACCCGCGGCGAGCGTCAGAATCAGCGCATACCCGCCGATGTTGAGAGAAATCTCCGCGAGAAAAGATATCGCAGGTGTTCCGTGCACCATGCTGGGCGGAAGCGCGATGTACAGTATTGCGCCCATGAGGATGCCAAACGCATATTTCAGCCAGAGTTTCATGGTGGCAAAAAGCATAGCGCCGCACCACACCTAGGTCAATATTGCAACCGTACATTGACAGAGGCTGTGGTTTTCAGCTAATGTTCCTGGTACTCTTTCGACCCAGTAGCTCAGTAGGATAGAGCGGCTGCCTCCTAAGCAGCAGGTCGCGCGTTCGACTCGCGCCTGGGCCATACCCCAAAACCATTCTTTTCATTCAGTCCTTGACAATACGGCATTTTGTGCTACCATAATTAAACCGGTTAAGCATTTGAGGAGGTATCCAGTATGAAGCGAATTGCATTGGTATTCATGGTACTGCTGACGGTGTCGGCAGCTTTTGGTGCGGGGAAACTCACCCTGATGCAGAACAAGCCTGAAATTGATGCCCAGCTCAAGGCCTATGCTGCGGCCTGGGGACAGAAGAACGGCGTCACGGTCGTGGTCAAGTCTATCGGTGGTACATCCGGAGGCATGGGGCCTCAGCTCAAGGCCGACTATGCGGCTGGCGACATGCCCGACATCTTCGCCTTCGATGGGCTTGAGTCCTACAAGGAGTGGGAAGGCCTCATCCTCGACCTTTCGAAGGAGCCATGGGTCTCGAAGACTTCGGTGGCGTTCAAATACAACGGCAAAGTGTATGGCTTCCCCGTCGCGGTCGAAGGCTGGGGAATGGCCTACAATGCAGACCTGCTCGCCAAGGCCGGCATCGATCCCAAGACGCTCACCAGCTACGACGCATACAAGAAGGCTTTCGAGAAGCTCGATTCGATGAAGGACAAGCTGGGTATCAATGCGGTGGTCTCGATGGCCGCTTCGGTGGAGATGGGCTGGGTCACTGCACACCACAACTTCAATTCTCTGCTCTCCAATGGTCTGCCCTATGGGGACCTCTCCGTCACGAACGATCTGCTCGCAGGGAAGGTCGACGCACAGCGCCTGCAGGAATATGCAGACTGGGTCGAGCTGCTCTTCAAGTATGCGGACAAGACGATCTTGCTCACGGGGAACTATGATGCCCAGGTCGGCGCTTTCGCCACAGGAAAGACCGTCTTTCTGCACCAGGGCAACTGGGTCGACCCCAACCTGAAAGCGGCGAACGCCACCTTCAAGATGGGCTTCGCCCCCCATGGCTCGATGAAGAAGGTCACCGACGGCATCTTCGTCGCGGCTCCATCGTTCTATGCCATCAACAAGGAATCGAAGAATGTTGCGCTTGCGAAGAAGTTTTTGAATGACCTCGTGACCACCCCCGAGGGGAACCAGTACATGGTGAAGGAGGCGGGGATGATCCCAGCTTTCTCGGGCGTCAATCTCAACCCCGATGGGCAGCTCTCGAAGTCGGTCCAGGAGTGGGCCGCGGCCGGCAAGGTGTACAGCTGGAACCAGTACTATTTTTCCGGCGACTTCAGGGACAAGGTGCTCACGCCGATTTACAACCAGTTTGCGGCAGGCAAGATTTCTAAGGCCCAGTTCGTCGAGCTCATGACGAAGGCATTCAAGGACAACGCACAGAAATAAGCCGGCGCTGTGCAATCCACTGTGGTGAAGTCCGTGAAAGTTCCGATCGCCGCTTGATGAGGGCCGCCTGCACCAGCTACGATAGAATGCAGGCGGCCCAGCTTTTTATTGTTTCTTCTCAGGCTGGGAAAAGGAGCGGGTATGACGAAAAAGGCTGAATCTACCCTTGTTTTCTGGATTTTTCTGGCACCAGCGCTCTTCGCCTTCATCATGGTCATGGTAATCCCCTTCTTTTTGGGATCCTATTATGCATTTACGAATTGGACATCTTCAGCGCGGGCCGATAACGCCCTGCGCTTTGTGGGGCTCAAGAATTTTGTCGATAGTCTGAGAGATCCTGCATTTCTTTATTCTTTCGGGATCACGTTTGTGTATACGATTCTGAACATGGTCGCGATCAATGTGGTCGCATTCGCGCTCGCCCTCCTCGTGACGGGCAATCTCAGGTTCAAGAACGTCTACCGCGTGGGCTTTTTCGTGCCCAACCTCATCGGCGGAATCATCCTCGGGTATATCTGGCAATTTATCTTCAACAACGCCGTCCCTTCGCTGGGCACGCTGATACCTGGCCTCGGTTTTTTGGCCGACCCTGACAAGCTTTTGCTGAGCAAGAACACGTCGGCGCTCGCGGCGATGGTCATCGTCGGCACATGGCAGTATGCGGGATACATCATGATGATCTACGTCGCGGCGATCGAGAACATTCCGCAGGAACTGATCGAGGCTGCCAAGATCGACGGCGCGAGTCAATGGATCAGGCTGAAGTCGATCACCATCCCGCTGTGCGCACAGGCCTTCACCGTGACCATGTTTCTGACGCTCGTCAACTCGTTCAAGCAGTTCGATGTCAACGTCTCCCTCACGAGCGGAGGTCCTTCGACCATGCTGATGGGCAAGCCCATTCTGGGTACGGAGTTGCTCGCGCTGAATATCTACAATACGGCCTTCATCTCGAACAAGCTCTCTGAAGCGCAGGCGAGAGCCTTCGTGTTCTTCCTAGTGCTGGCGATCATTTCGATCATCCAGGTCTACGTGAACAAGAGAAGGGAGATCGAACTATGAAGGGCATCCACCCAAGAAGACCCGGTTCGATCGTTGCGGAGATCGTCACGGCAGTGCTTTTCCTTCTTTTTCTGTTTCCCTTCCTCCTCGTGTTCATCAATTCTGCCAAAACATCCTTCGAGGTGACGCAGTATCCGCTCGCGTTGCCGAGTCGGTGGGGCAACATCATCGACAACATCGTCAAAATCTGGACGAGCGAATCGGTGCGCTATCCGAGCTCGTTGCTTTCGAGCGTGATCATCACGGTGATTTCTCTTGTCCTCATCAATCTGTTCTCAGCGATGGCAGGATGGGCCCTCGTGCGCACGAAGACGAAGACCTCTTCGGTCATTTTTTTCATCTTCGTGGCCTCGATGGTGATTCCTTTTCAGATCGTCATGTTCCCCCTTCTGTCCTGGTTCCGCACCGTGACGATGGCGACGGGAGTGAGGCTTCTTCGCACGTATCAGGGGATCATCCTGAGCTACATCGGCTTTGGGGCCCCCCTGTCGATCTTCATGTTCCACGGCTTTATAAAGAGCGTTCCTCTGGAGCTCGAAGAGGCTGCGACGATCGACGGGTGCCACAGGCACCAGATATTCTTCAAGATCATTTTCCCCATCCTGAAGCCGATTCAGGCCACGGTGCTCGTGCTGAACGGCATCTGGATATGGAACGACTACCTTCTGCCACTCCTCGTGCTCGGCAAGGGCAACGACGTCATGACCATCCCGCTGGCGGTGTCGAATTTTGCGGGAGCCTTCGTGAAGCAGTGGGATTTGATTCTGACTGCGATTTTGATGGCGATGGTCCCCGTGATCATCTTTTTTCTCTTCGCCCAGAAATATATCGTCAAGGGAATGGTCGCAGGCGCAATAAAATAGTCATGAGACGGCTTCATCCGCAGCGGATCATACCTGCTTATGCTCCGTTCTGTGAGACCTGGTTCCGGGAAAGTTTTTCTATTTCCGTCGAAAGCCAGTCGTCGCTCCCCGTGTGCATGTCTTCGATGGTGAGACGTATTTCCTCTGCCTTCTTGCTGAGTTTTTCGAGGGCGGCGTGCCGTTGGTCGAGTTTTGCCTGGGCGTCGGCGGCGTGCGCGGAGGCGAGGTCGAGGGCGAGCTGTCTGAACTGATTCGACAGCGAGTGGAGTTTGAGTTCGAGGCCCTCTTTGCGTTCCAGAAGAGAATGGTGGGCCTTCAGCTGCGCGTCGATCTCGGCGATATTCTTATCGTACTCGGCCGAGAGTGTGGGGGAGGCGCTCTGTCGTTTGACTTCGATTGCCGCGCGATCTTTTTCGAGTTCCTTGATCGGCATGGTTGCGATGAGCCCGTCCAGCTCGTTGAGCGTCGATGCCAAAAGCAGAATCTGGTCCATGCCTGCCTTCACCGATTTTTCAGCCTCTGGCATCTCGTCTGGGCTGATTTTCTTGAATGCATCGAGGCAGGATTCTGCGTCTTTCGCCGCCTGGGCGTAAATGTCGGCGTAGGCTCCCAAGGGGACAGTATTCGCAGCATGTACGCCAGCCGTCGATGAAGTGTCTGAAACTCGTCCCATGGACGGTCCAAGGGCATGGAAGAAGCGCCTGATCCTGGAAGGCATCTTCACCCTGTACTCGATCGAGCGCGCCAGAAGGTTCACTCCCAGAAAACCGACAGGAACGAGAAACCACGGCGACTGCGGCGAGAAGAAGAGATTGATGAAGAGCAAGAGCGAAGAGACGCTGAAAAAGCTGAAAAAGCGGCTCAGGAACTTTGTTCGCTCTTTGTTGATGGCCTTGTACTCTTTCAGCTGGTCTGCGTCGAGGGTGGCGATGCCTGCCGCCTCGCGGGCCATGCGGCGCGACTGGGCTGCCTGTGCAAAGCCACGCAGCATGCCGAAAAACCACATCGCGGTGACGGGAGCGGCCCATGGGGTTTCTTGTGCATACGTGACATTGATGTACCAGAGGAGGCCATTGATTCCCAGGAAGGAGAAGATCGAAGGGATAATCGATGCGCTGAGTTTCTCGGCGGTCTTGGAGAGCTCCTCCTTGTACGCAGCAAAGCCCTCGGAGAATCTGGCCGAGATTTTTTGGGAGATTGCCTCTTCGATGTGGGCGGCCACCTCGTCGTGCCTGTGCTCATGTCTCGCGTGTCTTCTGTGATTTGTATCGCGGATGACGCCTGCTTCGGTGAGGCGTGAGATGACATCCCAGGCGTCCTGGCCGTAGTTGCCGAACGCTTTCCACGCCTCGTCCGCCGATGGGCGTCTGCCCGTCTTTTTTATTTCCTCGAATATTTGGCGCCTTATGACTTCGACTGGGGGAGGGGCGCCTGCGGGGGCATCGCTGGAAGACGAAGGGCCAGGCGTGGCTCCGTGTTCACACGCCGTATTTTTTTCTGAAGCCAGCCCTGCCGCCGGGGCGGCTTCGGACTGCTGTGCCTCTGGCGCATCCGACGCTTCGATGCGGAACGCTTCTATGTTTCCTCCGTTGGGCAATTCAAGCCGCACGGGGACTGTCCTGCCCTGAATCGAGGGGGATGCGTGCAGGGCAGTGCTCGATACGCAGATTCCTCCGGAAGGCACCGCGCGCACCAGCTCTTCCGCAATGTCTGCCGCGCTTCCGATCGCGCCATGTTGGGTGAAGAGGATTTCTCCTACGTTGATGCCTATTTTCGCCTGAAGATGTCGGGCTATTTTCTTTTGAATCTCGATGGCGGCGTTGATGGCGGAAGACGATGTGTCGAAGATGGCGATGGCTTCTCCGCGCAGCGACTCGAGAAATCTGCCGCCCTTGGCTTCGCTTTCAGCGCGGACAGCGTCGCGGAACTGGGCAAAGGCGGCGAGCGCCTCTTGCGTGCCGCGCGACAGAAGTGTATCTGGGTTGGCGATCTCCGCATGCATGATTGCACAAAGCCGAATTTCTTCAGACGACATGTAAATTAAAGCTATATCGATACTATTCCTTGGTCAAGGAGAGAGCGTCTGGAAAGAGAGGCGAAGCCCGCAAATTAATCGTTTTTTGACACAATGTCGAAGCTTGCGGATAGTTCAGGAATCGAGGCGCGGCGGAGCGCGAGCATGAGTGTCTCGTCTGGCTTTATTCCCCGCGGAAGGCGCATCTGTACTTCGTAGCCGAATTCCGGGATGAAAATCTGGCCGTTTTCGGAGGAAGCGTCGAGCACGAGCCCATGGCCTCTCCAGTCCTTGTGCCGGCCGAGGTAGACCAGCGTCCAGTGGACGCGAGAATCTCTCTCTGCCTGGCGGTTTTTCGCAGCTTGTTGGCTTGAGCAGTAGAGGCGCGCGCTCAAAGTCTCGGAATCGAGGGGGACGGCCGGGTCCGTCGCACAGCTAGAGTGCATTGCCCCTCGTTCTTTTGCGAGCATGGCGTGGATTTGGTAGTGAGCAAGGAGGTCCTGATAGCGCCGCAGGGGACTCGTCACCTGCGAATAGAAGGACAAGCCAAGGCCTGCGTGGGCGGCGCAGGAGGTGCTTATGATGGCGGCCTTCATGACGCGGCGACGGCCGTAGTTCTCCGCCAGACTCTTGGATGGCCCCTGCCCACAGCCCGCAAGGCTCGCAGAGACAGGAGCATCCTGCGACGCAAAGGGAAAGGGGAGCTTCCGTTCGTAGGCCCAGCGCGCAGCGGCCTCGCCTGCAAGGATCATGAACTCCTGCACCAGGCGGGCCGAGCGCGTCTGGGGTACGCGTAAAAAGATCGGCTCCTCATCCTTGACCCTGATTGCAACTTCGGGAAAATCGATGTCCACGGCGCCCTGACTGCGTCGCAGGCCTGCCCGAATCTCAGCCAAGACTTGCAGTTTCTGCAGGACGGGGTCGCGTTCAAGCATGGCGTCGGCCTGTTCATAGGTGAGCCGTTCGACCTTCACCACGCTTGGGACGATCAGGGTATCAGCGATTCTGCCGTCTTCCTTCAACCTTACGCCGAAGGACAGCGCCTTAGATTCGGGGGTAAGTCCGAGGCCAAGGGCCTGCACCAGCGAACTGTGTAGCATCGGAATCGTTCGCTCCGGCAGGTAGAGCGTGGAGCCCCTCGCCATCGCTTCGTCGTCGAGTTTGGAGGTCGGCAAGAGTATCGATGCAGGGTCGGCGACGTGAATCCATATCCTCTCTCCGTCGAAGGAGATCGCGTCGTCGGGGTCGTTCGACCACGCGTTGTCGATGGCGTAGGAAGACAGCCCTCGCAGATCGAGCCTCTCCAGCTCAAGCTCAGACCTCTCGTCGAAGATCTCGGGCGCAGGAGGCGGGGAAAGGATGCACCCGTTGCGTTCGGGCCATGGGTTGAAGGTGGTGTTCCAGTAGCCCGTTGCCAGAAGCGCTTCGTGGATCGCCTGAGGCGTCGTTTTGATTCCGAGCTCTCGGGCGAGTGGACTTTCCTCGCTGAGGCCGCGCGCGCACCTGGCAAGCTCCTCGAAAAAAGGCTGGAACAACGGATTTTTGTCGATGAGCGTGGGGTCGCGCTTTTTCCAGGCGCGACGGAATGCGTCGATGAATGCCGTCTTGCTCTCGGCGACCTTTTTCTTTTTTTCCTCTCTTTCGAGCAATTTTTGATGCTCGTCTCGGCTGCGGATCCGGATGCCCTCGTCCAGAATTTCCACTGCCGGATTGCCAAGAAGCGAGCGCCACGCCGCAACGATGTGCTCAGCCTGTGCGTCGCCCCACGCGAGGTCTGCGAATTCTCTCCAGCCGATGAGCGCAAGCCCCTCAGGATGCTCTTCCTGGAGCAATGCGAGAGCCTCCAGCGCTTCATTCGAAGGCTGCCCCTCAGAAAAGGCGCTGATGGGGCCTGCCCCGAGAAGAATCAGGTCCTTGGGCCTGACGCGCCGCTCTTCTCCCTCGATCCCACGGATCAAAATCCTGTCGGCATCGCAGGAGAGCACGATGGCCGGTTTCGTTTTGTACATAACCAGGGAATGAAGCGGGACCATGCCTTGGTTATAGCTTTAAAGGTAGCGAGAGGCAAGGGCACATACCGGAGATCGTTGCGGAGCTCTGGCACGTATGGTATAGTGAATTCGCAAAGAATCCGTCTGCTCGGGACGAACGCTAAAAAATTGATACGAACGAAGGAGAATGAAATGACTGCGTTGCTGGTTGGTATTGGACTTATCATCGTGGCGGTGCTCATGGTGCTGCCTGGAATTCTGGGTTGGTGGAATGATGTCCTCGCCTTTCTCCGCGGCGCGCTCCCTGTTCTCGCTGTGTTAATCGGTGCTCTGGCAGTATTCATCGGCATTGCGGACATAAAAGACAAAATTGAAGAGAAGAAAGAAGAGGAAAAAGAAAAATCGGAAAATGGGCAAGAAGGAAATGAGGAAAAGAAGGACTAACCTGCATATCATATAGAGATGCTTGACAGATTTCCCAATCTGTGGGAATATGCACGCGCATTTTTTGAATACTCCACAATAAGGTGAAGGTATACATACATGAAGACTGTATTTGTAACTCCTGCGACGGCTGAGCGCAAATGGTACATCATCGACGCTGCCGGCAAGCCTCTCGGCCGTGTTGCGGCCAAGGTCGCGTCGATCTTAAGGGGCAAGAATAAGCCGACATTCACCCCGAGTCAGGAGACAGGGGATTACGTCATCGTGGTCAACGCCGATAAGGTCGTGGTGACTGGCCGAAAACGCCAGAATAAGATGTATTACCACCACACGGGGTTCCCTGGCGGCATCAAGGGCTTCAATTTTGCTGAGCTTATTGATCGAAATCCCGTTTCTCCCATGGAGATAGCGATCCGCGGCATGCTTCCCAAAGGGCCGCTCGGCCGCAAGCTGTTCAAGAATGTGAAGGTATACGCCGGTCCGAATCATCCGCATGCGGCGCAGATGCCGATGGCGATCGATCTTTGATTGAGGGAAGGAAGACAAAATGGTCAAGAACATCAACCTTGGTATTGGTACGGGCCGCCGCAAATGCGCAGTTGCGAGGGTGTTTCTCCGTGAAGGTTCAGGCAAGATAATCATCAATCAGAGGGATCTCAAAGAATATTTTACGATCGAGAGTCTCGTCGCACAGGTCCGCAAGCCTCTCCTCGTCACCGCCAGCGAAAATAAGTTCGATGCATATATCACGGTCATCGGCGGTGGCCCCACGGGCCAGGCCGGCGCCTGCACCCACGGGCTTGCCCGCGCCCTTGCGCAGATAGACCCTGCAAACCGCGCATCGCTCAAGGCCAATGGGCTTTTGACCCGCGACCCGCGCATGGTGGAGCGCAAGAAATACGGCCAGCGCGGCGCTCGCCGGAGATTCCAGTTCTCCAAGCGCTGACCTATGGCGGTGCGGATCGAGTCCGTTCGCGAAAAGGCCTCCGGAACGCTCGAAGTGGCGCTCTCCGGAGGCCTTCTGTTTCGTTTCGACGCCAAGGACGCCGAGCTGTTGGGCTATCTCTTCGACCATGGCGTTCGGACGCTTGTCGTCGCTGAGGGGTCGAGCCCAGTCACGCTCATGACGGATGAGACCTTGGACGAAGAGGCGGTGTCCGCGCTTGGCCGCCTCGATGCCCTGCACCGTGCGCGCAAGGAGGCTCTTTCGATCCTTTCGCGCGCCGAACAGGGTTCAAGGCAGCTGTATGGAAAACTGCTGAATAAAGGCTATGAACCAGCGATATCCCACACCTGCCTCAAGTGGCTCTGCGACCAGCGCTGTGTCGATGACCGCCGCTATGTCGCAATGCTCGTGCGGTCTCACATGGTGAGGAAGGGGCAGGGCCCGGACCGCATAAAGGCGCTCGCGTGGCCTCGCATAGGCCTCTTCGAAGACCCAAAAACGATACTCGCCGACGGTTTTGCCTCCCTCGCGGAGGACGAAATGCAAGAGGCGATCCGCAGAAGCTGCGTCGCGCTGCTGAGACGCACGCAGCGTTTTCCGCGCGGCGGCCGCGGAATCGGTCGAAGACACTGCCGGCCACACGATCTTTCCCAGAGGCCCGGGACCGGGGCTGATGCGGAGCCACACCTGTTGTCTTTCAGCGAACAGTATTCGCTGCTGCGGGCACATTTGAAGCATGAAGGTTTTCCTTCAAAGGCGGTCGACGTATTCCTCGAGTCGTGGGAAAAGGAGGCGAGCGATGATGAGTAAAAAATACTATTTTCCAATACTTGACAGACCTTACAACAAGATTCAATAATATGTCATAAATTTCAAGTCGGAGGGGCGTACCGCATGGATGACGATATCCTGACCATTGAAGAAGTGGCGAAATACTTGCGAGTATCCGAACGAACCGTGTACGACTGGGCGCAGAAAGGTGAGATACCTTCCGGCAAGATCGGTACCGTCTGGCGCTTCAAGAAGAGCGAAATCGAGCGGTGGGTCAATGAGCGCCTTTCTTCAAATCGGCCAGTAGCACTCATCAGCAGCGTAAAAATTCAGAACATCATCTCGCCTGATCGCATTTTGTTTCTCAATTACCCCTCGAAGCGCGATGCTCTGATTGCACTCGCCGAAAACCTTTCCACGGCACCTCAGATCAAGAACAAGCAGGAATTGATATCGGAAATCCTTCGCCGCGAAGAGCTCATGAGCACCGCGATCGGCAAGGGTATCGCGATTCCCCACGTTCGTCTGAACTCCGTGACGGACCTGGCGATCTCCATTGGCATTTCGAAGTGCGATATCACCGATTTCCAGACGCTCGACGACGTGCCCGTGCGACTTCTATTCATGATCGCTGCGGCGTATAATCAGCATGCATATTACCTGCAGACGCTTTCGTTCTTTTCCGCGCGGCTCAAGGTGGTGGAGCTACGAGATGGGCTTCTGAACTGCAAAACGGCGAATGAGGCGTATGAGCTACTGATCCGGCAGGATCAATAGGCCTGACTCGCTCTGATAGAGCACCTGCAGTGCGCCGGCGCGTTGCTGCGGGTGCTTTTTATTTGATTCGAAAGGAAATGCTTTGTGTATTTGAAAAGCCTTGAAATATTCGGATTTAAGTCGTTTGCGGACAGAGTGCGCATCGAGTTTTCCCAGGGAATTTCGGCGCTGCTCGGGCCGAACGGCTGCGGCAAGTCCAATATCGTCGACGCGATAAAGTGGGTCGTCGGAGAGCAGTCGGCGAAGAGCCTCCGCGCCGAATCGATGGAGGACATCATCTTCAACGGTACGGAGAACAGGCGGCCTCTGTCGGTCGCGGAAGTGGCGATCACCATCGGCAACGAAGGAGGGGCGCTCCCCCTCGATGTGCCCGAGATCGAAGTGAAGCGACGGCTCTACCGCTCGGGCGAAAACGAATATTTCATCAACGGCAAACTGGCGAAACTGAAGGATGTACGGGAACTCTTCTGGGATACGGGGATCGGCAAGTCGGCCTATTCGGTGATGGAACAGGGGCGCATCGACCAGATACTGTCGTCCAAGCCGGAGGACAGGCGCTATCTCTTCGAAGAGGCGGCGGGCATCACGAAGCACAAGGTCCGCGCGCGCGAGGCAGAGCTCAAGCTCGCGAAGACCGAAGAGAACATGCGCCAGATCGAGGGCATCGTCCGGGAAGTTAAAAACTCCTACGAGAGCCTGAAGGTTCAGGCGGAAAAAACCATTCAGTACAGGCAGTTAAAAGACAAAATATTCGAGACTGAGCTCGACCTCTACCTGGTGCGTCTGCGACAGTACGTCCGAGAACGCGATCGCAGCAGCGCGTCCTTCGATCAGAAGAAGAAGGAACGCGAAGCCCTCGTGCAGCGCATCGACGCCATGAGCGCATCGATGTCGGAGGGGCTCGATCTCGTCAACGAGCTCGAGGCCAAACTCGTCGAGATGCAGAAGCTCTTGTACGGGCTTGCAGTGGAAAAGAACGGCAAGGAGAAGCAGAAGGCGCTCCTCGCGGAGCGGCATCGCGAGCTGAAGACGAAGATCGAGCAGCTCCAGGGCCGGGATCGTACCATCGCCGCGAAGATCGAGTCCCTCCGCGATGAAGAAGGAGAGAAAGAGGCCGAACATGCGGGCTACAGGGCACGGATTCGTGATGTCGAGGCCAACATCCAGACCTTCGACCAGAACATCTCCGCCGCAGCCCTTTCGGTGAAGACCAATGAGGAAAGCATCAGGCACAACGCCGAAGAATCGAAGGAAATAGGCCAAAAGACCGCGCAGTTGCGCCACGAACTCGACACGATTACGGAGAGGATAGCCCAGCTCGTCGACGAGCGCCTGCGCCAGTCCGAAACCCAGATCGAACAGCGGCAGAAGCTCGAGGGGCAGATCAGACAAAAAATTAATGACATTACGCGTTTGGCGGCATCTCGGGCGGACAGGCTTCAGGACTATGCGCGGGCTGCAGCCTCGCTGCGGGCCGAGGAGCGCGCACAAACGATCGAGAATCTCTGTGCCGATCTGCGGGAGCTCTCATTGCAGTCGAAGTCGCTGGAAGAGGATTTTCTGCGCTATGTCGCCGTCTCGCCGGGATTTCTCAACGAACTTGTCGCGCCTGAAGGCGTGATGACACAGAAGCGGCGCATCGATGCGGCCATTGCGGCGCACGCCGAGCGGCTTAAGGCGATCGATGCAGAAAATCAGGTGCTCTCGGTGCGGAATGGCGAGCTCGCAAAAAAAATCGAGACCTACCGGAAGACCCTCGAAGAGGCACGGCTCGAAAAGGCTAAGATTCAGGCCCAGATGGAGGCTGCCCAGGATGCCCTTTCTGTGCTGAGGCGAGAGATTGCCGGCCAGGAAGCCTACCGTCGAGAGATCGCAAACGAGCTTGCCGGAGAACAGCGCCGCCAGGGCGAGCTGGAGGAAGAGCTCGAGACGCTCGATGAAGAAATCGCCGAGATTGAGCAGCGGGGCCGTCGCCTCTCGGCGGAGATGGCGGAACTTGAACGCACTATCGGCCAACGCACTGCCGACCTCGAGGAGAAGCGCAAGGAGTCCTCCGAGCTCGAGCAGAAATTGCGGACGATACAGCAGGAACTAGAAGACCTCCACATGGCGGTCGCGCAGAACGAGACCGAGATTAGAAACATCAAGGACACGTTTACGGAGCTCTATTCGCGCGACCTTTCGGCGTACGAGACCAGGATGTACGAAATCCACAGACCGCTTTCGGAGATCAGGGAGGAGCTTGCGTCGCTGAAATCGTCGCTGGCCTCGCTCGGATCCGTCAATCTCATGGCCCCTGAAGAATTCGATGAAGTCCGGCAGCGCTATGAATTTTTGAACGGTCAGTATGAGGACCTGGTGAAGGCGCGCGCGGACCTGGTGCGCATCACCGACGAGATCCGCACCGAGAGCGCACAGCTCTTTGTCGATACCTACAACAGAATCAAGAAGAATTTTCACAATATGTTCCGCAGGCTCTTCGGCGGAGGGCGGGCCGAGCTCCGCCTCCTCGATTCCGACCACGTGCTTGAGAGCGGCATCGAAATCTACGCCCAGCCGCCTGGGAAAAAGCTTGAGAATATATCGCTGTTGTCGGGCGGGGAGCGGACGCTCACCGCGATCGCGCTGCTCTTCGCGACCTACATGGTCAAGCCGTCGCCCTTCTGTTTTCTTGACGAAATCGATGCGGCCTTGGATGAAGCCAACATCATTCAGCTGGTGAATCTTCTGAGGGAGTTCGGCACTACCAGCCAGTTCATCGTGATCACCCACAACAAGAAGACCGTGGCATGCGCCGATACGCTCCTCGGCGTCACGATGGAGGAGTCGGGCGTCACCAAGACGATTGCGATCCGGGTACAGAATGAGAACGGCATCGTGCGGCCCGTCTATGTCCCCGATCAGCCCTTCGAGGAAGAAGATGTCGAGTACGAGGAGGGGCGCCAGCTCGACGATAAAGAAGGCGCGAGGCTGACAGGTGCCTCGCCGGCATGAAAGGATGATGCAATGAATGCTCGCGCGCTCGATGAGAGGCTTTTCTATAAAAACCCTTGGCTCTCTGAGGCGGAGGCTGTAATCACGGCGATAGAGGTGGACGATCCGAGGGGGCAGGCCCGCGTCCAGCTCGACACGACGATCTTCTATCCCGAGGGCGGAGGGCAGCCTCCCGACCTGGGGTTCATTGAAAGGGTGCCCGTCGTCGATGTACAGGAGATTGATGGGCGCATTTGGCACTTTGTAGACATCTCTGCGGGCGCTGAGGGCGGCCTAGCGGTGCTGGAAGCAAAGGGGCTGTGGGTCGGTGCCCGTGTGCACCTTTGCATCGATTGGCAGCGTCGACATTACCACATGCAGCAGCATACGGGGCAACACCTTCTGTCGGCGGTGCTCGAGCAGGATTACGGCATCCATACGCTCTCGTTTCACCTCGGGACCGAGTACTGCACCGTCGATGTCTCGGCCGAAAGTCCGGCGGATATGCCCCTCGCGGAGATCGAGGCGAAGGTCGACGGCTGGATTGAGCGCGATGTCCCCGTGCGGGTCCATTATTGCCCTCCCGAGGACTTGTCGGCATTTACGCTGCGAAAGAGGCCGCCTGCTGACGAGGCGGTGATCAGAGTCGTCGAGGTCGACGGCTACGACTGGTCTCCCTGTGGAGGCACCCACCTGGATCGTACGGGCCAGCTCAGGACCCTCAAAATCCTTTCGCTGGAGCGGTACAAAGGCAAGGTGCGCGTGTATTTTGCGTCGGGAGGTCGTGCGCTGGAACTTTTGTGTAAGGCATATTCTGAGGCGAAGCAGGCTGCGCTGCTGCTCGGTTCTGGCGTGGAGGATGTGGTCGCGCGGCTTGAGGACAGCATTGAGAAGGCCGCCTCCTCAGAGAGAAAGGCGAGGCGGTATGTCCAGCTGCTCGCCGAGGCAGAGGCGGAGCTGGCAATTGCGCGCGCCGCGCCGGGAGCTGTGCTCGAATTCAGGCTCGAGGATGACGATGCGGAGCGAGGCACCGCCCTCGTCAAAGCCGCGTCAGCCCTCGGTAGAGCGTCCATAGCCCTCTCTCTGGCCGATTCGACGGTCGTGGTGCAGGTCGGCCAGAAGACTGGTTTTCCGGCCCTCGCAGGGCTCTTAAAAGAAAAGATGGCTGCGCTCGGCGGCAGAGGAGGCGGAAGCCCGACCTTTTTCAGGGCGGCCTTCGCATCGCCCGCACAGGCGTCCTCCTTCGCACAGTACGCGAGAGAGGCGCTGACGGAAAGGCAGCATTAAAAAGCCCCCGCCGCTTTTAAAACTTCGATGTTAAAGTTCCAATGGGCGCCTGTTGTCCGCAAGCCTCTGGCTCAGATAGTCCTTATCGAGGCTGAGTTCTGAGATGAAGAACCGCATCTGCTCTTCGGACAAGAGATTCTGCTCAGCGTAGAGATAGACTAGCGCACGCTCGGCGATGAGCGGCACCTTGAGCGCGTTCATCTGGACTTCGCGGTCCGATCCATCCTGACAGCGGCTCTCGATCGAGGCATAGAGGCGAGACTCCTCGATATTCCCTTGCATTGCGCTCAGCTCCGCGAGCAAGGGGGCAATGTTCCCGCGTGCAGCCAGCTCCCCCATAGGTTTGAGCGTAAAGAACGTATATTCCTTGCCCGGCAGGTAGTGGTGTTCATCGCAGCGCGTGCAGTAGTTCGGCTCGCGGCCGTCGTGTTTGGTGCGGTCTCCTCCGATGATGATGAGGGGATCGAAGTACAGGGCGGGGCACTCCTGGCCGTCCACCAGGTAGTAGCGGTAAGTGTAGAGCGAATCTTTGAGGCACTCCTCGTGCTCGCAGTATGCCGTGAGCGGAACGATGTCGGTCGCCGTCTCTAAGAGCAACCTTGCGGTCTGGTTGAAGATTTCTCGGCGAAAATTGAGCACGAGCGTCGGGGATATGAAGCAGAGCCCGCGGGACTCTGCCTCGTCCTTCATAAGATACGCGATGCGCTCGTCGAAAAATGCCGCCTCGTCGATGACCCATGTGCCTACTCCAGGATTTTCGGCGATGAGCATCTCGAGGCTGAAGGAGTCCTTCGCCGAGCCGATCCTATCCCCGC
This sequence comes from Spirochaetia bacterium, assembly GCA_029975555.1. Classification (GTDB taxonomy): domain Bacteria; phylum Spirochaetota; class Spirochaetia; order Treponematales; family Rectinemataceae; genus Rectinema. Next base: position 54,975 of record JARKOY010000173.1, on the reverse strand, counting down.
AGCGCTCGTACCCCCCGCGGTACGCGAGGGCGTCGTCGGGATATTCTGGGAAGCGGCTCTTGTCGAGGGCCGAACGCACGACGAAGACGTCTCTGCGGTCGACGTGGCCTGAACTCGTGAGGCGAGCCGCGGCGCCCTTCTTTTTGAGGGCGATCCGGCTGTCGCGCCAGACACGCGCCGAAAACTCGGTCTTGCCCGACCCCATGGGCCCGATGACGAGGATGCGCTTGCCTGCGGAAATGAAATCGTGGTGGCGGCTCATCGAATGGATGTTGAGCTGTGGAAAGCCCAAGCTTTTGAGGAATTCCCCTGTCTCATCGTTGTGCTGCATGATGCTTCCTCACGTTGCAATTTATTGTACGGACGCCGTGATCCTTGCGATGGTCGAGGCGCTCCCCGCCCGCGCTACGTTCGGATTGATGCTCGGGGTCCCGAAGCGCAAATACTTGTAAGGGTGCACGTCGAGGGCGTTTTGATACCAACCTTGAATGTAATCGGTGTCGATGACCGAGGCGGCGAAGTTGTGGTAGATGGGGAGGCAGGCCGCGCCTTGTAAAAGTTCAGTCTCGGCCTGCGAGAGGAGGACCATGCGCGCATCATCGCCAGCGCTGTAGGATTGATCCATGGATTCCATGTATGCCGGATCGTCGTAGCCCGCGATGTTGAGCGGTGCGCCGCTGGTCCACATCTGGAGGAAGGCCTCTGGGTCGGCGAAATCGCCGATCCATGTCTCGTGCGCGAGGGTGAAGGAACTACTTTCCGCGCGGCTTCCGATAGTCTGGTAGTACGAGGCAGGCTCCATGGGTTTCAGTGAGACTTTCAGGCCAAGCGCCTTCTCCCATTCGGTCTTGAACGACGTGGCGATCGAGCGGGGCCTCTCGTAGTCGGCGAAGGCGATGACAATCTCCGGAAGCCCCTCTCCGTTTGGATACCCGGCCTCGGAGAGAAGCTTCAACGCCTCCTCGCGGTCTGCCTTTTCTATGCCCTTTGTCTTCGCATATCCAGGCAGGGGCAGCACGAGCGTTTTTGCGGGCAGCCTGTAGAGGTCGCCGCTGCGGATAGTGTCCCACGGCAGAAGGAGTGCGAGTGCACGCCTCACCCTCCGATCGTTCCATGGCGCGGATCGACAGTTGAAAAACCAGTAGTGCGTCGAGTAGATGGGGAAAACTTGCACCGCGGTCTGAAGCAGTATCTCCTCATACGTGCCTGGGCCGGCGAGCCAGTGCACGTGCCCCGTATTAAAGAGCGATGTGGCCAACGCGTCGTCATCGGTGAACATCATGCGCAGAGTGGGGATGCTGACATTCTGGGCGTCCCAGTATTGATCATTTTTTGCGAGCACGAGTTCATCGTCCGTTATGGAGACCGGCTTGTAGGGGCCGTTGACCGGGTAGGGAATCGCCGCTCTCCAGTCTTTCACGTTCAGCATCGAAGGGTGGATGAGGGAGAAGGATTGGTGGCAGAGAAGCCGCGTAAAATAGGCGACGGGCCTCACCAGGCTCACCTCGAGGGTGCGAAGATCTATGGCCTTGATGCCCACATGCTCTGGGTTTCGGTCCCGCCCCGTGCGGTACTCTTTTGCGCCTGCGATCACGTCGAAGAAGGTCGCGTAATCTGCATTCAGGTCAAGCATCCTGAACCATGAGCGCACGAAATCTTCGGCAGTGATGGTCGTTCCGTCGGACCATCGTGCATTTTCTCTGATGGTGAAGCGGTACAGCTTCTTATCGGCCGAACGTTCCCAGGATTGGGCAAGCGCCCGCACTGGCTCGAGCGACTGAGGATCATACGTGAAAAGGCCTTCATAGAGCGCCGTATGAATCTGCGCCTCGTTCGAAAAAAGCGCTCGCTGAGGATCGAGTTCGGGCAGTTGTGCGCCGTACACCGTGACGAATTCCGTTTCCTGCGCCTGCGCCGAAACTGGCGTAAGGATTATGGCCAAGACGAGGACAGTCAGCGAAAGTCTTGAGTTCATACTCACAAGTATGCGATAAAATAGCGCGGAAGGCAATCAATATGGGACTTGAAAAAGCGTTTATCCCCGAGCGTCTCGTCGTAGGCGTGCTCTCGTCCGATGAGAACGCGGAGGCTGCTGCGTTGGATGCCATGGTCGAGTGTTACGGTCCTCTATGTTTTCGGTCGGAGAGGGCGCCCTTCCTGTGGACCACCTATTATTGCCCCGAAATGGGGGAGCATATCTTTCGCTCCTACTGGAGTTTCGAACGGCTGATCGACCCTTCTAGTCTGGCAGCAATGAAGCATGCCACGAATGCCATCGAGCAGAAGCTCGCTGACCAGGGTTTGAGGAAGGTCAACCTCGATCCGGGCATGCTCGGCACCGCGCGATTCTGCCTCGCCACCACCAAGGACCGCTCGCACCGCATTCCTCTTGCAGGCGGGATCTATGCCGAGTTGACGCTGGTGTTTGAACACGGGGAGTTCAGGGCGCTTCCTTGGACATATCCTGATTGGGCCTCGGAGCCGGTCCGGAGAATGTTGGCGGAGCTGAGGACTGGTCTATTGGCCGATCTGCGGCGACAGCATCTTCTGTAACATTGGGGAATCTGAACTCGAAGAGCGAACCCTCTCCTGCCCAGCTCTCGGCGCGGACTGCTCCTCCGTGGGCGAGTGCGATGTGTTTTACAATGGCGAGCCCGAGCCCTGAACCGCCGCTCGATGGAGCGCGAGGTATTCCTTCCCCGCTTGCGCTGCTGCGAACCCTGTCGGCGCGATAGAAGCGCTCGAAAATATGTGCGAGGTCCTTTGGAGGTATCCCCGCGCCGAAGTCTCTCACGCGCAGGACAACGTCAGACTTTTCCATGCTGGCGCTTACAAGGATCTTTTCGTGGGAACCGGAATGCTGCACGGCGTTTGCCATGAGATTGAACGCCGCCTGTTCTATCAGGCCGGGGTTTGCGTACACCTGCAGGTCTTCGGGGCAATCGAGTTCGATGGCCCCTGCATCGCTATACTGAAGCCTCAAGGTACGGACGGCCTCTGCCAGCACCGACTTGAGCGGAAATCTCTCCTTCACGATCCAAGAGGCTGGATCGTGTTCCAGCTTGGCCAGCATGAGGAGGTCCGCGACGATGCGTTCCATGCGCGCGGCCTGGTGTCCTATCACCCTTGCCCAGTTGTGGCACTCTTCATGTATGTCCGCTCCGTCGAGGAGTTCAGCATATCCTTTGATGATCTGGACGGGGGTGCGGAGTTCGTGGGATACGTTGGCCACGAAATTCTTTTTCAGTAGCTCCATTTTTTTGAGAGATGTGACATCGTTGATCACGACGACGACGCCGTCAGCACCGCCCACGCGGAACCGTTTGCCTCTCGCCGTGAGGATCAACTCATTTTTTTCTTTTAATATCGAGAATTGATCGAGAAAAGCCTGGCCTTCTTTGAGGCATGTTGCTATGAGCCCGATGATGGGTGGCGCCTTAAAAAAGAACGATTCGGCTGTCGGTGTGGTGGCCTTAGGCAGCTCAAAGAGCCGGTATGCAGCCGTGTTCGCGGCCAAAAGCTCGTTCGGCGCGCGGATGGCGATGATAGCTTCTTCCGTGGCGTCAAAGATGGATTGGAGCCGCTCCGCAAGCTCCGAGACCTCGCGCGATCGAGCGTTCAGGTTCTCCGCGACAAGGCTGAGGTTTTGCGCTATTTGGGCAAATTCTTCGGGGACGTCCAGCGCCTGGCCAGCAGGCTGGGGTGCGAATTTGGATGCGAGCGCGGCAAGCGGCCTCTGGTACAGGGCGTTCAGGAGAACGAAAAGGGCGACGGAGAGCCCAAGGCTTAGCACCAGAAAAACGGCCAGGGCAAGCACGATACTGGAAGCATTTGCAATAAAAAAGGCTATCAGCGCAGAACAGAAGAGTCCAAACACCTCCCAGAACAAGAGGCGCCTCGCGCTCAGTGGAATATGCACCGCGGTGGCTTTTGTGGTTTTCATTCGTCCTTGAATCGGTATCCGACCCCCCTCACGGTCTCTATGAGGGCGCCTTTTTCGCCCAATTTGCGGCGGATCGCCAGGATGTGCACGTCGATAGAACGTTCTGTCACCGCCACATCGCCGCCGCGGATTTCTGCGATCAGCCTTTCCCTTGAGAAAACCCTGCCGGGGTTCTTCATCAAGAGCTCGAGAATAGAAAACTCCGTCGCGGAAAGATCGACGATGTCGTTCTCCTTCCTGACCTCGTGCCGGCTCGTGTCGAGCAGAATGCCCATCTTCTGTAGACGGGGATTGCTCTCCTCAGCCTGAACGCCGGAGTCGTGGCGCCGGAGCACCGCGCGGAGCCTTGCTTCCAGCACTTTCAGGCTGAAGGGCTTGACGATATAGTCCTCCGCGCCGAGCTCGAGCCCGGCCACTACGTCTGTGTCGTCGTCTTTGGCCGAGGCGATGATGATGGGAATGGACGAAAGCGCGGGGTCTTTTTTGAGTTTTCGGATAAATGCAAATCCATCCATGCCCGGCAGCATGAGGTCGAGCAGAATTGCGGACACGACGCCATTTTTCAGAAACGCATGGGCGCGCTCGGCGTCCTGCTGGATCACGACATGGTAGCCGGCCTTACCGAGACTCGTCGCAATCATCTGCGCAATGTCGCGGTCATCTTCTACGACCAGTATGGTTTCCATAGTTCGCTTTACGGGTTCAGTTCGGCGTGGATTCCCTCCACCATATACAGTATGGACTCGCACGCGTTGGTCATGTGATCGCCGAGCCTCTCAAGGTAGCCCGAGACCTGGATGAATTTTGCCACTTTTTCCGCATCGTCGGGGCGCGTGCCGAGCAGAAGGACCATCTCCTTGATCAAGCCCTTGTGGAGGTGATCGATCTGATCGTCCATGAGCGAAGTCTGGCGGGCGAGGAGGGCGTCCCTTCCGATGAAGGCGTTGACCGTGTCGGTGATCATCGACGCGCCAATGCTCGCCATCTGCTCGAGCATTGCCGTCTGGCGCCACTGAGGGTCCTGCACGAAGAATTTTGTCGCTTTGGCCAGATGTGCGGCGTAATCCGCGCTGCGCTCGAGTTCGGAGGCCATCTGAATGGCGCAGAGAAGCAGGCGCAGGTCCTTTGCCACAGGCTGTTGGGTGGCCATGGTCGTCGCGACCAGGTCGTCGATTTCTAGTTGCTGCACATCGATGAGAGCGTCGGCCTTTTTTATCTTCTTGGCCGAATCGAGGTCGCGTTCGCGGAAGGCAAACATAGCTTTCTGAAGCGCATCGACGGTCGCCGCCCCCATCGCGGTGATTCGCGCATTGATCTCTTCGATCGAGCGCTCAAATGCTTCCCGTGGCATACGGTACCTCCCTTTTCCCCTCAACCGAAGCGGCCGGTGAGATAGCGCTCGGTCCGCTCATCTTCCGGAGCGATGAACAGTTTTTTGGTGGGGCCGACTTCAATCAGGTCTCCTAAGAGCATAAACGCAGTATAGTCGGAAATGCGGCCAGCCTGCTGCATGTTGTGCGTCACTATGATGATAGTATAGTCCTTTCGCAATTCGGAAATCAAATCCTCAATATAGGATGCGGCGATAGGATCGAGCGCGCTTGTCGGCTCGTCCATGAGGATCACGTCGGGCTGAAGCGCGATTGCACGGGCGATGCAGAGCCGTTGCTGCTGTCCCCCCGAGAGGGCAAGGGCGCTCTTTTTGAGTTTATCTTTGACTTCGTCCCAGAGCGCCGCTTTGCGCAGGCTGTTCTCGACGAGGTCGTCCATGCTGCCTGCGTAGCCATGCGCTTTTGCTGCCCACGCGATGTTCTGATAGACACTTTTGGGGAAGGGGTTGGGCTTCTGGAACACCATGCCGATGTGCCGGCGTATCAGGACCGGATCCACCGAAGGTGCATAGATGTTCTGGCCACTGTACCATACTTCTCCCAAGGTGCGAGTGCCGGGTATCAGCTCGTTCATGCGGTTCAGGGCGCGCAGAAGCGTGCTTTTCCCGCACCCTGAAGGACCTATGATGGCCGTCACGCTGTGCGCTTGGAATCCCATGGAGACGTGTCTGACGCCCTCGTGGCCGTCGGCGTAGATAATACTGAGATCTTTGGTCTCGAGAATAAAGGAGGGTTGGGTTGGAGGTTCCTGCATCATGCAGATGTACCGTATCCTTTCTATATCAGTGCAGTGTGAACAAATTGTTAAAAAATGGTTAAATTTTCAGCCCCACAGACGAAAAATTAACAATCGGAGGTGCGGCGCCCTTGCAGGACTTTTGGAGCCTATTGCAGCATCAGCCTTATGTCGCGCACACGCTGCACCGCATGGCGGCGCATCCACCCGACGATGCCTTCGAGCACCTCGTGCGGCGTGCGGGGGTTTGAGAAGAGCGCGGTGCCGATCTGGACAGCTTGGGCCCCCGCGAGGAGGTACTGAATCGCGTCGTCCGCGCGGGCGATCCCTCCGAGTCCGATGACGGGAATATGGACTGCGCGGCTCACCCTGTAAGTCGCTGCCACTCCGATGGGGCGTATAGCAGGCCCCGAAAGGCCGCCTGTGCCCCGCGCGATCGCTGGCCTCAACTTTTCCGTGTCTATGACCATCCCGATCACCGTATTGATGCAGGATATCGCGTCTGCGCCTCCTGCCTCGGCCGCCCGCGCGATATCCGCGATGTCCGTCACGTTCGGACTCAGTTTAAGGATGAGCGGGCGCGCCGTACGCCCTTTGAGAGACCGGGTCAGCCGCTCGATCAGCACAGGGTCGATGCCGAAGGACATGCCTCCTCGGTGCACGTTGGGACACGAGACGTTGATCTCGTAGCCGTCGACTCCGCACCGCTCCTCTTGCCTCGGGCCGATGGCCGCGAGGTGATCCTCTATGCGCTCTATGACTGCGGCGTACTCATCCTCGGTGGAGCCTGCGACATTGACGATGACCGCACAACGGCGGCGTCGCAGAAGTGGAAGTTTTTCCTGCAAAAACCGCTCGACGCCAGGATTCGCAAGGCCAATCGAATTGATGAGGCCCATCGGCGTCTCTACAAGGCGCGGTGCCGGATTGCCCTGTCGCGGCTCAAGGGTGACCGCCTTGGTGTAGAGGGCCCCCAGTGCGTCGATGTGGACGAGTTCGTCGTATTCCTCGCCGTAGCCGAAGGTTCCCGACGCGACGCCGACGGGGTTGGACATTACAAGCTGCCCGATGCGGACCGAGAGATCGAGATCGAGGGAAGGAGTCCTCTTGGTGTCTTGGCCGTTCATTGCAAGCTCGCCTCCCAGTCGATCTGGTTCGCCTCAAAGACAGGGCCGTCAGCGCACACGCGCAAAAAACCGCCCGACGTAGCGGGAAGCACGCAGCCATGGCAGGCCCCGACCCCACAGGCCATCCACTGCTCGGCGGAACAGTGTGCAGCGATGTGGTGGGCATCGGCGAATTTGGCCAGGGAGGCGAGCATCGGCCCTGGCCCGCAGCCATAGAGATGCCACTCTTTCGACGAGCCGTCTCTGTCTCTCAGCGAAGAGAGGGCGTCGACTACCGTTCCCCGGAAGCCCTCAGAGCCATCGTCGGTGGTGAGAAAGGCCTGCGCAAGCAGTTCCTTCCAGAGAAACGCCATGGGGCTGTCGTCGGCAGAGCCGGCGCGCAGCGGGATGAGCGAGGCACTGCGGAATCCCAGCACGAGCTGAAACTCAGGCTTGCCCCGCCGAGAAGCCTCTTTGGAGAGAGATGCCGCCAGAAAGAGCACAGGGCCGATACCAATGCCACCCCCTGCGATGATGGCCTTCTCTTCCAGAAGTGGTGGAGGAAAGCCGTTGCCCAACGGTGCAATGACATCGATGAGACTGCCGGGAACGTGGCATGCCAGGGCCCTCGTCCCAGGACCTCTCACTTGATAGATTGAATGGGCAATTGCCTTGTCTGTTGCGGCCGAGGCGCGGTTTTGCCGTTCTTCGGGCTCGAATCCTGCAAATGCAAGGGGACGCCGGAGCATGGTCCCAGCACCGAGCTCCACCATCGCAGGGAGCACCGTAAAGAACTGCCCGGCCCGAGGGGCCGGCAAATTCGAGGGCCACTCGAATGCCAAATGCATCCACGTCGGTGCAATCGCTTCGTTGATGAGTACAAGTGCGTTGAACTGCCGCATAAGGTCCACCTGAAGAGGCATTCTATCAAACTAGGCCACGTTTTGATACTATATTTCTGAGACACCCATTGAGTGGAGTTTCTCTTCTATGCGGCGCATGCGCTCCGTCATCGATGTGATGCTGCGTTCGAGCCGCTTGTGTTCGGCGATGAGCGTTTCGATCGGATCACTGCCCTCGTCGACGGGGGGCATCGCCATCCGTTTTGCAATGAGGGGAGTGGCTCCCGTGGAGAGCGCTTCGGCAGCTTTCGCCCGCGCCTGTGGATCGCGGATGGACGCGACGAGCGACAGGCCATCCCACCCGAGCGAAGGATCGAGGCTGAGATTCTGAGCCTGAATGGCTGTGGAGGCAGTCTTCTTGGGCAGGCCGAGCACTCTCTCGACATAGTCCTCGAAGCGCGCGTGGTGGATGCGACAGAGTTCTTCGGCGTGCACGAGAAGTCTTCCAAGCTCAAGGAGGAGCGCACCGTTGCCCGCGAGGCAGCGCTCTTTTATCTGTGCCGTAAGAGAAGCGAATTCAGGAACAGTGTCGAAGACATTTGCGTAAAACCCCAGGCTTTCGGCTTTCTCCAAAAGCTCGTGAAAAAGAGCCCAGAATTCCTGGGTGTGAGGCCTCGGCATGGGCATGCCCCCGCGTCTCGTAAACAGAATGTGGTGGGCATACTCGTGGATTGCGGTATAGATGAGCTGGTTGTCCGAATCGAAATTGCGGTTGTGAATGACGATCTCGGCCTTTGCAGGCTTGTAGAGCCCGTTGACCTTTTTGTTCGTCTTGCCCGAGAACACAAGAGAAAAAGGTGCAGGCGGTGGCTCGATGGCTTCCAGAATTTCACGGACCTTATCCTGATTCATGCTCGCTCCCCTCCTGGCTGCTGAAGGCCATAGTAATGGATAAGGCAGCAAGCCTGCAATGGAGGGGAGGGGTTGAAAAATCAGCGGCGGAGAGCCCTCTCTATTTCGGGCTTATTGAATCCGACGATGATCCTGCCGTTTATGTCGATGACGGGCACTCCCATCTGTCCCGATTTGCGCATCATCTCCTCGGCGCGCCGCATATCGGCAGCGACATTGTACTCCGTAAAAGAGATGCCGTTCTGACGGAACCAGTCCTTTGCCATTCGGCAGTAGCTACAGCTGGGTGTCGTATAGATGACAACCGACATATGTCCTCCCTGTATCCTCTGTAAGTGTGATTTTTATATATAAAAAATAATATATATAAAATCGCGCGTCAAGGGACACCTTCTCACATGCAACCGCAGAAAATTTGAAGCAAGGCGGCCGCCGCCCTGCGTCTTATGGATGTGGGACAGAGGATACTGCGCTGTGCGGCACCGCTATGTATGCTGCTCCTCGTGGCGGCGAAGGGTCTCGGAGAGCCCCTTCGCCCTGTGTCGGGGACCATTTCGTTCAGTGTTTCCTCGACAGGGACTCGGACCTATATGTCGATGGCGTTGCCCTTTGATGTGCTCATCAACGCATCGGCGCCTCTTTCTTTAGACGGGGCTGCCTTGCGTTCGTCTTCGTTCACGGTGAAAGGGAAGTTCGGCGGGCTCAGCCTCGCTGCCGGAAACCTCAAGATCGGCGACGCCGCTGGGTTTCTGGCGCGGCCTGATGTGGTTTCGAGCCGCGGAGACTCGTTGTTGAGTTCCGCAAATCTCGGAAATTCGAGCGATCCCCTAGGCATTGCGCTGGCCTCTTCGCGGCTGTCGCTTTTTCTGGCCAGGGATGAACTCTACACCCGTGGCGCCCTGCAGTACATGCTGCTCGAGAGGGCTGCACACGTGATCGTCTGTCTTGGGGCGCTGTGGGGGGAGGGAAGCCAAGGTTCAGCTGTGCACCGTCTGAGGCCCTGGTTCGCCTCAGCTGTCGGATATCGCGTGTCCAGTGTTTTGTTTCTGGCAAGAGCGCAGGTATATCCCAGCCTTGAGGTAGCCGGCGGCGATTTTTTCGACTTTGCCTGGCTGAAGGCGGCCGCATGCAGGATGGATATCTCCTGGCGCGCTCCCCGGCAAAGAATGATGGGGATTCTGTATGCAGAAGCAGGGGACTTCGTATCGGGCACAGGCAAGGTCTCCAGCCGCGATGCTCTAGTTCAGATCGATTATGTCGCCGATATTTCCTGGGTGCCTTTTGTCAAAAAAATTTCGCTTGACCTCTCTGTGTTTTCCAAGCAGGGCGCGGCCGAGATCGAAGGAGGAACGACTCCGTCGTTCGGCACCTTCCCCGATTCTCTTGCATTGAAATATTGGCCGGACGGTGCAGAAGGCCGTCTCGGCATAGAGAACAAGGAGCTGAGGGGTGTTCTATTTCGTACAATCCTCATCTTTGACTCATCTTTTTCCTGGGAGGTGGTCAAAAAACCAGGCACGTGGTTTGGAAAGTTCGCGTTCGATCTAAATGTGCGAAGCCTAGGGGCCCTTGCAGTGAGCTCGGCCGACCCGCAGTCCGCTGCACCTCAAGCCCCTGCGCCTAAAGTAGGGCTCGAGTTCGCGCTCCAGACCTCGTGTCGAGAACAGGAGAAGGCCTCCGAAGTAGATGGGAACTTCGGCGACATCTCGGAATACGAAGCAGCCGAGGACGTCTCCTCCACTGTGCAAGGCTCGGCAGGCGCATTGACGCTCGATCGGGCTATCGGATCGCTGTGTGTCGCCTTTGGGGCCTTCTCTTGCCGGACGGCGGTCGAGTTTCCTCTTAAGCCTTCGGATTCTGATGCCCTGCGGATAAAAGTCCGCGCTTCGGCAAAGGTAGGCCATCTCCTCGTAGAGGCCTCGGGAACCGGCGATTTCAAGGCGGCAGAGAAACGATTTTCAATTGCGTCTGCACACCTCTATGTCAAAATTCCTCTGTAGAAGAGTCGTCCTTTACCCCTGCGGGTGGTTTTCAAACGTTCTCCAGTGCGATACCATTTTTATGCAGATAATCTTGCGGGAGGAGAACATGGAAAGTGCTTTAATCGCAGTCGACATTCAGAACGATTTTTGCCCCGGGGGTGTCCTCGCGGTGCCTGATGGCGACGTCATTATCCCCAAGGTGAATGCGCTGCTCGCCGAGTACCCTTTCAGCATTTTGACCCAGGACTGGCACCCTCCCATGCACTGTTCTTTTGCGTCTTCAAAGTCGCTGCCTCCTTTCTCGCTCGATACAAGCGCGACGCCTCCTTCAGTCTTGTGGCCGGACCACTGCGTCGCGGGGACCAAAGGGGCCGACTTCCATCCGGCGCTTCAAACCTGGAGGGCGAGGTTCGTCCTGCGCAAAGGGACGAGGAAGACACTCGACAGCTATTCGGCGTTTTTCGAGAATGATGGCGTGACTCCCACGGGGCTTGCGGGCCTTCTTGCATCGCTCGGCGTGCGGAGAGTTCTGGTCTGCGGACTGGCGACCGATTACTGCGTGAAGGCGACTGCGCTGGATGCCCGTCGCGTAGGGCTCGACGTCGTGGTGGTGGAGGACGCCGTCAGAGGAATAGACGCAAATTCCGGGGATGTCGCACGAGCGAAGGAAGAGATGCGAGCGCAGGGCTGCACCTTTGCCCAGACGAGCGAATTATTGGCGAAAATCTGAATTGTATTGAATAAAAAGGAAATACATGCAATGAATTGCAACTATCAAACCGCCCTTTTTACCGATTTTTATGAATTGACCATGGCGCAGGGCTACTGGAAGCGCCACATGACCATGCCCGTGGTCTTCGACTACTTTTTTCGCAGACACCCCTTTGGCGGCGGCTACTCAGTGTTCGCCGGCCTTGGGACACTCATAGAGGCGCTCGAGAGTTTTTCCTTTTCGAAAGAAGACCTGGAATACCTTTCGACCCTGGGCCTCTTTGAGGATGCTTTTCTCGACTATCTGTCCACATTCACGTTTAAGGGCACCATCTATGCCGTCCGCGAAGGGGAAATCGTGTTTCCGCAGGAACCGCTGGTCCGCGTGGAGGCCGACCTAATCTCTGCGCAGATCATTGAAGGCCTCGTGCTCAATGTGCTCAACTTCCAGAGCCTCATCGCGACGAAAACCGCGCGGATATGGAATGCCTCGAAACACGGCGCGATCATGGAATTCGGGCTTCGGAGGGCCCAGGGCTCAGATGGTGCGCTCTCGGCGAGCCGCGCAGCCTTTATCGGCGGAGCCATCGGCACGTCCAACACGCTCGCGGGCAAGAAATTCGGAATCCCCGTGCTGGGGACGATGGCCCACTCCTGGGTCATGTCCTACCCGAACGAACTCGAGGCCTTCGAGGCGTATGCCGAGATCTATCCCAAGAACACGGTATTCCTCATCGACACCTATAATTCCCTCGAATCAGGCATCATCAATGCCATAAAAGTAGGAAAAAAGTTGGTAGAGAAGGGGTATACCTTCGGGGTTCGTCTCGATTCGGGCGACATCGACTATCTGTCGCGGATGATTCGCCAGCGGCTCGACGAGGCGGGTCTTCCCAATGCCAAAATCGCCGTCTCCAACGAACTCGACGAGGAGATCATCGAGAGCCTCGTCGACGACAAGGCCCCCATCGACACGTGGGGCGTAGGCACGAAGCTCGTGACGGGCGGAAACGACGCGGCATTTACAGGGGTTTACAAGTTGTCGGCCATAGACCCGGCAGGGGAAAATCGGCCGGTCATGAAGTTCTCCGACAACCCGGAGAAATCGACGAACCCCGGCGTCAAGAATCTGTGGCGGCTCTACGACAAGCACGGCGCGGCACGGCTTGACCTCATCTCGTGCGGCGAAGAAGAAATCCGAGAGGGCACCGAATATCTCGTCCACCACCCGAGCGCGGACTGGCGCCACCTCAATATCGTGCCTGCGCGCGTCGAGCCTCTCCTTTTTAAGGTGATGGACCATGGGAGCCGAACGCAGGAGCTCCCCGACATCGTGCAGAGCCAGAAATTCATGAAGGAGAGGATGCAGACCTTCGACGCCACATACCTTCGCCTGCTCAACCCCCACATCTACAAGGTCTCCATCACCGACAGGCTGTTCAATCTCAAAGTATCCCTCATCGAGACATTTTTTCAGCAGAGGCCATCGGAGACTTCATTGTAGGTCGTAACAAAGGCCCCGACGCGTCTTTGAGCGCTGCGCAGCGCCGAAAAAGCATCGTGAGCCGCGCGGCCAGGCCACGGTGTCCAAGAGGCATCGTCGGTGCGGTTCAGTCTCTTTAACCTCTGCGCTCAGGTCTCTTCAAAAACGGCAGGGCGCCTGAGGTGTCGACTTTCTCCTCTATGGCGCGCAGGACAACCTCAACATCGTCGCTGACGATGAGGTCTTCGTAGATTTCTCTGTGCAGGAACCCTTCGCTGACCATGTGGCGGAGCATTTCGAGCAGTTGGTCGTAGTAGCGCTCGATGTTGAGGATTGCCACAGGCTTCCGGTGATACCCGATGTACCTCCAGCTCCACACCTCGAAAAGCTCTTCCATCGTGCCGATGCCGCCCGGCAGAGAGATGAAGGCATCGGCCTTTTCCTGCATGAGGGCCTTCCGCTCATGCATGTCTTTCACCACCAGAAGCTCGGTGAGCTCCTGCTGTTCGACGAGCTCGAAGAGCCGCTGTGGAATTATGCCGATGACCTTCCCTCCGGCGCTCAAGGCTGCTTCGGCCACAGTGCCCATCAGGCCGACATTTCCCCCGCCGTAGACGAGGACCATGCCCCGTGCTCCCAGCGTTTGCCCTAGCTTCACTGCAGCCTCGGTGTAAGCCGGGCGATTCCCCAGCGAAGAGCCGCAGAATACGCAGATTCTCATTGGTTTTTCAGGCGCGCCGTCTGAGGTCGTTGCATTCATCTGAAGCATAGTACCGTTCCTTTTCCGATGAAGACTATCCTGATTTGCAGCATGTGGCAATCCGCCTGATTTCTTCAGCATAAAACCCGCAGTATATTATCACGAGAACGTGGAGGTTGATATGCTGGATCGCAATTACAAAGCAGAGCTCGTGGGCGTGTTTGGCTGTCCTGTGGCAGAAAATCCGACGGTTGTCATGATGGAGGCTGCATTCCGTGCATGTGGACTGAATTGGCGCTACCTCACCATAGAGGTAAAGCCGGAAAATCTCGCAGATGCGGTGGCTGGTCTTGTGGCCTTCGGTATGCGAGGGGTCAACCTCACAATCCCACATAAGATCGAGGTCATGAAGTATCTCGATGACATTGCTCCGGATGCTCGTCTCATTGGTGCGGTGAATACAATTGTGGTAAAAAATGGCAAACTTTATGGTGAAAATACCGATGGGAAGGGTTTTCTTCGGTCGCTGAGAGAGCAAGGAGGAATACCCATTTCAGGATCGAAGGTGTTTCTCCTTGGAGCAGGGGGAGCTGCGAGGTCCATTGCGGTGGAATTGGCACTCGCCGGCGCCAGGCAGGTTGTGATTGCGAATCGCACAGAGAAACGGGGGGAGGACCTGGCCCGGACGCTGAATGAGTCGACGCACTGTCGCGCCGAGTTTCTGCCGTGGGACAGGCGGCTCGTAATTCCCGAAGATACGGATATCCTGGTCAATGCGACATCGATCGGCCTTTTCCCAAATACAGAAGCGTTGCCCGATATCGATTATCAGACAATCAGGCCTGGCCTTGTTGTCTGCGATGTCATTCCCAACCCGCCGCACACCGCCTTCCTGAAAAAGGCTGAGGCGCGCGGCGCAAGGACGATCGATGGGCTTGGTATGCTGGTCAACCAGGGAGTCATAGGCTTTGCGCTGTGGACAGGACTCGATGCGCCTCGCGAGGTTATGATGGAAGCTCTGTCGAAGGAGTTTGCGAGCTGAAGCCTTTCCACGAGTGATCGAGTGAATCGGCGATGTCCTTGTAAATATTGTATTTTTTTTGATACATCTCGGTGGCGTTGGCACCAGGCTCAACGCGCTCACCACGCCTTACCATATGCGACACTGCTTCACGCAGGTCCTTGTAAAGGCCGCACGCGACAGCGGCCGACATGGCGCATCCCAGGGCTCCTGGTTCCGATGTAAGGACCGTCTCTACGGGAAGGCCGATGACATCGGCGAATATTTGAACCCATGCTTTCGACTTTGCTGCACCTCCGGTGAGCCGTATCGCAAGAGGCGGTGTGCGCGTAGCACCCAGTTTGTCGATGTGCGTCTTGTGGCTGAAGGCAATTCCTTCCAGTACCGCTCGAATCATGTGTGCCCTGGTGTGCCGAGCAGAAAAGCCTACAAAACAGGCCCGCGCTTCAGGGTTATAGTTGGAGCCGAAAAGAAACGGCAAGAATACGAGGTCACACTCCTCAGGTGCAATGTCCCGGGCCATGCGCTCTGCAAGCTCGAAAATGCTCACTCCTGTTTCATTAGCTTCTTTTTTTTCTTTGTCTAAAAAGAAATTGATGAACCATTCATAATTGCCCGCAGATGTTGGGCTCGATTCTTCGATCAGGTAATATTCAGGTATGCAAAACAGTGAGTTCATCATGATGCTTCCATCAGTGACAGGCCTTTTGGACACGTACTCATTGATACTCCAGGTGCCGGCCACAACACCCACATAGCGCTCATCGATTACACCCGAAGCAACCGCGCAGGCATCGATATCGAACATGCCGCCTGCAACCGGCGTTCCTTCCATGAGCCCTGTGGCGTGGGCCGCCGGTGCGCTGATTTTCCCGCACAGCTCTGTGGATTGCACAAGCGGAGGCAGCTTCTCATGTATATCGCTGAGGCCGTAGGTGTCTAAAAGCTCGCGGTCGAAACACCGATCGCGAATGTTCAAAAGCCCTGAGCCAGAATAGTCGGTAATTTCGGCCTGCGCTTCACCTGTTAGCATGAAACGAATAAAGTCTTTTGCTTCGAATATCCATTTCGTACGACTGACGACCTCGGGCGCATGGTCTTTAAACCACGCGAGGAGAGAAACCGGCTGGCAGGCGAGTATTCTTTGGAAGGTCTTTGCGTACACGGCGTGGGCCGTGCCGTTTTTCTCCCAGCGCAGTGGGTATTCCCACGCCCTTGTATCCGTCGAAACGATGCCAGGGTATGCTGGATGTTCCTCCTTTCCCCAGAGATAGAGTCCCTTGCCGTGTCCGGTACATGCGACTGCCGCTATGTGCGTTGAAGGGATCTGCGAGTTTTGAAGCACTTCACGAATGATTCGGCAATTTGCATGCCAGAGGGCGAGCATGTCGCGCTCGACGAATCCGGGCTTCGGGGAAGAGAAGGGCACGGTTTCGGATGCCATGGTTATTTCTGCGCCTGTTTCATCGAAAAGAGCGGCTTTTGCAACGGTTCCTCCGTTGTCGATGCCGAGAAAATAGTGGTGCATATTCATTCTCCACGACTGATGGGATCGAGTTTTGCTCTCAAAAATGTGGAAGCTCGCTCGATATCGAGCTCCCAATCTGCCCCTGCCTGGAACCAAAACTCAGAGGTAAACATCCGCACCCCTGCAGAAAAAGCCGCAGCAATGCAGGCGTCGAAATTGACCTGCCCCTGGCCGTAGGGCACTTCGCGGAATATGCCAGGCCGCGTCTCTTTCAGATGGAGCGCCACCACGTGCCCTGCGCCGCTCGAAATGTCTTCGGTGATACGCGCAACATCGCCATAGAAGGCATTCGTCACGTTGCCCACATCGGGATATACCTGTAGAAACGGCGAATCGATTTTTCTCACGAATCTGAGCGCTTTTTCGACGGTGTTCATGAAGGGCGTTTCCATCGTTTCGAAGGCGAGGCAGACCCCATGGCGCGCCGCAAATGCTACGCTTTCCTCCAGGTTTTCAGCGAAGAGCGCCTGCGTCGTTTCTGTCGAAGGTTCATAGTAGGCGTCGTAGCCGGCGATCTGAATAATTCGTATACCTATGTCTGCTGCCAAGAGTATCGCGCCTTTCATGATTTCCATGCCGCGCGCGCGGGTTCTCCGGTCTGCACTGCCGATAGGATATTTTCTGTGACCAGACAAACACATGGTGCAAATGCGAATGCCTGCATCTTGCGCTGCGTCGCGTAACTCCCGTTTCCACTGGGCTGATGCTTCGAGGCGAGCTAGTTTTTCGTCGCTCTCGTCGATGCTGAGCTCCATAAAATCGTAGCCATGCCTCGCCGCCACCAGCAGCTTTTCAGAGAGAGCGAGCGTCGGGGGCATGGCTTTTTCGTATATGCCAAACGAGTAGCGGTATCTAGATCGGGTCTCTTTCATCGCTACAGGCGCGATACGAGTCCTCGCAGCCCGGAGAACGAGGCGTCGAGCGGTACTCGCTGGTGAGCGTTTTCAGCTTTGAGCACCAGCATGTCGCCTTCTGGTTCAATATCGAGTATGCGCTCGCTCGCCAACGCATCGTCCAATTCGACGAGCGCCGTTCCGTAGTTGAGTCGGCGCGAGCCTCGTGCCGGGATAGTCACCATTGTGGGCGAGCCAAGCAATTCGGAATGCGCGCGGGAATATGCAAGGCCGTTGGCAAAGGCTCCGACGGCGTTCTCCGTGCCGAGGCAGAATGTCCGGTCCGCTCCGCCTTCGTGCAGAGCCCAGGGCGTAAAATTGCGTCCTCCGTACTGCATCCAGAGGTCGTTGAAGCCGAGCGCGATTTCGTCATTTGACAGCCCCTTGCCGCCAGGGAAAAATGTTATATAGGCGAGTTTCAGCACTGGATTGACCACGCAACTCCATCCCAGAGCCCTGTGCGTAGAGATTGCGCCCGTCACGAAATCAGTATAGCCGATCATGCCCGGAACCACGCTCAAGTCGATCGTTTTCCCGTCGCGGGTTGGCGCCTTGCACAGGCTGTCGAACTCGACGCCCTGCGCAAGCCTGCCGGTGTCGTCAAATTCGGTGTCCTTTGGCGCAGTCAAAAAACGCTCAGCGCTCACATAGATGCGGCACCCAGCCTGGAGGAAAGGAGAGCCCAGCGTATTGTGTCTGGCAAGGTTTATGGAGATGGGAACATCGCCACGGTTCTCTATGGTCATGACGCTGTAGTATGCTGGTTTTCCTGCCTGTACGAGGTCATGTTTTGTGTAGGAAAGCGGCATGCGCGCATCTGGGCTTTCGAGCGTGAATTTCGCGTAGGCTGCGTTGCCGTCCTGCGTGGTGCCGAAAGATGCCAGCTTCCACCGCTCGTTCGCCGTCCAGCCATGTGCGGGAAGCTCAACGCCGTCTACGGTACAGTCGGGGCCAAAATTCGGGCTGCAGGGAAAATCGCCGGCAAGAATATACAGGATATTGGCTTTCCAGTATGGTCCATGCAGCCGCGAAGACCAAGGCGCGCCGGAATTCCCTCGAAAATCAGGTATCCAGTGCGCGTTGACCGCGCCTTTTCCTTTTTTAAGGCTGAATTCGGGCATCATGCCGCCGAGATCATCGATAATTGCGCGCACTTTTTCATTGCTGAGCAGAACAGAATTTCGACCGAAATATGCGATGCGTTCAACAGACGTCGCGCCGTGCATCGTGCTGCCTCCTTTAGGCTTCAGGCCCGAAGTGCTTGAGCATGACAAGATCGTCGGTGTCGCTCGTGTTGACGATCAGTACTCCCTCGCGTGCCGCGCGCTCCGTGACAAAGAGCTCGTCGTGCGTCATCTGCCCGAAGCGGATCATGGCAGGCGATTCTATGTCGAGCGAGCCGAATTTCCCGTGTCCCTGAATGACTATCGCGCCGTATGGCCCCTTATCTTTGATGAGCACCGAGCGCTTTGGGAAAATGGTCAGCTCTTTGGCAGAGAAATATTCAGACTTGTAGACGATGTCGTATTCCTCGTACCCTTCTGCGCGCATCTCTTCTCGCGGCTTGGTAGGCCTTGGAGGCATGAAGCGATGCTCGTAGAAGAGCGGATCGGTGTTGAGTTCCCAGTCGAGGAGGTCCACGTAATAATCGAGATCGTCTTTTTTGTCGTCGGGAATGTCTTTCTGTAGGAGATCCTTCGGCGTGTAGGTGTTCCAGACGATATTCTGGAACATGGCAAATACGTCCGAGGCGCGCTGCGGTTCGTACGTGAGAAGGGAGCCCGGCGCATGCAGTATTCCAGGCGGCACATCCCAGCCGGTGCCGGGCTGGAGCACGTAAGCCCGAGAGAGCGCAAGAATATTGTTGTCCTTTTTCTCCCAGTCGGCGAGGCACTGTTTGATCTGGTCTTTTGTCGTGCCCGGGTTGAGGCCGAAGAACGTATACGGGAACCATCCGCCGTGATTGTTGAGCTGCTTCGGGAAATAGTAGGCCTCTGGTTTCCCCATCTGGCCTATATTGGCAGCCATTTTGTCGGTGTGGTGCACGTGGTGAGGCAGGGGTTCCTGATTGTCGAAAAATTTCGAATAGGCGCGCCACCCCCCGTGTTTTTTCATAATTGCATCGCCAAGAATTTCTCGTCCAGCAAGCTCGATCGCATCTTTCAGCAGCACATGCTGTTTTTCATTCACCCAGATGAACGAAAGCCCTTCAAAGGGGGTGGTCAAAGGGCCATTGTCTGCCTTGGTCGTCGAGGCGAACCACCGTTCATCGATGCCACCGCGGTTTGCACCATATGCGTAATAATCGTTTGGATGCAGCTTAAGGCGTCTGCCTGGAATGCAGAACGAGCGCGGAACCCACGCGGGCTCGAGCCTGAATACGCCACCACCTTCATTCAAGGCTTGTTCGACGAGCTGCTTTTCGTGTGCCATAGAATACCTCCTTTGTAATGTTTATTGGCTTCTTTCACCATTGATTTGTTCGGCTGGAACGCTGCGTTCTGGTGGCCTGCCTGTGGTTTCCCGCACGATGAGCTCAGGCTTGAGCATTACCCGGGTTTTTTCTTTGGCCTCGTCGTGTCTGCTGGTGCGGTCGATTATGATATCGACCGCATGCGTGCACATCTCGCGGAACGGTTGGGCTACCGTGGTCAGCGATGGCCGCATCATCCACGACTGCTGGATATTGTCGAGCCCCGCGATGGAAATCTCGTCAGGAACTTTGATGCCGCGTTCGGAGAGCAAATTGAGCGCCCCGACTGCCATGTAGTCGTTCTGAGCCCACAGCGCCGTGAATTGCGCCCTCGTGTCGAGGAGATACGCAATGCCTTTTTTGCCGGATTCGAACTTGAAGTTGCCTTCATAGATACACTTGTCTTCTAGGGTCCCGCCGCCCGCCAGCACAGTATCTCGAAAACCTGCCAACCTGTCGCGATTTATCGCAATGTCGAGCGGCCCAGTGATGCACGCGAAGGCCCGGTGGCCAAGCGAGAGCAAGTGCTCCGCAACAAGCTTGCCGCTTTCGTAGTTGTCCATGACTACAGACGGAATATCTTCTCGTTCAAGGGTGCGGTCGATAATGACAACTGGGATTTTCGTTCTGTCGAGAATTTTGAGCACGTGACTCTTGTCGGAAACGCGGGAGAATATGATGCCGTCGATGTTGCGCCTGATGAGGTTTTCGATGAAGCGTTCTTCGCGGTCGGGGTCCGAATTGGTCGAGCCAATTATGAGATTATAGCCCTTGGCTTCGGCGGCTTCCTCAGTAAAACGGATAAAGGAAATAAACGTTTCGTGCTGCATCTCGGGCACCACAAGCCCAATGAGCCTTGTGCTTCTTATTCGTAGACTTCGGGCCACTAGGTTTGGTTTGTAGCCCATGTCGCGAACTGCTTTTTCAACGCGTAGGCGAGTTTCTTCGGACACGCGGATAGTTCCGTTGATCGCCCGCGACACCGTGGATGTCGATACGCCTGCGAGCCTTGCGACGTCTTTTAACGATGGCATATGGTCAATCCTGATTCATGATAACGATTGCACAAACGATACCGCGCATTTCAGAAGTTGTCAAGACGGATCGAGTGCTATAATAATTAAATGAGAAATAAATAATTATAATAATATTTCAATATGATCTATAATGAAACTTTATTCATTTGTGCAATCGATTGCACAAATGATTTCATCAAAAAATCTTGACAGCTGGAAAAAATCACCGGATAATACGTTCTTAGGATGTAAACTTTTTCTTAAACAGGAGGCTTCAATGAAAAAGGTCTTTCTCGTGGCGCTGGTGGTCACCGCCTTGGTTCCTGTTTCTGTGTTTGCGCAGAAACAGATCGTCATAGGCATGACAGTCCCCGGCCTTCAGTTTCCGTTCTTCGTCACCATGAAACAGGAAGCTGAAGCCGCTGCCGCAAAGCTTGGCGTAAAGATAAACTTTATCGATGCGCAGAATGCGTCGGACAAGCAAATGGCAGCCATAGAGACATTCGTGTCTCAGAAGGTCGACGGCATTCTCATTTCGCCAATGACAGAGGATTCCCTGGTTCCGGCGATTGAGGCCGCGGTGAAGGCAGGCATTCCTGTCGCAACCGTCGACCGCAAGGCGAACACCGATAAGGTGCTCATCCATGTCGGCGCTGACAACGTGGAAGGTGGCCGCGCGGCAGCCAGGTTCATTATCGAAAAACTTGGCAACAAAGGCACGGTCATCGAGCTGGAGGGGACACCGGGGTCTTCCGCGGCGATCGATCGCAAGAAAGGGTTCGATGAAGTGATGAAGGCTTCGAATGTGAAGATACTCGCTTCGCAGACCGCCGACTTTACCCGCTCCAAGGCACAGTCTGTTATGGAAAACCTCATGCAGGTCTATCCAAAATTTGACGCCGTATTCGGTGCGAATGATGAAATGATCATCGGTGCGATCGAGGCCATGCTCGCCGCAGGTATTAAGCCGGCAACAAAGGTCACGATTGGATTCGATGCGACCACCGATGCCTTCACCTATATGAAAGAAGGCAAACTGAACGCGACGATCGACCAGTTCCCCGGCAAACAGGCTGCCATGGCGCTGGAAGCACTCGTCAACAAGATCAGGAATAACGTGAATCCGCCACAGAAGGTGGTGTTCATCAGCCCGCAGCCTGTCACCAAATAACCTAGACGGCAATTTTGGAATAAGCGGCTGCTGATCTGAGAGGCGTGTAAAGAATGAGCGGTAGACGCCTCTCTTAAAGGGCCGGCTGAACAGGCCGGTCCTTTTTCTAACATCGCACGCAAAAGGCGCATATTATGGATGACATTGTGCTTTCGATGAAGGGCATAAGCAAGTCTTTTCCTGGGGTCCAGGCCTTGAAATCCGTGGATTTCGAATTGAGAAGAGGGGAAGTTCACGCGCTGGTAGGCGAAAATGGAGCCGGCAAATCAACATTGATGAAGATATTATCCGGGCTGTACCGCGCAGACGAAGGTGAAATCTGGCTGAAAGGGAAACAGTGTACCGCACACGGCATCAAGGCCATGATCGATGCCGGCGTGTCCGTTATTTATCAAGAGCTGAACCTTATTCGCCAGCTTTCGGTTGCTGAAAATATCTTTATTGGAAGAGAGCCGATGCTTCCCGGAGGTTTTATCGACTGGAGGAAAATGTACAGCGACGTGCGGGTGCTTCTTAAGCCCTTCAACGTCAATATCAATCCGAAAACAAAGGTGTACATGCTGAGCCCGGCGTATCAGCAGGTGGTAGAAATTGCGAAAGCGCTCTCTCTCAAATCCGATATTCTTGTGATGGACGAACCGACTGCCCCGCTTACAGGGAATGAGGTGGACAAACTCTTCGAAATCATCCGTAATCTCAAGAAAAACGGGGTTTCAATCATCTATATATCTCATAGGCTCGAAGAGATACCTCAAGTTGCCGATCGAGTTACTATACTGCGAGACGGCGAAAAAATATTGACAAAGCCCTTGGTGGAGCTCACGACCGCGGAGATCATCAAACATATGGTTGGGCGGACGCTCACCGAGCAGTATCCCAAGATATCCATACCGATCGGCGAAGAGGTGCTGCGCGTCGAGGGCTTGAGCAAAAAGGGCTATTGTTCAAACGTTTCGTTCAACGTCCATAAAGGAGAAATCGTCGGATTCACCGGACTGGTCGGCGCGGGGCGCACCGAAATAATGCAGACAATCTATGGCCGCATGAAGAAAAATGCTGGCAAAATCTATATCGATGGCAAAGAAGTGCGCATTCGCAGTGTGCGGGATGCAGTGAGACAGGGCATTGGCCTTATCCCAGAGGAAAGGAAACACCAGGGTCTCGTGCTTGGCTTGTCTGTTCAGGATAATGCCACGATGACCATTCTCGACAAGGAATCAGTTTTAGGTTTTCTAAAACAGAAAAAATTGAGCGCCCTCGTCCGAAAAATGATCGAGACAATGAACATTAAGACACCTTCTGCCAAACAGCTCGTGCGGTATCTCTCAGGAGGCAATCAGCAGAAGGTCATCCTCGCAAAGTGGTTTTTGCACAACTGCAAAGTGTACATTTTCGATGAACCAACCCGCGGAATCGACGTCGGCGCAAAGGTCGAAATCTATAAGCTGATGCAGAACCTTGCGAAAGAAGGGGCGGGCGTCATCATGGTTTCGTCCGAATTGCCGGAGATCCTCAACATGAGCGATCGGATCGAGGTCGTCTTCGGTGGCAGCATTGTCAAAGAATTCCGCAGGGATGAAGTAGACAGCGAGACGGTCATGGAGTATGCCCTTGGTCTTCGAGAGAGGACGGGTCAACAAACACCGCTTCGGGCAGGAGTTGAATCATGAAAGTGAAATTCGTCGAGACATTGAAAAATTACGGTATCATTCTTGCTTTCTTCATTATTTTTGTCGCGCTCTCCATTTTTTCTCCGGTGTTCTTAACTGTAAACAATATAATCAACGTAATTCGACAGACATCGATTTACGGCATCATGGCAGTTGGGATGACCTTCGTCATTCTCACAGGTGGAATCGATCTTTCGATCGGGTCGGTTCTCGGCGTTTCGGGAGCGATTTGCGCGGGAATGCTCAAGGCGGGCAATCCGATACCGATCGTCGTCCTTGCGACGCTCGGCGTGGGAACTGCGTGCGGCTTTGCGAGCGGCATGTTCATAACCAAGGCCAGAATCACCCCATTTGTTGTCACCCTCGGCATGATGAGCATCGCACGAGGGCTCACGCTCATCTATACAAAGGGCTATCCAATTTCAGGTTTTTCTGCCGCATTTCGTTTGATTGGTGGTGGTTATATCCTTGGGTTGCCGATTCCCATCATTATTTTCCTTGTGATCGTCGTCATTGCATACGTTGTGCTCACGCAGACGAAACTGGGCAGGTATACTTACGCGATTGGCGGCAATGAAGAGACAGTGCGGCTTTCGGGGATCAATTCGAATTTTTACAAGACCTTGGTGTACGTCATTTCAGGGTCTATGGCGGGATTGAGCGCGCTCATCCTCACATCGAGGCTGAATTCTGCCGAGCCTGTCGCAGGAAGTGGCTATGAAATGGATGTCATCGCTGCGGTGGTCATCGGCGGAGCGAGCCTGAACGGAGGGCGCGGCAGCGTGTGGGGCACATTCATCGGTTCTTTGCTCATCGGCGTTATCAACAACGGCATGAACCTGTTAGGCATTTCGCCATATTTCCAGCAGGTCGTGAAAGGGCTCATCATCATCGGCGCGGTGTGGCTCGATCAATTGAGGGCCAGGGAAGACTGAGGAGGTATCCAATGAAGACAGAAGCGCTGTGGTATCTGGGAGAACGTTCTGTTGAGCTGAGGGAGGTGGACATCCCCGAGCCCAAAGCCCACGAAGTTCTTGTCGAGATAGAGATGTGTGGGATGTGCAGCTGGGATGTTCTTGCATTCGCAGGCAAATTCGGAAAATTCCACCCCTATCCGTTTACTGCAGGCCACGAAGGCGTGGGGCGTGTGATCAAAGTCGGCGACAATGTCGCCTCAATCAAGGTCGGGCAACGCGTCGCGTGCCACGAAGTACCAATCGGCACGCCAGGCGGGGCCCTCATGGCGCGCCATGCGATTCGCACGGAAGACAAGGTCACAGTCATCCCTGAAAATCCGATACCTCTCAAGTATTGGATCGTGGAGCCGGTCGTTTGCATTGTGAACGGCCTCGTGTATGCCGGGATACAGCCCGGCGACTGTGTGGCCCTCATCGGAGCTGGGTACATGGGGCTCATCTTTGCGCAGGGGCTTGCAAAAACCTTGGCGCGTGAGGTCGTCGCCTTCGATGTGGATGAACAGCGCCTCACTCTTGCAAAAGAGTTCGGCGTCACCCGGACCGTGAAGATCGAGGGCGGAGTCATCCCCGAAGAATTCCGGCGTCACTTTGACGTGATCATAGAGACGGCGGGGCGGCCTTCTTCCATGGAGATGGCGCTTGCCATTGCAAAAACCGGCGCCATCATCGAAAATTTCGCGTGGCACCACCACATGCACGAGTTCGATCTCGATGCCTGGCACACAAACGCCTGGCGAATTCTGAACATCCAGCCGAGCGTCAACCCGCATTTTGGCGACCTTTTCCCTCGCACCATCGCCCTCATGCTCAACGGCACATTTTCGAATGAAAAGCTCATCACGCACTGGGCGCCGGTCGAGGAGGCCAAGGATATCTTTTCGACCGCGCTGGACAGGCGCGACGGCTACATGAAGGGTGCCATAATGTTCAAGGCATAGGGGGCAATACGGATAGACGTAAGCGGAAATAGCAGCGCACGCCATCACAAGGGGTCTTATACGTGTGACGCATACTACATCCGAATATGGGATTTCGTGGAGGTGGGGGGAGTTGAACCCCCGTCCCCGGGCGTGCAGTGCACGCGTCTACAGGTATAGCCAATCGGTATATTGTCGGGAACCGGAGAGCTGACTGGCGCGCGTCCGATTCCGTATTCCGGCTTGGTGTCCCCAAAAGCTTCCGGACCAGCCTCAGGGTGAGCCTCCGAATGTCACAGACCTCCACGGCGTCGGAGACAGCCCGCCGTGGTGTCCGTCGTCCGCTACTTACGCAGCGAGGGCGAGAGCGCCGTTGTTGTTGGCACTTAAAGGTTTTGCCACTTTGAGGAGGGTAGCCACTCCACCTGCAGCGCACACCACGAACCGCACAGGTCGAAACCGGTGCACCCCCATGGATCACTTTGTGGAAAGATATGCAAGATACATCAAAAAATCAAGCGTTGTCCGTAAAAATCCAAGTTACTTGCCGCCTCGACGTCATCCCTCGCAGTGCCTTGAGTGCTCTCTCGTGGAGCTGGCCTCGTTTTCGGCATCCGGTATCGCCTCGTCGATGATTCCTCCACCGAGCACGAGGCCGTCTTCAGAATAGAGGACGGCGGATTGGCCCGGCGCCACGGCCCGCTGGGGAATTTCGAAATCGATGCGCGCCTTGCCGTCGCCGTCCACGAGCACTGTTGCAGCCGCAGGTTTGTGGTTCTGGCGTATTTTCGCGCTGCATACGAGGAGCCGGCCATAGTCTCGGGGATTCTGCAGCCTGAAAGAGTATGAGATGAGCCCGGAGGAAAAGAGTCCTTTTCCTTGTCCTACAATGACTTGGTTCTTTTTGGCGTCCAAGGCGAGGACGTAGAGCGGCTCTGTTCCGATGGATATTCCGAGGCCGCGCCGTTGGCCGATGGTGTAGAAGGGCAGGCCTCTGTGGCGGCCAAGCACGTTGCCCTTCAGATCGACGATGTCGCCCGGCTGGGGGCTGTCGTGCTCAAAGAGGGGCGCATAGTCGCCGCCGCCGACAAAATCCTGGCTTTCTGGTTTGTCGGCGACTTCGAGGCCGTAGGATCGGGCAGCGGCGCGCGTCTCTTCCTTCGTCATTTCACCCAAGGGGAAGATGATGTGCGAAAGACGGGACGAATCGAGGCCGTAGAGGAAGTAGCTTTGGTCCTTCGTCACATCCCTCGCCGCCCTGAGGTATGTCGTGCCGTCCATTGCGATGGTTCGCACATAGTGTCCCGTTGCGAACAGATCGAACTCGATGCCCGCCTGCTTCGCCCGGTCGATCAGAAAGCCGAACTTCAGCTCGCGGTTACAGACGATGCAGGGGTTCGGCGTACGGCCTGCGAGGTATTCCTTCCGGAAATACTCGATGACGTGGCGCTCGTATTCCTCCGATAGGTCGATGACGTGGTAAGGGATGCCGATCTGTTCGCAGAGCCGTTCGCAGGCTGCAATGTCTTCTTCTTCGCCTGGGCCGAAACAGGCGTGCTTCAAGTCCTCCTGGATCTTGTAGGCACCTTTCCATATTTTCATGGTCAGGCCGATGACCTTGTATCCTTTCTCTTTGAGGAGGCATGCGGCGAGCGAAGAGTCGACGCCGCCGGACAGCCCGACCGCGACCGTAATGTCCTCATTCATAGGATGCGTACTTTACTATAGATGAAAGATTTGATCCAGGAGCGCGGCGAGGAGCGCGGAGGCGGCACACGTGAGGCAAAAGGCCCTGTACGATGCATTGATCATCTTGTGTTGCCCATCCTATGCAGGATACATTAGGGGCATGCAGGACGTATTCATAGGTTTTACTTCAATCACGTGGAAGATGCTCGTCATGTACGGCATCGGAGGGGTCCTCATCTGGCTCGCGATAAAGAAGCAATATGAGCCCATGCTCCTGCTTCCGATCGGCTTCGGCGCTATCCTCGTCAACCTGCCGCTCGCGATCGCGTGGGAACACGAAGGCGTGCCTGGTTTCCTGCGGATTCTGTACGATGCCGGCATTGCGAACGAGCTCTTTCCGCTGCTCATCTTCATCGCGGTGGGGGCGATGATCGATTTTGGGCCGCTGTTTCGCAATCCGCTCATGATTTTTTTCGGGGCGGCGGCGCAGTTCGGTATTTTCGCCACGATGATCATCGCGACGCTTCTGGGGTTCGACCTCAAAACTGCCGCATCGATAGGCATCATCGGGGCGGCGGACGGGCCGACCGCGATCTACGTGGCCACCAAGTTCGCGAGGGACTATTTGGCGCCGATCTCGGTGGCCGCGTATTCGTACATGTCCCTCGTCCCCCTCATTCAGCCTCCCGTGATACGGCTTCTGACCACGAAGGAAGAGCGGCGCATCCACATGCCGCTGCACGAAAAGCAGTCGCCACAGTGGCTCAAGATTCTCTTTCCGATTCTGGTCACGATGACTGCGGGCATCGTCGCGCCGATTTCTGTACCGCTTGTGGGCTCTCTGATGTTCGGCAATCTGATTCGGGAGTCGGGAGTGGTTGAGCGTCTCTCCCAGACAGCTCAGAACGAGCTGGCGTACCTCGTGACGCTGCTTCTGGGGATCACGATCGGCGGCTCCATGTCCGCGGAGAAGTTTCTGAACTGGGATACGATCCTCATCCTGGCGATGGGGCTCGTCGCCTTCATCTTCGACACGGCGGGCGGCGTGCTGTTCGCCAAGTTCTTCAATCTGTTTTTGCCCCGGGACCGAAAAATCAATCCGATGATCGGGGCCTGCGGCATTTCGGCGTTTCCGATGTCCGCGCGCGTCATTCAGAGGATGGCCAACGAAGAAGAGCGCGGCAACATCATTCTGATGCAGGCGATAGGGGCGAATGTGTCGGGTCAGCTCGGCTCGATCATCGCGGGCGGTCTGGTGCTCGCGCTCGTGCCGCTGTTGGTGAAGTAGGAGTCGATCGTGGATGGAATTTTAGAATTTCTTCGGAACGCGGGCGCCACAGAGCAGGCGATCGGCGTGTCTGTCGGCGGCCTTGTGGGCGTTTTTGCGACCATGGCCTTCTTTTTTATAATGATTGTGGTGGCCGACCGCTTCGGCAAACATTAGTCGCCCCTTACCCCTTAAGGAAGCTCACTGCACTCCCTTCACGCGCCTCGCAAGCTCGCGGCCCCGCTCGCGAAGGGTGTTTGCTGTTTCCTCGTTTGGAGCTCCTGCCCACTCGACGGAATCGAGGCAGTCCCACTTGAGGGCCTCGATCTTCGCTTCATATTCTTTCTTTGCTCCGCCGACCCAGCCGTAGCTGCCGATGCGGAGGGCTTTTCGTCCAAATACATGCTTGCGCTCGAGAATGTCGAGGAGGTAGGCCATGGGCGGAAACATTCTGTACTCGTAGGTGGGCATGGCGATGACGATGCCTTCGCTCTTGTAGGCGTCGGCGAGCACGAACGAGACGTTCTCGTTCGGAACGCGGTGGATGGTGTAGGGGACTTTTTCTTCTTCTATGCCCTCGATGACATATTTCAGCCCCCGTTCGGTATTGCCGTACATGGAGCCCCAGACCACGGCGATCTCTCGCTCGCGGGGGCCTTCCAGGTAATTGGCGTACTTCAGATAGCGCCCGATGATGGTCTCGGGGTGGGCTCTCCAGATGATGCCGTGGCTGGGCGCGATGACCCTTATGGGAAGGCCAGAGAGCGTATCGATGGCGCGCTTTACGAAGATGCTGAAGCTGGCCACGATGTTCGCATAGTAGCGCAGAGACTCTGCCTCGAAGAACTCATGCTCGTCTCGGCTGATTTCGTCGTCGAACACACGGTCACCGAGGGCTCCAAAGGCACCGAATCCGTCGCAGGAGAAGAGCACCCCGCCTTCCGCCGCCCATGTCATCATGGTTTCGGGCCAGTGCACGTTCGGTGTTTCGAAGAACTGGAGCGTCTGTCCTGCACCGAGATCCAGCGTCTCGCCGTCTTTGACCGCGTGCACGCGCTCATGCTCGAAGTAAAAGCTTTCGACGAGCTTGATGCCTTTTGCAGTGGCGAACACGCGGGCCTTCTTGTTGATCGTAAGAAATTCGGCGAGCCAACCGGTATGGTCTGGCTCAAGGTGATTGAGGATGAGATAGTCGATATCTTCAAGGTTGACGCCTATGGAAGCGAGCTGATTTTTGAGCTCAAGCGGAGCCCCTACCCAATCCCGAACGAGGTCGACGAGTGCTGTCTTCTCGCCCTTGACGAGGTACGAGTTGAGCGAAACGCCGTAGGGAATGGGCCAAATGCCTTCAAAAAGATCGTCGCTCCGTACGTCGGCGTGGAGCGCATAGATGCGCTGGGTAATCGCGTGTACTTTCATAGCCCCTTTCCTTTCGAAATAGTTCCACCGGATGGACCGTGCACCACCGGGGGCGCGCAGTTCTTTTCTTTAAGACTATACCAGATGGTCTTCCCTTGCGCCACTGCGCGGACACGCACCTTTCGGAAGTTGCCGGTTCAGAAGTTGCCGGTGCCCGCCGAAAGCGACAGCCCTATGATCACGGGTCTGCCGTGGAACAAGAGGCCATATTCCGTATTGTCCGCACCGAACCCGAAGGTCGTGGAAAAGGTGAGCTTGAGGTAGTCGGCGATCTGCCAGCTCAGGCTGGGCTGTACGAGCCCCGAGAGGTCGGAGAGGTTCATGATCCCTGTCGCGGAGGCGGAGAAGTCGCTTCCTGCGATCTCTGAGAAGGAGAGGTTCGCCGCCGCATAGTGTCGGCCGGTGAACAAGGGGAAATTCGTGATATCCCCCTTTGCGATGGAGAGGAGGATTGCGGCCTGGACAGGCGCGGACAGCGATTTGAAGGAGTTGAAGAGGGTGGTGCGGTCGCTGTCGGAATAGCCTTCCCCGTTGTAGTAGTACTGCGCTACCGCGGTGATGTTGTTGTTCTGGTCGTTGTACAGAAAGCCCAGGGTTCCCGAAGGGTAGAACGTCTTGCGGACATCGTCGGCGTTCACC
Source organism: Spirochaetia bacterium (assembly GCA_029975555.1). Lineage (GTDB taxonomy): Bacteria > Spirochaetota > Spirochaetia > Treponematales > Rectinemataceae > Rectinema. The sequence goes on along the minus strand of JARKOY010000173.1, from coordinate 24,489 downwards.
GCGCTGTAGTATGGCGCGGTCGACGTAAAGGAAGTGTAGAACGACTTAGGGCTGCCTCTGGCGATAACTCCTTCCGCGAACACATCGAGGTTGCCCAAGGGGCCCGTGAGGGTGACCGCCGCGCGTTCGGTGGTGTCGTAACGGTAGTAGCCGCTTATGCCGAGCTCGTAAGTGCCCAGCACGAACTCTGCCTTTCCGGCGAGGGCCGTATTGGAAAAGTCTGGCGTCGCGCCGTCGTCGAAAATCGCATAGAAGCTGAGGGTGTTCTGACTTTTCCCGTAGGGGATGAAGACGCGGAACTGCAAGGGGCCTTCTCGCTGGGCGGTCGGGTCAAAGATGTCGATCGGCTCGAGGTTGATGATGTCGGCAGGGCTGAAGAAGTAGCCGACGCCCCACTTGACCGTGGCCTTGCCGAAGCGGAAGTACACCGAGTCGCCCAGTTGGAAGTCGGAGAAAAGCTCGAAGATGTGCAGGTCGGGGACGGTGATGGAGCCTGAAGTCGTGGTCAAGATGGTGGAGCCTCCTACCGTTGTCAAGCTCGCCGAATTCAAAAAACTGCCCGTGCTTGAAAAAGGCCATGCTGTCTTCACCGAGCCGTGCACGCGGAACTCCTGTGTAGGCCGCGCGTCGAAGTATACGAGGCCCTGGAGGACTGGACTCAGTTTTTGCGAGTTTGGATTAAAAAGATCGAAGCCACTGTTCCACGGATCGTTCCATGTCCAGGTCGCGCTGATTTTTCCGGTCAGGTTGCCGCCTATTTTGACGGCCTCGGTCTTGAGGAGCCCCTGGAGAGGGTTGGACGCCGTCGCAGGGCTCTGGATGGTACTGTCCTGCGTGCCGGACCCCTGTGCCAGTGCGCCCTGAGACGACTGCCCCTCGCTGGGCTGCACGAGCACCTCATCACCGAAGAGCGAGTCGATATCGCTGCCGCTCTCTTGGGCCCCCGCGCTGAAGACGCAGGTCAGCAGAAACACAGCCAGCCCTGCGAGCGCAAAGCCACGGATGTACTTCATAATCATGCCTCCTTCACGCAATGTCACCGGCTCACCTGCTCGAGAAATGCCTTGGTGAAAACCTTGTCCGGCAGTGGTGTGACGGACTGTTCCGCCATGGTGATTTGGCTCTTCTCACCCTTGTTGATCTCGTCGAGGATAAGGATCTGCGAAGGCAGGAGCTTCCCTTCGAGCTCGACGTACTTGGGATAGGCGGTGGTGCGCATGAGTCTGCCGTTCACTGAGTAGTCCTCGCGTTTTAAGAGCATCGTCGGATCTTTTCGGATGTAGAGCACGACCCTGTCGTAGGCGACCTCGTTCGTGTTTGCCTTGAGGTCGAGCACCCAGACCGGAAATTTTCCAACCATGCCCTCGGTCATGCTGGTCACCGTGTAGTCTTCCGCAAAAGAGCTGAGGGTGAAGTCCGAGTTCTTCGCCTTGGTGTTCTGGAGATTTTCCTTGACCGACGAGTGCGAGAATTTGCGGCTCGTGGGATCGTAGAACCACACATTGTCGTCCTCGCGGAGGTAGCCTTGGCCCTTGTTCACTTCGGGCAGAAGAATGAGGATGAGGAACTGTTTTTTCTGGTCTCGGCGAAAGACGCGCGCCTGCGTCACGCTGTCCTTCTCGCCCGGCTTCTGGGTGACGATGGTGAAGACGGCGGAGAAGTCCCTGCCCGTAAAGTCGCTCAGGTTGTCCACTTGTTTGAGGAGGGCCCTCGGGTCGGGCTTGCCCTGGGCCGAGGCAACCCCGGCTACGAGACTGAGCGCGATTGCGAGCAGGACGGCGATGTTTTTTCTGTGGTATCTGTGTCCTTTTGTTGAAATAGAGGGCATGTGACGTACTCCTTTTCTACTTTACAGTTCTGAGCGCCTCTGCGGGAGGCATCTTAGCTGCGGCGTTGGCCGGGGCGTAGACTGCGACGAGCGTCAAGACTGCGATGATCGCGATATTCCCGAGCGCACGGAGCGGAGGCAGGTAGAACGAGAGGTGGCCGCGCTTGAGTATCAGAAACACCGGCGACTGCGGGTCGAACGTGATGAGGCTGAGGATGGCCATAACGATGAGCGCGAGGATTATGCCGACTACGGCGCCGGCGAGAGCGAGGAAGAGCGCCTCATAGAGGAACATCGACCGTATCTCCCCCCGCTGGACACCGACCGCGCGCATGGTCCCGATCTCCCGGATGCGCTCGTACATGGCCATCCGGAAGCTGTTGGAGATACCGATCATCACGATTGCAAAGAGGACGATGAGGATTGCGACGCTGCCGGTGTCGAGCGCCACGACGATCTGCTTTGCCTGTGCAAGCACATCATCCACGGTGTAGACTCGATACTTTGTCCCTGTCCACGTCTCGCTGTTCTGTTTCTGGATCATGGCCTGGAATGGTGTCATGGAACCGTCGCTCTCTCGCGTCGACCTGTCGAAGAGTTTCAACCCCATGCCCTTCATGGAGGTGTAGAGCGAAGTGGCAAAGGCTTCCGATCTGTCGAGCTTGTCCAGCATGATGCCGAGCGACATGTATTCACCCTTTCCCAATCCGATGAGGCTGTTGAGGTAGTCGAGCTGGACATAGGTCATGATGGAGCCGATGAAGCTCGTCGAATCGACAGTGACCGCCGCGAGTCGGAATTCTCCCACGTTGTTTTGGCCCGTGACGGTCTGAAACTGGGCGACGATGGTGTCGCCTGGCAGGACATTGAGTTTTTTCGCGACGCTCTGAGAGACGATGATGGCGTTTGGCCATGCGAGGTTGTCCCAGCTTCCATTGATGAGGGCGAGGCGCTCCTTGAGCATCGTCGAGTGGGCGAGATCGATGCCGGTGAGATTCTGGCGTATGCTTTTGCCTTCAAAAATCAAGGTCGCCGTGGTTTCGCTCGTTTTTTGGAGGCTCGCCCACCTCTGGCCAGAGCTCGAGAGTGCCTGCATGATGACCGAGTCGTCGCGGATCACGGATATGCGCCTGCCGGATGCCGTATATTCCGATCCGCTCACGAAGACGTGGCCACCCAGAAGGTAGGCGAAGTTTTCTGAGACATTCTGTATGAAAGAGCCCGCAAACCCGTTGATGAGCGTGACGATCATGATTCCGAAGGCGATCGCACCGGCCAGGAGTATTGTTCGTTTTTTCTGTCGCAACAGGTTTCGTGCGGCGATGCGCGGCAGTACAGTGTTCATGTGCTCCTCCTATTCTTCCTGCATCGCTCTGACTGGCTGTATCTTCAGTGCCAGGGAGACGGGATAGAGGTGGGCGATGAACCCCACCAGAACCATCGCCAGTATTGCCATAAGCACGTTCCCTCCGGTGGCCACAGGGTTCATGTATTTGCCGCCGAAGAGGACGAGGAAAAACTGGTTGGTCGCCTCGATGTGGAGGGCCCTCAGCAGCGCCGTGACCACAAGGCCGAGGGCTGCTCCGATCGACGCCGATACCGCAGCGAGCACTACGGCCTCGGCTGCGAACATCCGCTGCACAAAACCCTTGCCTGCTCCGATTGCGCGCATCGTGCCTATTTCGCTCGTCCTCTCGATCACTGAAATGAGGAAGGTATTCATTATGATGATGACCGCGACGATCGATAGGATGAGGATGGCGACCGCGAAGACGATTCTGACGACATCCACCGACTGTCCATAGGGGCCGGAAGCCTTCTGCCAGTTGCCTGCAATCGCCTGGATGCCTTGCTTGGCAAAGGTCTGATTGAGCGAGGCGATGACGCGATCGACATTTCTGGGCGAGTCCACTTTTCCTACTATGAATTGCCATGCTCCCTCGTCGGCCTTCAGCGGGTCGACCGCGCCAGGCTTGGACAACTCCGCCGCGATCGAGTTGACGTCGAAATGCGTGGAAGTCTCCGAAGTGACGAGCACATCCTCGCCGAAGAGGGCGTCGGCGTCGTTCGCCGAAAGCATGCTCGTCTCTTCAGGCTTGAGCTGTATCGGCTCGTTCGCCCCTACGGTCATGCCGCTCATGACGCGCAGAGATTCTATGTCGATGTACGCGAGCTGTTCCGGCGAGGCGCCCTGATTCTTGAGGCGGAAAATGCCGACGATCGGCAGCTCTCTCAGCCTGAAGCCGATCGAGGAGAAACCTTGAATGAGAAGCGTGTTTCCTACCGAGAGGGGTCTGCCCAGCCAGGCCGAGAGCTTGCCAAGTTGTGCCTCGCTGATCATGAGCCCTTCCTGCCCTTGCTTAAGTTTTTCGCCTGCGACGATGTCGACGGCGTCGAAGAGGTCCCAGTACGAGGCAGCATCGACTCCAAACAGGAAGAGGAATCGATCCTGGGGCTGCGTTTCGCTCTTCGAGGCGTCCTTAGGAAGAGAAGATTCTTCGCGCGTCACCATGGCGAACCCGGTCGCGAGCGAGGAAGTCTTCGCGAGGTGCGGCGTCGATGTGACGATGGCCATGACCTTTTCGTAGTCGGGGATGATGGGTGTCTGCGCCATGCCCCCAGGAGATGTCACGCCGAACAGCGACACGGGGCCTTCGCTGGAGATGCCGGAGATGAAAACATCGCCGGTGTAGACGTCGGAGAACGTGGAGCGGATGCCTGCCTCCGAAGCATTGATGAACGCCGTCCCCACGACCAGGATCATGGCTCCAAGTGCCAGAAGAATGCCAATGATGAGGCTTTTGGACCTGTGTTCCCTAATGTTGCGGAAGGCCATTCTGAGGATGACGGGCATGGTCAGTCCTCCACCGGTGTATCGACGGCACCTTCCTCGGCGACATCCTCGCCGTTGCGCCTGTTTTCGATGATGGTTCCGTCGCGGAGTCGGATGATGTGGTCCGCGATGTTGACGATCTTGGCGTCGTGCGTGGAGAAGATGAAGGTCGTCTGGATTTCTCGGTTGATCTTCTTCATGAGGTCGATGATCTGCTCGCCGGTCGCCGAGTCGAGGTTCGCGGTGGGCTCGTCGGCGAGCACGATGGAGGGCTTGGTTACGAGGGCGCGCGCGATGGCCACCCTCTGGCGCTGGCCACCGGAGAGTTCGTTGGGCTTGTGCGCGCGCCAGTCTCCCAGCCCCACTTCTCCGATGAGAAAATCGATCCAGCTTTTCCATTCGTTTTTAGGAACACGGGTCTTGCCGAGCAGCAGAGGAAACTCGATGTTTTCCCACACGTTCAGTACGGGGATGAGGTTGAAGGACTGAAAGATGAAGCCGAGGACTTCGTGGCGGAAGCGGGTGAGCTCTTGGTCGGACAGACCCTTGGTGTTTTTCCCGTCGATGATGACCTCGCCCGAAGTAGGAGTGTCTATCAGCCCTATCATGTTGAGGATGGTCGATTTTCCGGAACCAGAAGGGCCCGCGATCGACACAAAATCGCCGCGCTCGATCGAGAACGATATGCCCTTCACCGCCGGGACGATCACTTTCCCGAGAAAGTAATCTTTTTTTACACTGCGCAATTGGATAATAGGCATGCTGCTGCTCCAGAATCAGAAATTTAGGAGTATTCCGGTGAGAAAATAGCGATTTTCTGCATGGGGCGGCAATACAGAGCCATAACAAAAAATAATATTTAAGCAAATTTAATGATTTAAAAAGCTTATATGGTTTGTCACTGCGTCCTGGGGCCCGCCAACCTTATATGTCTTCTGGGGCTGTCTGGCCGCGCGGGCCCGACTCATGCGCTTCAATCTCTTCGCGTATCGTATCGGCGAGGCGCTTTACTCCCTCTTCGATCTGTTCAAAGCTGGAATACGAGAAGTTGATGCGCATCGAGTTTGTTTCTGGGTCGTCGAAGTAAAAGGCGCTGCCTACGACGTAGGCGACTTTCTTCTCGATGGCCTTGTAGAACATTTTGTCCGTGTCGATGTAGTGCGGCAGCGAGAGCCAGAGAAAGAGTCCGCCTTCAGGCTTCGTCCACGTGAGGTCGAAGCGTTTCGGCATGTAGGTTTCGAACTTCTCCAGCATGAAGTTGCGTTTTTCGCGGTAGATGCCGCAGGTGCGCGCGATGATGCTTTTGAGTTTTCCGGTGGCCATGAATTCCGCGATCATTTTCTGGGTGAGCACGCTGGTGCACAGGTCCATCGCCTGCTTGGCGACGACCATCTTCTGAATGACGTCCTCTCGGGCGATGACCCACCCGATGCGGGTTCCTGGCGCGAGGATCTTGGAAAACGTCTTGAGGTTGATGACGATGCCGCGGTTCTGCATCTGCTGTTCCAGCTTGTAAAGAGAGTCTATCGGCTCTCCCAAAAAACGAATTTCGCGGTATGGCGCATCTTCTACGATGAAGAGGTTTTCTCGGTACGCGAACTCGATGAGGGCCCTGCGTTTTTCCAGGCTCCAACAGATGCCAGAAGGGTTCTGAAAGTCTGGGATGACGTAGATGTATTTTATGCGCTTCTTTTGACCGACTGCGCGCGCATAGCGCTTTTCGAGCTCGACCATATCGAAGCCGTCGTTGGCGCTGCTGAATGGAATGCCGAGCACTCTGCCCTGGTACGACTGAATGGCCTGGATTGCGCCGACATAGGTGGGGCGTCCAGCGATGACGTAGTCGCCGGGATCGAGGAAGAGTTTAGGCAGCATGTCGAGGGCCTGCTGACTGGCCGAAGTTATGAGAAGATTCTGTGGACCGAGGGAGAGACCCTGTGCCGTCTCGTACGCGACGAGCTGTGCCTTAAGATCATTGTCCCCTTCTGTCGTGCCGTATTGGAGGATCTTGTCGCCGTATTGCCTGAAGACGCGGTCGGTCGCCTCACGGAGCTCTTCGACCGGAAAGGTCTCGGGAGCTGGGAGTCCGCCGGCAAAGGAAATGATGTCGGGCTGATTCGTGAGTTTGAGCAGCTCGCGGATAACCGATTTTTTCATGGTGCGGGCATTGGCCGAGAGGTAGACAGAGAGGTCCTGCATCGATCGATCCTCCTTGTTGGTGGGGTGGTCCGGCATATCGTACTCCAATTCCTGCGATCCGTAAATATATGATTTCAGAATTGAGTAATGTTGTTTCAATATATGAAACAGCCTGGGCCCTGCCCTTGTCGCATTTCGGAGAGTAGTATACTCTGAAAAATGACGCATAACAAGAAATAGGTAACTACAAGGATTGTCGATATGCCACTGAACTGCGGAATCGTCGGCTTGCCCAATGTGGGGAAGTCGACCATCTTTTCGGCGCTCACGAGGGCGAAGGCAGAAGCGGCGAATTACCCCTTCTGTACGATCGATCCAAATTTCGGCATCGTGCCGCTTCCCGACAAGCGTCTCGACCGCCTCTGCGAGATATTCAAACCGAAGCGAAGGGTGCCGGCGGTGGTCGAATTTGTGGACATCGCGGGGCTGGTGAAGGGGGCATCGAAGGGCGAAGGTCTCGGCAACCAGTTCCTCTCGCACATCCGCGAGGTGGGCATGATCGCCCACGTCGTGCGCTGCTTCGACGATCCGGATGTCGTCCACGTGGCGGGCAGGGTAGACCCAGCCGACGATATCGAGGTGATTCACACAGAGCTCGCCCTCGCCGATCTGGACAGCCTCGACAAAAGGCTCGAAAAGCTTGGCCGGCAGCTAAAAGTGCAGGATCCGAATCTCAAAAAAGACACCGAAAAAGAGATCGCCGTGCTCAGCAAGATCAGGCCGGCGCTCGAAGAGGGGAGGCCCGCGTTTACGGTCTGCCTCGAGCCAGAGGAGAGCGAAGTCGCAAGGCGCAGCTTTCTCATCACGCTCAAAAGAGAGCTCTTCGTGTGCAACGTCGACGAGTCGGGCGTCCGTGGGAACGCCTATGTCGATATCGTAAAAAAGATTGCCGAGAGACAAGGCTCGGAGGCCGTGGTCATCTGCGGCAAGTTCGAGGCTGAGCTCGCCGACATCGAAGACCCGGCCGAGAGGGCGGCATTTCTGGAGGACATAGGGCTTAAGGAGCCGGGTCTCGCCTCGCTCGCGCATGCGGCCTACAGGCTTTTGGGCCTCAGAACCTTCTTCACCGCAGGCGAAGACGAGTGCCGCGCCTGGACCATCCGTGCAGGCGACAAGGCGCCGACGGCGGCCGGCGTCATCCACAGCGATTTCGAAAAGGGATTCATCAAGGCAGAAGTGTACCACTATGAAGACCTCATCCAGTATGGCTCGGAGGCGGCCGTCCGCGCGGCAGGGAGAATGCGCCAGGAAGGGCGCGACTATGTTGTCCAGGACGGCGACATCATGTTCTTCAAGTTCAACGTCTAAGCGAACATCTGGGCGCAGCCTCAAGGAAGAAGGTGTGCGGGGCCTCTTTCAGGCCACCTGCCGAACGGTTAAAAATGCTATACATCCGTCAAGCATACTTGTCCTTCTCTTGAGGCTTGGAGTATGATTGCGTCGTCATGGAAAAGCTCATCATCAAAGGTGCGCGGGAACATAACTTAAAAAATATCGACCTTGAATTGCCCAGAAACAAGCTCATCGTCATTTCGGGGCTTTCGGGCTCGGGCAAAAGTTCTCTCGCCTTCGACACGATCTTCGCCGAAGGTCAGCGCCGCTACGTGGAATCGCTCTCCGCCTATGCCAGGCAATTTCTGGGGAAAATGGATAAGCCCGACGTGGATTATATCGAGGGGCTTTCGCCTGCGATCTCCATCGAACAGAAGACGACGACGCGCAATCCGCGCTCGACCGTAGGAACCGTCACGGAAATTTACGATTATCTGCGCCTCTTGTTTGCGCGCATCGGGGTGCCGCACTGTCCGTCCTGCGGGCGCGAGATCCGCGAGCAGAGCGTGGACCAGATTCTCGATGTCATCCTGTCGTGGCCGAGCGGCACCAAACTGCAGGTGCTCGCCCCGGTGATAAGGGCGCAGAAGGGCGAACACAGAAAAGTGCTCGATGACGCACTGAAACAGGGATTTCTGCGCGCCCGGGTCGACAGAGAATTCGTCGATCTCGAGGCGCCCCCCAGCTTGGAGAAACAGAAAAAGCACACCATCGAGCTTGTCGTCGACCGCATCCGGCTTGCGGAGGAGAGCAGGCGCCGCGTCGCCGAGGCGGTGGAGACCGCCCTCGGCATCGCCGACGGTATCGTGACGGTCATTCGGGAAACCGATGGACAGCAGAAAGAAGAATTCTTCAGCCAGAAGGGTGCCTGTCCTGTGTGCGGAATTTCCCTTCCAGAAATGGAGCCGCGACTTTTTTCGTTCAACGCACCCCAGGGCGCCTGTCCCGCCTGCGGCGGACTGGGCATGAACATGGAGTTCGATCCGGACCTCATCATTCCCGACAAGAGCCTGTCGTTCAACGAAGGCGGCTGCCTGCCCTACAACCCGCAGTCCGCATGGAATCGTTCGCGCTTTGAGGCGCTGGCGCACCACTTTCACTTCAGCCTGAACACGCCTTTTGACAAACTCCCTGAGGACGTGATGCATGCCATACTCTACGGCAGCGACGACGATATTCACGTCCGCTACGACAACAGGGACAAGACGGGCCACTTCGAGTATCAGGCGAAATTTCCAGGAATTTTGGCGGACATGCGCCGCCGCTACATGGAGACTTCGAGCGACGACATCAAGGACTGGTTTGAGTCCTTCATGGTCGAAAAAGAGTGCGAGGTCTGTCACGGCAAACGACTCAGACCAGAGGCGCTCGCCGTCACCGTGGGGGGGAGGAATATTTACGAGCTCACCTGCATGACCATCGGCGAGTCGGTGAAGTTCTTCGAATCGCTCAGGCTTTCCGACACCGAACTTCAAATTTCGAGGCTGATCTTGAAGGAGATCGTCGCGCGCCTGGGGTTTTTGCGCAACGTGGGCCTCGATTATCTGACGCTCGAGCGCAAGGCTTCGACCCTTTCGGGCGGCGAGGCGCAGCGGATCAGGCTCGCCACGCAGATCGGCAGTTCGCTCGTCGGCGTGCTCTACATCCTCGACGAACCTTCGATCGGCCTGCACCAGCGCGACAATCAGCGCCTCATCGACACGCTCACCTATCTCCGCGACCTCGGAAATACGCTGCTCGTCGTCGAACACGACGAGCAGACCCTCCGCACCGCGGATTATCTCGTCGACCTTGGGCCTGGTGCGGGCGAACATGGCGGCTACGTTGTCGCCTGCGGAACGGTCCCAGAAGTTATTGCAAACCCACAAAGCCTTACCGGACAATATCTTGCAGGTGCGCTCAAGATCGAGGTGCCCAAGGTGCGCCGAAAAGGGAACGGTGCTGCCGTCGTGCTGAGGGGGGCGCGCGAGCACAACCTTAAGAATATCGACGTCAAGATTCCCCTTGGGAAATTCGTCTGCATCACCGGAGTGTCGGGGTCGGGCAAAAGCACGCTGCTGTCGGACGTGCTCTATCCGGCCATCTCCAACCGCATCATGCATTCTTCTCTCAAAGAAGGAGCCTATGAGAAGCTGGAGGGGCTCGAGCACATCGACAAGATCATCAACATCGACCAGAGTCCCATCGGAAGGACGCCGCGTTCAAACCCGGCGACCTACGTGGGCGTTTTTACCCACATCCGCGAGCTCTTTGCCAGCCTTCCCGAATCGAAAGCCCGTGGATGGAAGCCCGGTCGTTTCAGCTTCAACGTCAAAGGCGGCCGCTGCGAGCACTGCCAAGGCGACGGCACGATCAAAATCGAGATGAATTTCCTCCCGGATGTCTACATAACCTGCGAAGTGTGCCACGGCAAGCGCTTCAACGCCGACACGCTCGATGTGCGATTCAAAGGCAAGAATATCGCCGATGTGCTCAACATGACCGTGGAGGAAGCCTGTGAATTCTTCGCGCACGTGCCATCCATCGCACACAAGCTGCAAACCATGCTCGATGTGGGGCTGGGCTACATCCGCCTCGGCCAGTCCGCACTGACCCTCTCCGGAGGAGAGGCGCAGAGGGTCAAGCTGTCGCTCGAGCTTGCGAGGCGGGCCACGGGCCGCACGCTTTATTTTCTCGACGAGCCGACCACGGGCTTGCATTTTGCCGATGTGCGCCAGCTGCTCGAAGTGATCCATCGCCTGGTCGACAGCGGCAACACCGTGGTGATGATCGAGCACAACCTCGACATCATCAAGCAGGCGGATTGGGTCATCGACCTAGGGCCCGAAGGAGGAGACAAGGGAGGCATGATCGTGGCCGAGGGCACGCCGGAAGATATCGCTGCGTGCCCGGCATCCTACACCGGCCAGTACTTGCGGCCCATGCTCCGCGCCTAAAAGTTTTTGGGGATTCTTGCCAATTCTTCGCTCTTCCATATACGATACTAGGGAATGAGGCGCATACTTGGCATGCTGATCGTGCTCCTTGGACTCCTTGTGCCGCTCTCGGCCCAGGAGAGCGGCACAGGCGGGACGTCCGGGCCTGCGGGGGTGTCGACCGAGGATCTGGCGAACAGGACGCTCCGCTTCAGGATTGCTTCCGCCACGCTCTATGAACTGCGGGATATGGCCAAGGAGTACGGACTGTCGGCCGAGGGAGGCGCGGATGAACTGAGGGCCCGTCTCTATGCACATTTCGGTTTTGCCCCAGTCATAAAGAGTCAGGGCGATGTGACCATGAGTATCGAGCGGGCGGCCAGCGCGGAGTACTTTACGCTCGAGAACGGAACAAAGGAGATCCGTCTGCAGGGCCCTTTGGACATCCGCTTCGTCGACGCCGAGGGAACGGTGCACAGAATCAAGGCCCACTACCTCGTCTACAGTCGGGACACAAGGGAAGTCAAGGCCACGGGGGACGTGGAGTATACCCGCGAGTCCACGTCGAGGACCGACACGTACAAGGGACAGACCATCGCAGTCAATCTCGACGATTACTCGGGCGTCTTTGTCGACGGCTCGTTCAATATGGAGCCGACGGGCACGGAGAGCCGCACATTAATCGTGCATTTCGGCGCTCTCGTCTCGAGGTCGAATGAGGTACTCACTCTGGCCGAAGGTTCCCTGACCGCCTGTGATGCGATCGATCCCCACTATGTGCTGCGGGCAAAGAAGATATGGCTCTTCGATTCGGGCGACTGGGCCGTCGCCAATGCGACGCTGTATGTCGGGAAAATCCCCGTGCTCTGGCTGCCTTTTTTCTATTATCCGTCCAAGGCCTCGATGTTCCATCCAGTAGTGGGATACCGCTCGCGCACTGGCGGGTTCGTCCAGACGACGACGTATCTTTCCGGTACGCAGCAGAGTACGGAAAGCAAGAATTCTTCTGCGCTGTCGATAACGCAAGGCGCTCTGGGATCATTCGGTACGTATATATCGAAGACGCAGCCCTCGCGGGAAAAGGCCGATCAGCCGACGATCGCGGTATTGGCCGACGCATATTCATCTTTGGGGCTGTTCGCGGGGTTGAGAGGAAAGGCTGCCGACAGCTTTCCGATCAACCTGTCGTGGCTTGCGGCCGCCGGCCTTTCGCGTTCGATTTTTTCCGAATCGACGGGGTATTATTCGCCCTTCGACGCTGCCGGCGGCTATGCCTCGGTCTGGAACCGGTGGGTCTTCGGCTCCATCGATCTACCGGTGAGAATCGTGGCGAACTTCGAAGCTTCATCGAAGCATACTACGAGCGGGCTCACATGGAAGGTGAGTCTGCCTTTCTATTCCGACCCCTTTGTCGAGCAAGATTTTTTGGACCGCAGTGAATCCTACGATTTTTTTTCCATCTTTGGGAGCGGCTCGACGTCGAGCATAAGCCAGCGATCCTCTTTTTCAGACAAGGCGAGCCTTTCGTGGACATGGCGCCCTCGTACTTCTGCGGGCGGATTTACGTTTTCGCTCAGCAACCTCTCTTCGACCTTGGACTGGAAGAGCAAGGCCGCCTCCACCACGGGTCTGACCGGCAATGCATTGAAGCTCTACAATGTCGATCCACAAAGATATTTTTTCTACCCTTACAATGCGCGGCCCCTCGACACGAGTTTTTCCCTTGCTGGCACGATTTACAAGGGCCAGAGCGCCTCACTCACCTGGACAAACTCGAATTCCGCCTATATCGAAGATCGGTTCTACAGCACGGCGTGGAAAAATCCGGAAGACATCGACTTTCAGAGTTGGTACTGGCTCTTCGGTGCGCGCAGCAGTGCGACGCTCAACTCCTCATACGCCGTGGACAGCGCCGGCCTTCTGTTCCAGGCGTCCATGGGCATGGTGGGCCAGGTGCAGTATAGGCCCTATCTCTACGACGAGCGCAGTTCTCCAACGACGGTGCACCCCTATAAGCTCGCCGATTACGAGTACAACGCTGCATACTGGAGTCTGGGGACGAACATGAGTTGGTCGCCGTTCAAGACTTCGGATGTTTTTTCAGGCTCGAGCGTGAAATATTCGTTTACAGGGAAAATCGCCAAGCTCCAGTATGTCGGGCTCGATGGGAGCGGCACCGAGGCAAACCCCATCTACGACTGGTATTGGATGTCGTGGGACACCGATATGATCACCGAGCATTCCGTGGTCGCGGACCTCGCCGCGAAGCTCGGCTCCAGCTCGAACCATCTGAGTTTCAAGGCCGCACTGCCACCCCTCCTCGAAAGCTATACGATGCAGGCCTCCACTTCTTCGGGCATCGCAAGTGTGGGCGCAGCCTACGTGATCTCAAGATCGAGCACTACGGCGGACCTCGCGTCCACCTCCTTGACGGGCAATGCGGCGCTGAGCCCCCTCAAGGATCTCCGCTTTTCCACGAGCGCATCGTGGGATTTTGACACGAATGCCCCCTTGAGCCTCAGCGCAGAGCTAAAGGCATGGTCCTTCTACGCACGCGTGCTCGCCCAGAAGACGAACGGCTATACCTTCCAGAGCGGGGCCTGGGTTCAGGACGGAACAAATTATTTCAGACCTTCTACGTTGACGATGAGCTGGAAACCAGTGGTCCGTCTTAACCCCAAGGCGGCCTCTTCTGGCGGCGTCGTGTGGTACTTAGAGACTGACGGCGCATTTTCCCTTTCTCAGAATCTGATCAAATACACGAATTCGACGTTCAATGCGGACTTTAATTTCATTGTCAAGAATTCCGCCGGGCTTTCGCTCAGCTTTACCCTGTCGTCGGCCAATACGTCCTTCTGGCGATATTACACCTTTTTGCTCCCCAAGGTAGGAGCCCTCGATCCCTCGGCCTATGCCAAGGACTTTTTTTCGGACCTCTGGGATTCGCTGTCGATATGGGACATGAGCGCGCTTCAGCGCACGCTGTTCAAATTGCAGAAGCTCTCGCTCGCACTCTCCGTCGATGCCCACGACTGGGTCTTGTCGGCGAGCGTCAATGCCGGGCCCACCCTCGTCACCCCTAGCTCCGGACGGCCGTATTACGAGATGGATCTGTCCTTCTCCCTTTCGGTCACCTGGAAAGACATATCTGCGATAAAGACTTCTCTCTCATATTCCGATGGGGCATTCGGCGACTGAACGTAAGACAGAAGCGAGGACAGATCAGAAAGGGGCGCACATCAAAAAAGGGTAGAAAGACGTCGTGTATCATAGTATATTACAATGAGGAGTGCGATTGAGTCCTTCACATATTGTTCTTGAGGATACCCAGCTACTCGCTGAACTCTGCGGGGCGAATGATTACAATCTCTCCGTCATTAGTAGCCTGTTGGGTGCCCGCGTCCTCACGAGAGGCAACGAGCTTTTCATCGAGAGCGAAGATGAGAAGGCTGTGGATCTTTTTTCTCGCCTCGTCAGTGCAATAGGAGCGTCCATAGAGGAAGGAGTGCCCGCGACCCCTGAGCTCATCATAGCGCTCCACGCCGAGCTCACCCCCGAGGGCCGCGCGAATCATTCCGAGGCCTCGGGCAGTGCTCCTGTAGAGGGCCAGCGCGAGGTGTCCAAATTCCTCGACACCTGCATTCAGATTCCAAACGGCTTTGGCAAGGTGTTTCCGCGTTCGAGCGGACAGAGCCTCTACCTTCAGGGCATCGCCGGCCACGACCTCGTGTTTGCAATTGGGCCGGCGGGGACCGGCAAGACATATCTTGCGATGGCCTACGCGCTGCGCGAACTTCTGACGCGATCGAGGCGCAAGCTCGTCTTGACGCGCCCCGTCGTGGAGGCAGGCGAAAGTCTCGGCTATCTGCCGGGAGATTTGGAACAGAAGATACATCCATACCTCAGGCCGCTCTACGATGCGATGGAGGCCCTGGTCCCTTACGAGACCATACATCGCCTGGAGGAGAGTAGGGCCATCGAGGTCGCGCCCCTCGCCTATATGCGAGGTCGGAGCCTCACAAACTGCATCGTCATTCTGGATGAGGGACAGAACACGACAAAGGAACAGATGAAGATGTTCCTCACGCGCCTTGGCGAGCGCACGAAAGCGATCGTCACAGGAGATATCACCCAGATAGATCTCCCCAAGAAGACAGAATCTGGGCTCGTGCACGCGGTGAATCTTCTTGAGCACATCGATGATGTGTTTGTCAGCAGGCTCGACGCCCGCGATGTGGTCCGCAGTCCCCTCGTGCGGAAGATAATAGAAGCGTATGAAAAAGAATAACGAAGGGGCATCCCTCCAAAGACTGGCTGGAGGGCTTCGCACAATACAGCCGTCGATGTGGCTTTTCCTGGGTGCCATTGTGGCGGCAGCGGTTGGACTTTTTTTGCTGGGGCCGTCCTCAATAATGAGGGGCAGCTCCCTCAAGTCCATCGAGGCCGGCAAGATCGCCGAGGCTGACATCTACGCGGGCAAGGATACGGTGTACGTGGATAAGGAGGCGACCCAGCGCAAGATTCTCGCGGAGGAACGGCTTGTCCTGGCAGTCTTTGTCGTGGACGACAAGATTACTTCTCTCATTCGGGAAAAGGCAGAGTCCTTCAGTTCCTATTATCTGCAGCTCGTCAACGGAGAGTCTGGCGGGCCTGATGCGCTCGCACTGCTGTTGAGGAGCCGCTTCCCGGATTTTTTGCAGCCGGAGCAGTATACCGCCATCGTCCGTGCGAGGTTGAACTCGCAGACCTTTGTCTATGTGAGCGACATCGTCGAAAGCCTCTTAGGGAAGGGCATTGTCTCGGTGCCAGAAGGAGTGTTCGACCGTTTCAATCCCAACTACTATGAGCTCGTCAGGACGATAAACGACCGCGAAGAGAGCGAACAGCTCGCCGAGAGCGGGATGATCACCATGGCCAATCTCGGCAGCCGCCTTGAGGATGAGATGAGCGCCCGGCGCATACCCGAATCTCAGAAGCAGTATGTCCGTCTTCTCGCAAAGGCCCTGCTGAGGGAGAACACCTTTTTCGATCAAAGCCGCTCAGAGAAGCGCCTTGCATCCGCGCGCGCGAGGGTTGAACCGGTCACCCGCTTCGTGAGCCGCAACGAGGTACTCGTGCGGAAGGGAGAGCTCGTGACGCCCGAGCTCTATCAGCAGATAAAGACGATCAGATCGGCGATCTTCGTCTCCGACATGGGGATACTGCTCACCGACCTTGGGCTTCTGCTCGTCGCCTCGCTTTTGGGGCTCCTCCTCTCGCGCATACGGGACCTGTCCGACTTCCCCAGCGACCGTCCCTCGCTCATATTCCTGCTTCTTTCCATGCTCATACTGTTCTACTGGATTTTGATTGTTCAAAATGTCCTCGAGACAAAGGATCTTTCGCGCGGGGCCCTCTTGGTCCCGGCGTCGCTGTTCACCGGCCTCGTTTCTCTGCTATATGGGCCGAGGACCGGCATTTTCTTCAGTCTCATCTCATTTTTCCTGACCGGAGCTGCCACGAACCTCAACGTGCAGTTCATGATTGGCATTCTGTTGGCGGGGATTTCTGCGACGCTCACGATGCGCACTGCCCGCACCAGGAGCATGCTGGCCAGGGCTGCTGTGTTTCAAGCCGCCATTCAGGCCTGTTTAGCAGTTGTGCTGCTGTTCAGCCAAAAACCCACACCGGCAGAAGTCTTTCAGTCCATGGGGTTGGGCGCGTTGAACGGTTTTGTGGGGGGTTCTTTTATTCTGCTCCTTCTGCCGCTCTTCGAGCGCATCCTCGACAAGTCCACCCAGTTCAGACTCATGGAGCTGACGGACATCAACGCACCTGTCTTGAAAGAAATGCTTTCGAATGCGCCCGGCACCTACGCGCACTCGATGAACGTCGCGCACCTCGCCGAGGCGGCGGCCAAGGATGTCGGCGCGAACCCCCTTCTGGCCCGAATCGGAGCCTACTATCACGATATCGGGAAGATCGACCACCCCGAATACTTTACCGAAAATCAGAAAGGCATCAACCGGCACGATGAGATCAACCCGACGCTGTCGGCGAGCATCATCCGCCGCCACGTCAAGGACGGCATCGAACGAGCCAGAGCGATCGGCCTTCCCAAGGAAGTCATCGATATCGTCGGCCAGCACCACGGCAACTCCGTCATGGAAGCCATCGTCAGTAAGGCCAAGGATTCGACGAGCGAGTCCGACTTACAATCTTACCGGTATCAGGGGGAGCGGCCGAAGAGCAAAGAGGCGGCGCTCGTCATGCTCGCCGACACCATAGAGGCCGCTTCGCGCTCGCTTAAAAACCCAAACGCCACGAAGCTGGAACAGCTGGTGCACCAACTCATCCTGCACAAGATCACGAGCGGCCAGCTCGACGAGAGCGCACTCACGCTGCGCGACATAGGCGTCGCGGAACAGGCGTTCTTGCGCATACTGCAGTCGCAGCTGCACACGCGCATCGAATATCCGGGGCAAGACAAGCAATGAACGGAAACGAAGTGTTTTATTCGATTATGGGGATAGAAGAGCCCCCCTGGTCTCAGAAGGCGGCCGATTTTGCGCTCTCTGTCTTGGACCGCCTCGAAAAGCGCAACTGGCAGGTGTCTCTGACACTCTGCGACGATGAGACTATCCAGGCGCTCAATCGCGACTATAGGCACATCGATTCGCCGACGGATGTCCTTTCGTTTTCGTTGGGAGCGTTCGTGCCGGTAGATGGAGGAGAAAATATCTACATTGCGGGCGATGTCGTCATAAGCATCCCTGCCCTTCGCCGCAATGCCGCCGAATTCGAGGTTTCGGAAGACGAAGAATTGCGCCGCCTCATCATTCATGGCATTCTGCACTTGGCCGGTATGGACCACGAAGATACTTCTCCTGACCAGCCCATGCTGGAGCTGCAGGAGGAGCTGCTGCGCCACATAGGAGGAGACATCATTCTATGAGTCTTCTTTCGCACCTTTTCGGTTTTCACGGAAAGACCGTTCCGTCCCAGGACGAGTCCGTCGAAGCACAGCGCGAGATGATCGAAGGGGTAGAGCACCTTCCGGAAAAGATTGTCCGGGATGTCATGGTACCCCGCACCGATACGGTCTGCGTCGAAGATACGACGCCGGTCGACAAAATGCTTGAGATCCTGGTGGAATCGGGGCACTCGCGCATTCCCGTATATTCGGACACCATCGACAACATTGTCGGAATACTCTATGCGAAGGATGTCCTCGCTGCGCTCGTGAGAAAAGAGCCTCTCGTCTTGAAGAAGCTCATGCGCCCTCCATATTTTGTGCCTGAGACAAAGCGGATCGATTCTCTTCTCAAAGAGTTCAGGCGCCGCCACGTCCACATCGCCATCGCGGTGGATGAATATGGGGGCACCGCGGGCATCATAAGCCTTGAGGACATCATCGAAGAGATCGTCGGCGAGATTCAAGATGAATTCGACGAAGAGACCGAGCAGATCGTAAGGCTCAGCGAAAACACCTGGCGCTGCGACGCGCGCGTTCGCCTCGAAGACATTAACGAGGCCATCGGTTCCCAGCTGCCATCGGGCGAATACGACAGCTTGGCTGGCTATGTGTTCGACCTCTTTGAACGCATCCCTTCGGTGGGAGAGCAGGTGGCCGAAGGGGACTTGCGCTTCACCGTCGAGTCGATGGAAGGGCACAGGATCATCTCGATTCGCGTCGATCGCATCGCCGCTTCCGAAGAGAATGCCGATGCGAGGGGCTCGGTTATTTCATAAATCAAAACCTCGTTTCAAATATTAGTTTTGCTTGCACAATTCGATAAGTGGGTATAGAATCAATTCCGTTGGCATAGGGCCAGCAACACAACCCCGAACAATCCCTAAAAGGAGGGAGACATGAATTCCTACATAAAAGAAGTGCTGGATGGACTCCGCGCTCGTTACCCATGGGAAAGCGAGTTCCTTCAAGCTTCTGAAGAGGTCTTGGAATCCATAACGCCGCTCATCGAGGCAGAGCCGAAATACCGTCAGCAGAAGATCCTCGAGCGCATCGTGGAGCCTGAACGCGTCATCATGTTCCGCGTGCCCTGGGTCGACGACAAGGGAGAATACCATATCAACCGTGGCTACCGCGTACAGTTTAATTCGGCCATCGGACCGTACAAGGGGGGTATCCGCTTCCACCCGAAGGTCACCCTGTCTACGCTCAAGTTCCTGGCATTCGAGCAGATATTCAAGAATTCCCTTACCGGCCTTCCCATGGGTGGAGGCAAGGGTGGATCGGATTTCGACCCGAACGGCAAGAGCGACAATGAGATCATGCGCTTCTGCCAGAGCTTTATCACCGAGCTCTACCGCCACATCGGCCCAGACACCGATGTCCCCGCGGGCGATATCGGCGTGGGCGGACGCGAAGTCGGCTACATGTTCGGCCAGTACAAGCGCCTGGCCAATGAATTCACCGGTGTCTTTACCGGCAAGGGCCTGAGCTTTGGAGGCTCGCTGGTCCGGCCCGAGGCCACGGGGTTCGGGGCGGTCTATTTTGCGGAGGAAATGCTCAAGCTCAAGAATGATTCCCTCAAGGGGAAGACCGTCGCGGTGTCGGGGTTCGGCAACGTGGCGTGGGGCGCCTGCATCAAGGCGAGCCAGCTCGGCGCAAAGGTCGTGACCATCTCCGGGCCCGACGGCTATGTCTACGATCCTGAAGGCGTGGGCACCCAGGAGAAGTGGGATTACCTCGAGGAGATGCTCATCATCGACCGCAACAAGGTGGAGAACTACGTCAAGAAGTTCCCGAAGGCCGTGTTCTACAAGGGCAAAAAACCGTGGGAGCAGAAGATCGACATCGCCATGCCCTGCGCCATTCAGAACGAGCTCAATGGCGAGGATGCAAAGATGCTCATCGAAAACGGCGTCAAGATTGTGGTCGAGGTGTCGAACATGGGCTGCACCCCTGAGGCGTGGAAGCTCTTCATCGAGAAGAAGATTCCCTTTGCGCCAGGGAAGGCCGCGAATGCGGGCGGCGTCGCGACGAGCGGCCTCGAGATGAGCCAGAACTCGATGCGCCTCGCGTGGAGCGCCGAGGAAGTCGATCACAGGCTCCACGAAATCATGATCAATATCCACAAGGCCTGCGTCGAGACGGCGGCGAAGTACGGCTTTGAGGGCAACTATGTCGTCGGCGCCAACATCGCAGGCTTCAAGAAGGTGGCGGATGCGATGATCGCGCAAGGCCTCGTGTGAGGTTTCCTTTTTTTGCGCACGAACATCGGGCGGCCCTACATCGGGCCGCCTTTTTTTACTCCGTGAGGCATTGGCGCCGTGCGTGACGGCCGGCTACCGAGTATGGTATAACCAGAAAAATCTGGAGACGTCGCATGGAAACACGAGTGGTCTATCCTGGAAAGGTGGAAGGGCTTGCGCGCGCGCCCGCATCGAAGAGCGCCCTCCAACGGGCCATCGCCTGCGCCGCACTCTCGGAAGGAGTGTCGACGCTTGGGGGTGTCACGCTCTGCAATGATGCGCTGGCTGCCTTGCGGGTTGCCGAGGGGCTGGGCGCCCGCGTGCAGCAGCCGGAGCCCGGGACGCTCGTCATCGAGGGCAGCCTGCGGTGGAGAGAGGCCGGCGCGGCGGGGGAGACGCTCGCGCTCTCGTGCGGGGAATCGGGCCTCTGCATGCGGATGTACGCGCCGATTGCTGCGCTGGGAAATCGGACTGTTCGGCTTGACGCGGAAGGTACGCTCCTGAAGCGGCCGATGCACATGGTGGCCGAGGCGCTTGCAGCATTCGGTGCGACATGCGCCTGTGAGCCAGGGGGCGTTCCGCCGCTTACCGTGCGCGGCCCGCTCAAGGCGGGGAGCGCGAGCATCGATGCCCAGGGCAGTTCGCAGACCATCACGGGGCTTTTAATCGCGCTGCCGCTGTGCAGCGGGGACTCGGCGCTCGAGGTGCGCAATGCGGTCAGCGTGGGCTACCTTGACCTGACGCGGCAGATATGCGCGCGTTTCGGCGTTGGAATCGAGGTCGAGGACGAAGCCGGTGGGCGCGAGGGCCTTGGCGGCGCGCGGCATCTGCGCTTCCACATCGCCGGGGGCCAGCGCTACCGCGCGGCCTCGTTCGATGTCGAAGGGGACTGGAGTGGGGCTGCGTTTCTTGCGGTCGCCGCGGCCATTGCGGGGACGGACCGGGGCCTTGCAATCGAAGGACTTGATCCGGCATCGGAGCAGCCCGACCGGACGATTCTCGATGTCCTTGATGCGGCGGGCGCGCGGATCGAGTGGCGCGGCGGGCTCTGCCGCGTTGCGCCTGGAACGCTCAAGCCCTTCGAATTCGACGCCACCGACTGCCCGGACCTCTTTCCGCCGCTTGCGGCGCTGGCCGCGGCCATCCCAGGTGTTTCAGTCATACGAGGGGTGCACCGCCTCGCCTCAAAAGAGAGCGACCGCGCGGCGACGCTTCAGGATGTCTATAAGGCGCTCGGAGTCCGCATCGAGGTCGACAGGGAGCGCGATTGTCTCTCGGTCCATGGGGGCGCCATTGGCGGTGGCGAGGTGGACGCGCACGGCGATCACCGCATCGCGATGACGGCGGCGATTGCGGCGCTGAGGTCCGCCGGCCCCGTGACAATTCGAGGCGCGGAATGCGTGGCCAAGTCGTGGCCGAGATTTTTCCACGTGTTGGAGTCAATCCGAATGAAATAATGGCGCCTGGTTGGGCTCGGCATCGCTGTAGATGTATGCGCGGCAGGCGTTGCACATGTGGTGCGGTCTTCGAGCCACAGCGTGAAGCGCGTGGCTGCACTCAAAACGGCCCGAACCTGATCGCCACTGCCAGCGCGAGGAAGGCCGAGGTGACCGCGAGGATGACCATCTGCAGCTTCCAAGTCCACTTCATCCAGCGCGGGTAGCTCACCACCGTAAACGATAGCGCGATCAAGAGCAGGGCGTTGGTCGGGAAGATCATATTAGAAAAGCCGTCGCCGAAATCGAAGGCGAGCACGGCCGTCTGGCGCGTGATGCCCACGAGGTCCGCGAGCGGCGTGAGGAGGGGCATCATGAGGAAGGCCTTGGCGCTCGCCGAGCCGATGAAGAAGTTCATGACGAGCGTCGTGGCGTAGACGAGGAAGGCGGCAGCCATAGGCGGGGCCGCCGCGATCAGGGTCGCCGCGCCGTAGAGGATCGTGTCCATGATTTTGCCGGAGACGATGATGTGCTTGACGCTGTAGGCCATGAGGATGAGCACGATGCCCGGCGCGAGGTTGGCTGCACCGCGGAGGAATGTCTTCGCGATATTCCCTGCCTTCATCTGTGCAAGCCTGCCGCCGCCTACGCCTCCAATCAAGAACAAGAGCGCCATGACAGGAAAGGCCAGATCGGAGAGGCCGGGCATCCGGGCGGTGGCGAGGACGATGATCATGGCAATGCCAATGCAGCATGCAAACCAGACGAGTCCCCTCGTCTTTGCCTTTGACGTGCGGTCCTTGGGATCTGCCGCAGGTTCTGATGCAGCGCCGCTCCTGGCTGCGGGGGCCTCGGACGCTGCCGCGCCTTCGGATGTGGCTCTTTGTTGTTCGCCCAACCCTGCCCTGATAGCCTCGTCTTCCTTAAAGGTGGGAGAAGATGAGGGGTCTCGCTCCACCTTCTTCGCGTGAAGCACGACAAAGGCGGTGACAATTCCGAACACCACGAAGAAGAAGATGATTCTGAGCCACGAGCCAGAGAAGAGCGGGAGATCCGCGATCCTCTGCGCCACCGCCACCGTGAAGGGATTGGTGACCGCCGAGGCGAATCCGAACGCGAGGGGCAGAAGGCTTATGCCGAGGCCGGTGAGCGAATCCCAGCCAAGCGATATCGCGAGGGGAACCATAAAGATGATCATCGGCACCATGCCTTCGTAGACGCCGATAAAGCTCGACACCGCCATAAAAAAGAGAATGACGAGTGTGATGAGGAGGTACTTGCGCTTCGAGAATCTTCGGACGAGCTTGTGGATGAGTTCTTCCATGACGCCCGCGCCCTCAAGGATCGAGATCGAGCCTCCCACACAGACGATGAAGAAGATGATCGTGATGAGCGTCAGGTTGTCCTTCGAGAATAGGATCTCGATCGGCGCGGTGAGCCAGCGCCACGGGGGGTACGCGGGCTTGGGGACCGCGTGGTAGGTCCCGTTGACGACGAGGGTTTTGCCGTCTTGAACGACTCTCTCGTATTCCCCCGATGGGAGGATGATCGTCAGGATGCCCGAGACCAGCATGAGGGCCAAAATGATGCCTGCGGAGAGCAGGAATGCCTTTTTGCCGATCTTTATCGCGCTCTGCCGGGATGGATCAGGTTGAAGCTTGTCTGTGCTCATGGTGCCTCCTTCATGGTTCCATGTACGGACTATTCTCCTATATTGGCCCTCAGGCTGTCCAGAAATTTTTTCATCTCTTCGTAGTCCCGCTGGCGGATGATGTGGGTGAGGTAGGCCAACTTGGAGTTGATGAGCTCGAGTTGGCGGATCGTGTACGGGTTGAACATGATTTCGGTGAGGAGCCTGTCATCTTCCGACAAAAGCCCCTTGGCGATGCTGAGGTGTCGCTTGAAGTTGGTGCCGGGCGCATCCTGCTTTTTCATGCAGGCGGCGAAGACCATGGTCGAGGCGAACGGGGTGGCGAGGGAATACGCGACCGTCTTGTCGTGTTCCTCGAAGCTGTACTCGAAGATGCGGATTTTCAGACTTGCATAGAAGTTTCTGAAAAATGCCGCCCCTTCCTTGCTCGATTCGGAGATGATGATGGCGCTCTCTTCCTTGAGGTCTCTGATGTTGGCGAGCGTAGGACCGAACATGGGGTGGCTCGAGACGAAGGGCCTGCCCGTCTGTTCGTAGTACTCTTTAAAACCCGTCTTTACGCTCGCGATGTCGCTGATGATGCAGTCTTTTGGAAGGTAGGGCAGGACGGCCTCGAACGCCTCGAGCGTGCAGCCCAGCGGCACGCAGTTGATGAAGAGCTCGGGTCCGAATTCGGCGAACTCCTGAATGGAGAGCGCCCGGTGCACCTTTATGAAGTATTTCATCTTGAGCAGGTCGCTGTCGTGCACCATCACCTCGTGGTGCCAGCAGAGTTCTTCTGTGAGCCAGGCGCCCATGCGTCCGGCGCCGAGTATGGCGATTTTCATTCTTCTACCCTCATTTCATGGTAGCAGCCCAGAATCTTGAAATCTTCCGCAAGCGGAGCGACCTTCGCCAGCGCGCGCTGCACGCTCTCCGAGGAGAGCGCTCCCTCGAAATCGATGAAAATTGCGTACTTGCCTGGGGTGTCCGGCACCGACTCGATCCGCGTGAGGTTGATTCGCTCCTCGGCGAAGACCTTGAGCACGGCGAAGAGTGAGCCTGCCTTGTTCCCTGCGGTGAAGACGGCCGAGCACTTGTCGCCATCGTCACCGTTC
>JARKOY010000021.1 GCA_029975555.1 Spirochaetia bacterium | reverse complement strand
TGGTCAGCAATGACTACGTGGTCAGCTACCACCGCAGGCTCTTCCAGATCACGCGACACACCAAGCCCCTTCCCCGACCCAGGACCCAGGTCATCGTCAGAGAACTATGAGATGGACGCGTGAAGCTCCTCTATCAGAATACCAAGCTCGCGTATGTCGAGCTTCCCACACCACCACAGAAGGAGGCGCTGGCTCCCTTTTCTGTCTGATCAGAAGGGGACATTTTAATTGAGCCTTGACACGCTGAATCATGACTGGAGCCTCTTTCGAACATACTTCTGGTGCGAACTTTTAGGTTTATCAGGATACAGCAATTGAAGCTGCCCTGAACTAATAAGCGGTACTAAAATAGTTTTTCGGAAATTTTCTCTATCTTTCAGCCCCAGCATATCTTGTATTTCTTTTCTCGTTCTTGGAATCTCACAGAATTCAAGGACTGCGGCAAATCTTCTTTGGTTTTCCTCAGGGCTGACTTGCTGGGTGACTTGCTCAGACTCAAGGTACACCGTCACCGAGAAGATGTCGGACTCTCGGACCCTAAAGCTTCCCTGTGGCGCGTAGCGCGGCAGATATTTCTTGACATTCAAGAGCCCCGAGCCGATTTTCTCAACCCAGCCGAGCTGCAGAAACATTTTCGAGATGAGCGGGTTTTTCTGGAACGGCACGATGGTGTCGGGATCGAAGTTGCCTCCCCAGTGCGGAATGGTGGGGTTGGTAAATTCCACGCGATCCTTGTAGATAAGGATGCGCGCCACATCAGCCTTGGTATATTCCCGATGGACCAGCAGGTTCGCTACCAGCTCCCGGAATATCTTATCCCTGAGGCTAATGCGCACATCGCGCTCCATATAGAACGGATCAGGCAAATGGCGCTTGATGAATTCCGTTGCTGGTGGCGCTCGCAATGTCGTCGCAGATCTGGTCGACAGCACCATCCGGAACGCCGGTTAGGCTGCCGTCATCCGCAACGCCTAACAGAATATCCCCGCCGCGATGGTTCAGAAAGGCACAGATGGTCTCGTACACAGAGGACGGCACGCCCCCTGCTGCCTTCTTGAATTCCACCGTCTCCCGCTCGCGCGTAGCGAGGAGCTGAGTAAGCCGCTCTTGCGTCATCGTGCCCCCACATAGTCGTTGCGCACCGTCTCATGGATGGCAAACAAAAGCTGCCGCACGAGGCTCCTCGCAAAGCTGTCCATGCCGCCGTCGTTGCCATTGGTGGCAGAGAGCCCCAGGCGCTTGAATTCGGTAAGAGGCTTGAAGCGCGCGCTGTTGGCCTGCGTCTCACCGAACATGAAGCGGAGCGCAGGATAGCGTGCAAGCAACCCGAGGGCGATCATGCTGTGCATCTTGCCTCCTCCCATGGCCTGTGACAAGAGATAGAGGCAGCAGGCTGTTCACTTTTGCCTGAAATAAGGTCAAACTCTTCTGGATGAGGAGTTTCGTGCATTCAGTCACATAGTTTTCTGTGAAAAACTGCGTGGCTGCGGATTCATCGAGTGTACCATCGAGCAGATCGCTCAGATTCAGCACCGTGTCGCGCCTTTGTCGATCGAACACCGAGTGGCGGGGTCTACATGTTTCAAATATCGTCACGGTTTCATTATCAGGTGGTTTTTAAGGCGAGGCAAGATGGAATTGGGCACATGGCCAATCTGCTATTCCCAGAAGAGTATCGAGCAGGGCAGCCATCTATTGCACCTCGCAGGCACAAATTCAGAGACGGTATCCTAAGGAATATCAGTTGCGCTACGTAAAAGTGGGCATTGGAACAATTCAGGGGATACCCAAAGCGTGGGTGCGTGTATACTGCTAGACTTCTTCCTCCCAGAAGCGGGCATACCACTTGATCTTGCCTGATTTCTTAGAAGTTCTTGTAAAAAGCGAATACGGAGTGCGCACCTGTCACCCATTTCACACGAAGTGTAATTTTCGTGTGACTTTGGATGTAAAAGGTGCTTCTTTGATTTTTCGGTCAAAGCATAAGTCTTGTTGCTTCAAATACTTAAATCATAAGCGACCGACGGGAGTCGAACCCGCTTCACGAGCTTGGGAAGCTCGGGTAATACCGGTATACGACGGTCGCGATATACTACTCGTCGCTTCTCGCGACGGTTTCAAAAGGAAACCGTCGTGCTGCTCCGGCTTTTGCCGGATGATAGCCCGCGGTTTCTCGAGATCACGCCGTCGCGGTACGACGGTCGCAATATAACACTCGTCGCTTCTCGCGACGGCTTCAAAAGGAAACCGTCGTGCTGCTCCGGCTTTTGCCGGATGATAGCCCGCGGTTTCTCGGGATCGCGCCGTCGCGGTACGACGGTCGCAATATAACACTCGTCGCTTCTCGCGACGCTTTCAAGTAAAAAATACTATACCGTCAGCGGGCGTTGAGCGTCAAGCCAAGGTGAGGGCGAGAGTTCTGTGGCGGGTGCACCTCTACGGCGCCTCAGTGAAGGGCCCCTGCAATGAATCCAGAATACGCACGGCCTCGATCATGCTGCTCCGGCTTTTGCCGGATGATAGCCCGCGGTTTCTCGGGGTCGCGCTGTGATCTCGCCGGGGGAGATTAATGCACCAAATCTTTTACACCCAGAAGCTTTTTGATGTTTTCGATATGGCCTTGGTACGCGTTTATTGCTGTCTGCAGGTTGCCGGACACAAGGGCGTCGAGAAGCTCCCGGTGTTCTTCGAGAATTTTTGTTCGATCCATATAGCGGCTCTGCGAGGCTTCTATTTCCTTAAGGAGGAAAGAGCGCAGGATATCGTAGAACTCGACGAAGAGGGAATTTGATACACCAGCGATAATACATCGGTGAAAGTCATAATCGGCCTGAATGACGGCATTGGCGTCTTGATCTGCAATTGCCTGGCCCATCCTCGCGAGTACGGCGTTAAGGTCGTCCACAAGCGCCATATTGTCATACGGAGCATCGTGAAATCGTTCGGTGAGCTGGAGGTAACTCCACAGTTCAATTGCCGCCCGCAGATCGATCACCATCCTGATGTCGTCTTCTCCCAGAAGGAGGGCCCAGGTCAGGACCTCTCGGGAGATCGAGGAGCGCGAGCACACGAACGTGCCCTTTGCCGATTTGGATTCCAAAACTCCCAGATAGTTGAAGACCTTGATCGTCTCCCGAATCGAGGATCTTCCTACGCCGAGTTGTTCGGCGAGCTCTTTTTCTGTGGGGAGTTTGTCTCCCGGTTTGTATGCGCCCGACGATATTAGGTCACGGATTTGGTCCATGACTTGATTGACGATGGTCGTTTTTTGAATTGGGGTCAGGGCTTGCTTGGGATGATTCATTGTCTGATAATATTATGTTGAATTAAGGCACATGTCAAGAAAATCATAATGTCAGACATTATGATTGACTGATTAAAAAAACGATAGTATGATTATTTTGTCCAGTTGTTCTGTTCAGGAGGTGGCTGAAATGTCGAAGGTGAAAGTAGGAGTGGCAGGCTATGGCGTGATCGGGCAGCGTCTTGCGGACGGTGTTGCGCTGCAGAAAGATATGGAGCTGGTGGGCGTGGCCGATGTGGCGCCTACTCTGTCGGTGCGCGCACTGCGCGAGAAGGGAATGCCCTACAAGTTTTTCCTTGCGGCACCCGACAAGCGCGAGGATTTGGAGAAGGCGGGTATTCCCATTTCTGGCACCCTCGAGGAACTTGTCCAGCAGGTGGACGTGATGCTCGATGCGACCAGCGCGGGCGTAGGGGCAAAGAATCGGGCGCTGTACGAAAAATATGGAAAGAAAGGCATCTTTCAGGGTGGAGAAAAAAACTCGGTGGCCGATGTGTTCTTCCACGGCTACGCGAACTACGAGAAGGGCATTGGGGCGCAGTTTCTGAAGCTGACGAGCTGCAATACGACGGGCCTCATCCGCGCGGTGGACTGTCTGGATAGGAAGGTGGGGGTCGAAAAGGTGGCGATCACCATCATCCGGCGGGTGGCGGACCCAGGGGACTATCACCGGGGGCTCACAAACGCCCTGCAGATCGACCACGCGCCGAGCCATCAGGCCCTGGACCTTATGACGATCATGCCGCACGTGGAGGCCACGGGGATTCTGGTGCACACGCCGGTGACGCATGGGCACATCATCACGGTGGTGGCGACGCCGAAGAAGTCGGTGACGCCTGAAAATGTCATCGAGTTTTTCCGCGAGCACCCGCGCATCCGGGTGGTCTCGATCGCCGAAGGGTTTTTGGGGAACGCGAGCCTCTTTCGGTACGCGAGAGACCTTGGCAATCCCCGGGGTGACATGTACGAGATTGCGGCATGGGAGGACTCGGTAGTGACGAGCGGGAAGGACATCATGTTTGCGATCAACATCCCGCAGGAAGCGGTGGTGATTCCTGAGAACATGGACGCGGTGCGGGCGTGCATGAGGATGCAGCTCGACCGGATTGAGGCGACCGAGACGACGAACAAGTATCTCGGCATCGGCAAGTGGCGGACGCTCGGCTAGTGACGAGTGCTGCGGTACGCTGAGGCGACAGGGCGGCCTCAATGCGAGGGGTGTTGCCCTGCGACGCTGTCCACTGCGGGAGTAGCCGCGCGAAAGGAGGAAAAACAGTATGGAAGGACCTCGCCTTAAGATAAAGCCGTGTACCGAACTTGAACTTGCGGGCAAAACAGTCATTTTCAGGCCCGATATCAATTCGCCGATCGATCCTGAGACCAAGCGCATCGTCAACACGAACCGGATCGAAAAGACCGTGCCGACGCTGAAGCTCCTCTTGGATGCCGGGGCGAAGGTGGCGCTCATCGCCCATCAGGGCGACACGCTCGATTACCAGAACCTCATTCCGCTCGCGGAGCACGCCGAAATCCTTGCGAGGCTCACAGGAAGGCGCATTTCATACATCGACGACGTGTGCGGGCCAGCTGCCCAGGCGGCCGTCAGAGCACTCTCCCCAGGGGAGGCAGTTATCCTCGGCAACCTCCGGTACCTCACCGAAGAGATCAGCACTTTTGAGACCGTGGTGAAGCTGACTGCCCAGGAGATGACGCACACCTGGCTCGTGCGCAGCCTTGCACCGCTCGCGGACTACTACGTGAACGATGCCTTCGCTGCGGCGCACCGGAACTGTCCCTCCATGGTGGCCTTTCAGGAAGTGCTGCCGAGCGCGGGAGGCCTGCAGCTCATGGAGGAATACACGGCCCTGAAGTCTGTCATGGACAACCCGAAGCGCCCCTGCGTCTACGTGCTGGGCGGGGCTAAGATTTCAGATGCCTTCGACATGATGCGCAAAGTGCTGTCTGAGGGGAGCGCCGACTACATCCTCACCGCCGGGGTGACGGGCATCGTGATGCACCTCGCGCGGGGAGAGGACTTCGGCCCCGTGGTGAACAAGTTTCTTGCAGACCGGAGCCTCGATGTCTTCATTCCTGAGGCGAAGGCGCTGCTTTCGGAGTTCGGCGATCGCTACGTGCTGCCTGTGGACTTTGCGTACGACCTGCACGCAGGGGAGGAAGGGGTGAAACCGGAGCGGGAAGAGGCGCCTGTGGCGCAGCTTCCCAAGGACCGCATGTTCCCCGATGTGGGGCACAGCACCATCGCGTTGTTCAAGGAGTACATCGAAAAGGCGGGCTCCATCTTCGTCAATGGACCTGCTGGCATGTACGAGCGCGAGCCTTGGGCGGACGGCACCCGCGAGATATGGAAGGCCATCGCCGATGCGCCGGGGTACACTGTCATCGGCGGGGGCGACACGATCAGCGCGGCGACAAAGTTCACCGACCTTGCGAAGTATGGCTACGTCTGTACGGGCGGCGGGGCCATGGTGCGCTTCCTTGCGGGCAAGCGTCTGCCTCTCATCGAGGCCATGGAAAAAGCTTTCGAGAGGGAAAATTATGGACATAGATTTTGATTTGGCCAATTTGGATAAAGCCTTCCCGTCCAGCTTTACGCCCGAACAGAGGGCTCGAGCACAGACGCTTTTTTTGAAGAAACTTTCGCTTTCCGCGCACGAATTCTACGGCGGAAAGATGCAGACCATCCCCAAGTGCGGTTTCTACGGGTTCAACTGGTTCAATGTCTGGTACACCCCCGGCGTGTCGGCGGTTTCGACCACCATAAGGGACAACAACGACCTCTCGTTCGCCCTTTCGAACCGGGGGAATCTAGTCGCCGTCGTGTCCGACTCGACGCGCGTGCTTGGCGACGGAGACTGCACGCCTCCAGGCGGCCTTGGCGTCATGGAGGGCAAGGCCATGCTCATGAAATACCTCGGAGGCATCGATGCGGTCGCGCTCTGCGTCGATTCAAGGAACAAAGATGGAGAGCACGATCCGGACAAGGTCATCGAGTTCGTCAAAATGTTGCAGCCTTCCGTCGGGGCGGTCAACCTGGAGGACATAAGCCAGCCCAACTGTTTCAAGGTCTTGGACGATCTGCGAGAGGCTTGTGAAATTCCGGTGTGGCATGATGATGCTCAGGGCACTGCCTGCATCACGCTGGCGGGTCTTCTCAATGCGTTGAAGCTTGCGGGGAAAAAGCTGTCCGAGGCGAGGATCGTCCTTCTTGGGGCAGGAGCCTCCAACACCACAATAGCCCGCCTCATCCTGGCCGACGGCGGGGACCCTGCAAAACTGGTATTGTTCGATTCGAAAGGATCCCTCCACGCCGGGCGGAAGGATATCGAGGCAGATGCGCGGTATTACCGGAAATGGGAACTCTGCCTGGCGACGAATCCCCAGCGCTACGCGAGCGAGGCTGAGGCGCTGAAGGATGCCGACGTATTGATCGCGCTGTCCACGCCGGGCCCCGATACGGTCAAGCGCGAATGGATCCGTTCGATGGCGCCAAAATCGATCGTATTCGCCTGTGCCAATCCTGTGCCGGAAATATGGCCCTACGCGGCCAAAGAAGAAGGCGCCTACATCGTGGCCACGGGCCGGGGCGATTTTCCTAATCAGGTCAACAATTCAGTCTGCTTTCCGGGTATTCTGAAAGGCGCGCTCCTTGTGCGGGCCAGAAAGATCACCGACGGCATGGCCATCAGGTGTGCCCATTCGATCGCAGACTTCGCTGAAGCGCGCGGGATTACGCCTGACAATATCATCGCCACAATGGCAGAGACCGATGTCTATGCCAGAGAGGCGGCCGATGTTGCGATGCAGGCCATTAAGGAAGGGGTGGCCCGGACGAATATCACCTGGCAGGAGGCCTACGACAAGGCGAAGGCCGACATCGCGGCGTCGAGGGCCATGTTTGAGGCGGTGCAGGCACAAGGGTACATCGCCAGGCCCCCTGCATCGATGCTGAATGAAGCCTTTGCCTGGGCCGTCCAGCAGGTTCAGGGCTGAGGAGCGCCATGCGCATCGAACTGCCTTACAGGAACAGCACGCTTGGGATCGAACTGCCGGATGACACCGAAGTAATCGAGCCGAACGACAGGGCGGCCTCGGCAAGTCCCGCCGATCTGATACGTCAGGCGGTTGAAAGACCACTGGATTCGCCCCGCCTCGACCAATTTTTCGATGGCGCGACGCATCCCCTCGTCATCGTCAACGACGGCACCAGGCCTACGCCCACCGCTGTCGTCCTTGATGTCGTCGGCGACGGGTTGGAGGCCTGTGGCGCCAGCTTTCTCGTCGCCACAGGCGCCCACCGGGCCCCGACCGAGGACGAGTACCGGTTCATTTTGGGCAAGAACTACGTGCGTTTTCGCGAAAAGACTGAAGCGCACGACGCGCAGGACAGGACCTCGCTCGTCTTCTGCGGCACCACGCGGGCCGGCACCCCTCTGTGGCTCAACAGGCGGGTCCTGGATGCGGACAAAATTTTGGTGATCGGCTCCGTGGAACCGCATTATTTTGCGGGCTACACGGGTGGAAGGAAGGCGTTTCTTCCGGGCGTTGCCGGCTATGAGACCATTCAGGCGAACCACAAACTGGCGCTTGAACCTCAGGCTCACTCCCTCGCCCTCGATGAAAACCCTGTACACCGCGACATGGAAGACGCGCTGAGTCACATAAAGGCCGATGTTTTTTCCATCATGACCGTGCTGGACAAGGACCAAGAGGTGGTCTTCTGCACAGCAGGAGACCTTCGAACGTCATTCCATGCGGCGGTGCGTGCGGCCAACGACGTGTTCGCCGTACCGCTGAGGCGGCGCTTCGACGTGGTCATCTCCGTGGCGCGGAGCCCCATGGATATCAACCTCTACCAGGCGCAGAAGGCGATCGACAACGGTGCACTGGCCGTGATGGACGGAGGCGTGCTCATTCTGGTGGCCTCGTGCTGGGACGGCGTCGGCGACCGCGCTTATCTGGACCTCTTGGGAAGCGCCGCCACTCCCCAGGAGGCTCTCGACAAAATCGCTGCTGGCTACAAGCTCGGCTACCATAAGGCTGCAAAGATTGCGGAGGCGGCGAAGAGACTGCGCCTTGTCGCTTACAGCGAACTGGACGGGGCCACGCTGAAAAAAGCCTTCATCGAGAAAACGGATTTTCTGCAGGAATCGATCGACATCGCCCTCGCGAGCCGTGGGCCAGGGGCAAAGGTTGCGGTGCTCACCGACGGAACGCTGACGGTTCCCATCATCGCATAACACAATGGAGAGAAGACCATGAATCAGGAAGCTTTGAAGAAAATCGCCACAAGCGTGCGGAGCCTTTCGATGGACGCCATCCAGGAGGCGAATTCCGGTCATCCGGGGCTTCCCCTCGGCGCTGCCGAAATCGGCGCATTTCTCTACGGCGAAGCCATGAAGTACGATCCGTCCGATCCCGCGTGGATCGACAGGGACCGTTTCGTGCTGTCGGCCGGCCACGGCTCGATGTTTCTCTATGCCATGCTCCACATGGCAGGATTCGGCATAAGTCTCGAGGACATCAAGCGTTTCCGCAAGGTCGGCAGCCCCTGCGCCGGACACCCTGAATACAACGCAGCCCTCGGCATTGAGATGACGACGGGGCCTTTAGGACAGGGCATCTCCACCGCGGTCGGCATGGCCATGGCCGAGACCATGCTCGCCGCGAAGTTCAACACGGCAAAGCGCAAGATCTTTGATCACTACACATGGGTGCTTGTCGGCGACGGATGCCTCCAGGAAGGCATCAGCGCGGAAGCTTCCTCCCTCGCCGGGCACTTCAAGCTCGGAAAGCTCATTGTCTTCTACGATTCGAACAATGTGACGATCGATGGGCCGACGGATATTACCTTTACGGAAGATGTCGCGCAGCGCTACGAGGCCTATGGATGGAAGGTGCTGAAAGGCGACATGTACGATTTCCCCGGCATCGCAAGACTTGTCGCGGAGGCGAAGGCTGATCAGGATAAACCGAAGCTCATCATTTTGAAGAGCATCATCGGGAAAGGTGCACCTACCAAACAAGGGACGTGCAGCGTGCACGGCTCTCCGCTCGGCGAAGAAGAAGTCGCCAGGGCAAAAGAGGCGCTCGGAATCCCAAAGGATCAGAAATTCTGGGTCGCTCCCGAGGCCTATGAATATTTCGATGCCTATAAAAAAGAACTGCAATCTCGTCACGCGCTGTGGGTCAAAGAATTCGAAGCCTGGAAGCGCGAGGAGCCAGCGCTGGCAAAAGAACTCGAGGTCTGGTATTCGGGCGAGGCTCAGTTTGCACTGCGCCTGCCTTCCTTCGCCTCTGGCGAAGCAATTTCGACGCGCGCCGCATCGGGGAAAGTCCTGCAGGCCATCGCGGCAGCCTGGTCCAACTTTGTGGGGGGATCGGCAGACTTGACTTCTCCCAATGTCTCCGCCTTGAACGGAGTCGCCGACTATACTCCGGAACATCGCGCGGGACGCTATATACGGTTCGGCATCAGAGAGCACGCCATGGCGGCCATAGGCAACGGCCTTGCGCTCCATGGGGGTTTAAGGCCTTTTGTCGCGACCTTCCTTTCCTTCGTCGATTACCTCAGGCCGGCGCTCAGGCTCTCGGCGCTCATGAAACTGCCCCTCGTGTATGTGCTGACCCACGATTCCATCTACGTCGGCGAAGACGGCCCCACCCACGAGCCGATCGAGCAGCTGGCGAGCATCCGAGCCATGCCCGAAGTGCTCGTGCTGCGTCCCGCGGATGGGGAAGAGACGGCCGAAGCCTGGTCGATCGCCATGAACAGGAAAGACGGGCCCACAGTCCTCGTCCTCTGCAGAAACAACGTACCCATGCTTGCCAAGGACGATCCTCAGTGGCGGACTAATATGGCCAAGGGGGCTTATATCGTCCACGACACCAAAGGTGTCCCCGATGTCGTCGTTGTGGCGACTGGAAGCGAAGTGTCCTTGGCCATCGAGGCTGCGAGGCTCGTCCCCCAGAAGAGCGTCAGAATCGTCTCCATGCCCTGTAGGGAAGCTTTTTTCAGACAGTCTGACCAGTATCGAGCTGAGCTGCTCCCCGAGACCGCGAAGATCGTGGTCGCCGAAGCTGGCGTCGCCCAAGGGTGGGAAGGTATAGCCAGGCGAGAGAATATCCTTTCCATAGAGAGGTTCGGCGCGTCGGGGCCCGCGGGAGATGTCGCGAAACACCTCGGGTTTACTGCGGAAAGATTGGCGGAGATTATTGCGAGGTAAAACAATCTGTACAGCGGCGCCCCTGCTGTCAGGTGGGCGGGCCATTGCCCGCCCGGGCGGCGTCCGTACTGTCGGCCGGCGGGGGCTCCGCTGTTCAGGATTTGAGGACAAGCGCTTTTATGAGGATACTTACGCCTCCCGTTTTGTCCGCATGGCCATATGTGTACAATTCCTTTTCAATCCCATGGAAATAATGAATTGGCTATGTGAGCGCAAGCCTGATCACATTCCAGGACAAAGGCCCTAGCTGTAATTGTATCGAACGGCCATCAATGACTACATTTTTGTTTACCTTGTGTGGTACAACCGTCTCTGGATTTTTCTTGGTATTAGATGCCTTTGGGTTTTCATGATGGAGTTCAATCCATTCCACGAGATGATGCGGAGAATAGCTCTGTAGATTGAGTTCGAGATCTACCGCCTCTCCGGTAGATCGGTTCACTACAAAAAGTGTCAATTCGCCTCGTTCCCTATTTTCTACCGCCGTGGCCTCAATAAACGGCACGTCTCCGTATTGCCTGTTGTCATACCATGGAGATTCTACCTTGAGTTCGAGTACAGTGCCACGCCCATATTTCGAAGCATGAAGAAATGGATAATAAATCGTCTGGCGCCACGCCGGGCCATTCTTTACGGTCATGATGGGAGCAATAACGTTGACAAGTTGAGCGAGGCATGCAATTTTCACACGGTTGGAATTTCGAAGAAGAGTGATAAGCAGAGTTCCTACTACCAGCGCGTCTTCGAACGTATAGATGTCTTCAAGCAATGATGGAGCGAATTGCCATGGCTGTACTTTTTCGTCAGCTGCCCTCGAGTGGAACCAGACATTCCACTCATCGAAAGATAGGTACATTATTTTTGAACTACGCTTTTTGGCCTTTACAAAGTCGCAGGTACTTACAACTGACTTGATAAACGAATCCATTTCAATCGATGAAGCGAGAAAGGTGGGGAGATCGTTATCAGGGTTCCCGTAATACGAATGCAAGGATAGATAATCAACCGAATCGTAGCAGTGCTCCAGAACGGTCCTTTCCCAATCCGGAAATGTGGGCATGTGATTGTTTGAGCTCCCGCATGCTATAAGCTGGATTGATGGATCAAAAAGTTTTAGAGCTTTTGCTGTCTCATAGGCAATGCGTCCATATTCATCGGCTGTTTTCTGACCTACCTCCCATGGACCATCCATCTCGTTTCCTAAGCACCAAAGCTTAATGCCATGAGGTTCGGCAACTCCATGACTCTTTCGTAGATCGCTCCAGTATGAGCCACCGGGATGATTGCAGTACTCAACCAGATTGCGCGCTTCCTCGACGCCCCTCGTTCCGAGGTTGATAGCCATCATCGGTTCTGTTCCTACTGTTTTGGTCCACTCCATAAATTCATTTAAACCGAACAGGTTAGGTTCTACTGATCGCCATGCAAGGTCGAGCCTCTTGGGTCTCAGTTCGACGGGTCCGACCGAATCCTCCCAATTGAAACTCGATACATAGTTTCCCCCAGGATACCTCACCGTCGGTACATCGAGTTCTCGTATCAAATCAATAACATCAAGCCGAAAACCTCTTTTGTCGGCCAAAGGATGCCCTGGTTCATAGATGCCTGTGTATATCGCCCTTCCGAGATGCTCAATGAAAGAACCAAAAAGTCTCTTGTCCACGTCGCCAATCACAAAATGTTTGTCGATGAATATTGTTGCTTTCATGGGGCCTCCTTTTCTTTCAGATTATTCCTTGATTCCACCAGCACTTAGTCCTGATATGAAATAGCGTTGGAAAAAGAAAAATACGATAATGATTGGAATTGAAGCCGCGCAAGAGCCTGCGATAAGCATGTCGTAGTTGTTGCCATACGGCGTAAGCAAGCTATTGAGACCGATCGGCAGGGTAAACATGTTGCCCGTCCGCATGACAATGAGAGGCCACAGAAAGTTGTTCCAGCTCTGTTGGGCTAAGAGAATTGCCATCGCACCATAGGCGGGCGCCATCAGCGGCGTTATGAGTTTAAAAAAGATCCTGAATTCGCCAAGGCCGTCAACCCTGCCTGCGTCGATGAAGTCATTTGGGATTCCGATTGCATACTGTCTAAAGAAGAAAATAGCAAATGGCGACACGATAAAAGGAAGTAAAACTCCAAGATACGTATTCATGATACCTAGCGCAGCCGTAAGTTTATAGAGCGGAAGCATCAGAATCTGCAAGGGCACCATCATCACAAAAAGTACAATGACAAAGATCGTGTTTCTTCCCCGGAAATGATATTTTGCGAGCCCATATCCAACAAAAGATGAGAAAAATAGGCTCAAAACCGTCTGGAGTATGGTCAGGAAGAGACTGTTTTTGAACCATGTGAG
Source organism: Spirochaetia bacterium (assembly GCA_029975555.1). Classification (GTDB taxonomy): domain Bacteria; phylum Spirochaetota; class Spirochaetia; order Treponematales; family Rectinemataceae; genus Rectinema. Next base: position 182,990 of record JARKOY010000021.1, on the reverse strand, counting down.
ATAGATGCCGTCGCGTGACTTGACAAGGGCGACAAAGTTTTTGGGGTCGAGCGAATCCGGAATTATGCTCTTGAAGGTTATACCATATCGCAGCAAGTCCCGCCCCGGCCTGAAGGATGCGGTGACCAGCGCAAGGATGGGGAAAATGAAGCTGACGGCGAGTACGATCAGGCAGAGGTATTTTAGGATTGTTGCGAATATAGCTACAAAACCTCGAGTCCGCATATTACTCTTCCCTCTTGAAAAAGCCGAAAAGATTGAGCACCGAGAGGCTCAGTGTGAAAACGATGACCATAAGAACAAGCCCGATTGCAGAAGCAGTCCCCATATCTCCAAGTTGGAAGCCTTTTTGGTAGATAAGCCATACGATTGTCAGTCCAAAATTGTTGGGTGAGACCCCCTGCCAAAGAACATAGCTTTCTTCGAACATGGCAAAGCCGCCAAAAATACTGATAGTAGTCACGAAAATGATAGTTGGCCTGAGGAGTGGTAAAGTGATATGGAAAAATTTGTTCAATGGGCCAGCACCATCAATAGCTGCCGCATCGTACAGGTCTTCAGGAATAGCTTGAAGCCCCGCAAGGAAGTAAATGATGTTGACTCCTGTCCACCGCCACACCGCAACCAATACCATGAGGAACATTGCTTGCCGTGCACCACCAAGTATCCAATCTACCGGCTTAAGCCCGAACCATGCCAGCATCGCATTGACGACCGCCTTTCCGTTTGCCGCGAACATGAGTCGGAAAAGCGTTCCTGCCACAACCACAGAAACCAGCGAAGGGATAAAGAAAGCGGCCCTGAGTGCATTGTTCATGTGGGAGGGCCCTTTTGACAACAAGACAGCGAGGATGATGGGCCCCGGCACAAGGATCAGGATTGTGAGGAGGGTGTATATTGAGCTGTTTTTGAGCGCTGTTAGGAAATCACTCGAGATAACTCTCTTGTAATTTGCTAGGCCGATGAAATGAGTCTGCCCTGGTACAACTTGTTGAAAGCTCATAATGATGGTGCCAATAATCGGATATACATAGAAGACAGCGATCGAAATTAAAAAAGGAAGCACAAAAACATATGGCACCAACTTCTGCGAATGATAATATGATGAGGCTTTCATGCCGTCTCCGTACATGTATGCTGGTGCGCCATGGGATTGAATCCTTCAGGCGCGCCAGCTTTTATAATTTACGCAACAGTGCTGGAAACCCTACTTTCGAAGCTCGGCAGCGGCTTCTTTGAGTGCTTGTTCAGGGGTTTTGGATTGCTCAACCAGCACTTTGTACATGACTGTATGTTTGATCGCATCGATGACTGCAGGATATTTGCCACCGACATTGGTGGTATTAAAACCGTCTTTGACCTGGAGTAACACATCAAAGATATTTTCCTTATTCACAAAGAACTTAGTAAACTTGTTGGGCGCTTTCATTGCAGGATCGCTCCACACATCCCAGCGGAGAGGATCAAATCCAAGATCCGTCCATGTCGCGATAGTGCCTTCTTTTGATCCTTTGCAGAAATATAGGAATTTTTTTGCCAGGGCAAGATTTTTACTTGTCTTGATAACAGCCGTCCCTGTGCCTCCCATCCCTGCTGAAGTATATGGTGACTTGATGTTATATACTACATCAGAGCCATCAAATTTTGGCATTGGTCGCACAGCGATTTTGCCAGAGAGATCGGTCATGTAATCGGTGAAGCGTCCCATGTACCACATGGGCATCCAGATCGAAGCTGCTCCGCCGTCATTCATAAAGCCATAGTATTGTTCATTATGATGGAAACCACCAGGAGTGGGGATCGCGATTTTATATTTGTAGATCATGTCCTTGAGGAGTTGAAGCACTTTCACGTTGATCGGATCATCAAGAGTGACACGACCATTCGAGTCTACCACATCGGAACCGGCCATATTGAGAAGCGGATAGTAGGACCAGTGCTCGGTTACCTCGATGGTGGTCATTGGCTTACCTGTCTTGGCAACGACCTGTTGGCCTGCTTTGATGTAATCTCCCCACGTCTTAATCTTATCAATATCAACACCAGCAGCCTTCATAATATCCATGTTATAGTACATAACCTCCGCGCCGACATGAAAATCGAGCCCGTAATACTTACCATCTTTCTTATACAGATCGAGCCTGGATTGAACAAACTTATCTTTTTCTGGGTCGATGAGATCATTGAGTGGGGCAAGCTGAATGTCGCCTTGTAGATAGTTGGCGAATTTGCTTATCTCAATATCGCTTATATCTGGTGCTCCAACGCCTGACTGTAATGATATAAGGAGCTTGTTGTGCATATCATCATAAGGGAAAACTTCTCCTTTTAGGTTGATCATCTCTTTCGGATGAGCGGCATTCCATTTTTCAGCCATTTTTTGATAGAAAGTCAAATGCAGCTCTTGGAATGTCCAGAGTGTAATGTCGGTTTTCTGTCCGAAAGCCGGCACAATGCCGAGCGTAGCGATTACAAGGCAGACGAATAGGAACCGTTTCATTTTTGCTACCTCCTAAATAGTATCATTGCAGGAAAATCCTCTCTGCAAATTAATGGTAGCATTGGTTTTTTTAGCTGTCAAGCAAAATTTTTGATACGTATCCATTATTTCGTTTGTATTGTTTTCAGCCAGAAATTGGTTGGTCAAAAATTGACTATATAAACATGTGCTTCTATCATATATTTTTTATGATTATTGTAAAATTCAGAGGACTGTGCCACATTCCATATGTTTATCAAAACATGCTTGATTTGTATCACAATTTATGATATATTAAATTTATGCAAAAAGACCAGCGAATCATTGTGTTGACCCCCCAGGAAGACCTCACGGTCGTGCGAGGCATAGCCTCTGAACTGCGTCTTAGAATCCTCGACCTTCTCTCAAAGGGACCGAAGAATATTAACGAGATCGTACAAGAGCTGAAGCTGCCTCAATCGACCGTAGCCACCAACATAGCGATTCTCGAAAAAGCAGGGCTCATCGAAACTGAAGTCGTCAAGGCAAGGAAGGGCAATCAGAAGATATGCAAGGCTATATACAAGGAAATTGTGATACGGTTCAATAACGAGCAAAAGGTCATTGATGAGGATACGATCGAGGTAGAGATGCCTGTGGGCCTTTTCACCAGCTATGATGTTCAGGCCCCTTGTGGGCTTTGTTCAACCGAAGGTATCATCGGTTACCTTGATGTTCCTGGTTCCTTTCTCATCCCTGACAGGATCAAGGCTGGCCTTCTGTGGTTCGAGCGAGGCTGGGTAGAATACAAATTTCCGAATAATAGTCTCTATAAGAACAAACCCATTCAGAAGCTTGAGCTGATCGCAGAACTCTCTTCCGAAATACCGGGCACTAACAAAAATTGGCTTTCTGACATTACTTTTTGGATAAATAACGTGGAGATCGGAAAATGGACATCTCCAGGGGATTTCGGTGACAAGCGCGGGAACCTGACTCCTGAATGGTGGAAGCTCGAGGGATCCCAATATGGGCTTTTAAAAAACTTGAGCATAACCGATGAGGGGTCCTTCATCGATGGGGTTCGCATTTCCAGCATAACCCTCCGCGATCTAGCCCTTTCCGAACACCACTCGATCAAAGTTCGCATCGGCATCAAAGAAAACGCTGAGCACACAGGTGGGCTGAACATTTTTGGGCGGGGCTTTGGCAATTATGATCAAGACATTATGTTACGACTTAGATTTTGATGGGCGAGCCTTGTCAATTCATATAGTTTTTGCGATGGGGCATTGCGCTCCCTAGCCATAATCATGCTCAATCCATAGAATATCTCTGTTACCGTTGTTAGGTCTGAGTTTGTACTAAACAAGAAACCGGAGGTCCTTCCCATGCTCGACACCCCCAAATTTGAAAACGGGAAAAAGATACTGTGTCAGATGCACGGTAAAAACGCCGAGATGCTCATGGACATCTATGTGAGGCGTTGTCGCAAGGGTGAGAGAATAGAATTTCTGGAGAGCGCCAATGAGACGGCGATTCTGCTGCTGAGGGGCGAGGTGCGGTTCGAGTGGGATGATGCCGCCGCGGCGAGGATCGCGACGGGAAAGCGCGCCTCTCCGTTTGAGCGCAAGCCCTTCTGTTTGCATTTCTCCAGAAACACTAAGGTGGGCATCGAAGCACTCGCGGACAGCGAGATTATCGTGCAACAGACGGACAATGAGAAGGAGTTTCCTGCGGTCTTTTACACGCCAGAGAACTGTCTGTACCAGGAATTCGGCAAAGGTCAGTGGAACGGCGCCGGCCACAGGATAGTCTCCACCATGTTCGATCTGTCCAACGCTCCGTATTCCAATATGGTCATGGGTGAGGTTTTCAATCAGCCCGGCAAGTGGAGTTCGTATCCCCCGCACCATCACCCGCAGCCGGAACTGTATTATTATCAGTTCGACCGCCCGGAAGGGTTTGGGGCTTGCTTCATCGGCGACGACGTGTTCAAGAGCACCGATGGCTCTTATGCCGCCATTTTGCCCGGGAAGGCGCACCAGCAGGTCGCCGCGCCTGGCTTTACAATGTACTATGTCTGGATGATCCGGCACCTCGATGGAGACCCATGGGATAAGACCAGAATCTATATCCCCGAGTACGAGTGGCTGGTGAATGCCCCATAGTCTGCTCGTGGGGGATCATTTCAAGTTGAACGCCGTTTCGATGTCGCGGATCTCCTGGTCGTTGATGTGGACGATGGACCCGAGGCTGAGCGATTCGATGATCGATTTGGCGGAGAACTCCGCCACCTCCAGGCGGTCGAAGGCGTTGAGGAGGGTCTTGCCCGTCACGATGACGCTGTCATTTTCGGAGATCAGGACTGGAGAGCGATCGCTCAGCTCGGAAGAGATTCTGTCAGGCTCGAAGACAGAGGTTCCGAAGGGTATCTTGTGGATGCCGCGCAGCACGATGTAGCTCTCGGGTATGGTGCGGGGATCGAACGGCGCGTCGGTCACGGCGAAGGCCATGAGGTTGGGGGGCTGGGCGATCAAGATTGAGTTGATTTCCGGATGACCTTTATAGATCGTTTCGTGGAGGTGGGCCGCTCGGCTCGCCATTTTCCCTTTTTCGCAATGTCCGTCCCGCACGAGCACGAGGTCCTCGACATCGAGGTACATACGGTCTTTGCCGTAGGGCGTGATGACGAAGCCGCCTTCGGAGAGGCGCGCCGAATAGGTTCCTTGGCTGCTGGTGAACAGCCCCTGTTGGTAGGAGCGGTGAATGAACTCGACGAGGTCGCGCCGGATCGCGTTCTCTTCGCTCGTGTGGGTGGAGACCTCCATGTCGGGATAGTTTGCCAGTTTCGTCTCGTTGACGCGCGTCGCGGTCTCGGGATCGAGAAGGCGCAGTGTGCCAATTTTTAGTGCGTTGATCTGGAGTCTGGCCGCGAACTCGAGTGTCTCAAACATCGTGAAGGCCTTGAAGATATCAGGGGCTCCTATGACGATGCCGTGGTTTTCGAGCATGACCACGGAGTAGCCTTTGGCGAATTCGGCGGCGATCTTCTCGCCGAGCATGGTGCTGCCCGGCAGGGCGTACGGCGCCATGCTGACTTCTCCGCAGACTTGAAAGATCTCCGGCGTCATTAGGACCTCGGGAATGCGCCGCACGATGGAGCAGGCGACGAGGCCCGGCGAATGGGCGTGCAGGACCGCGCCGACGTCGGGGCGCTGTGCGTAGACGGCGAGGTGAAAGGGGTATTCAGACGAGGGGCGGTGTCTGCCCTGAACTGTTCCGTCGGGGAGGATGCGCATGATGTCGTCGCGTCGAAGGTTGCCTTTGTCGATGCCGCTGGGGGTGATCCAGACACTGCCGTCGGCATCCTTCACCGACAGGTTTCCGCCCGAGGTGGTCGTCATGCCGCGGTAGTAGATGCGGTGCATCATCATGACAAGCTGATCCGCCGGATGCAGTAAATCGAAACGCATGAAATCTCCTTACGCAAGGCCGTTCGCGCTCATGAACACTTCCGCGTCCATGTCGGAAAAGAATATGAACCAGACGGTGCGCAGGCAAGAGGCGTCCGGAGTAGCTGGGTGAGGGGCGAAAGGTGGCTTGTGTGCGCCTTCGAGGAATTCCTGGACGGTCCGCCAGGCGATTCGGGCGGCGCGCTCTCGGGGGAATCCGTAGACGCCGGTAGAGATGGCCGGAAATGCGATCGATTCGAGGCCTTCCTGCGCTGCGAGGGCGAGCGATTCGCGGTAGCAGGATGCGAGGATTTCGTCTTCGTGGTGAGCGCCCCCTCGCCAGATTGGGCCGACGGTGTGGATGACTCGCTTGGCAGGCAGGCGCCCTGCGGTCGTGGCGACTGCCTTGCCTGCCGGAAGTCCGTCGGGCAAGGGGCCGCGGCGCAGTGCCTTGCATTCGGCGAGGATCTCTGGTCCTCCCGCCCTGTGGATGGCGCCGTCGACGCCGCCTCCGCCTAAAAGGCTTGAGTTCGCCGCGTTGACGATGGCGTCGCAGACGAGGGTGGTGATGTCGCCGACTGCAACGATGCAGCGGCCTTCGGGCGAACGGTACAACGCTTTCATGGTGCAACCTCCGACTCTTGTCCGGGGGGATTGCGGCGCTCATCGAGCAGCGCTTTGATCTTCGCGATCAGCGCTTCGAAATTGAGGGGTTTCGAGAAGAAGGCGTTTGCTCCGGCGTCCATCATTTGCGACTGTGCCTCTTCCTGCGCTATGCCCGTCATTGCGATGACTGCCGGTTGGCCGAGCGATTCGTCCGAGCGTATTTTTTTACAGAGCGAAATGCCGTCGACGCCCGGCAGGTTCAAGTCCAGCAGCACGATCGCAGGGTGGCGCTCGGCGATGAGTCTACCTGCCTCGAACCCGTCGAACGCTTGGGCGACGCGCAGTTCTTCGATTTTTCGCTCGAGCAGCCGTTTGAGGATGGTGTTGAGGTCCTTGTCGTCGTCGACGATGAGCGCAAGGCCGAGATCGACGGGCATCGTGAGATCTTCGTGTAATTCCTGGGGGACGCGCATATTCCGCTCCTTCAGGAACGCCACAAGGTCTTCTGCGTAGACTCGGTATTGTCCACCGGGCGTACTGAAGGCTTTCAGGTGCCCGCTGCGGATCCAGTTGATCGCAGTCTGGTTGACGACGCCGCAGAGTTTGGCCACCTCGAGCGCCGAAAAAGTACGAATTTTAGTACTGAATTTGCCCATTCGGTTGCCTCTGGAGTATTGTGGATTATTTTCCGTGACTTTGAAAGTGTTGCTTTTAGCATATTTGATATGGATGGAAAAAGCCAGAGGAAAAATCGGACCCCAATGAAATCCATATGAGCGCCGCAGCCTATGTTCTTGCAATTTTCCGCGCATTCTCGTAACGTTACGATCTATGAATTCGACAACGACGTTTGACGCAGGTACCATCGAGGCGCTTTCGATCGACGAGCTCGCGATTGCGCAGAAAATAGCCGGAGAGCTCGGGGTGAGGCTTTCGCAGGTGCAGGCGGTCTTAAGCCTGTCGGCTGAGGGCTGCACGGTTCCCTTTATCAGTCGCTACCGAAAGGAGCGCACCGGTAACCTCGACGAGGTGCAGGTGCGCGACTGCATTCAAAAATTCGAAAGCTACAAAAATCTCGAAGAGCGCAGGCTCGAGGTGCTCAAGGGCGTGTCCGCACTCGGCAAGCTCGATGCGTTTCTCTATGAGAACATTCAGAAGGCGGCGACGCTCACCGAGCTTGAGGACCTCTGGGCGCCATTCAAGAAAAAGAAGAAGACGCGCGGCATGCTCGCGCAGGAAAAGGGGCTCGGGCCCCTTGCCGACCTGATGGCAAAGGCGTCGCTCGAAGAGGTTGTGGCGGCGGCGCCCTCTTTTGTCTGCAGCGATGAGGAGCACCCCGAACTTTCCGTTGCATCTCCGGAGGAGGCGCTTGCGGGCGCGCGCGATATTCTGGCCGAACGGCTTTCGCAGGATACTGAAATTCGCGCCTACGTGAAGCAGCTCGTCCTGCAGCACGGCTCGCTGTCGGTCAAGGGCATCGGGGACGACGAGAAACGCGAGCAGTCCACGTACCAGATGTATTGGGATTACAAGGAGCCTCTATCGACGCTGAAGCACCACCGGGTTCTGGCGGTGAATCGCGGCGAGCGCGAGGGTGAGCTCGATGTGTCGATCGACATCGACGATCTTTTGGTCGAGGACAGGGTAGTCGAACGGGTGCGGCCGGCGAATGCGCAGCACAGGGATGCGGTGACCGATGGTCTTTCGCGCCTTCTTTTGCCGGCGGTGCGCCGGGAGATCCGCTCCGACCTCAGCGAAAAAGCGGAGTCCCATGCGATCGAGGTGTTCAGCACGAATCTGCGCAACCTCCTCATGCAGCCGCCCCTGCGGGGCACGCGCGTGCTCGGCATCGATCCGGGCATCCGGACGGGAACGAAGTGTGCGGCGCTCGACGAGACGGGCAAATTTCTCGACTATTTCGTGATCAATCAGGAGACGAAGCCCGAGCAGGGGAAGAAGGACATCGCCGCAGCAGTGACGAAACATGGGCTTTCGGTGGTCGCGGTGGGAAACGGCACGGGCAGCCACGAAGTACAGAAGCTTGTGGCGGAGGCGATTGCGGAGCACAGGCTCGACTGCCGCTTTGCGGTGGTCGACGAGGACGGAGCCTCGGTCTATTCGGCGAGCGACCTCGCGCGCGAGGAATTTCCGGAGCTCGACCTCACGATCCGAGGCGCGATTTCCATAGGCCGGCGCCTGCAGGATCCGCTCGCAGAGCTCGTCAAGATCGATCCCAAGAGTATCGGCGTGGGGCTCTATCAGCACGATGTGAACCAGAAGCGTCTCGCAGAGCAGCTCGACGAGGTGGTCGGCTCGGTCGTCAACCAGGTCGGCGTGAACCTGAACACCGCGAGCTATTCGCTGTTGAGGTACGTGTCGGGCATCAACGCGAGCCTGGCCAAAAAAATCGTCAAGTTCCGCGACGCGAGCGGCGTGATCCGCAGTCGTTCGCTTCTTAAGGAGATTCCGGGGCTGGGCGAGAAGACCTTCGAGCAGTGCGCGGGCTTTCTCAAGATTCCGGAGAGCGACAATCCGCTCGACAACAGTTGGGTGCACCCCGAGAACTACGCGCTTGCGGCGGAACTTCTGCCGATCGTAAAGTCCGGCAAGGATCCATCCCACGAGGAGCGCGCCGCGCTCAAAGAAAAGTACGGCGTGGGCGACATCACCCTCGACGACATCATTGCGGAGCTCAAGAGACCAAACCGCGATCCGCGCGAGGATCTGCCGCCGCCGCTTCTGCAGCAGGGAGTGCTTTCGTTCGAGGATCTGCAGCCCGGCATGAAAGTGAAGGGCAAGGTGAAGAACGTGGTCGATTTCGGCGCCTTCGTGGATATCGGCATCAAGGAGAGCGCACTCATCCACGTGTCCGAGATGGGCGACCGCTTTGTCAAGAATCCGATGGATGTGCTGCGCGTGGGAGACCTCAAGGAATTTACGATCATCAGCATCGATCCTGTGCGGCGGCGCATAGGATTGTCGCTCAGGGCGATGGCGCAGACGGGGCAGGTCGCCGGACGTCCGGAAAGCGCAGAAGGGCGCCGGGACGACCCCTCTGCGGCAGGTTTTGGGCATGCCGGGAAGGATGCAAAGGACGAGCCAAGGGGCGGCAGGAATGCGGCCCCACAGAGAGCCGCGAGCTCTTTCGGCTCGGGGGGGCGAGTTTCGACGGGCAAGCCGGCCCCCAGAGGACGCTCTTTCCGCGAAGGGAGCGACGACGGCATGACCTACAACCCCTTTGCGGATTTGCTCAAGAAGCAAAAATAACTCGCATGGAGCCTTGAATCCTCTTTCTGCCTTCGATATACTTTGTATCGCCCTCGTGCGAGCGTTCGGTGTCGGTTTTTGTGCCGCTAATCCCCCCAACCCCAGCGGCCGACCCTACCCCCCGATGCCGACGTTGCACGGGGGTTTTGTATGTTGGCTGGCGCGTACCGTGGAAAAGGGCGCTGACAGATGTGGCGCCGCCGATCGTGGCCCCTCGGTGAGCTTTGGCAGCGAAGAAGCGTGAGATCGATGAGAGGGCGGCCGCGCCTCGCATTCCGCGCTGCGCCCTCGCACTCAGCGCCCCGCATCCGTTGAGGATGCCCTCGTCGAGCAAGCGCTTTTTGTTGTATGAAGGGAGGATCGCCCATGGAAGCTCTCGTCATCCGCAGCGCTCGGCTTGAAGACAGCCCGGCACTCGCCATGCTCTCTACACAGCTTGGATACCCGACGACAGCCGAAGTGGTACAAACGCGCCTGCCGCGCTACCTCGAGGCGAAGGAACGGCGCGTCATCGTCGCGGAACTCGATGGTCAGGTTGTCGGCTGGACGAGTATCGAGATCGTCGACCATTTCTACCTCGAAAAATTTGCGGAGATCTCGGGCTTTGTGGTGGAGGCGACGCACAGGGGCCGCGGCATCGGGCACGCGCTCATGGCAGAAGCCGAACGCTGGACCTCTGCACAGGGGCTTTCGATCCTCAGGCTTAAAACGAATGTCGTACGGACCGACGCGCATCGTTTTTATGAAAACTTGGGATTTTTGCGTACGAAAACTCAATACACCTACGTGAAGCAGCTTGCGCAGGATGGCAAGGCGCAGTAACAATGACATATGGCTCTCGTCTTTGAACCGCTTGTGGGCAATACCCTCGTGGCGCGCGGCCCGACCAACCTCGGCCTGTATGTTTTCGGACAGGGCGATGCTGCGCGCGCCGTCGTCATCGATTCTGGGGGCGACGAAGACGCGGGTAGGCGCATTGTGCGGGAGTGCGAGCGGCTCGGGGTTCGGCTTGCGGCAGTGCTGAACACGCACTCGAATGCCGATCACTGCGGGGGAAACGCCTTTGTGAAGAGGCGTACCGACTGTGCGATCGCAGCGACGGAGATCGAAGCGGCCTTCCTCCAGTATCCTCACCTTGAGCCTTCATTTCTCGCCGGCGGCTATCCTCAGAAGGCGATCCGCAACAAATTTTTGATGGCGCCGCCCTCGCGTGCGACGCACCTGCTCGAGCCACCCTGTCAATTTGTGCTCGATGAAAGCGGCACCATAGATATCCGGCATGGCGTAGCCTCGGCAGGCTCTCGGGGGCCGGAAAGGACCTTGAGGGCGGCGAGTCCTGGCGATACAACGAGCCCGGCGGGCGGGCAGGGGGCGGAACCTGCCTCTGGCGGTTTCCTCGCGACGGTCGGCGGCGGTGCGTTGCATATTATTGCTCTGCCGGGCCACTACTTCGGCATGATCGGCGTGAGGACTCCCGACAGGGTGTTCTTTGCCGCGGATGCCCTGGCCGGGGCATCGATTCTTGAGAAATACCATATTTTCTTTTTTTACGATGTTGCGGCGGAGCTCGAGACGCTCACGATGCTTGAGAAAATCGAAGCCGAATGGTTCGTGCCCTCGCACGCGGAGCCGGTACGCGACATCCGGCCACTTGTCGATCTCAACCGCGCCAAGATATTCGAAATCGCCGAGGTCATCGTTGGCCTCGTCCAAAAGGGCAAAAACGGCGCCTCGCTCGAAGACGTGGTGGCGGAGGTCTGTGCCCACTATGGTATAGTGCTTAATGCGGACCAGCACGTGCTCGTCGGGTCGACGATACGCTCGTATCTTTCGTGGCTCTGCGATCAGGGCCGGCTCGAGTATGGATTCGAGCGCAACAGAATGGTATTCAGGGTGAGACAATGAAACAGAACAATTCGCGAGGCGGGGCGCTGCGCCGGTTTGCGGTCCGCACCGTCGTTTCGGTGGTGTTTTTTGCTCTGCTGCTGTGCGGCGCCGGTCTCAGGGCTGTCTCGGCGCAGGGGCATCTCGCCGTGGAACTCGGACACCCCGTGTATGCCGTCATCGAGACGGCGGAGCTGCGCGGCGTGGTCACGAGGCTTTCCTCAGTCAAGCCGTACACAAGCCAGCAGGTGGCCGACCTTTTGGCGACGATGGTCGGGCACATGGAGGCCTTTTCGCCCACCGAGCAGGCCCTCATTCGTCGGTATGCCGAGGAGTTTAAGGCCGGTGCGGGCGTCGAACAGTCGTTCTGGCACGACAAAAGCGGAAAAGCCCGCGCGGGCGTCCGCGTCGAGGCGACGACGAAGCTCGACGCAGGCGGGCTCTACGACCTTCTCGAGGGCTCGAGTTCCACCGCGCTCAAGGACATGTGGCACCTCAATTCGCGCTGGGTGCCGTATCTGGCGGCGGAGCCCCTCCCCTGGCTTTCGCTGAAGGGGGAGGCCGGCTTCACCTACGACAAGATCGAAAAGAGCCTCTACCTTCCTTACGATTATACGAAGGAATGGGATGCGATCCACATATGGTTCGGGACACCGCGCAACTCCGACGGCACGCTCGACTATCCTACGGTGAGCTACGACATCCGCGAGGACATCGCGGCGGAGACCGAGGACGGCTCTGTGATGGTGAGGCTCTCGCGCTTCAGGCGGGACTGGGGCATCGGGGCGGGCTCGTTTGCCCTTTCGGAGACGGCGCGGCCCTTTGTGGGCTTTGAGACGGTGTTCCGGCCTTCGAAATACTTCGCAGTATCGGGGCTGGTGGGATCGCTCACGAACTGGGCGAAGGACAGTAACGAAAAAAGTACGACCGTGGCTTACGCTGATTTGGATGGCGACGGCCAGGCCGATGATCCGTATTACTCCGCCATCTCCTACCAGAAGATGCTCGGGCTTCAGCGCATGGAGCTTTTTCCATTCGACTGGCTCACGATATCCGCGACGAGCACGCTGGTGGGCGCAAAGCGCTTCGAGCTCGGGTATTTTTCGCCCCTTTTGTTTTCAGTGATGTATCAGAATCAGCTCGCCGATGTGGATAACCTCGGCGTGCAGGTGGACGGGCAGATTCTCGTGCCACGCATCGGCAAGTTCTACGCCTCGTTCTACGCCGACGAGATGGAGATCACGAACCTATCACAGCTCTTCACCAAGGCGCGCAACATGTTCGCGTTGCAGGGCGGCGTGAAGGTGCCGCTGCCCTGGCTGTCCTTCGCGACCGTCACCGCGCAGTACACCAAGATCGAGCCCTTCGTGTACTCGCACTACCCAACGTGGTATCCGGATTACCGGCTGCGCGTGGACACCTCCTACACGCAGGACGGCGAAAATCTCGGTTACTATCTGCCGCCCAACTCCGACGAATTCCTACTCAAGTTCGAGGTGACGCCGGCGCCCGACTGGCGTGTCGCCCTCAAGTACCGATTCGTGCGGCACGGCGACAACCCCCAGGCTGACTGGAAGGCGGGTCTGGCGGAGATCTACGGCGATGTGGACAAGTACATGGATTACAAACAACTGTATTCTTACAACAAGAACTTCCTCCACGACGGCATCTACGACTACAACCACATCGGGAATATCGTGGTGACCTGGCGGCCCGCCGATCATCCGGAGATTCTGGGCGCTGCGATTCCCTTCGAACTTGGGCTGGGCTATGGCATTTCCTATACCTGGTCCGTCGACGAGACCGGCGCAGGCCGCTCTTCACTCGTCACCACGGGGTGGAAGAATGTGCTCTCGTTGACGATGAAGTTCTTTTTATAGGTGCCACAGCGTGGCCAGGCCTCCGTTTGAGCTGCGAGGCCTGCATAGAACTTTGCCGCTCTGTTAGTCGTTTACGCCCTTGATCCGCGGCATCGGGCCCCGGTAGAGGGAATGGTCGCCGCCTGCACGCTCGATTTCAGCCTGCATGAGATCGTGGATCTGCCTCGAGAATTGGATCGAGCGGATGAGTGTGGCACGGATGGTTTTGTCGGGGGGGGGAGGCAGGATGGGTGCGAGCACGCGCACCGTTACCTGGGTGCGCCTTGACTTTTTTCCATGGCGCCGTTTCAGAATGCTGACGATGGGGACTATCGGCACACCGAAACGTATCGCGAAATAGCAGGCTCCCGCCTTGAAGGGGAATATTTTCTGGTTTCCGATGAAGCACTCGCCCTCCGGATAGAAGTGGACAAGCCCCCGCGTCGACAGTCCGTGAGCCACGGCTTCTTCGATGTCCTTGAGGCGTCCGCTGCTCCTGGGGAGGGGAATGCCGCCTAAGAGCCTCACGAGCGAGCCGAGCACGGGGGCCTCGCAGGTCTCCTCGAGGAGAGTGAAGTAGGTGCGGCGCGGAAATACGGCGAGGCCATGGAAGACAGGGTCGAGCGGCATGCAGTGGTTGCTGACGAGGATGGCGCGCGAGGGTAAGCGATGAGTCAGACCGGCCCTCGAGTTTGCGTTTTCGATCTTTATACTATAAAGAAGGCGGCTCAGCGGCCAACCGATAAGGGCGACGAAGGCGACAAGGATGTCTCCCGTAAGGCGGGACCAGGGGGTCTCTGATATCAGCGGGGCACCCTTCCGATATCTCATCGCACCTTTCTCCCCTTCCATTCGATGCCGCCTTCTCTGTTCACCAGCCGGAAGCCTCGCCAGAGCGATGAGAGAGCATTCACAAATACGAGCGGATAGATGAACGCCACGTACCACGGTAGGCGGCGATCGATGGTTTCGAGGACCCACGTGTAGAACGAGAGGATCGCCGATGCTCGGAGAAAAGGCAGCGCGGGTCCGAGCGATGGAATGGGGACGATGCATGCGATGACGGGAATGAAAAAGATGAGCGGTACTGCCACCGTTCCCAGGAACAGCACAATGAGATTCTTGCCGAGGTAATCGTAGGCGTTCTTTGCGATGCCCTGAATAGCCTCTTTGTAGGAACTGTACATGCGGCAGTCGACGATGTCCCGCAGGTCGGCGAACACGACCTTTCCGCCCTGTGCCTTGACGACGCGCGCCATTTTTACGTCTTCCGTCGCCTGGTGCTTCACTTTTTCGTAGCCACCGATTGTTTCGAAGAATGATCGCCGAAACAGCATGAATTGCCCGATTGCATGGCTTATGAGGGGAGCCTTTGTGCCAGGAATGAGATACAGGGGCATGCCGAGCATTGTCAGAAGATAGACTGAAGGCACGATGGTGGCCTCCGCAAAAGTGGGCATGAGGTGGTGGACGTACCCCGTGACGAGGTCGGCTTTGTATCGTTCGGCAACGGATATCGCTTTGCCGATGGAATCCGGTTTGTGGACCGTGTCTGCGTCGGTGCAGAGCAGGTAGTCTTCTTTGACATGGCTGGCCAACTCTTGAAGGGCGTGAGGCTTGCCATACCATCCTTCGGGCAGCGGCTCGGCCTTGAAGGCCTTGAATTTGCGCGGAAAGCGGAGCATGTAGTCCTTGAGGATTTCCCAGGTCTCGTCGGTCGAGTTGTCGTCGATCACGTAGATCTGATAGGAATTGTAGTTCTGCTGCAGCAGCGAATCGAGACAGGGACGGATGCGCAGCGCCTCGTTGCGCGCAGGGATGAGCACCGCTACGGATGGGCCCGCCTTTTGGGGCCCGATGGAGAGCGTATGCACGAGCCACAGGATGTTCGATGTCGTGATGAAACAGAAAAAGATGCAGGCAGCAAAGGTGGCCACCCCGTACGCGGTGAGGATTGTAGCGCTCATTTGGCAAGTTTCTCCAGTTCGGTGGTTGCGTATGGATTCTGAGGGTACAGTTCGAGGGCGGCCCTGAACCACCACGCCGCGTGTTCAGGAAGTTTGAGGTTGGCATACGCGGTGGCGATGCCGACGCGGATGTCGAAGAGCACATCTTTCGGCAGGCCCGATGTGGACAAGGGCAGAACGGCGGCGTAGGTTTCCAGCGCCTTTTTGTAGTTTCCGCCCCAGATGGTCGGAGGATAGGCGAGCGCGCTCGCTTTTAAAAGCCATGCCTTGATATTCTTCGGCTCGATATCCAGCGCTTTGTTTGCGTATTGGCCCACTTTCGGTCCATTGCTGATCAGAAATCCCAAGTCCTTCAAAAGGGAAAGTTCTCCCAGAGGTTCTGCGAGCGCGACGAGGGCTGTGGGCGTCTCTCCGACGAGCGAGATCAGTGTGTGGGCGGCGTCGACGGCCCGTTCGAACCAGGGCAGCGCCTTCTTTTTGTTCTTATGATCGTTCCAAGACCGGCCGACGAGGTACGCGATGCGCGCCTCGAGCAGTGCCCGGTCTTCCGCCGCAACCTGCTGCCCATCGATGTTTTTCAGAAGAGAGCCGGCTTGTGCATCGACAGACTCCGAGGCGGCGCCGTTGTACACGCTGTCGCGGAGCGTCAGAAAGGCCTGCACCGCGCCTTGGTCCAATGCCGTCGGAAAGGGAACTCCCGGCAGCATGTTCTGGATGTGTGCCAAGGTACCCGGGCTGTCCAGTTGAAACGTTCCGACCGAAGGGGGATTCTTTGGAGGAGATGCTGTGGATTGGGCGGAGACGGGCGAGCGCGCGATGGTGAGGAGGGTTAAGCCTACAAGTGCTATACACCGGGATACAGGAACGTGGTTTGCAATGATGTCCATTAAGCCCAAGAATATCAGACTTTTTCGCTTGCGTGAATATTGAAAAGTGATATACCATAGACGTGTCGACTTGCAGCGGGACAAGAAGCCCGAGGAGGTGTGCAAGCCCATGTGTGATACTCTCGTGTTGCATGACAATGCAGGTAAATCAATCCTTTTTGGCAAAAATTCGGACAGAGAACCGGAAGAACCCCAGGTCCTTGTGCATATTCCGCCGCGCGAACCGAAGACCGAACTCATACGAGAAGGCGTCGAATTCTCCGACAAGGGCTACGCGATGCTGCTTTCCAAGCCCTCCTGGATGCATGGCGGCGAAATGGGCATCAACAGTAAGAGTCTCGCGATCGGAAACGAGGCGGTCTTTTCGCGGTTTACGCCCGACGAGCACGGCGTACTCGGCATGGATATCCTCAGGTCGGCACTCTCCGCCTGTGCGACGGCACAAGAGGCCGTGGATTTCATTACTTCGTTTGTCGAGACACATCCACAGGGAGGAAACGGTGCCTACAAAGGCAGGCTCGTCTACAACAACAGTTTTCTTGCGGTGGACCCCGAAGAAGCATATGTAATCGAGACTGCAGGCAAGCGCTGGGCTTGGCGCAAGGCCATGATTGCAGATGCGATTTCGAACGCCTACTGCATTGAAGACGATTACAAGCGTCTCGATGCGCAAACTCGAAAAGAGATCGCTCCCGTCAACGAACGGGCCGCCTGTTCCGACGAAGCCGACCCGGGGCGCAAGGGTCAGCGTAATTCTTGGAAAAGACATGTTGAAGATGCGCGCTATCTTTTCTTTACCAAGGGCGAACGACGCAGGTCCACGTCGCTGGCGGGGCTCATGCGCATGGCCGCAGGCGGCTCAAACGAAGGCAATGCTTCGGGAACAATCGAGGCACTGCTTTCGCTTTTACGATCCCACGAAGGAGCTCCGAAGCCCGGGCTGTTTCTGAGCCGCATGAAGAACCTCTGCGTACATCCGGGGATCTTCCCGAAGAGCGCGACAACAGCCTCCATGTCCGTAGAGTATCTGTCCGGCGGTGCGATCGTATGGTATACGGACAGCTCGTACCCTTGCGTCTCGCTGTATAAGCCGGCGATCTTAAAGGACGGCCGGTTCTATTCTCTGTGGAAACCGATCCCCGACGAAACGAAAGCAGATCAGATGTATGCCTACTGGCGCGCTCGCAAGGCATGGGCCGAAGACCAACACCGTTTGATGCTTGCAAATCAGCAAGTCTTTGTGCAGTCGAGAGATGAGGCGCAGAGATCGATCATCAAGGTCGCACACAAGGCATTCGAGTCAACGTTGAAGGAAAAGTCTTCTCCCCAGCGCCTTTTTTCTGTGTATGCCAACGAAGTCGCTGCCATTGTCGGCGAATGGGAGGATCGCTGGGGAGATTGAACGATGGACCGTGTACGCCTTTCTGCTCCCGTGGTGCTGCTGTTCATCCTGACCATCGTGCTCGCGGTGGCCACTGTCGTGGTCGTTCAGGTGCTTGCCCATTCCCGACCCGATGTGCGATCTCAGTTTACGCTCTACCTGCAAAAGCTCGAGCCGTGGCCCTTGGTGGTTGCGGCGACCACGCAGGAGCGCTACGAAGCGTCGAAAGAATTCACCGCCAAGCTGCTCGCGATATTCAATATCAAAGCCAAGATCCGCCTGAGCGCCGTGGCCGACATCACCTATGTCATTCCCGCTTCGGACCCCTCGGCCTGGACGATTCAGTGGGACGCCAAGACGCGCAGGCTTGCGCTTTCGACGCCTGCACCCGACTGTCTTTTGCCCGCGGTGCACACGGATACGATCGAGATCATCACCGAGAATTCCAATCTTCTCACCAATATGCTGTTCCGACTCAAAGAAGAGGCCGCCCGCATGCAGCGCGAGCTTTCGAACGACCTCTTGACGCACGCGCAGGCGACGCTCGCTGAACCGGCAGTCCGGGCGGCCATCGAAGAGGGAGTGCGGCACTTTGCCGAGACCTTCTGTGAATCGGCGCGCCTCGGAAAGCCAGCGGCCGTCGAGGTTCGTCTCGGGCAGACAAAAAAGCCGGACAAAATCAGTAATGAACAAGATTGACACCGCTCTGGAACTGTAAGAAAATACAATAATTCCGAATTCTTTCCAAAGAAGGCGTGTGGAGGTAGGCCATGAAAAAGCTCATGCTCGCGTTGGCGCTGTTCGTGGCGGCGCTCGGCGCCGTATCGGCGCAGCTGCCGGTCAATCTATATGGTCGTGCCGCCGTGGGAGCCAACGGCGTCGTCGCCGCGGCAAAGCCGGAGGCATCCCAGGTGGGCATCGACATTTTGAAGAAGGGTGGCAACGCCGTCGATGCTGCGGTTGCCACCGGTTTTGCGCTCGGTGTGCTTGAGCCGAACGCATCGGGCGTAGGCGGCGGTGGCTTTATGATCATCAAGATGAAGGACATGGCGGAGCCCGTCGTCATCGATTTCCGTGAGATGGCGCCGGGTAAAGCCACGCCAACGATGTATCTCGGCGCGGACGGCAAGGTTATTCCTAATTCGACCGTCGAAGGCGGACTGGCGGTCGGCGTTCCCGGCGAGGTGAAAGGGCTTCTCTATGCGCTGGAACACTACGGTTCGGGCAAGCTGAGCCGCGCCGACATCATCCAGCCGGCAATTCAGTGGGCGCTGCAAGGCATTCCGGTCACCGTCAACCTCGCGTCGATCATCAAGGACAACTTCGGCAAGCTCGTCAAGTATGAAAACGGCGCTCAGATATACCTCAAGGATGGGCTCCCCTATGAGGTGGGCGAGGTGATCTACAACCCCGATCTCGCCAAGACGCTCGCAAAGATCGTCAAGGAAGGCGAAGATGCCATCTACAAAGGCGAAATCGCACAGGCCATCGTGGATGAAGTTCAGAAGCGCGGCGGCATCCTCACCCTCGAGGACCTCGCGAACTATCAGGTGAAGATCCGCAAGCCCGTCGAAGGCGACTATCGTGGCTACAAGGTCTACTCGGTGCCGCCTGCCTCGTCCGGCGGCACGCACCTCATCGAAATCCTCAACATTCTCGAGAACTTCGATGTGAAGAAGCTCGGTTTCCAGACTCCGCAGGCTGCGCACCTTTGGTCCGAAATCCTCAAGCTGACCTTCGCCGACCGCTCGAAGTACATGGGCGACACCGATTTCGTCAAGGTGCCGCTCGCGGGGCTCACCAGCAAGGCGTATGCGAAGGAACAGGCCGCCAGGATCGACATGAACGCCTCGATGACTCCTCCCAAAGCTGGCGATCCTTTCAAGTATGAATCCGGCTCAACCACCCACTTCTCCGTGATGGACAAAGATGGCAACATGGTCGCGGTCACCAAAACGATCAACTACTTCTTCGGTTCTGGCGTCGTGATCCCTGGCTGGGGCTTCATCATGAACGACGAGATGGACGACTTTGTGGCGACCCCCGGTTCGGTCAACTCCGTTGAGCCCGGCAAAAGGCCGCTCTCCAGCATGAGTCCGACTCTTGTTCTCGATTCGAAGGGGCGTTCGTTCATGACCATCGGCTCTCCTGGCGCCACGCGCATATTCCCCACAGTGGCCCAGGTCATCTCGAATGTCGTGGATTTTGGCTTCCCCATTCAGGAAGCGATACTTGCCCCACGCGTCTACCAAGCGGCATCCGGAGACTTACACCTCGAGGGACGCTATCCGGTCAGTGCGCTCGACGGCATCAAGAAGCTCGGCCACGGCGTTTCGATCCATGCCGATTGGGATGCCTATTTCGGCGGGGTGCACGCGATCGTCTACGATTATGATGCAGGCTTGCTCTACGGCGGCGCAGATCCACGCCGCGACGGACAGGCGAAGGCATTCTGAGATGACGCTCCGAGCGGGGCGCACGGATTTTCTGTCGAATTGATCGCGCGCGCCCCCGGTTTCTCGGTAGCATTGCAGCCGGCCAACGGGGCCGGCTGTGTGCAAGCTGAGCTTTGTCGTCGAATTTTTACACACAGGAAAGGGGATTCTATGAAACGCTCCGATATTCTCAGGATTGTCGTCGCAGCGCTGATGGCGGTGTACATGCCGCTCTCGCTGGTGGCGTTTACCTTGAAGGCGCCGATTGCGGCGCAACCGGCCCTCCTCACGTCGATCGGGCAGAGCGCCGACGTCGAGATGGCGAAGGCGATCATGAGCCGAGCGAAACTGAGCTTCAGCATGGATTCGCTGGTGAAGGCGCAGGCGCTCGCGAGCACGAACGCCAAGACTCTCGTCGTCGTCATCGGTGGTTCGTCGAAGGGACTCGGCGCCGCGGGCATTTCCGCGGATGCGGAGCTGGAGCGAGCGAAGGCGCTCCTCGCCGAGGCCAAAAAGCGTGGCATGAAGATCATCGGCCTGCACATCGGCGGCGAGGCGAGGCGGGGGGAGCTGTCCGACCGCTTCATTGGCGCGGCGGTGCCCCTGTGCGACTACTTCATCGTCGTCGAGGAGGGCAACGCTGATGGCCTCTTCACGAAGCTCTGCGGGACCAAGATTCCGCTCGACATTGTTCAGAAAATTTCGCAGGTCAGCGAGCCACTGGCCGCAGCCTTTGCCAAATAGCGAGGCGTGACGTGTCGCAGGAATTTTGGCTTTTTGTCTTGATGATCGGCGTGTTCGCCGCAGGCTGTTTTGCGCTCAAGTGGCCTGTGTCCGTGTCGATGCTGCTCGCAGCGACGGCGGGCGCGCTCGCCGGTGGAGTGCAGGATCCGGTGCGGCACCTGGTCGAAGGCACCTTTGGGTACGTCGACACAATATTGACCATCGCCACCGCGATGATGTTCATGACCGGGTTTAGGGATTCGGGGGCTCTGGAGGCCTTGACTGCGGCGGTGATCAAGAAGTTCCATAAATGGCCCGGAGTTCTGATGGTCCTTCTCACCTTCGTCATCATGGTGCCGGGGATGATTACTGGCAGTTCGACCGCGTCGGTGCTGACGGCGGGCGCGGTGGTGGCGCCGATGTTCGCCTCGATGGGAATATCGACGGTAGACGCAGGGGCGCTCATCTCGATTGCGGCCATTCTGGGCATGATCGCTCCACCGGTGAATATCCCGGCGATGATCATCGGAGGTGGCATCGACATGCCCTATGTCGGCTTCGAACTGCCGCTTGTGCTGCTCACCTTCCCGCTCGCGGTCGTCTTTGCGCTGTGGTTCGGCTGGAGAAAGGTGCGGCATATGGACCGCACGAAGGTTCTCGCCTCGCTCGATTTTTCGACCCTGAGTCGGTACGGCGGATGGCGGCTTTTTTCGCCGATCATTCTCATTTTTGTGCTGATGGTCCTCGACAAGGTGGTGCCACGGGTATTTGGGCTCGGCATGCCGCTCATCTTTATCATCGGCACGGTGTCGACGTGGGTCACGGGCAAACGCTTCAACATCGTGCAGTCGGCGAAGAAATCCATCGAGGACGTGCTCCCTGTGCTGGGCATTCTCGTGGGCGTGGGCATGTTCATCCAGATCATGACGGCGACGGGCGTTCGCGGCTTCATCGTGGTCAACGCCCTGTCGGTGCCGCCCGCCCTCCTCTATGCGATGATCGCGATCTCGATCCCTCTGTTCGGGGCGATTTCAGCCTTCGGCTCAGCGAGCGTGCTCGGCGTGCCTTTCATGCTGGCACTCCTTGGCCGGGACCAAATCATCGCGGCGGCGGCGCTCTCGCTGATCGCGGCCATCGGCGATTTCATGCCGCCCACGGCCCTCGCAGCGATCTTTGCCGCCAAGGTGGTGGGGCTCGAGAAGTACGGCACCGTACTGAAGAAACTCGTGATCCCGACGCTGATAATCATCGTGTACGCCATCCTATTCATCGTGTTCTCCAAGCAGATCAGGGCTGTCTTATAGGAGGATCCCATGTTCTATGTGTATCTTGTGATATTGGCTGTGGTACTCGCCCTGACAGTCTGGGTCCTCTTCGACACGAAGAAGCTTTCGCTGCAGATAACGGCTGCCATGGTGATCGTGCCGCTTCTGCTCAGGCTTTTGATGATCAAATGAGGAACATCCATGCAGAAACATAGGATAACGGCCATCGTATGCTTTGCCGGAGCCCTCGTGGCTTCGGCGCTTGCCGGGGCTTCTTTTCTTTCGATGAGGAAGCCCGACCTGATCGTGCGTGGTCCCGGCGTCACCGAGAAGAAAATGCTCTCGGAGTGGTTCTCTGGCTTGAAAGGCACGGCAGGCGACACAGAGGTCTATGTGATGAGAGGCTCCGACGATGGAGCGTCGATGCTAATTCTCGGCGGCACACACCCCAACGAGCCAGCAGGGCATCTTGCCGCAATATTGTTCATAGAGAATGTCGTGCCGAGGACGGGCACTCTCTATGTCATTCCCCGCGCAAACGCCTCGGGCTTCACCGCAAACGACCCGCAGGAAGGTGCGCCCCAGCGCTTTACGATCCAGACCCCCAACGGTCCGCGCGTATTCAGCTATGGATCGAGGGCGACCAACCCCATACACCAGTGGCCCGACCCCAACGTCTACATTCACGCTTCGTCCGGGCAGACACTGTCCGGAAGCGAGACCCGCAACCTCAACCGCGGCTACCCGGGCCGTCCTGACGGCACTCTCACCGAAAAAGTGTGCTACGGCATAGTGCAGCTCATCAGACAGCAGAAGGTGACCATCACGGTCGACCTGCACGAAGCCTCGCCCGAGTACCCGGTCATCAACGCAATCGTCGCGCACCCAAAAGCCATGCAGCTCGCCTCGGACACGGTGCTCGGCCTCGAGATGCAGGACATAAAGATCAGCCTCGAACCTTCGCCGGTCAACCTCCGCGGACTGTCGCACCGCGAACTGGGCGACTTCACCGACACCCTGCCCGTGCTCATGGAGACCGCGAACGCATCGCAGGGGCGGCTCCGCGGTCGGACGGACGAAGCCCTCGTGCTGACGGGCAAGGACAAATGGTACGTCCGCGCGGCCAAGCTCGGCCGACTCTATGTGCCCTACGATGAGCACGGCCACCCCCTCGAGGAGCGTGTCGGCAGGCACGTGACGGCTATATCAGAACTTATGAATTCTTGGAACCTAGAGCACCCGGAAATGCCGCTGGAAGTCGAGGGTGTTCCTGATTATGAGGGCCTACTCACGAAGGGCGTAGGAGCCTATCTGCTGCCGCCGAAATGAAAAAGAGGAGGGGGTTACATTTCTTCTGCGACTTGTTTGAAAGGCACCGCCATAGTGAAAAAGGTGCTGAGGATGAAAAACATTGCCGATTCGTTGTAAGAATCCATATTCTTAGCCGAATACTATGAGAAGGCGCGCATTTCTAGTTTTGTTCTTTCTTTGGCCGCTATTTCTATTCGCCGAGGACCAATACGTCTATATTACATCGACAGGGACGAAATATCATACCGAGTCATGCTCTTATGTTGCCCATTCAAAAATCAAGATATTGCTTTCCGACGCACTGAAAAAAGGGTATCTCCCTTGTAAAGTCTGCAATCCTCCTACAGCGGTGGAACTTCCCTCATCACCAAGGCCCGAATCCAATGAGGCCTCCATCATTCATCGTACTGTTGTTGGAACAGTGACGGGGATTACCGATGGAGACACCGTGACGTTGCTCTGGCATAATCAGACCTACAGAATTCGATTAAACGGCATCGACTGTCCTGAACGAGGACAAGCGTACTGGAAAGCCGCAAAAGAATTCACCGCCCAGCTTCTCTTTTCCAAACCTGTTTCTGTGCATGTCGTTGATATCGATCGGTATGGACGATATGTCGGCGACATCTATCTTGGCAATCTTTACATCAACGCTGAAATTGTGAGGGCGGGGTATGCGTGGCACTACAAGAAATATTCCGACGACTCAGAGCTTGCACGCTGTGAAATAGAGGCTCGGAAAAAGCGGAAAGGGCTGTGGCAAGATGCTCACCCTATTCCGCCCTGGGAATTCCGTCGATAAATGGGGTGCTCTTTCAAAAGGCGGATGTGTTTTGAAAGAGCACCGTTCGATGATCAAAGAAAAGAGTACCCACACTACTTTTAGCGATTATAGAAGCCGTCGCCTTTATTGCCGATGTTGAACGGTCTTTAGGAGTTAGCTCTGTTTTGCAAGCAGCGGCTCCAGCGCCGCATCGATATTCTTCAGCACCTCCGGCGTCAGCTTCGGCAGCACTTCGAGCGCACCGAGGTTTTCCTCGAGCTGTGAGAGGCGGCTTGCGCCCGTGATGACGGTGCTCACGTTCGGATTGTGCGCGACCCATGCGATGGCGAGCTGACTCATCGTGCAGCCGAGCGATTCGGCGATCGGCCGCAGTTTTTCGATGGTGGCGATGACTTCGTCGTGGTACCAGCGCTCCTTCAGCCATTCGTATCCCGGCAGGGCGAATCGCGAGTCCTTGGGGATGCCGTCTCTGTATTTGCCCGACAGAAGGCCCGAGGCGAGTGGACTAAACGTGGTGAGCCCGAGGCCGATGCCCTGGTAGAGGCGTGCAAACTCCTTTTCGACCTTCGTGCGGACGAGCATGCTGTACTGGGGCTGCTCCATCTGCGGTTTTCTGAGGTTGCGCCTGTCGGCGATGTCCCATGCCTCGCGGATCTGCTCGGCAGACCATTCGCTCGTGCCCCAGTACAGCGCCTTGCCGGATGAGATGATGTCGTGCATGGCCCAGACGGTCTCTTCGATCGGCGTCTCGGGGTCTGGGCGGTGGCAGAAGAGGAGGTCGACATACTTCATGCCGAGCCTTTCGAGGCTGCCCTCGATGGCTTCGAGGAGATATTTGCGGTTGAGCGTGTTCTTCTCGTTCGGACCTTCGTTGATGCCCCAGAAGAGCTTCGTCGAGACGAGATATGAGCCTCGCCTGAAGCCGAGTTTTCGGAAGGCCTGGCCCATGATGGTTTCGGACTTACCGCCTGCGTAGACTTCGGCGTTGTCGAAGAAATTGATGCCGCGTTCGTACGCGCATTTGATCATCTGCGTCGCGGCGTCGACGTCGACCTGCGAGCCGTAGGTGACCCATGAGCCGAGCGACAGCACCGATACTTTGATTCCTGCTGAACCTAATCGGCGATACAGCATTGCAGAACTCCTTTTGAGCTTTGTTGCGGGCCCATCACACAGCGTGTGCGCCACAGTCGGGACATCGAAGGGGGCACGGCACTGGGACACCGACAGGCGCTCTGGGCATGCCAAGGTTCCCCTCTCTCGCATGGAATTGAGCCCTGTCTAAAAACATACTACACTGAATGGCGAAAGGAAAGGTTTTTCGATGCGGTCGACCGACCTTATATTCAAAATTCTCCATATGTCCGACCTTCACCTTGGCAAAAGCCTGAGAACTCAGGACCTCGCCGAGGATCAGGCCTATGTGCTCAGCCAGATTGTCCAGCGGGCGGAGGGCCTTGCGCCCGATCTTGTCATCATTTCGGGCGATGTGTTCGACCGCAGCATTCCTTCGGAGGATGCACAGACCATGTTCGGCCGTTTCATGGCCGATCTTCGGCGCGCCCTGCCGAGACATGCGCGCATCCTCGTCATTCCGGGAAACCACGACTCGCCGCGCCGCATCGCGTTTGCGGCGGAACTGTTCGAAGCGGTGGGTATCCACCTGGTGAGCGATGTAAGGCTCGCCCCTGCGCTGGTGCTGGAAAAGGGAGGAACGCGGGCGGCAGTGTGGGCGCTGCCCTTCGTGACTCACGGCGCGTACCACGAATTTCGGAAAAGCCTCGCTGAGAATCACAATGAAAAGGAGATGGCGTCCATCCCTGCGCTCGGCAGCGACGGATCTATGGCGGAGCGCGTGGCGAACGTCGTTGCCCACCTCCGTCCACATTTTCAAGATTATGACGTCAACATCCTTGCGGCACACTGCTATGTCCGTGGAGCTGCGCTCTCCGAATCGGACACCGCGTTCATTGGGGGGGCGGAGGCGGTGCCGGCTTCTCTGTTCGACGGTTTTGACTACGTCGCGCTGGGGCACCTGCACCGCATGCAGGCGCTCTCGCCGGCGATGTGGTATTCGGGCGCGCCCATGGCGATGTCGTTTGGGGATGGACGCGACGAGAAAGGCTTTCTGTACGTCGAACTTTGCACGGCGACGGCGCCGCGGATCGAGCCGGTCATGCTTAAGTCCCTGCGCGCGTTCAGGCGCGTGCGCGGCAGCTTCGCTGAGCTGACTGCGGGAGCGTCGGCTTCCGAGTCGGATTACGTTGAAGTAGTCCTTACCGATGCCAACCCAGTCTATGACGCATTCAATGCCCTGACCGCCCGTTTCCCCAATCTCGTTTCGGTGCGTCAGGAAGCCTTTGAAAGAATGGCCGCAGGGACGGAGTTCGATGCGCCCTCTGCTGGTGAGCAGCGCCTGGAGGCCGAGGATAATCGGCAGGCGTTCGGACTGTCACAGGGAGAGGCGCGCCACATTGCGGTGCTCAGGGATTTTGCATCCTTTGCTCAGTGCGTTCTCGACGAGCCTCCGCAGGAAGATATGGTGAAGGCCTTCGAATCGGTCCTCGCGGAAGCGGAACAGGAGCGTGCATGAGGCCGCTTGCGCTTTCCTTTGAACACTTCGGCCCCTACCGTCAGCGCCAGGACATAGATTTTTCTGTCCTCGACGATTTTTTCCTCATCTACGGCAAAACAGGCTCCGGCAAGACTACCATCTTCGATGCGATCGCCTACGCGCTG
The DNA here is from genome assembly GCA_029975555.1 of Spirochaetia bacterium. Lineage (GTDB taxonomy): Bacteria > Spirochaetota > Spirochaetia > Treponematales > Rectinemataceae > Rectinema. Next base: position 155,969 of record JARKOY010000021.1, on the reverse strand, counting down.
TATGGCGAGGCCGTAGGGGGGCGGAGCAACCTCGAGCGCGAACTCGTCTCGCGCTTTTCTCCTGCAGGGAGTAAGCCATGGGTGGAGTTCGAGTTTGTTGCTTCTTCGGTTCGCTGGAAAGTGTATCGAAGCCTGCCCTATCGGAGGCAGAACCGGAAGGGAAAAGAATCCGAGGCCGCCGGAGAGGTCTCCCTCTATCGGATGAATGATTCGGCTGAATATGAGCTTTTGGCAGACCGGCCTGCCGCAGCGGATCAGATTTTGCTCGAGCTTTTGCGCCTGCGCGCCGACGAATTTTCGAAGATTGTCTTGCTCCCTCAGGGAGAATTTCAGCAATTCCTCGAGATGAAGACGACCGAACGAGTCGAAATTCTCGAAAAGCTCTTCGATGTAAGTATTTATGACGAAGTGACCGAGATCGCCCGCAGAAAGGTTGTGCAGCTGGATGCTTCGCTCAGGGCGAAGCGCGAGGAGCTAGAGCGCATAACGAACGAGCTCGGTGCAGAGCCTTCCATCCGTACGGCGGACTTGGAGAGGAGTCTCGGCGAGCTGGATGCCAGGATCGAAAAGATGACGCAGGAGACCTCTCTTCTTGAGGCCGAGATCGCGCAGAAGAATGAGCGCCTTACATTTTGGCAGTCGCTCCTCGCGGCGTGGAGGGCTTTTTCGGAGATCGAGCTGTCCAAACCGGCCTTTGAAGAGAGAGCAGGGAGGCTTGAGGCGGCAAAGGCCCTTTCGGCGCTTGAATCCCTTGCCCGACAAGTCGAGATTCAGCGAGATGAGCTGGAGGCGGCGTTGGAAAAGGCCCTGCAGACAGGGAGGGAGCTTGCAAGACTTGAATCGGAGAGGGACGACGTCGAGGCTGTGCAGCAAAACTTGCCCCAGCTTAAAGAAGCGCAGGCCGATCTCCAGCGCCGTGCGGCTCTCTACCAGAAAGCGCTGGAAGCGTGGCGGCAAAAAACCGAGCTCGAGCGCCAGAGGCTGGATGCACGTCAGAAACTGAAAGCCACTGCTGAGCAATGCGTGCGACAGGAGCAGGCACTTGCTGGGCTGAAGGAAGACATCGCGGAGCTGGACAGAGGCGTAGCGGAAGAGCCCGGTGTCCAGGAGGAGCTGCAGGATACACTTGTGGCTGGCGAGGCGCTCAAGCGGCTAGAGGCTCTGTTCGAGCAAAAAGAGCGCCTTGAAGCGCAGCGCTCCGAAATCTTACGTAATATTCAAGGCACGGAAGATTTGATCATCTCCACCGAACGCGACCTCGCCGCCGCTGAGGAACATCGTGCCCGCATCGATGCAGCACTTCGTCATGCGCAGGCAGGCCTCCTTGCAGCCTCGCTCGTCCCCGGCGAACCCTGTCCCGTGTGCGGTTCGCGAGAACACCCGAGGCCTGCCGGCCTTTCCGAGACCACACCGAGCGAAGAGGACGTCAGGAAAGCGAGGGATGCGGTCGAAACGATACGAGCTTCCCGCGCCGCGCTCCTTCAGAACAAGGAAAACCTAGAGAACCGCCTGCAGGAGTTTGCGCAGGAGCTTGCGTCTGTGACCCAGAAAATTTCGGATGAATGGCGCGCGTATGCGAACAAATTCCCCAACGAGGGGGCAGGGGCCTTCATCGATGAAGCGTCGCGCGGCGCGCTTGCGTCGGCCGGAGCGCATTTGAAGTCGAAGCGGATCGATCTCGAGCGGAGGCTGAAAGAGTATCGAGGTGCCCGCGAACGATTGCAACAGATGCGGCGGACCATCGACAGCGCCGAGCGCGACTACGCCCGAATTCAGAAAGAAAAGGCCGCGCTCGAAATCGCGTACGCGGAACTTGATACACGCCTTCTCTCTCTTGCCGAACAGGCTGGGAACGAAGACCCAGGTCCGCGGCTCCAAGAAGTCCAAACGAGTCTTCTGTCGCTTCAGAAGGAGATTGCGCGCGCTGAAAACCGCGTCCAAGAGTGGCATCTGGCCTCCAGTAGGGCGAATACCGAAATCGAACTACATCTGGCGACAGTCACGTCGAGAAGCAATGCTCTTGCGACCGCTCTTGAGCAATTCCTCGACGAGGCGGATAAGGCAAAGGCGGAGAGCCTCCTCCGTGTTTTGCATTCTTCTGATGAAACAGCTTCTCCCCATGAGTTTTATCTGCAGCACCAGACCGGAGCCCAGCGCGCCGCCAGGGGATCCATTCAGGCTGCACTTTGGGAACTTGGTCGCAGTCTGCCCCGGACAGGGCATTTGGGGTCGGAGGCCAACCGGCTCATCCACCTTGCAGGCTCGCTCGAAGCGGTGTTTTCCGCCCATCCGAGCGGCGAGGCCGGGGTTTTCGGTCTGATTGTGGGCATCCGGCGCGCGGTCTGGCCTCAGGATCGGGTCCGTGAGGAAGAGAGAGCCCTTTCGGTCTTCAGGGACAGCTACGCGAAGCTGCGCACATCCTATGAAGTGCTCGCCGCGCGCGCTCAAGCGCCATCTCCTCTTGAGCTCGAGCAGGAAGAGCGCGCCCTCGTCGCAGCCTGCGCTGCGCTCGCGGAGCGCAAAAAAGCCCTCGAGACTTCCGTTTCGGAACTGCGGAGCGAACGGGCTCGTCTCGGCGCGGAGCTCGAGCGGCTGCGACAGCTGCATTCGCGTGCCGAGGTCCTCAGGGGCGAATATTCTTCTGCCACAGAAGAGTTCGGTAAGCAGGAAAAGCTTGCCAGACTGCTCTCCGGCAGCCTCAACCCACAGAGGAAGATGCCGTTCAAGAACTACGTGCTCGGCCTTCAGTTCCGAGAGATCGCCGCGCGCGCCTCCGAGCGGCTCTACCGCATGAGCAGTGGGCGTTACATTGTCGAGGCGGACATCCTGAGCGGCAGCGGAAATCAGAAGATCGGGCTTGAGCTCTTCGTGACCGATGCGTGGAACGGCGCGCGGCGGCCTGTCGGTACGCTCTCGGGCGGCGAAAAGTTCATGCTTGCGATAAGCCTGGCGCTTGGCTTGGCGGATTCGATCCAGGAGCGGGCCGGCGCTCAGCGCATCGAGTCGCTCTTTATCGACGAGGGGTTCGGGAGCCTCGATGCAGAGTCGCTCTCGCTCGCCATTTCCGTGCTGGAGGAGCTGCGCGGCGACAAGACGATCGCGATCATCTCGCACGTGGAGGAGCTCTACAGCCGCATTCCTTCGAGGATTGTTGTCAGAAAAGGCGTGCGCGGCTCGCACCTCGAGTTCGAGCGAGATTGAGAGATCGCAAGAGGCTGAAGCCTCAGGTTTGCGTGAACGCGAAGGCGACACTCTGCGCTGACTTTGGAACAAAAAGCCCCTGCAGGCTGCACGGGCGCCGCCATCCAACCGCAGCCTCGCCCCCTACGCGTCTACCCTTCCGCGGTACATGCGCTCGAGAAGCTCGCGCAGCTCCGCGTCGGTAAAGGCGCGGGGGCTCGCTTTTCTTCTTCTATAAGAGAGGGCATCGGCCAAGATACTCTCGAAATGGCTCGAAGGTACGCCGGCGGCCTCCAGATTCTCTGGAATACCGATATCGCGCCCAAGGCGAGCAATCGCGCGCACCGATTCCTCGGCGCCGATGCCACTTTTCCCCGTGAGCGCCTGCCCGATGCTGGCAAGCCGCTCGCCTGCGTCGGGGATGAGGGCGCTCATCACAAAAGGAAGCAGAATCGCGTTCGCAAGGCCGTGTGCGAGTCCCGCCGTGGCGCCCACTGGGTGCGCAAACCCGTGCACCATGCCCAGCCCTGCCTGCGAGAGCGCGACGCCTGCAAGCGTCGCAGCCAAGGCCATGTCGCGCCGCGCGGCTGCCTTGTCTTCGGCCGCGCCCTCACTGCTTTCTGCTGCCCCGCACGCCGTCCGCAGACTCCGTCCGATGAGCCGGATCGACTCGAGGCAGTACATGTCGCTTAAGGGCGTGTGGAATCGGCTGACATAGGCTTCGATGGCGTGCGTGAGGGCGTCCATGCCGGTTGCCGCGGTGAGCGAAGGGGGCATGCTGGCGTGCAAGAGGGGGTCCACAATTGCAAGCCTGGGGAAGTAGAACTGGCTCGAGGTGCCTTTTTTGCTGCGGTGGCCGCGCTCGTCGACGACCGTGAATACCGCAGCGTTGGTGACCTCTGTCCCTGTGCCTGCGGTTGTCGGGATGGCCACGAGCGGCGGCACAGGCTTCGTGAATGCGAGCCCCGTTCCCACAAAGTCGCGGATAGATCTCCCTTCTGCCACGCTCGCGGCGATGCCCTTCGCACAGTCGATGGGGCTTCCGCCGCCGAAGCCGATGATGCCATCGCAACCCTGCGCGCGGTAGAGTTCTGCTCCTCTGTCGACAGTAGAGGTTTCAGGGTCGGCACTGACGTCTGCGAAATGGACCCAGCGGATGCCCGCGGTGTCGAGGTCGTCGCACAGGCGCTTAAAACCGGGCGAGGACGCTGTGCTCGATCTGCCGGTCACGAGGAGCGCGCGGGTTACACCCATTTTTTTGATCTGCTGTGCTGTTTCGGAAAGACAGCCCTCACCGAATACGATGGTGGTCGGTGCGTAGAATTCGTACATCTCGTTTCTCCTCTTCAATACTATTGTTGTTTATCGCGCATGATACCTGCAAGTATGGGCTCGGCCGCTTCTACCTTCAGACAGGGGGCGCGTGAGCCACTTGCTCATACAACATCGAACACAGAAAAAACACAATTAATCCTGATTTTCAACAAGTTCAAAAATATCCTTGCAATGTGGATTGGAAGAGTATATAGTAATTTTACCTTTACATTCAAAGAGGAGGTAATATGAGAAAGATTCTTTTCGCATTTTTTGCGCTTCTCGCAGTGGTCGGCCTCAGTGCGCAGGAGTTTACTATCGTCAACGGCACCGAGCCTGCATCGCTGGACCCGCATGCGGTCGAGGGCGTTCCGGAGCACCGCATTTACCTGGCGCTCTTCGAAGGACTGACCATCAATGATCCGAAGACCAACCGGGCGCTGCCCGCCGTGGCCGAGGGCTGGTCTTTCAGCAAGGACTACAAGACCTGCACCTTCAAACTTCGCAAGGGTACTACGTGGTCGGATGGCGTAGAAATTACCGCCGACACAGTCGTCAAATCGTGGCTGCGCAAGATGGATCCGAAGAATGCCTTCCAGTACGCCGATCTTCCCGCGATGTACATCGCCGGTGCACAGGAGTATCTGGATGGAAAGGCCGGGCCCGAAAACGTCAAGATTCGCGCGGTGGACAAGTACACGTTCGAAGTGCAGCTCGTCGGTCCGATTCCCTTCTTCGCGGATATGGTCAGCCACTATGCCTTCGCCATCGTCCCCATCCATGCCATCGAAAAATATGGTGCAGATTGGGTAAAGCCGGGCAAGATCGTGTCCAACGGCCCCTTTGTCCTCTCTGAGTGGAAGCCGCAGGAAAAGATCGTCGTGGTGAAGAACAACAAGTATTGGGATGCGAAGAACGTCGCGCTCAAGAAGATCATCTTCATCGCCAACGACGACATCAATGTCGGCTACAATCTCTACAAGACCGGCGCCTCCGATTGGACGAACACCGTTCCTTCCGAGCTCATGGATGAAGTGAAGCTCCGCAAGGACTTCCACGTCGCCCCGCAGTACGGAACCTACTACTACATCTTCAACGTCACCCGCAAGCCGCTCGACGACGCCCGTGTGCGCAAAGCCCTCGCCATGTCCATCAACAAGAACGACCTCGTCAACAAGGTCACCCGCGGCGGACAGATTCCAGCGGATGGCTTTGTGCCGCCGAGCAGCGGGTATACGCCGGCCAAAGGCTATGGCTTCGATCCGACAGCCGCCCGCAAGCTCCTCGCCGAAGCTGGCTATCCTGATGGCAAGGGCTTCCCGACCCTCACGATTCTCTACAACACCAACACGAACCACAAGAGGATCGCCGAATTCATCCAGGCACAGTGGAAAGAGAACCTGGGCATTACGGTCAACCTGCTCAACCAGGAATGGGGAACCTACCTCGATACGCGCTCCCAGTCGCACAACTTCGATATCGCGCGCGCAGGCTGGATAGGCGACTATCTCGATCCTTCCACTTTCCTCGACATGTGGGTTACCGGCGGTACGCAGAACGATGGTCTGTATTCCAACAAGACCTATGACGAACTGCTCGCGAAGTCTCGCCTCACCAGCGGCGCGGAACGCTATCAGCTCATGATGGATGCGGAGAAAGTCTTGATCGATCAGGACATGGCAATTCTTCCGATTTACTACTACGTCACCCAGAACCTCATCGATATGAACAAGTGGGACGGCTGGTATCCGAACCCCCTCGATATCCATCCATGGAAATTCATTCGCCCCAAGAAATAAGCGGGATGCTTGACTGAACTATCGGGGCCGTCTCCAACGACGGCCCCATTTTTATGGTAGATAAAATTGCATAGATGCGCTATAATGCTTTTTCTTGAGAATTTTCTTCTCGAATTTAATTCCGGTCACGCAAATGAACTACTTGTAAGAGTTTGCGCCCAGGAAAGGAGTGATTCCGAATGGCACGATATTTCATTCGGAGAGTGTTGAGCCTCATCCCCACGCTTTTCATTGTGATTACGCTCAGCTTTTTTTTGATCAGAATTGCGCCTGGGGGGCCATTTGCACGCGAGCGCGATGTGCCCGAGGCGATCTTGCAGAACCTCATGAAGCGCTACCACATGGATGAGCCGCTCTTCAAACAGTACCTGCGGTACATGAAGGACATTATTCGTTGGGATTTCGGCCCTTCATATAGGTACCGAGACCTCACAGTCAATGAGATCATCGACCGCGGTCTTCCCGTGTCTATGTCGCTGGGGGTGATCTCTCTTACGCTCGCTGCAGTCGGCGGTATTGCGGTCGGCATCATATCCGCGCTCAAACAGAACAGGTGGCAGGATTATGTCGCCGTTTCGGTGGCGGTCATCGGCATATCGGTTCCGCTGTTTGTCATGGGGCCTGTGCTGCAGCTAGTCTTCGGCATGAAGCTGAAGATCTTACCTATCGGCCAGTGGATTTCGACCAACGGAATCAAAGCGGTCATTCTGCCGGCAGTCACCCTCTCGTTTCCTTATTTTGCGTATATCGCCCGCCTCTCGAGGGCGAGCATCCTCGAAGTGCTCCGCTCGGACTATATCCGCACGGCGAGGGCGAAGGGCCTTAAAGAATCGGTCGTCGTGTGGAAACATGTGCTCAAAGGAGCCCTTCTGCCCGTCGTCACCTACCTTGGGCCTGCTTTTTCCGGCATCGTGGTGGGATCGATCGTCATCGAATCGGTATTCCTCGTGCCAGGCATCGGCCGACCATTCGTGCAGTCGGCGCTGAACCGTGACTATACGCTTATTATGGCCGAAGTGGTCGTGTACTCTGTGATCCTCATCATCGCGAACCTTGTGGTCGACGTCATCTATGGCTTGCTCGACCCGAGGATTTCCTACAAATAAGAGGTGGCACGTGGCAAATACAAAACATCAACACGCTGTCAATGAATTCAATCAAGTCATGAAGCCAGTCTCTCTTTGGGCGGATGCATGGAAGCGTTTGCGCAAGAACAAGATGGCTTTGATAAGTCTAGTAGTGGTAGGCACATATATTGTAGTAAGCCTTATTGCGCCGATTCTCACCAGCGCAGGCATTCTCATAGACTACCGAAAGCAGGTCATAACCAATGCGAGCCTGCCCCCATCTTTCAGGCCTGCGGGAGAACTCGTCGTCAAGAAGATCGAAAACCGCATCGCGGAGCTCGAGAAGAGGGTCGAAGAACAAAAAAACGAGCAGAGTTCGTTCGGCTCATTTTTCAATTTTGGACCAAGCGAACAGGCGCAGGCAGGCTCCGAGCAGCCCGAGGGCGCCTCTGCATCTGAAAATCAAGGCGACCAGGGAGAAACCGGAGTATTCAGCTTTACGTATGAGGGTGAAGGGTTCTCCAGCAACACCACCGACCCCGTGGTGCGCGAGCTCATAAGCCAGAAAGAAACGCTCGAAAAGGTGAAGGCGGAGCTCAACACGAATCCGGACTATAAGCTCGTGTACATTCTCGGCACGGATGATCTCGGCCGCGACATGTTTGCACGCATCATCTACGGCGGGCGCATCTCTATCGCCATCGGCATCGTCGGCACGCTGACGGCGGCCCTCGTCGGCATTCTCATCGGCGCAATATCGGGATATGTGGGCGGCTGGCTCGACAATCTTCTTATGCGCTTTGTCGACATCATGTACGGGCTGCCGTACATGCTCATCGTCATCATCATCATGGCCATGATCGGGGAGAAGGCGAGGGGGAGCTTTGTGGTGCTCTTCGTCGCGATCGCCCTTGTTTCCTGGCTCACCATCGCACGGGTGGTGCGGGGGCAGATCATAAGCCTCAAGAATTCCGAGTTTGTGGAGGCGGCCCGCTCGATGGGGGCAAGTACGCCGCGGATCATTTTCAGGCACCTTTTGCCGAACACGCTCGGCGTCATCATCGTGTTCTCGACACTCATGATGCCCAGCTTCATCATGAACGAATCGTTCTTGAGCTTCCTCGGGTTGGGTGTGTCCGCACCGGACGCCTCGTGGGGGACGCTGGTCTCGGAGGGCGTCCGCGCGATGGAGCTGTATCCCTGGCAGCTGCTCGGCCCGGGTATTGCCATGACGATCTTTCTTTTCTGCATGAACTTCCTCGGCGATGGCCTGCGGGACGCGCTCGATCCGCAGAGCAAGAACCGTACCTGATAAGGAGCCGAAATGTCTGACGAAGTGATTCTTCAAGTGAAAGACTTAAAAACATATTTTACGGTCGATGAGGGCGTCGTAAAGGCGGTCGATGGGGTGAGCTTCGATCTGCACAAGGGTGAGACGCTCGGCATCGTCGGCGAGTCGGGCTCGGGCAAGAGTGTGACGAACCTTTCGATCATCAATCTTATATCCACACCTCCTGGAAAAATCGCGGGCGGCGAAGTGCTCTTCCACGGCAAAGATCTTCTCAAGATGCCCCCGCACGAAATACGCGAGATTCGCGGCAACAAGATATCGATGATCTTCCAGGACCCCATGACGTCGCTGAATCCTTTCCTGCGCATTTCGACCCAGATGGTCGAGACCATCGTGCTGCACCAGAAGATCGACAAGAAGGCCGCAAAGGAGAAGGCGATCGAAATGCTCAAGCTCGCGGGTATACCCGCGCCCGAGAAGCGTATTGATCAGTACCCACACCAGTTTTCGGGCGGCATGCGCCAGCGCGTCATGATCGCCATGGGCTTGTCGTGCAACCCTGAGATTCTCATTGCGGACGAACCGACCAGCGCCCTCGACGTGACGATTCAGGCACAGATTCTTGAGCTCATGCGGGAACTGACCCGCAAGCTCGGCACGGCGGTCATTCTGATCACGCATTCGCTCGGCGTCGTGGCCGGCATGTGCGACACGATTTGCGTCATGTATGCGGGGCGCATTGTGGAGCGCGGCCGCACGGAAGAGATTTTCGAGTCGCCGCGGCATCCTTACACCCAAGGGCTCATCCGCTCTGTCCCGCGCCTCGATCAGGAGACAAAGGAGCGCCTTTATTCCATTCCCGGCCAGCCTCCCAACGTCATCGATCTGCCAGACTGCTGTCCCTTCTATCCTCGCTGCGAAAGAGCGATGGATATCTGCAAGAAGAAATATCCGCCGGTGGTGTCGTTCGAGAACAATCAGAGCGCATCGTGCTGGCTCTATGGAAAGGAGGCCCAGAATGTCTGATCGTCACGAAGTTCTGCTGGACGTGCGCGGCCTCAAGATGCATTTCCCTGTCAAGACAGGCTTGTTTTCGGGGACGAGGGGCTACATTTATGCCGTCGACGGGGTGGATTTTCAGGTGAAGAAGGGCGAGACCCTCGGCCTTGTCGGGGAGTCGGGCTGTGGAAAGTCGACCACGGCGCGGGCAATCGCACAGCTGTATAGGCCTACCGCCGGCGAGGTTTTTCTGAACCACAAGGATTTGACCAAACTGCGCGCAGCCGAATTGATCGAGGCGCGCAAAAATATGCAGATGGTCTTCCAGGACCCTTACGCCTCTCTGAATCCGAGGATGACTGCTGGGGACATTATTGCGGAGCCTCTCCGCATTTTCAAGAAAAATGGCCTGTTGGTGGCTTCAAAAGAAGAGATAGACGATCGCGTCGAGCAGCTCATGGAGAAAGTGGGGCTCTCGCGTTTCTTCAAGAACCGCTACCCACACGAGTTTTCGGGCGGCCAGAGGCAACGCATCGGGATCGCTCGATCGCTCGCGCTCAATCCACAGCTCATCCTCTGCGATGAGCCTGTGTCGGCGCTCGACGTTTCGATCCAATCGCAGATTCTGAACCTGTTTAAAGATCTGCAGGAAGAGTTCGGGCTGACGTACCTCTTCATCGCGCACGACCTTTCTGTCATCAAGTACATCTCGAACAGGGTGGCGGTCATGTATCTGGGACTGATCGTGGAGATCGCAGACGCCAACGATCTTTACAAGAACCCTTTACATCCGTATACAGAAGCCCTTCTGTCCGCAGCGCCGATTCCCGATCCCAAAATTGAGGCGAAACGCCAGCGCATCATCCTCACCGGCGATGTGCCCTCGCCCGACAAGCAGCGCCCAGGCTGCAACTTCTACGACCGTTGTCCGAAGCGGATGGATGTCTGCAAAAAAGTGCGGCCGTCGCTCAAGGAAACAGAACCGGGGCACCAGGTTTCGTGCTTTTTGTATCACAAACCCGAGTGAGCGCGGAGGGCGGCCATCGCCGCCCCGCGCCGTAGTTCCTGTCTTCTGAGTCGGGCTCGTCAGAGGTCCACGGATCCCACGGGCTGTGCCCAGGGCCGCCTGGCACCATCCCTTGCGCAATTTCTCAGGCTGAGGCAGAATAGTGCGCTACCACAAAGTGGTGTTTCTGAGAAGGTTGTGCAATGCGCGAAAATGATGAAATAGGCCCCATGGACAAGGCCGCCTTTGCGGCGACGAGATCGCTGCTCGGCAAGAGTCAGCGCGAGCTCGCGGAGCTCTTGGGTTTGTCGCTCAAGGCGGTGGAGAGCTACGAGCAGGGATGGAGGAGCGTGCCTTCCAATGTCGAGCGCATGCTCTACTATCTTCTCTTCAAGCTGAATAAAGAAGCCTTTGAGGCCGAGGGCCCTTGCTGGGCGGCCACTTCCTGTCCTGAAGAGAGACGGGGGCACTGTGTCGCGTACGTGGCGCAGGAGGGGCATTTCTGTTGGTTTTTTACCGGCGGGCTCTGTGCCTCGGCGAAGGCTTCGGACAAGTCCGAGGGGGGAGCTCGACACTGCTACGGCTGTGCGGTGTTTATCCGCCTCAAGGCGCTGGCAGAAGCTTCCGCCGAGGGCGGTCCGCTGCGGGTGGGGGCGCATCTGGAGGCGCAGACGAATCAGGGGGCGCCGCGATGATGCACCTCGGTGACATAATACCTCCGCAGGACCCTGAAGGAACAGGCGCTTCTGTTCCTGCCTCTTCGGCCGCCTCTATATCCCGCAGCAGCCGGCGGCTTGGCGCGAAAGGAGCCGTTGCGGCGGTGGAGAAGCTCGTCGAAGTGGCGCTCCGCCGCTACGCCATGATCGAAGACGGCGACCGCATCCTCGTGGCAGTCTCGGGGGGAAAGGACTCGACCACGCTCGCCTGCGACCTTGCGGCGAAGCGGCGCTGGTGGCCGGCAAGGTACGAACTGACGGCAATCCACATCGCCACCGACTTCTGTTCCTGCTGTAAGGAAAGTGCCCTCGTCTCTCTCTTTACGTCTTTGGAGATACCCTATGTCTCGATCGATGTGCCTGTGATCGGGCGGCTCAAGCCCGGACGCTCGATGAACTGTTACTGGTGCTCCACTCAGCGGCGCACCGAGCTCATACGCTATGCCATGGCGAACGGCTACAACAAGATCGCGCTCGGGCACCATCTCGACGACGCAGTGGAGACCCTCCTCATGAACATGCTCTACAAGGGCGAAATCTCAGGCATGCTGCCCGTCATGCACTACAAGAAGTATCCCATCTCCATCATTCGACCGCTCACGCTCTGCGAGGAGCGTCACACCATCGCGTATGCCGAGGAGAAGGGCTTCCGCTCGGCGACCTGTACCTGTCCTTTTGGGCGCGATTCCAAGCGGCGCGAGGTGAGAGCTCGGCTCGCAGCCCTCACGGGGGGCTCGAGCGAGATGAAGCGGAGGCTCTTCGAGTCGACCGAGCATGTGAATGGGGAATATCTTAATAGTGCTCCTAAGGTTGGGTAAAAGGGAGTAACCCGCGACCGCATGCTTAGAGGTTTGCCTCTTCGCCTTCTTCGAAGAGCCAAGTCGACAGATAGCGCTCTCCTGTATCCGGAAGAATGACGACGATGGTTTTTCCGGCGCTGGAGGGGCGGGAAGCGACTTGGCGGGCGGCCCAGAGGGCCGCGCCCGACGATATGCCGACCAGTATCCCTTCTTTCTTCGCGAGCTCGCGCGCGGTGGCTCCTGCGTCTTCGTGTTTGACGCGGATGATCTCGTCGATGAGCTTTGCGTCGTAGACGGCGGGCACGAATCCTGCGCCTATGCCCTGAATCTTGTGGGGCCCCGGCTGGCCGCCTGAGAGCACGGGCGATGCGTCCGGCTCCACTGCAATGGCCAGAAAAGAGGGTTTTCTGGGCTTGAGCGCCGAGGCGATGCCGCTGATCGTGCCGCCTGTGCCCACGCCAGCCACGACGATGTCCACCTTCCCGTCGGTGTCGCGCCATATTTCCTCCGCGGTCGTCTCGCGGTGCACCCTTGGGTTCGCGGGGTTGTTGAACTGCATGGGGACGAAGGCCCCCGGCGTGGCCGCGGCGATCTCCTCAGCTTTGGCGATGGCCCCTTTCATTCCTTTCGCTCCCTCGGTGAGGACGAGCTCTGCGCCGTAGGCCGCAAGGAGCTTGCGCCGCTCCACGCTCATGGTGTCGGGCATGGTGAGGATAATGCGGTAGCCCTTGGCCGCGGCGACGGCAGCGAGGGCTATCCCTGTATTGCCCGAGGTGGGCTCGACGATGACGTTGCCTGGCTTAAGAACGCCGCGGCGCTCTGCGTCTTCGATCATCGCGAGGCCGATTCTGTCCTTGACGCTCGAAAATGGATTGAAGGATTCGAGCTTGGCTAGGAGGATGACTCCCGGTGCGGCCCCCGGGGCCCGTACCTGAACGAGGGGAGTGTTGCCGACGAGGTCGGTTATTTTCTTTGCATACGACATAGCGACTTCCTTTTGCCTCATTGAGAATGAATATACCACGGTGTGGTAGTAAACTGTCAAGCCTCAAAAGCAGAAGGAGCAGCATCGCCCGCGCCCCGCACCGGCCGCCTTCAGTGTACGCACTGGCCCTTTCCTGGGCCGTGGCCGCCTTCAGTGACCGCCTTCAGTGTACGCCTATAACGTATGTACGGGCCTATTTCCATGGCCCAGGGGCCTACCTTTCTCAGCGGTTCACCACATTGATCGGTGTGCCGGCCAGATAGCTTCGGAGATTTTCTACGGCGATGTTCATGAGCCGACTGCGGCTCTCCTTAGTTGCCCAGCTGATGTGCGGGGAGATGAAACAGTTCTTCGCGCGCAAGAGCGGGTTGTCCGCACGAATCGGTTCAGTGGACACTACATCCAAGCCCGCCGCATAGACTTTTCCGCTGTTCAGGGCATCGGCCAAGTCGCGCTCCACAATGAGCTGTCCGCGGCTGTTGTTCAAGAGGATCACTCCGTCCTTCATCTTCGCGATCGTGTCTTTGTTGATGATCCCCTCGGTCTCGGGGAAGAGCGGACAGTGAAGGGCGATCACATCCGAGTTCGCGAGCAGCTCGTCCAGATCGACGTACCTGCACTCTTCGCTTTCCAGCGAGGGGTCCGGGTGGGCATCGAAGGCCAGGATCCTCATGCCCATGGCGCGGGCGATTCGTCCTGTGGCCTGCCCAATTCTCCCGTAGCCTATTATGCCCATCGTCTTGCCCGCCAGCTCTATGAGGGGGTAGTCCCAGAAACACCAGTCGGGGCTGTTCTCCCAGCGCCCTTCGTGGACGGCCTCGCTGTGATGGGCGTAGTGGTGGCAAATTTCCAGCAGCATCGCGATGGCGAACTGGGCCACTGCAGCCGTGCCGTAGGTGGGGACGTTGGTGACGACGATGCCCCGCTCTCTGGCGGCTTCTACGTCTACGATATTGTAGCCAGTGGCCAGCACGCCGATGAATTTGAGCGCAGGGCATGCGGAGAGTGTCTGCCTGGTGAGGGGTGTTTTGTTCGTGTACACGATTTCGGCATCGCCAATGCGACTGACGACGAGGTCTGTCGGGGTCCTGTCGTACACCGTCAGCTCCCCAAGCGCCGCAAGTCCGTCCCAAGAGAGGTCTCCTGGGTTCTCCGTATAGCCATCCAGGACGACGATCTTCATCTGTTCACTCCTTCCTCATGCGCCGCGCAGTGTCGCTCAGACTGCGGCTCCAGGCTGCGGCACGGCTCGGGGCCCGGAACCGTTCACGCTCCGCAGCATGCTGAGCGTCCGCAAACAGCCGCTTATGATGGCGCTCACCTCAGTGCCGCAGGTGATGACATTGACGCCTCGGTTCCACCAGGAACGGATCACCTCTGGATCTTCGGTGACGATCGAAGTCCCCGCCGATTTGCCTGCCGCGCGGATTTTTCGAATCGCGCGATCCTGGAGGGCGAGGGATTCTTTGCACGCCGTGTCGGGCAGTCGTCCGATCGATGCGCTCAGGTCGCAGGGGCCGAGCATGAAGCAGTCCACCCAGGGATTCTCAAGCATCTCGTCCAACTGATTGTCTACAGTGTCCTGCGTCTCTATCTGGACGATGCGCACCATCTCGAGGCTCTTCTCTTTCACGTAGGCCGCCGCATCCTCAAGGCCATAGCCCACCGCGCGCTGTGGACCGAAGCCCCTGTTTCCGAGGGGCGGATAGAGGGTACTTCTCATGGCGCGGTCGAGTTCGGCAGCGGAGCACACCATGGGGAAAAGAATTCCCGCTGGTCCCATCTCCAGCACTCGCTTCGCCATGACGGCGTCGTTCCACGGGATTCGCACGATGGCGTCGCAGCCTGCTGAGGAGGCCGCAATGAGGTGGTGCAACACCGTCTGGTAATCCATGGGAGAGTGCTCCGTATCGATCCAGAGGTAATCATAGCCCATTCTACCACAGAGTTCGGTGATCGAGGGATCGGCAAGTGTTATGTGCATGCCACATACGAGCTCGCATGCGCGCATCTTTTCTTTCAAAGTTTTCATAGGCGGACTCCTTTGAGCGAGGTGCGTCACGACGCCTCGTCCTCTCTTTCAGCTAAAGCTGTGCTTGTTCGAAGAAGGGCGTGCGGGCACTCTTGGCGAGCAGGCGTTTGAGCTCTGCATCCAGTCGACACAGAGAAATCGAAAAACCCGTCATCTCCATAGAGGTGGCGAATTCTCCCACGTAGGCGTGGAACACCTTTACGTCTTTGGATGCAAGAATCTGTGCCACTCTGCGGTAGATGATGTAGAGCTCTTCTTTAGGCGTGGCCCCGAGACCGTTGATCAGCACGGACACCTCCTCGCCCGAGGAGAGGGGGGCATCCGCAAGGATCGTTGCCATCATGGTGTCGGTCACTTCGTCGGCGCTTTTGAGCGTGGTGCGTGAGACTCCAGGCTCGCCGTGAATGCCCATGCCGAGCTCCATCTCGTTCTCGCCGATGGCGAATGTCGCCACCCCTACTTCCGGAATGATGCAGGGAGAAAGCGCGACGCCCATGGTGCGCACGTTTGTCTTGGCCTTTTCGGCTATTCTGAGCACGTCGTCGAAGTCTGCGCCTTCCTCAGCCGCTGCGCCGGCTGTTTTGTAGATGTAGAATATCCCCGCCACACCTCTGCGTTTGTGCTCCTCTCCCTTAGGTGCGGAGGCCACGTCGTCGTTGCCCACGATGTGGGCGGTCTTTATGCCGTCCATCTCGGCCATTTCGCTGGCCATCTCGAAGTTCATAATGTCGCCCGAGTAGTTACCGTAGAGGTAGATGACGCCTTTGCCAGAATCGACATGCTTAGTGATCTCGTATATCTGGTCGGCGCTGGGACTCTGAAAGACGCCGCCCACGGCGCAGCCGTCGAGCAGCCCTTCGCCGACGTAGCCCATGAACAGTGGCAAATGTCCGCTGCCGCCTCCGGAGACAAGGGCGACTTTGTCGCCTTTCTTCGCTCTCACGATGTTGCGCTTGTTGCCAGCACAGCTCGCCATCTGCTCCGGATGGGCCGCAAGCACTCCTTCCAGCATCTCGTCTACGAAGCGGTCGGGCTTATTCACAAATTTCTTCATTTTGTACATCCTTTATTGTAAGTTTTTAGAGGCATTCTGATCAGGCGGATTGTGCACTGAAGATGCACACCGATCAGACGGCCCTTTTCTTCAGTCGTTTCTTTATCGCAGGCCACACCAGCGATAGCACCGAGATCGTGAGCAGCACGATGCAGATGGGGCTGGTAAAAAATATTGAGTAGCTCCCCATCGTGAGCGAGAGCGCGCGCCTCAAATTGGACTCCAAGAGCTTGCCGAGCAGCATCCCAAGGATGAATGGCCCTTGAGGGAAATCCATGACGCGCAGGATGAAGCCGAACACGCCGGCGAGGGCCATGGTGATGATGTCCACGTAGGAATTGTTGATGGCGTAGGCGCCCACGATGCAGCACATGGCGACCACCACCCAGAGCGTAGTCTTCTTAATCTTGAGTATCTTCGGGTAAATTCTGTTGGTAGTGAGGCCGAATATGAGGATGACGAGGTTGGCTACGATGAGCTGAGCGATCAGGGTGAGGACAAAAGGCCTGTTCTCTATAAAGAGCTGGGGGCCAGGCGTCATGCCGTACATCATGAGGGAACCGATCAGAATGGCCGTGACGGCGTCGCCGGGTATTCCCAGAGAAAGCATCGTGGTCATGGCGCCGCCTATCACGGCGTTGTTTGCAATGCAGGAAACGGAGAGCCCCTCCAGCGAACCCTCCCCGTACTCCTCAGGGTGTTTGGACATTCTCTTTGCCTGTCCCCAGCTGATGATGGAGGCGATGTCGCCGCCTGCGCCCGGAATCGCCCCCACAATAACGGATATTATCGTCGCCATCGCGTTAGCAGGAGCAAGCCTTCCGAATTCTTTGAGGGTGAGGAATTGTTTGGCTCCTTTCACCTCTGCCACCATGGATGTTTCTTTAGCCTCGGAGGTATAGATCTGGTAAAGGATTTCTCCGATGCCGAAGAGCCCTATCATCATAGGGACGAAGTTGAGTCCATCCAGCAGGGCGGGGTTGTTCAGCGTGTAGCGCTTGTAGGCCTGGATGCTGTCGAGTCCCACGGTGGAAAAAAGCAGGCCGAGGAATCCCACCAACAGGCCTTTGACCGGCGAGGAGCCGGAGACGCTGACCATCATCGTCAGGCCAAACAGCGCCAGAACGGCGTACTCTGCGGGGCCGAACTTGAGTGCGAAACGCGCCAGCGGAAATGCGAAGAAGATGAGGCACAGCGAACTCAAGAGTCCGCCCAGCACGGAGTAAATGGTGTTGATGTTGAGGGCGAGTGCTGAGAAGCCTTTTTGAGTGAGCTTGTAGCCGTCGAAGGTCGACGCAATAGAAGCCGGAGTCCCCGGCGTATTGATGAGGATTGCGGAGATGCCTCCGGACCAGATGGCGGAATTGTATACGCCTATGAGCATGGCAAAGCCGCATTCAGGCTTGAGCCAGAAGGAGATAGGTGTCAGGACCGCAACACCCATGGTGGCGGTCAGGCCCGGCAAGGTTCCAATGAGGGCTCCCGAAACAACACCTATGACCAAGTAGAGAAAAACCTGGGGCTGAAATACTCCTAGAAAAGCTTGTATCCAATCCATTGTCTACCCCTTACAGCATGACATGCAAGAGATTGTTGAACACGTAGTAAATGACGCCTGTGAATATTACCGAGAATATGATGTTGAAACGCCATGTCCTTCCGAAGAGCCAGTTGAGGAAGACCATAAACACAAGGGTGAGCGGTATAAACGGAATGACCATAAAGAGTATGGTGTAGAGGAGAATGGCGCCCGCCGTGATAAGCAGTTTGGGCAAGTTCTTTTTCTGCGTTTCATTCTGTTGGAAATATTTTTTGTTGTCTCTCAAATACTGGACAAAGAGAATAGCGCTGAGGAAAAGAATAACGGAAGAAACGAGGATGGGGAAATATCCCGGCCCCGGGGTCCCATCCACGGTGCCTCCAGGGAATTTGAAGGCTGGGATCATGAACAACAGCGCCACGGCAATGCAGGCGCTCACAAACAACAATCCGGCTTTGCTCATTGGAATTTCTCCATTCTTATACTGTTACTGTCGACTTGTTCATCCTGCCGTAGAATGTACGATGATAACAATATCCCGCGCGACGAACAACCAAAGGTTCGGTGTTTGTTGAGTTTTAGAGAAAGCGTGGGGACCGCCAAGGCCGGGCTTTTTCAGGCCCGGCCGAGACGACTTGCTATTTGAGATTGAATTTGGGAATTTCTTCCTGATACCACTTTGCCTGTGATTCGGCAAAGGCCTGGGCATCTTTGGCGCCCATGTAGCCCGGCGTCAGGCCATACTTCATGCACAGGTCCTTGAAGCCCTGGGACTGGATGGCCTTGGCGAATGCCGCTTCCAGCACTGCGACGACATTATCTGGCGTTCCTGCGGGGGCAGCGAAAGCGCCCCAGGCTAGAATTTTGACATCGTAGCCGAGTTCCTTGAAACAAGGAACATCTGGGTAGAGCGGGGAACGCTTGGTGTCGACGATGGCCAGCACGCGGAGATCGCCGCTCTTTACGCCTGCGAGCACCTCGCCGGGGGCTACGGTGGCGACATCCACGTGGCCGCCCATGACCGCGGTTGCCGCAGCAGCCCCACCGTCAAATGGCACGTGGTTGAAGCTCACGCCGCAGGCCTGCTCGATACCCACTGCGGCAAAGTGCCAGATGGAGCCGGTGCCTGAGTTGCCTACGGTCACTTTCCCGGGGTTTGCCTTCGCGTAGGCGATCAAGTCGCCGAAGGTCTTCCACGGGCTCTTGGCGTTGACGGTGACCGTAGCGGGCAAGAACATCGCATGGGCAAAGAATCTCACCGACTTGGGCTCCAGTTGGGTGAAGCCCAGCGCTTTGACCATGGCGCTCTCTACGGGCATGTACATGAGATGATACCCGTCCGGCCTCTGGGAGGCCATATACTCAAAGGCCACGGAGCATGATCCACCCGGTTTGTCGGTCACGACCACCGGAACGCCGAGCTGGGCTTCGACATCCTTGGCCAAAAAGCGGGTTACGGTGTCGGAAGTACCACCAGCTGAGGCTCCGACCACGATGTTGATCTGTCTGACGGGGAATTTTGCCTGCGCAAACGCCGATCCCGCCACAAGGACGACCAACAGAGTGAGAACGAACATTCTTCTCATACTCTTCCTCCATTATGTATCAGGGCCGGAAAAGGCGGCTGCAAGGCCGCATTCGTCTCCGTGCCCGTAGTGCTCTTTGGACTTTCAATGTCCTATGGATTTCTTGAATTCGGCGGTGTTGCGGGCGAACTCAGCGTTGGCCGCATCGAGATCGCTGCACACCTCTGCCAAGGATTTGCCGGCGCTCTCCCTCGCAGCGCGAATGGTCGTACGGCACTCGTTGCCGTCCATATATGCCACGGCCTCAAGGAGATGGGCCTGATCTTCTTCCGGAATGACGATGAATCCGTGCTTATCTGCATGGATCAGGTCGCCAGGCCTAATTTCACAGCCGTACACGGTGACGGGAATGCCCCACTGAACCGGCACCGAGTACGCGTGTCCTACGCAGAGCCGCCTGGCTATCGCCTTAAACCCTGCATTCGTCATTTCATCGATGTCGCGCACCGCGCCGTCGGTGATGGTGCCCACGCAGCCCAAAGCTTTGTGCATATTCGAGCACACCTCGCCCCAGAAAGAGCCGATGATGTGGTCGGGTGAATCCAAGTCCTGAAGCACCACGATTTTCGGCCCCGGCACCGAGGCCACGTACTTTCGGTACTCAGACCATTTGCGCGCGCTGTCTTCATAGTGAAGCTTGTTGCTGGGCTCAAAGAGCACCGTGACCGCGTAGCCCACCATGCTTCCCATCTGAGGCATGAAGTCGCGGGTCTCTTCGCGGTTGCAGCGTACGCTGAGGCGGTCCGTCTTCGTGACGGCCTCCCAGCCATTGTATATCGTCGGCGTGTTCCACCGTTTCAGTTTCAGCAATTCGGAATGAGTGAGCATGAACAACCTCCTCACCATGCATGATACACCCGTTTTCTAAATTCCGCAAGAAAAATTTATATAAATTTTACTAAATGATTACTAAGCAGGATTTGTGTTGTTCGGGTACATATGTCCCCTGAGAGGGGGCGCGATGAGGTGTGGTTCGATGCATGATTAAGCGTTGTTTTTACAAATGTTGGAAAAGAAAGGATCAGGACACCTGCTGCACGCTGGAGCGGATGACGAGGTTGCCCCCTAGGACGCAGCGCTCGCTGCGAAGCTGGCATTGGCCAGCGATGCGGTCGACGAGCATGCGGACTCCCTGCATGCCGATTTCTCGCTTGGGGACCGACATGGACGTCAGGGCAGGGGACACCAGCGACGAGGCAGGCAGGTCGTCGAACCCCACGATGGAGACGTCCTCGGGCACTCGCAGGCGATATTCGCGAAGCGCCCTGATCGCCCCTATAGCCACCATGTCGTTGCAGGCGAAGAAGGCCACCGGGGGCTCGAACCCTCTGCGGTCGAGCACCGCTTTCATGTCCTCGTAGGAGCCGGAGTGGGTGCTGTTGAGGATGAATATCAAATTTTCGTCGAGCTCAAGTCCCAGTTCCTTCATCCCTTGGACGAAGGCGAGGCGCCGGCACTGAAAATTGCTCCCCCCTTCTGCCGCGAGCATGCCGATGCGGCGATGTCCTTGACTCTGAAGGTAGCGGAGCACGTCGTACACCATGCCGTAGTTGTCCATGGTCACGAAGGCTCCCGGCAGGTATTGGAACATTGCATCCAGGAAAACGATGGGCATGGGAAGTGAAGAAAATTTGAGGATGTCTTCCTCGGAGAGTTCGGTGGCAAGGATGATCGCGCCGGCCAAGCCATGGGAGCTTCGCAGGTTGTCCACAATCTCGGGGATGGGCGCCATGTTGAAGGTGGCAAATTCGACGGTGTAGTTGAAACGCTTGGCAGCCTCCACGATTCCGTCGATGTAGTCCGCGATAAAGACGGTGTGTCTGTTGTTGATGATGTTCCCATGCTTGGCGATTTTGCAAAACCTAATTATTCCTCCGCTTCCGTCCTGCGTATTTCCGTGAGGGAATATTCCGTGCTCGGCGAGGATATTCAGCACCCGCTGACGTGTCTCGTCGCTCACTCCCTTCTTTCTGTTCATGACAATCGAGACGGTCGAGACCGAAACTCCTGCCAGCTTGGCGATATCCCTGCTCGTTATTTTCCCCAAAGCGTCCTCCAGAGACTTTTCTACGGGTAGTGCGCCTGTAGAAACTCATTATACCATGAATCGCGAACTCAGTTGTACAGGCTATGGTACTCGTCCAGCTTCCGGTACAGATCGGCGCGCTCTTCCGGTGTAAGATCCAGAGCCGGAGCCCGCATGTGTCCGAAAGGCAAGCCGTGGTAGGCCATCGCCGCCTTGAACACGGCCATGTTGGCGCCATTTTTGGTGATCTCACAGAGCATGCTCGCCTGTTCTTGGGCCTTTCTTGCGCCCAAAATATCTCCTGCGAGGTACTTGGAGTACACTTCCACAAAGGGTTCTGGCCCACAGTTCGAACATCCGGACACCGTGCCCACGCAGCCCATGGCGAGGGCGGGCAAAAAGAGTCGGTCGGTTCCGACCACGACATCGAAGTTGCCGCCGTTGCACAGAAGGTAATTCTTGACGCGGATAAAGTCTGGATAGCTGTATTTTACGCCCACGACATTGTTTGCCCGGGCGACAATTCTGTCCACCAGGGCCGGCGGGAGGTCATTGCCCGCACACTGGGGAATACAGTAAAGGTAAACTGGAAAGTCGGCGGGGACGCTGTTGGCCACCGCCACGAAATATTCCTCCATTTCGCGGTCGGTCACCGAGAAAAACTGCGGAGTGACCACGCCGATGCCTGCCGCCTTTATTGATGCAGCATGCTGGGCCAGTTCGATGGTCTGGGAGGTCGTCATGGCGCCGACGTGGACGAAGACCGGTATGCGCCCCGCTGTTTGATCCACTACTGTTTCGGCGACGAGCTTTCGCTCTTCTGTGGACATTTTGAGCATCTCGCCCGTGGTGCCGCAGGGGTAAAGGCAGTGCACTCCCTTTGCTATGAGGTACTCGGTATACGCCCTGAGGGTTGCGACATCGACGTGGTCGTCCGCGGTGAAGGGTGTCACCATCGCGGTGATGACGCCATGCATCTTTTCCATAATTTTCTCCTTATCTCTATTCGTCTGAGGTGAGTATAGCCTTGTTTCATGAGGCGAAACTTGCGTGACATGCCGAAATCAGCGCGAAAACGGCCGCTCCGCCAGGATCTTCCAGGCCCTTTGTCTTCTCCCGGAAGACTGCAGCCTTTCCGTGCTGCGAGACCATCCGCTTCGTCGCTTCGACGCCTTCTGCTGCACCTCGCTCCGCTTCGGCCCACACCCGTTCCACATCCTCGCCCGAATAGGCTTCCATGGCATCGACGGCAGGGATGAGCACATCCACAATAGTTTTTTCTCCAGGCTTGGCCTTGCCGCGTTCCATCACTCCAGAGAGGAAGGCACGGAGAAAAGTTGTCATGTCTGCGGCGGTAAGCTGTGGTTTTCCCGCGACCGCCTTGCCGCCTCGCATGAGACCGGTGCCCATCAGGGTCCCCATGGTGGAGGGTGCCACCTTGACGATCTCCATGCCCGCCTTCATGAGAATGGCCCCCGGCTCCAGCGCCGCAGAAGTGTGCGCGAGGGCTGCGGCCGCCGCGAAGCCCTTCTCCATGGTGATGCCAAGATCTCCGTCTCCTATGACGCTGTCAAGCTCGATGAGCCGCGGCCTCTGGGCAGTCATGGCGGCGGCAACTGTATCCAGCAGTCGCACGATATCCTGGGCATCTGCCCTTGTCTTCATTCGATGCTCCTTCCGGAGGAACTCAAGGATTCCTCTCACGCGCGTAGTATACACGGATTTCGATTTGTTCGCAATATTTTATTAAAAATTTTAGTAAATGTTTTTATAGGTGCCCCCGATTATATCGAGGGGTTCATCGTCCAACTTTTGCCACACCGATTCTTGGCCGTAGTGCGGCCGATGGCGGTAAGAGGGTCGTTTTTGTCGCAGCTTTCTCACTATTGACAAAGAGATTGTTATTATGCATAGTAACAAAACTTTGTTCGGTTACACTGCTGGCCGGTTATACTTCACCAGGAGGGCTTCGTGCCTGACATCAGCGTAAAATCTCGATCCTTCTGCGAGTGGATGGCCGAAAAGGCTGGCCTCGCGGCCGTCCCCGGTTCCAGCTTCTTCAAGGACTTCGGGGACCGCTACATCCGCTTCCACTTCGCCAAGCGCGACGAGACCCTCATCGAGGCAGGCGAGCGCCTCCTCGCCTTAAAGCGGCGCTGGGAGGAGTCCGGGGCCCGCGCGGTCGATAGCGTAAAAGCGTAAATGGCTGGTGCTCTTGTCCAGCCACCATCATTCGGGCAGATTTTCGAAAAATGAGCAGCCGATCAGGGCGGAGAGCGCCCTGCCCGCATTCGAAAGGCGCGAGGCCCGGCGCGCGGGCACCATATCGAGCAGATAGTGCTCTTCGTTCTTTGTGATGATCAGAAGGGCGATATAGAGTCTTTTCCTGCGGAATGCGTCGAGGCTGCCCTTCAGTCCGCTTTTGGGGACATTGCCCCGCATCTCTTCGAAGGCTTCGCGGTTGGAAGATTTTTCTTCCTCGCTGCCCGGGACGGTGCCTTTTGAAAAGGCTGCGAGCTGGATGTAAGCCACCTCTTCGAAGGTGAGGGTGGTTTTCTTAAGGAGAGGATAAAAGCCCAGGACGCCGCGTATGGTCTTGTTCGAGGGGTCGAAAAGCCAGTCATCTTTATAGATGAAGCCTAACAAGAGAAGGCCCACCGCGATCCATCCAATAGGGCCAGAGTGGAACTCCTCCAGCACGATCGCGGCGCCTATCAAGGCGAGCATTCCGCCCATCATGATTCTGAAAAAGAGCGGAATACCGTAGAAGAGAGAACCGTCTTTGCGACTGATAAGCCTGAGCGGAATTTCCATATGGTTATGGTACAGGCGAGGACTGGACCTTGTCGAGCAGCCGGCGGAAGGCCGAGCCTGGTTTTTTCAGCTCTTTCGATCCCCGGGTGATCTTGCAGAGCGACAGGCCCAACTGTGCGGCGATCTTTCGCTGAGGAGTGCCACTCGCAAGTTCCTTGACGAGCGCCCAGCGCTTTGCCATTTCGTCCGCCTCGGCGGCGGTGAACAGTTGATAAAAGAACTGCTCAATGAGCGCAGCGTCGGCCCCTTCGAGGGCCTTCGCCATCTCGGCGATGCACGCCCGCATAAGTTCAGGATCTCTTGGCATATTAGACTAGTATACCATGAAAACTCAAAAGGGTCAAAAAAGCCGCCTCCTGGGCGGCCTGATGACGGTACGATGGCCTGAGGTCTTAATACTTAAAGTGTGCGGCCCGCCGACGGACCGGCGCGGCCCGGATGGCCTGCCGCCCGACAGTGCAGTGGGGCGGCCGACTGGCGGAGTGCAAAACTCCCCGCATGAGCCGCCGCCCTGGGGTGCACCTTAAATCCCCGCTTTTTCCCTAATGTAGCGGCGGGCGATCAGCGCGTATTCCAGCGGGTTGGCCTTGGCCGGATCCTGTTCGGCCTCGACTACCCACCATCCCGTATAGCCTGCATTTTTAAGCGTTTCGAACACAGGGGTAAAGTCCAGACCTCCGTCCCCCGGCACCGTGAACGTGCCGTTGCGGACCGCCTGCAGAAAACTCCATTTTTCTCGCCGTGCCCTTTCGAGCATATCGAAGCGTACGTTTTTGAGGTGCACATGTTTGATGCGCTTTACGTATTTTTTTAGGACGGCCAGGTGGTCCTCCCCGGAAAACACGAGGTGTCCCGTGTCGTACAAGAGCCCTACGAGCTCGGGGTCGGTCATCTCCATCAAACGGTCGATTTCTTCGGTGGTCTGGACACCGGTGCCCATGTGGTGGTGGTAGGTGAGCTGCATGCCCTTCTGCTTTGCGATGGCGCCAAGGTGATTGAGCCCGTCGACGACGCGCTTCCATTCATCCTCGGTAAAACGGGGCTTTGCGTCGAATACCGGCAGCGGCTTTCCTTGTATGGAGTTGCCCTGCTCCGCGGCGCCGATCACCCGCGCCCCCACCGCATACAAAAAATCGCACTGCTGCACAAATTCGCGCTCGACTTCCTTGAGTGGTTTCGTCGTCAAGAATGAGGAAAACCACGCATTGCAGATCGTGAGCCCGCGCAGCTTCAGCGCTTTGTTGAGCTTCTCAGGATCTCGCGGATATTTGTTGCCGACCTCGCTGCCCTCAAAGCCTGCGAGTGCCATCTCCGACACGCACTGCTCGAAGGGAATCTCCCCGCCGAGCTCCGGCATGTCGTCGTTGGTCCAGCCGATTGGGGCAATGGCCAGTCGAATGCTCTTTTCCATAGTGTATCCTCCTCGGTTGAATGGATGTCGCGCGCATGTGGAGCGCTTTGCAAGTGCGCTTCCGATAACCCATTAGAATTTGCGCGCTTTTGCAAGCTCTGCCTTCATCTCTTCTGCGGCCCGGACGACATCGGGGTTGGCAGACACTTCCGCGGTGCCGACGCGCCACCAGGACTCATAGCCGTGCGTCATGGACTTGGGCGACACGCGGGCATGGATGACAACCGGCTTTTTTGCGCGCAGGGCATGGTGGACGGCCTTTCTGAATTCTTCGACGGTGCTGGCTCTGAGTCCGAGCGCTCCCCAGCTCTCTGCATTTTTGGCAAAATCGACGGGCACCTGGTCTCCGACAAGGAGCCCGGTGTCCGGGTCCCTGGTCCGCCACTCGTTCGCGAAGTGAGCGATGCCCTGGCTGTGCTGCAGATTGTCGATGCACTGGAAGCCCGAATTGTCGCAGACCACCACGATGATCTTCTTGCCTTCCTGCACGGCGGTGAGCAGTTCGGTGTGGAGCATGGTGTATGCTCCATCCCCCACGATGGCGACGCACTCGCGGTCGGGTACGGCCAGTTTGCAGCCGAGTGCGGCGGCGATTTCGTATCCCATGCACGAGAAGCCGTACTCCATGTGGTAGGTGCCGGGCGTGCGCGTGCGCCAGGTCCTCTGCATGTCGCTCGGGATGGAGCCGGAACCCGAGACGACCACTGCATTCTTGGGCAGTAGCACCTCATTGAGTTCTCCGATGACGCGGATCTGGCTGAGGCCTGCGGGATCTTCTTGGCCGTAGAGCGAGTCGACCTCGCGGGCCCACTCTTCTCTGGCCTTGGCGATTTCTTCGCCCCAGCTGGCCTTGTAGCCCGAAGCGCCGAGCGCGCGGGTGACCGCTGCGAGCGTGAGCTTTGCGTCGGCGACGATGGGCTCGGCGTTCATCTTATAGGCGTCGAAGGGCGCGACATTGATCGAGACGAACTTGACGCTCGGGTTCTGGAAGAGCCACTTCGAACAGGTGGTGAAGTCGCCGAACCTCGTGCCGACGCCGATCACGAGATCGGCCTCTTTGGCCAAACGATTCGCGGCGAGGCTCCCCGTCACGCCGATGCCCGACAGGTTGCAGGGGTGGTCCCAGGGGATCGTGCCTTTGCCCGCCTGCGTCTCTCCGAAGGGGACGCCGAATTTTTTGCAGAAATCGGCGAGCGCGCGGCCTGCCTCAGAGTAGCGGACCCCGCCCCCGCAGATGATGTAGGGTTTTTTCGCCTCTTTCAAAAGGCCGGCGAGGCGCTCGACTTGGGCGCCGGTCGGCGGTCGGCGCTCGATGTGGTGGATGCGCTGGACAAAGAATTCCACGGGGTAGTCGTATGCTTCGCCCTGGACGTCCTGAGGGAGCGCTATCGTGACTGCGCCGCCCTGCGCAGGATCGGTGAGGACGCTCATCGCGTGGAGAAAGGCCGTCATGACCTGCTCCGGCCTCGTGATGCGGTCGAAATACCGGCTTAAGGGGCGGAAGGCGTCGTTGGCGCTTACGGTGTAGTCGTGCGGCACTTCGAGTTGCTGAAGCACCGGGTCGGGCTGACGGTCGGCGAACACGTCGCCCGGAAGGAAGAGGACGGGTATGTGATTGACCGTCGCGGTTCCGGCGGCGGTCACCATGTTGAGCGCGCCAGGGCCGATCGAACTTGTGACCGCCATGATCTTTCGGCGATTGTGCTGCTTCGCGTAGCCTATGGCGACGTGGCCGGCACCCTGTTCGTTTTTTGCTTGGATAAACTTAAGACCGTGACCGGGAGCGGCGAGCGCTTCTCCCAGCCCGACCACGACGCCGTGTCCAAAGATGCCGACCACGCCGCCGACGAATTTTTCGACTTTTCCGTCAAATTCCACAAACTGATTGTCGAGGAATTTTACGATGGCCTGACCGACGGTCAATCGAATTGTTTCCATAGCCACCTCTCGTTTACAGCACTTCCGACACTTTGACGGGGCGGTGCTCCGCGAGCGATTTTTTTGCCGCGAGCCCGATGGCGAGGTCCATGAGGCCGTCATTGCCCGTAACCGGGGTCTCGGTGCCTTCGGCGATTGCCTTGAAAAAAGCCTTCATTTCGGTCACGAACGCATCTTTGTAGCGCTCGAGGAAGAAATAGAGGGGCTTGTCGGCGTGGACGCCCTGTGCATCGCTCAGGCGAACCTGCGACGGGGCGTCGTTTTCGGCCGTCAGCGCTCCGCCGGAACCGAAGACCTCGACTCGCTGATCGTAGCCATAGGCGGCCTTGCGCGAGTTGTCAATGACGCCGAGCGCCCCGTTTGCGAATTTGAGCGTCACGACCGCGGTATCCACGTCGCCGGCCGCACCGATCTCGGGGTCGACGAGCACCGCCCCGGTCGCGTACACTTCCTCCACTTCGCTGCCCGCCTGGAACCGGGCCATGTCGAAATCGTGGATGGTCATGTCGAGGAAGATGCCTCCGGAAACCTTCACATATGCGGGAGGAGGTGGCGCCGGGTCGCGCGAGGTGATCTTTACGAGGTGAATCTGGCCCACTGCTCCTGATTTCGCCAGCTCCCTCACGTGCGCAAAGTTGTGGTCGAAGCGGCGGTTGAATCCGATCTGCAGCCGGACGCCGGCGTTCTTGACCGCGGCGAGGGCGGCCTTGACCTTCTCGATGGTGAGATCCACGGGTTTTTCGCAGAATATGTGCTTGCCTGCCTGCGCCGCCTTGATGATGTAATCGGCGTGCGTGTCGGTGGAAGAACAGATCAGCACCACGGATATCTCCGGATCGCGCAGGATGTCTTCGGCGTTTTTGCTGACATTTTGAATGCCCAGGCCCTTGGCCCAGCCCTCGATCTCCGGCGTGAGGTTCGCGTCCGCGACGGTTTTTATTCGGGCTTCCGGCATGTAGTACACGATGTTCGAAATGTGAATCTTGCCGATTCGCCCTGCCCCGATGACGCCAACGTTGATTGTAGTAGTCATACTGTGTATCTCCTTCCTGCAAAAATGTTCATATGCCAGCGCGACGATACGTGCACCGCGTCACAGCGCTCATCTGTAGCCCTGCACAAAGCGCACCCTCGCCAGACAAAATGCCGTGCCTCGCTTATACCTTGGCGAGGAACTGCATGCTCGCGCGAAGCGCCTCCACGAGCTCTTTTTTCCCCATAGCCTGAACTTCCGATGAGAACGGCTCGAAAGAGTATAGCCCTCGGTAGCCCTGTTTTTCGAGTCGGGCCATGAGGGCGACACTCTGCATCACATCCCCAGCGCCGGGCAACACCCGGTGCGCGTCCGCAAATTCAGATTTGGCTATCGTGGCTTCAACGCCCGAAATGTGGACGAGCCCTATCTTGCTGATGACGGCCGGATTGTCGAACAATTCTGGCTTGTCGGGGCCGAGATAGCTGTGGAAGGTGTCGATGAGTACGCGGTAGCACGAAGCGCCGCTCTCTTCTATGGCCTTGAGCGCCGTTTCCGCCGAGGAGAGCGACGAGATGCCGAAGCCCAGCGGCTCGATATAGCCGAGCACCCCCTTTGCGGAGAACAGCGGGGCGTAGGTCTTCAGCGCCTCCACCGTGTCGAGGTATCGCTGCTCGAACGTTCGGGCATCGTCCGGCCTGTTGTTCGGACAGAGCACGATGGCGGGACACTCCATATCCTGGCAGAGCGCGAGCATGGCTTCGAGCTCGCCCAGGGCCTTCCGTCGCGCCGCCGGCAGGTTGAACTGCTGCAGTGCGTTGATCGTGATGATGCGCACGCCGGCCGCCTTTGCGAGGCGGAGCACCTCCGTCCCCTTGAGGCCGTCGGTGACCGAACCGTCCCGGATGTCGTTTCGAAGCTCCACCGAACTCATCCCCAACTGCCTTGCTACTTCAAAGAACTCCGCCAGCCCCAAGGCCGGCGCCGCGATGCGATTCAGGGCGAATCGCGTTGATGCTAGCATGTGAAACCTCTCTTTCACTTCTGTCGCGCATTTTTGCGCATGTCGAATACAACTGCACCGACAATGATGATGCCTTTGATCACCTGCTGCAGATACGGCGAAATGCCGAGCAGCAGAAGCCCGTTGTTCAAAATTCCCAATATCAGAATGCCTGCGATGATCCCCGGGACCGTGCCGATGCCGCCGGTATGGCTCGTGCCGCCGATGGTCGCCGCGGCGATCGCGTCGAGCTCATAGTTGTTGCCGAGCGTGGCGATGCCGGACGCCGCCCGCGCGGTGATGAGAATGCCGGCGATCGAGGCGCAGAGCCCCGAAACCGCGTAGATGGCGAGCAAGTTTTTGTCGACCTTGATCCCCGACGTCTTTGCCGCGTTGACGTTGCCGCCTATGGCGTACACATTCTTTCCGAACCTGGTGTAGTTCAATATGATGAACGCGACGATGGCGACAAGCGCGAACACGATGACCACGTAAGGAATCGGTCCCAGCGAGCCCTGACCGATGATTTTGAATTCCGGCCGAAGCATCGGCACGGGATAGGCGTTCGTCAGAATGAGCGCAAGCCCGCGCGCGATGATCATCGAGCCGAGCGTCGCGATGAAAGGCGGAATCGCCGTATACGCGATGAGCGCTCCGTTTGTTATGCCTACGATCGTGCCTGCCACGAGCCCCGCGACCACCGCCACGATGGGCGGCAGAAGCGGCAAGTGCGGAAAGATGCGCGCACTGTACGATGGCTCCTGCACAAGGCTCGCGGCGATGACCGACGTGAGCGAAACGATCGAGCCCACCGAAAGATCGATCCCCCTGGAAATAATCGTGAACGCCACGCCGATCGCCAGAATACCGCGCCCCGATTCTGTGATGAGCACGTTGATGAGGTTCTGCGGCGTGAGGAATGTCGGCGAGAGAAACGAGAGCACCACAACCATCACGATCAGTACGATAAAGATTGCATATTTGTTGATGAATTTTCCAACTTCGCTCTGCTGTGCCATGGCAGCCTCCTTTAGGCCACTTTATTGTTGTTTGCTTTTGCAGCCGCATACCGCATGATGGTTTCCTGATCTGCATCCTTGCGGTCAAGAATTGCAGTGATCTGGCCGCGGCTCATCACCATGATCCGATCGCTCATCCCGAGAATCTCCGGCATTTCGGAGCTCACCATGATGATGGATTTCCCCTCGCAGGCAAGCTTGGTGATGATCGTGTGTATCTCGGCCTTTGCCCCGACGTCGATGCCGCGCGTCGGCTCGTCGAGGATGAGGATGTCGGGGTTCGTGAGCAACCATCGCGCCACGAGCACCTTCTGCTGATTTCCTCCCGAGAGGTTCTGTATCAGGGTGTCCAAGGAGGGGGTGCGTATCTTAAGCCTCTCCTTGAATTCCTCGCAGTCGTGGTGAATCTTTTTGAGATTGAGAAAAAAGCCGTATCGCAGATAATTTCTGAGATTGGCGACAATGATGTTCACCTTTACCGAGAGCACCGGAATGATGCCGTTCAGCCTGCGGTCCTCTGTTAAAAAGCCGATTCCTGCCTCGATCGCATCCGAAGGTGCACGGATTTCGACCTTTTTACCGTCGATGAAAATTTCGCCGGCACTCTTGCGGCGCAGCCCGAACAGCGCTTCCATGAGTTCCGTGCGGCCAGCCCCCACGAGCCCTGCAACGCCGAGAATTTCCCCTTTTCTGAGGTCGAAGGAGATGTCGTGCAAAAGGCCTGGGACCTCAAGGTGTCGCACCGCCAATTTTACATCTCCGATCTGACTCTCCATCTTCGGGAACATTTCGGTGAGGTGCCGGCCGACCATCGCGGTGATCAGCGAATCGATGGTCATTTCGGCGATCGGATTTGTCGTAATATTGTTTCCGTCGCGGAGTACGGTGACTTCGTCCGCGATGGTGAAAATTTCTTCCATTTTATGAGTGATGTAGATGACCGCGACGTTTCTGGCTTTCAGCTTGCGGATCATTGAGAAAAGGTGCTCCACTTCGTTTGGCGTGAGCGAGGATGTCGGCTCGTCCATGATGACGACGTCCGCGTTGTACGAGATCGCTTTGGCGATCTCGATCATCTGCATCTTTGCCACGGACAGCTCTTTTACCTTTGTTTTTGGATCGATGTCGATTTCAAGTTCTTTCAGAAGCTGTCTGGTCTGCTCGTACATGGCTCTGTGATCGACGAGAAGACCGAATTTGCGGAGCATCGGTTCTCGACCAAGCCAGATGTTCTCCATGACGCTCCGCTCAAGAACCGGATTGAGTTCTTGATAGATCATTGCTATACCAAGTTTTAATGCCTCGTGAGGGTTTGGTATCGTAACTTTTTTCCCTTTTAGCCAGATTTCTCCTGAATCAGGGGGATTGATGCCGACGAGGCATTTCATGAGCGTGGATTTGCCTGCCCCATTTTCTCCCATGAGCGCATGCACGGAGCCTCTTTTTGCCCGAAAATCCACACCGTTGAGGGCGCGAACTCCTGGAAATGTCCGCACGATGTTTTTCATTTCCAGTATGTAGTCTTCCATGGGTGCTCCATTCTCCTATAAAAGGGACAGGCCCCGCCGCACGTCTGCTTCGGGGCCTTTCCCACTGATCATAACCGTTCAGTACTTATCCACATTTTCGATGGTAACTGGCTCGAACGGTACCCACCCGAACTTTTCAATCTTTTGGCCCTGAGCTGCTTTTAGGGCAAATTCGAGGGCCACGGCGCCTTGCGCCTTCGCATTTTGGAAGACCGTCATGGCCATTTCACCCTTCTTCACCGCTTCTTTTGCCGGTGGCGTGGCATCGATGCCGACGACTGGAATCTTCTTAAGGTCCATCTTGAGGGCCTTCATGGCCTCGATTGCACCGAGCGCCATCTCGTCGTTGTTGCAGATGACCACGTCGAACTGTTTGCCAGTGCCGAGCAGCTGCTGCATCTGGTTCATGGCTTTCCAGCGGTCCCATTCGGCGGTGTCCTCGTAGACTTTCGTCAGTTTGAAGCCGGCCTTCTGGAGGGTTTCTTTGACGCCCCGAGTGCGCTCGTTGGTGTTCTCAAGGCCGAGCTGACCCATGAACAGCACATAGCGGAGCTCAGTTTTTCCTTTAAAGAACTTCGCGAGGAATTCGCCCTGCATGCGGCCGGCATCGTATTCCTGAGAGCCGACGTAGGCGGTCTTCACACCGTCGATGACGGCATCGCGCGGTCTGCGGTTGACGAAAATCGTGGGGATGCCCTTGGCGCGCTGGATGATAGTCTCAACCGTGTCGGTGTTGATCAAGTTGACGATGATGGCGTCGTATTTTTTAGTTGCGAAGACGTCCACTTGTGCCATCTGCTGGTTGACGTCCTGCTTGGCGTCCTGCGAATCGACGACAACGTTAGGGTACTTTTTCCCCGCTTCGATGATCGCCTGCTCGAGCGAGGAGATGAACTGATCTCGGTCGTACAGCGTGACGCCGATGCGATAGGTCTTCTGCGCGAACGCAGTGCCCGCCACGAGGGTGAGGGCGATGAGGGCCAGAACCAGTTTTTTTCTAATACTCATAATGCCTCCCTAAAACACTGATTTTTTGTCAGCGGACAACGCCCGCTGGTTTTAAAGCTGTACTATGCTTTTGCGCTTGAATGATTCGGTCATGGCCATGCCCACCCGCGTGGCGGCGGTACCGTCGCGCGGCGTTATCTCTGGCTTTCGGCCACTGCGAATGCAGGATACAAATGCTCGGGCTTCGGCGATAAAGCCTTCCTCGAAACGCTCGTAGAAATCGCGGACGCACTCGGTTCGCGCGCCGGCGGTGTCGAAAATCTCCACACGATTTTTGCGCGGCGTGGTGCCGATTTTCAGGATACCCTTGGAGCCGACTATTTCGGTGTGCGTATCGTGGCCGTGGAAGGCTGTTCTGCTCGCGGAGATGACCGCCATGGCGCCGTTTTCAAACGTGGCGAGGCAGACCGTATTGTCCGCATCACCCTGGTCGGCGAACCCAGGGTGAACGTAACTGCCGCCCACCGCATGGACCTCGCTGATCTCGCTGCCGATGAACCAGCGCGCAAGGTCGATGTCGTGCACGTTCATGTCGAGAAAGATACCGCCGCCGGTTTTTACGAATTCAAGCTGGAACTCCGCATACTCGTCGAGATCGCAGGTCTGGGAGCGCACGAGGAACGGCCTTCCTATGGCGCCTTTGTCCACCAGTTCTTTTGCGTATTGGTAGGATGGATCGAAGCGTCTGACGAAGCCGACCAGAAAGATCTGCCGGGGATGGGCGGCAACGGCGCGCTCGATGGCGGCACATTCGTCGAGCGTCACGCCCATCGGCTTTTCGACGAACACATGGAGGCCTCGATCGAGGGACGCCAACACCTGGGCCGAATGGTATACCGACGAACTCGCGATCCACACCGCATCGATATCGGCGTGCTCGATCATTTGATCGAAGGACGCGAAGCGCTGAGACACGCCGAGCTCCTTCTCTGCCCAGTCGAGCTCAGCCTGGACCGGAGAGCATGCGGCCTTGAGTTCTGCTCCCGGCACGAGATTGGCGAGGTTGTACGCGTGACGCTTGCCAAGCCGGCCCAATCCGACGATGCCGATCCTTATTTTTTCCATAATTTCCTTTCAGCCCCTCGATGTTTGCAAACGAAGCTATCCCGTCGGCAGCAATGCTTTTTTCGTGGAACAATGGTTGCAAACGTTTTCTGAAAACGTTTGCAACCGGTAGGAGTATTATTGAACGGTTTTGCCGATTTGTCAAATTATTTTTTTGAAAAAATGCACAGTGCTCTCAACCTTGGGTAAAGATTGAGGCGAGAAGAGGCAGGAGGGTGCGAATCCTCCATGGCCACGGTCGTGGCCGTGGAGGGAATGGATGCACTGGTTTAGCTTTTGTTCTAATCCGAGCTGTGCTTGTCACCGCCAAACGCCAGCCTGGACCCACGTGTAGTACGACCAAGGCCTTTGAGAAGAGGAGGTTTTGGTGTCCGCGGCGCTGTAACCTCACAGCCTTGCGCTCCGCGGGCACCCTTTACTCAACCTTGAGAGCACTCATTCGCGCTTCCGTGCGCACCAGCGCTACGTCCAGCGCGACTACGACGAGCGAAAAGACCGCATAGGTCATAAAACCCATCCGGATGCCCCAGGCTGCCGAAACGGCCGACATGAGATAGGGGAAGACAAAGCTTCCCATGCCGCCGCCCATGGCGGCAAAGCCCACGGCCTCTCCCTGGGTGTGAGGGAAAAGATCCCCAACGATGCTCATGATGTTCGGATAGATGATGGAACAGCCAAGCCCTGCAAAGATGACGACCATGCCTGCGATGACACTGGCAATTTTCCCATTGCTCACAAAGCCGATCGTGGCGAGAGCCGTCACCGAAAGCGCCATGAGCGCGGAAAGTGCTATGAGGATTTTTTCTCTTTTTATGGCGGCCTGGAAGAAGGGAACACCGAAGCGCCCCACGAGGAGGCCTGTCCAGAACAGCGAGACCATGAACGAGCCCGTCGGTATGGGCGCGCCAAAGACGCTCACAAAATATTCCGCGACCCAGTTCGAAATGCCGAGCTCGACGCCCACGTAGACGAAGAGCGCGAAGAATCCGAGCCAGTACGCCGGATGGCGGAAGAGGTCCCGCCTCGAGCCGCCTGCCGCGTGCCCCTTGTCCCTGCCGAGGGCGGCGAGGGGCATGAACTGCATGAATATGGCGATGACCAAGAACAGGACTCCGATGCCCCTGTAGATCAGCGTCCACTCAAGGTGCGCGCTGATCAGAATTGCGATGATGAGGGGCCCCACGACGGCGCCGATCGAGAACGCGCCGTGCATGAGGCTCATCGCGCGGCCACCGCCCGGGCCTTCCATGCGCAGCACTGCCCAGTCGACCGACAGCTCGATGCCTCCCTGTCCCAAGCCGACGATGAAGTAGAGCAGCATGTTGAGCCATGGGATCGAAGTCGTGGCGAAAAGTTCGAGCCCAGCGAAGACGAGGAGGAGTGAAAGGCTGATGGTCAGGCGCAGTCCAACCGCCGACAAGAAAATCCCGGCCAGATAGCTCGAAAGGAAGTACCCGATCGAGCCTGCCGCGATGATTGCGCCCGCGGTCGTGTAGGACCATCCGAAGTCCGCGAAGATCTTAGGCAGCGTGGCGCCGATGACGGTCATGGAGATGCCGAACAACGCGAATATGCTGAACAATCCGACATAGAGAGGCAAAAAGCGTTTTTCCACAAGCATGATTTCCTATTGTGCGGCATGCTCCTGTCCTGCGTCAATGAGGAGGGTGTAGGGGCCTCCAATGTGTTCTTTTTCTTGAAAATGCAGAGTATAATCACTAGATGAAAACCTTTTCAGAAGCTATGATGGCGCTATATGACAAGCATTAAGGACATTGCGCGGCTTGCTGGCGTCTCGCCTTCGACCGTGTCGCGCGTGCTCAACGAACGCGCATACGTGCGCTCCGAGGTGCGCCAGCGCGTGCTCGATATTGTCAGGGAGCAAGGGTATGTGCAGAACCACGTCGCGCGGTCGATGGTGCTCCAGCGGAGTTTTACGATAGGCGTAGTCATTCCTTATCTATTCAACATGTTTCAGCGACAGCTCTTTGCGTCGATGGAATTTTTCCTTGAGCAGCACGGGTACAAGACACAGTTCTTCTTTCTGCGCTGGTCCGATTCGAGCGAGCAGGCATTTCTCCGCCGCCTGAAAGGCGAGACGCTCGACGGCATCATCTTCATTCACGAGCTCGATAATCCTTTGATCTATCGATACATTCAGGAAAGGGGCCTCCCTGTCGCCCTCTGCACCTTCGAGAAGCAGGAATTCGGTTTTCCCGCGGTCCACATCGAGGAAGAAGCTTCGGCAGAGCTCGCGGTCGAATACCTCATTCGGCGGGGACACCGCACCATAGGGCTCATCACCGGCGAGCATTTCAGCTTCGGCCGCCAGCGCGAGGATGGCTACAAAAAAGCGCTCGCCGCCCACGACATTCCCTACACGCCGGAGCTCACGGTGCGTGTGCCGGCCTATAATCCCGAGGCGGGGCGTACGGGCATGCTCACCCTGATAAAGCGGAAGCAGCCTCTGACCGCGGTATTTGCAGCGACCGACGAGCTTGCGATCGGCGCGATAAAGGCCCTCTCCGAGTCGGGGCTGAAGGTTCCCGAAGACGTGAGCGTCATAGGCCTCGACGACATCGATATCTCCGCGTTTACGACCCCAGGCCTCACTACGGTGCGCCAGCCGATTTTCGAGATGGGCAAGAAGAGCGCGGACCTCGTCTGCGAGTGGATTGCACGCGGCCGCATGCAGGGGAGGACCGAACTCTTTACGGCGACGATCGTCGAGCGCGAATCGGTCCGCACGCTGCAATAGCACGATTCGAAATACTGATCTTCAAACCATGAGTGTCGTAGATCCTGTAATGCCGGTCTCCCCTGTATTCTTAAGGTTCTAACTATACGGTATTCTATTAGCTAGGGATGCTATGAAAAATAGACGATGGATACAGCGACGAAGCTGACAAAAAAGAGCCTTTGTGTGCTGGAGCTTGCAGAAAGGCTTGGCAACATCTCGGCAGCCATGCCACGGAAGCGGCATGGACCGAAGCTCGTTCCATCTACGAGAGCGTTGAAGTGTTGCAGCATGATTCGGACCCATGACAACAGCTATGAGCGTCTGCATCTGAGGTGTCGCAACGAGGGAAGAAGGCCGTGGGGGCAATTGCACTATTTCTGACGTAGGAAGCCAAATTGTGAACGATGAATGTTAAGAATACTCCCGAAGCAGAACGTTAAATTGTGAGCTAAAATGATTAAGAATACAAATCACAACATTTCTTTCATCGCCTTGTATGCGAAATCTCCATAGACAACAGAAGGCCCACCTCCCATCAGGATTGCAACGCCAATGGTCTCTACAATTTCTTCCTGGCTTGCTCCGGCTTTTAATGCATCCTGAACATGACAGGCGATACATCCCTCACAACGAATGGCAATCGCGATTCCCAAGGCGATTAACTCTTTTTGTTTAGCATCCAAAACTCCTTTTTCTGCTGCAGCTTTATGCATGGCTATAAAACCTTTGGCAATACCCGGATTTTCTTTTGACAAGGTTTCTATAAAAGCATAGACAGCGTCTGCTTTCTCTTTATAGCTACTCATAAAAACCTCCTCCTTAAAAGGGTTCTTATTAAGAATAATACAAAGCTCCTTCTCCAGAAAAGAGTTTTTATCTGCAAATCGCTTGCACATTTGGGATTTTTTTCAGTATATTTTGCAAGTCGTTTGCAATTTTTGGAAGGAATTCTGCATTCAGGAGCGTCGCATGTGTCTGCACGGGAACAAGAGTAGGATTTCCAAGGTATTGCTTGTGCTGTCCTTTTTTCTCGCCGCGACGGGAGCGCTGTCCGCGCAGTCGAAGAAACCAGCCCTCACGGTTGCGGTGAGTATTCCTCCCATGCAGGAGTGGGTGAATCGCCTGGCTGGCGACAGGGTCGCCGTGACGCTCATTCTGCCTCCTGGGTCGAGTCCGCACGCGTTCGAACCGTCTCCGCGCCAGCTCGTCGAGCTTGGCAAGGCGCAGGTGTGGTTCTCGATCGGCGTCGATTTCGAATACTCGCTCAAACCCAAGGTGCGCGCGATGTATCCGAAGCTCGAGATAGTCGATGTCACCCAAAATGTGCAATTTCGTGCCCTTAGTCCCCAAGAGCAGGAAGAGGGATCCCATTCTGACAAAGAGAATATCAATCCGGCCCTGTCAAACCGCGACCTGCACACGTGGCTCGGGTACGGCCAGGCCAAGGCGGAAATTGCGGTCATCCGGGACGCCTTGGTGGCCAAGGACCCTGAGGGCGCGGCCCTCTACAGAGCAAACTACGAAAAATATATGAAAGAGATCGATGCCGTGTTCACGTCGCTCAAGGCAAGGCTGGCGCCGCTCTCGGGCTCGAAAGTGTTCGTGTATCACCCTGCGTTTGGGTACTTCTTCGATGCGTTCAATATCGCGCAGGTCGCGGTGGAGCTCGGCGGCAAGGAGCCCACGCAGAAGGAGCTGGTGGCGCTCGTCGATCTTGCAAAGAAAGAGAAGGCCAAGGTCGTATTCACCCAGGCACAGTTCTCGGAGAGCGCGGCGAAGGCGGTGGCGGGGGCGATCGGGGCCGTGGTTGTGCCGATCGATCCTCTGGCGCAGGACTGGCTCGAGAATCTGTCGCGCATGGGGCAGGCCTTGTTCAACGCCCTCCCGAGAGGAAAATGAAGTGAGCGACATTATGCAACAGGCGCCGCAGGCTCAGGATGCTGAGGCGGTACACCTTCCGCACGCGCCGGAGAATGTGGCCATATGGTGTCAGAATCTTGCCTTTCGCTACAGAGAGGTGGAAGTGTTCGCCGACGTGTCCTTTCACGTGCACCGCGGCGAATTTGTGGCCCTGACGGGCAAAAACGGCGCGGGGAAGAGCACGCTGCTCAAGCTCATCGTGGGGCTTCTGGAGCCCGCGAGGGGACAGGTGCTGGTGTTTGGCGCGCCGCCCCGAAGGCGCATCGAGTCGATCGGCTATGTGCCCCAGCATGCAGGCTTCGATGCGACCTTTCCCATC
The DNA here is from genome assembly GCA_029975555.1 of Spirochaetia bacterium. Classification (GTDB taxonomy): domain Bacteria; phylum Spirochaetota; class Spirochaetia; order Treponematales; family Rectinemataceae; genus Rectinema. Next base: position 116,835 of record JARKOY010000021.1, on the reverse strand, counting down.
CGTGTGGAGGAAGTCGTCGGCATGGGAAGACTCTCGGGGCTTTCCCGCGTTGCGAAGCATCAGAAGCGAGAGGATGTCGAGTGGGCGCTGCGCCAGGCAGAGGTGTACGATCTGCGGGAGCGGCCCTTCTCCGCGCTCTCGGGAGGACAGCGGCGGAGGGTGCTCGTCGCGCGCGCGCTCGTGGGGCACCCGAAACTCCTCGTGCTCGACGAGCCTACTGCGAACATGGACGCTGACAGCGAAAAGAAGTTCTACGATGTGCTGGCGCGCTTTAAGGGCAGCACGACAGTCCTCATCGCGACGCACGATTCGGACTTCGTATCGGCGCTCGCGGATACGGTGCTCTGCGTCGGGCAGGGTGTCGATCAGCCGCATTCGGTCCACCGCCACGCGATCGAGCAGGCGGTGAACGCGCCCGAAGACATCTACGGCGGCAAGGTTGTTCGTGTCCGGCACGATATCGAGCTTCCGGACAATGCGTGCTGCGAGGGGAAAGACTGAGGGAGATATCTAGAATGAGTGGATTTTTGCAGGCGCTCGCGAACCCTTCGATCCCCTTTGTGCGGAACGCGCTGATCGGAAGCGTGCTCGCGGCCTTTCTGTTTGGGATTTTGGGCTCGCTGGTGACGGTGCGACGGATCGCGGGGCTCGCGGGCGCAATTTCTCACACAGTATTGGGCGGTGTGGGCCTCGCCCTCTTTTTGGCTTCTCGGGGGGCGCCGAAGTGGGTCAGCCCTATGCTCGGGGCGCTCGTGTTCGCGATCCTCGCGGCGCTGCTCATAAGCATTGTGTCGCTCAAGGCGAAGCAGCGCGAGGATACGGTTATCAACGCGCTGTGGGCGATCGGCATGAGCCTCGGCGTGGTCTTTTTGGCGAAGACGCCAGGCTATGTGGATCCGATGAGCTATCTGTTCGGCAACATTCTGCTCGTGACTGAGCAGGACCTGTTTTTGCTCGCGGTGCTCGACCTCGTCGTGCTCCTCCTCGTGGGGCGCTATTACCGTCACATCGAGGCTGCGTCCTTCGACGAAGAATTCGCGGCGACAAAGGGCGTGCCGGTGACGGCGCTCTACCTTGTCCTGCTCCTCGTCATTGCGATCGCGATCGTGCTCTTGCAGACATTCGTCGGCATCGTGATGGTCATTGCGATGCTCACGCTGCCGGCGGGCACCGCAGGATATTTCTCGCGCAATCTTGCGGGCATGATGGTGAACGCGACGCTGCTTTCCCTCGCCTTTTCGGTCGGCGGGCTCGTGGTGTCCTGGCACTTCGACCTGCCTGCCGGCGCGGTGATCGTGCTTTTGTCGGGTGCCGTGTTCATCGCGCTCTCTGCGCGAAATCATGGGAAAAGAGGCAGACTATGACCAAAGCCCGAACGCATGTGCTGGAGACCATCGCGCAGGCGAAGGAGCCGGTCTCGGCGCGTCAGCTCTGCGGGAAATTTCAACACGAACATGACCCCGCCACGATTTACAGGGCGCTGCATTATCTTGAAGAGAAAGGTCGCCTCGATTCGTTCATCCTCCACTGCAGCGAACACGGGACGGAGCGTTACTACGTGCTGCATGTGGCTGAACACCGGCACTGGTTCCACTGCGAGCGCTGTCACCGTTTTACGGACCTCGGCCTCTGCCAGTTCGATGCGCTCGTCGCGAAGATGAGCGCGGACAGAGGCCTCACCGTCACTTCCCACACCTTTTATGCGACCGGCGTCTGCTCGGAGTGCCGCGCGAAGACAAAGGTATCCGTGAAGACGCCAGGATAAAACATTGCCCTTCAAGTCGCCTTTTCAACGTGCGCCTGCACGTTGAAAAGGACTGATTCGTTCTGGCTTCCAAGCACGCCCATGCGGCCTCTACAATTCTGCCCTTCCATGCATTAGGATTAATATAACGAAAGGAGGGGCGCGTGATCAGATTCCTCAAACAACCCATGATGCGCAAGGTTCTCATCGCGCTTGCGCCGATATATCTGTTTTCGCTCTGGATGTACGGCCTCCGCGTGATCGCCGCGGCCGCGGTGGTGTTCGTCTGCGGAATTGTCACCGAATGGCTGTTCGAGCGAAGGCGGCAAGGAAAGGTGAGCGAGGCGGTGCTCGTGACCTGTGCGCTGTACGCGCTGGCCTGGCCGCCCAAGGCGCCGCTCTGGATTCTGGCAGTCGGCATCATCTTTGCGGTGGCGATGGCCAAGGGGGTCTACGGCGGATTCGGACGCAACATTTTCAATCCGGCAATCGCGGGGCGCGCCTTTATCTACATCAGCTTCGCCGTGGTGCTCTCGAGGGCCTATACCAGTTTCGGCAATTTCGGGATAGGGGCGGTCGACGTGCTGTCTTCGGCGACTCCGCTCGCCCGGATGAGGGCCCACGTGCCGGTTCCTATCACCGACCTGCTGTTCGGCCTGCGGCCCGGGGCCATGGGCGAAAGCATGACACTGCTCATCGTGTTGGCCGCGGCCTACCTCATTCTGACAAAGACTGCGAGCTGGCGGATCATGCTCGCGACGCTGGCCGGCGGTACGGTGACGAACCTCGTCATCCTTGCGACAGGTGCGCAGAAGGCCCTGCCGATGGAGAGCCTTCTGGCCGGTTCCTTCCTCTACATGTCGGTGTTCATGGCCACCGACCCTGTCTCGGCGCCGAAGCGGCAGCCCTCGCACTACCTCTACGGCATCCTCATCGGTGCGACCGCGGTGATCATCCGCACATTCTCGGCATTTCCTGAGGGCACAAGCTTCGCGATCCTCTTTGGCAACACGTTTGCGAATCTCATCGACATCGCGGTCGATGCTGTCCAAAAGAAAGCGCCGGCTCAGAAGAAGGCGTCTGTTCCCGCCTCAAGATCGGTCGGAGCTGATCCGGCGCAGGCTGCCCCACCCACGCAGCCCGCCCCAAGGCCGGTTGGACCTGACACAAAGCCGGCCGGGCCCGATGCGCCGCTCATCTCTCCTACACCGCCCGTCCGGGATACCGAGCTGCGCCCGAAAGGAGGCGCCCGATGAAGCCGAACAGGAACTCGATCACCTATGCGGCCGTCTTCACCTTCGTGGTCTGCATCGCCTTTGTGGTGATCCTGGCCGTCGCCAATCAGGTGACGCTCTCCAGAGTGAACGCCAACAAGAAGCTCGAATCGCAGCTGGCCGTCCTCAAGGCCTTCGGCCTCGCGGACTCGTCGACGCCAGCGGAAGAGATCGACTCGAAGTACCGCCAATTCATCACCGAAAAGACCGTCGATAAGGCGACTGCGTACCTCGCCGTCATCGACGGCCAGACCTACGTCGCGATCAAACTCACCATGCCTGGGCTCTGGGGGCCGATCACCGCGGTGCTCGCCACCGACCCCAAAGGCGCGGTGGTCAGGGGCTTTGAGGTCGTCGACCAACAGGAGACGCCTGGCCTCGGAGGCCGCATCTCCGAGCCTTGGTTTTCTGCGCAGTTCAAGGGAAAGAAGACGCTTCCCGACGGGACGATTGCGTTTTCGCAAGGGACAGGGAAGGGTAACTTCGACCCGAACAACGGCACCGTCGACGCCGTCACCGGGGCGAGCCGCACCAGCGATTTCGTGAAGGCCCTCGTCGACCGGGAATTGGCGCTCGCCCGCCAGATAGGAGGAACGCTGTGAGCGACACAGAAAAAATGAGAGCCCCCTTAAAGGTGAGCCCTGCCGCCAAGGTGATGCGGGATGGTCTGTGGTACAACAATCCGATTTTCGTGCAGGTGCTGGGCATCTGTTCGACGCTGGCCGTCACCAACAACCTTCGCAATACCCTCATCATGGTGCTGGGCGTGAGCTTTGCCACGTCGATGGGAAGTCTGACCTTAAGCGCGCTGCGCGAACTCATTCCCCGCAAGGTGCGCATGATCGTGCAGGTGCTGGTGCTGTCGTTCTACGTCATCATCATCGACATCGTGCTGAGGGCCTACCAGCCGGCGATTTCCAAACAGCTCGGACCCTACGTCGGCCTCATCATCACCAACTGCATCCTGATGGGGCGGGCCGAGGCCTTTGCCGCCTCGAATTCTCCGGGGCTCGCGTTCTTGGACGGGCTTGCAAACGGATTCGGCTATGGCTGGGTGCTGCTCGTCATCGCCGCGATCCGCGAATTTTTTGGATTCGGCAGCCTGTTCGGGTTCAAGGTCGTCGGTGAAGGCTTTGTGCCGTGGACGATCATGGTGATGGCGCCGAGCGCGTTTTTTCTGGTTGCGATCGCCCTGTGGATCGCGAACAACTACAAGGCGAAGGTGGAGGCGGCCTCCAAGAGAGCCGCTCCCGGTGCTCCGGCCGGTTCAAGTCCGGGGCCGGGAAGCTCCGCCGCCGGCGCCGCCCCCAGCGCTCCAGGCGCCCCTGCGCACCAGAAAGGTTGAGGAAGGAGGTACGGCATGATCGATGCACCGAATGTTGGTCTAATCTCTCTCTTTTTGGCGAGCATCCTGACGAGCAACGTGCTGCTTGCGAACTTTCTCGGCACCTGTTCGTTTATCTCGATTTCGAAGGACTTCAAGAGCTCGATGGGCTTGGGCATTGCGGTGACGCTCGTCATCGGCATCACGGCGGCGGTCTGCTGGGTGGTACTGCACTACGTCATCGAGCCGCTCGGAATTGAGTACCTCTCCTTCATCATCTTCATCATCGTGATCGCGGGCGTGGTGCAGATGCTCGAAATGATCATCGACCGCTTCTCGCCCGCGCTGTACATGGCACTCGGCATCTTTTTGCCGCTCATTACGGTGAACTGTGCGGTGCTGGGGGTGATTCTCTTCATGCAGATCCGCAAGTACAACTTTCCGCAGGCGGTGGTCTTCGGGTTCGGTTCTGGGGCGGGTTGGTGGCTGGCCATCATGCTTTTGGCCTCTATCCGCAAGAAGCTCGACGCGAACAACGCGGTGCCGGCGGGCCTCAAGGGCACGGGCATCACGCTCATCACCATCGGTTTTATGGCGATGGCCTTTGTCGGATTCTCCGGCATGATCGCGGTGCAGTGAGGAGGCGGCGATGAATCCAATCCTGGTCGGCCCTCTGGCGGTTGCCGGCATTTCGACGGTGCTTGCGCTCATCATCGCGGTGCTCGACAAACTGCTCAATAATTACGGAGAAGTCGAGATATCCATCAATGGCGGGGAGAAGAAGCTGAAAGTGAAGGGAGGCATGCCGCTGCTCCATACCCTGGCGGCGGAGAATATCTTCGTGCCGTCGGCCTGCGGCGGACGCGGGACCTGCGGCGCGTGTAAGTGCAAAGTTATCACCGACGTCGGGCCGCATCTGCCCACGGAAATGCCTTTTATGTCGCAGAGAGAGATCGAGGGCCATATCCACCTCGCCTGCCAGGTCAAGGTGCGCAAGAACCTCGAGATCGAACTGCCGCGTGAGCTTTTCAGCATAAAGAAATACAAGTGTCACGTCGAAAAGATCCACAACCTCACACACGACATCAAGGAAGTGCGCTTCGCGCTCGACGAGGGGGAAATCGACTTCGTCTCGGGGCAGTATGTGCAGCTCGTCGTTCCTCCCTACGGCGAGATCAAGGAAAGCGTGCAGCGCGCCTACTCGATGTCCTCGGTGCCTTCCGACACCAAGCACGTCGAACTCCTCATCCGCCTCGTGCCTGGAGGCATTGCGACGACGTATGTCCACAAGTTCCTGAAGGAGGGCGATGCGGTCGAGCTCGTGGGACCATTCGGCGAATTCCGCGTTCACGACACGCCTGCGGCGATGATCTGCGTCGCGGGCGGCTCGGGCATGGCGCCGTTCAAGAGCATCTTCTACAGTCTCCACGAGACGGGCGCATTCCCGGAAAAGGAGATATGGTATTTCTTCGGCGCCCGTACGAGCAAGGACATGTTCTACCTCGATGCGTTGCGCGAACTCGAAGCCACGTGGCCGCGCTTTCACTTTGTCGCCGCGCTCTCCGAGCCGAGTCCGGAGGAGCACTGGCAGGGAGAGGCCGGCCTCATCACCGAGGTCCTCGACCGCTATCTTCAGACGAAGGTGCCGAAGGACACCAGAGGCTGGGAAGGCTACCTCTGCGGCTCTCCCGGCATGATCAACGCGTGCATCAATGTGATGAAGAAGAACGGCATCGCCGAGGACAGGATTTACTATGACAAATTCGCCTGATCCAAGGAGGAATCGATGAAAACGTCACCGGCCGATAAACAGGCATTTCAGAATATGGTGCCCGGTGTCATCACCGCGGCGGGATTCCTGGGCGATGACACTCGCAGCCTCGAACGTATCATCGAGGAAGACGGGATGTTCTTCGACGAGCTCGGGCTCGATTTCGACGCGGTCGCGGACAGACTGGAGGAACTGCAGCGCAGGGGCGAAGCAGGATTGGGCGAGCCGATTACGGTCGGCGAGCTTCTGGTGCAGTCCGGCGACGCGCGCGGCATGCTGCCCTGCCCCTGGGGCGACGGTTTTTTCCACAAGAACGCGGTCTCGGTGCGCCCTGTCGGTATTCCCCCCGAATCCTGCCTCGAGGGTGAGGACATGCTGGTTTACAGCGAGCTCTCGGTGCATATGCTGAGGGTGCACCATTTCTGCCAGGGGCGTGGCTCTCCGTTCAGGCTCGAACCTTCGCTGATCAAGCGGCTGCTGTTCTAGAAGGCTGAAGGCAGCCCTGTCCCCGGATGGGTCTCGAAATGATGCTCCTGTTTGAAGTATGATAGGCGCGTTCGAGGACAATTTTCGGAAAGCCCCAAGGAGCATCCCGATGGAAAAAAGAACGAAGATCGTCGCGACCACGGGCCCAGCCTGCAAAGACCTGGCGACAATCAGAGAGCTCATACGCGAAGGCGTCGACGTCTTTAGGCTCAATTTTTCCCACAAGACCTACGACGAGGCCAATCACGAGGTGGCGATGATCCGCGAAGCACGGAAGAGTCTCGACAGGCCCGTGGCGATCATGGCCGACATCAAGGGCCCTGCCGTGCGCCTCTACGGCTACACCGAGCAGATCGCGATACAACCGGGCGCAGAGCTCACGATCGAGAGCGCCGATCCCGCCGATATCGAGAAGCTCGCCGTAAAGAAGCCCATGCAGGTCTACACCAATCTGCCGGATATCGACCGCATCTGCGCGCTAGGACAAAAAGTCATCCTGATGGACGGCTACTTCACCGGGAAAGTGGTGCGGAAAGTCCCCAGAGGAGTCGTGGTGGCCCTGGAAAACGAAGGGGCCTTGAGGCCCAAGGCACACCTCACCCTGCCTGGCGTCGATTATCCCATCCCCTTTCTCTCGGAGAAGGACATCGCGGATATCAGCTGGGCGGTCGAGCAGGACATCGATTATATCGCGCTTTCCTTTGTCCGCTGCGAAACCGACGTCGAAGAAGTCAAGCGCCTTGTTCAGCGCACCGCGCTCGCACAGGGCAAGAGCTCCTTCATCAAGCTGATCGCCAAAATCGAATCTGTGCGCGGCCTCGAAAACATCGACGAGATCATACGAGCCGCCGACGGCATCATGGTCGCGCGGGGCGACATGGGCGTCGAGATGCCCATCGAGAACGTCCCCATCGCGCAGAAGCAGATCATCCGCAAGTGCTATCTGGCCGCGAAACCCGTGATCACGGCGACGCAGATGATGGAGTCGATGATGGAAAACCCCATGCCGACCCGCGCCGAGGTGTCCGACGTCGCCAACGCGTGCTTCGATTCCACGAGCGCCGTGATGCTCTCCGGCGAGACCGCGATCGGCAAGTACCCCGTTCAGGTCGTCCGCATGATGCGCACTGTCATCGAGGCCGTGGAGAAAGAGTTCGATTACCTCGATTTTCACCACGACGTGCCGCCGGAAGTCCAGAACGGCGATGTTCCCGCCATCATGTCGTACAACGCCGTCTCCGTCGCCTACCGCTGCGACGCCAAGGCACTCATCGTGCTCACGGAGACCGGCCACGCGGCGAGGCTCCTTTCGCGCCTGAGACCCCGCATGCCCATCTACGCCTTTTTGACGAACGAGCGCCTGTACCACCAGATGGCCATCAACTGGGGAGTTTTGCCACTCATCCACTCAGGGAAGGGGACGCGCCTCGATGCCGTGGTCAGCGAAGCGATATCGATCTGCAAGCACAAGGCGCTCTTAAGGCGCGGCGACCGCGTCGTCATCGTCGCGGGACTGCCGCTCGCGCACCAGGGGACGACCAATATGATCCGGGTGGAGACCATTGAGTGAAGCGCGGGACATGAATGCCGGGCCGGATCTGGAGCTCCTCGCAAAACTGAAAGAGAAGAACCTTGCGGCCTTGGGACTCATGGTCATCGAAGGGCGCATCACCATCGAAAAGGCGCTCGACGCAGGTATAGTGCCGCGCTTTCTCGTGTGCACGGAGGCCGAAGAGGAATACTGGCGGCGCTGGCCCGAAAGGGCCGCCACAAGGCCAGACAGCGCTTGGGGCGCACGGAAATGGAAAGTTCCAGGCACGACTGACGCCGTGGTGCCTCGAGAGGGTGCCGCGCCACAAATCGTCGCGCCACAGGCCACGGTTCCGCCAGCCTCGGCTCCTCCATCCGCTTTTCCCGTGTACGCCATGCGCCACGAGGCGCTCTGCGCACTCGTCGAGTTCAAGTTCCACCGGGGCGCGATTGCGGTCGCAGACATGCCAAACCTTACCCCGATTGAAGGCGCCGGCTCTTGTGGAACGCACGGTGGCCAGTATGCGCCGCCCCCTACCGACAGAAGCGTGTGCTCCGGCGAAGCCTTCCTCTGCCTCTGGAGCGTCACCGATCCTTCGAATCTTGGCGCGCTCATCAGGACTGCCGCAGGGCTGGGCGTTGCAGGCGTACTGCTCGGGCCGGGCTGCGCCAGCCCCTATTACCGGAAGACCATCCGCGCATCCATGGGCAACGTCTTCAGCATACCCCTCTGGCGTGCGGACCTCGGCGCACTGGAAGCGCTCGAGCACCGTGGCGCACGGCTCATCGCCGCCGCGCTCACCGAAAAAGCGCTGACCATTGAAGAACTGAGCCTTCGCCCCTGGTACAGACAGGGCGGCCCGCTCGTGCTCATCCTCGGCAACGAGGGCTATGGCCTGCCGCCCGAGGTCCTCGACCTCTGCACCGCCGAAGTCCGCATCCCCATGGCGCGCGGCGTCGACTCTCTCAACGTGGCCGTGGCTGGAGGAATTTTGATGTACGAGGTGATGAAAAATCGTCCTTGCCTCGGCCTTGTCAATGGTCGGTCGGATGATAGATGAGCGAATTGAGCCAATTTCTGCCGCCCACGCGCATTGCGGGTGCTGTTGGCGAGGGTGCCTAGGTCAGATAAAATTTTGCAGTAGACACGTGGCAGATGCAGATGTTCGTCCCAGTCGCGCGGGGAATCGTTTTCCTCAAACATTTAAAACCCAACGCAGCATCGGTTCGACCTTGATGCGGACACCATCGGCGTTGATCTCCTCCCGCTCTCCTTCCTCCACGAGGAGGAGCGATTCTCCTCCTGAGAGAAAAGGCTCGGCATGCAGAAAGGCTGATATCTCTCTGCCACGGTTCTGTGGATTAAGTCTTTTTGTCACTTGGATCTTGAGCCAATTCCGCTCTGGAAGCCGTGCGAGAAAATCGAGTTCCTTACCATTGTCCAGAGCGCCGAAATAAAGCTCTAGACCGCGTCTTCGCAGTTCAAGATAAATGGCATTTTCGATGAGAAAAGCACGGTTTTCTGTCTCGGATCTGTACAATGATGCGATGCCAGTATCGATTGAGTAGTATTTTTTTGTCGTATCAAAATATCTTCCCTGCTTCCAGTCGAAGCGCGAGAGGTCGAACACGGCAAATGCGGCTTTCAGGAAGGACACATACCGGATTATGGTATCCACTTTGACCTTTGCACCCAAAGCGGAAAGATGCCGCGCAAGCGTCGCATACGATACAATTTGCCCCGGCGATGCCAGCAGAAAGGATACCAAGCGCTCCAGCGCAGTAACCTGCTCTACCTTGAAACGTCTGACGACATCATCGAGGATTACTTTTGCGACAATGCCTTCCTGATATGAGCGTACCGCCAGAGGATCGATTACTGTCAGTCGCTCCGGTAATCCCCCGAGCGTGATATAGTCGTTCCAGATTTTCTCAAGTTCCGATCGTTGGCGATAATAGTCTGCTTCGGTGCGCACTTGGAATCCCCGATAAGCGACAAGCTCTGAAAAGCTGAAAGGAAGAAGCTCAAACGCAATATGCCTGCCCGCCAGTTTCTCTGCAAACTCGGATGAGAGTAATTCCGAATTAGAACCGGTAGCGAGAATATCCCATCCCTCATTTCTTTCGTACAACGAGCGAAGGAAGACATCCCAGCCAGGAACGGTCTGGATTTCGTCGAGCACGAGGAGGCGTGGTCCGGCTTTGGCGATTCTGGTGACGAAAAGATGAAGCGTTCTGTCCAGTTCAGCAGGGCTGCGGATATCGCTTAACCTGTAATCCTCGAAATTGAGGAAAAGAATGTTTTCAAGGGGGACTCTTCCCGATTCTTCCATATCTCGCGCGATCTGCATGCAGAGCCAGGACTTGCCGCTTCTCCTAAAGCCTATGACCACCTTGATTGGACGCGAAGGAAAGGCTGCAAGGAGTCTGGAATGGATCGTTCTCTTTATTCCACCCACTCGAGTTAAACGGTTCTGATTTTCGTACATGATGGCGAGAAGCGCTTCATCTGTCATAAAAACATCATCCTCTATAAGGATAATATAGCCATATTTATCACTTTACAAGGGGATAAATATCAACTATCTCCCCAACAGAGAATAGATCTGCTGCGCGAGCACGTCCGCCCGTTCGTTCGTCATATAGAATACGGGAAGATCGTAGAGATCGATGGAGCCAGGCTGGATCACGGCTTTTCTTGAAGTGCGGATTCCTCTGTAGCCGGAATTCTTGGCGGCTTCTATGACTGCTTTGCGGCCTGCGCCGGCACCGAAGGGCAGCGCAAAATACCACACGGGCGCGCCGAGGTGCTTTTCGATCACGGATTTGGATCCGGCCAGTTCGTGGGGAATCTGATCGGCGGGAATTTCGTCGAATCGTTTGTGATCCAATGAGTGAGAACCGATCGAAAAGAGTTTTTCTCCCTTTGCGTTGCGATAATCGGACATCTCTTTCAGCTGATCCCAATTCACGTATCCGACGGTCCCCACGAAATCGGTGATGATGAAGAATGTCGCCTTGATGTCGTATTTTTTCAAGAGAGGAAAAACGAGTCCGTATATCGAAAGATCTCCGTCGTCGAACGTGAGGATCGACGCGTCAGTGTCGAGCTTTTTCTCGCCCGATTTGATGTACGGCAGATCATCTAAGCCGATGATCTGGGTACGATTTCTTAGGAATACGAGATCGTGCTCAAAATTGTAAAGGTCTCGGTTGTATTCGCCGCCGGTCCGACCGAAGACGATATTGTGGTACTGGAGGATGACAATTTGGGGGTTGCTGCGCTTCGGAACGCGCGCGGCAAGCTGCGCTGGTGTTTCGACGACCAGTTCACGCAGAGGATCCTGTGTGCCTTTATCCCACCATCTGACAGGATCGAGGTACGAAGGCGATTCTATGGCGGCTTGGCCGCTCTCTTGTTCTGTGAATATGAGAGAAGAGATTGGTTCTACAGGGGGTAACTGATGCGACGGAACGGGAGTGGTCTGACAGCCCGTAAGAAGCAGACTCAGTATCAAGAAAGCCGCGAAAGCAGAAAGCCTTCTTGAACTGGATTGTTTTGATAAGGCACAACCGACTCTTTTACATTGCATATCGCTAAACCGCATACTGCGCTCATTGGATTAAGGAGATATTGGAATTAACCATATAAGCTAACACGATAAATATCAAGTCGCATAAATTGTTGTTTTGTCCTTGACATGCGTACTATTATTCTCCATAATTAAAATTAAAGATATGCTTGCTTAAGCAGAAAAAAGTGTGTACTCCTTCGACTGTGCTTCTTCCCGTCTGCTGCGCGGAGGTAAATGCATATGAAATCAAAGGTTGTAAAGCTATTGGGTGTTCTCGTCCTTGGAGCACTGGTGCTCGGTTCCTGTGAACTTTCGACTGGGACGTCCAAAAGTTCGGCGACAGACAAGGGAACGGTCACGGTTTCCTTTCCGAGGCTCAATCCTTTCATCGCACAGCACCAAGGCGTTTCTTCGAAATCGGCCAACTCCAAGGCGTTTGCGTATGTGGACTCCATTGAGGTCGATTTCTACCGGATGAATGGATCGACAGAAGAGTTTGTTCAGGCCGTAAATCTTGGCTCCACGGAATACGATGAGGCGACCAACACCATCACTGGGAGCGTCTCCATTCTCGCGGGCGATTACAGCAAAATGATCGTCTCTGTCTTCAACAGTGTTGTCTCCACCAGCGAGCCTGTCGTGGCCGGGCAGACTAACGCGGGATTTACGGTGACGGCGGGCCAGACCATCGACCTTCATGTCGCACTGTATCCTTATAGTCCCACTTCTCTTACTGAGAATACCTTCTCCTCTCCGGTCAGCCTCGCTGAGAAGGGCGAGACTTGGTACTCCTTCGAGGCTCCCGGCACGATCGCGAAGGTCACGCTCGAGGAGACTTCCGGCAACCTCGAGGCGTACATATTTGATCCCGACGGGTACGGCTTGAGCGGGATCGCCGGTTCCGATACGACCGCTCAGTTCGAGACAACGCCCTACGGCATCTACTACATTTGTCTCATCGCACCGGATGGCGCCGCGACGGGCAAGGTGAAGTTCGAAAACGTCAGCGGCACGGTGAGCGTTACCGTCCATTGACAAAAAAAGCGCCGGCCCACAGTGGTTCGGCGCTTTTTTTTCTGCGTGTGGCGGCATCGGGGACTCTGACGCGGAGGATAAATACGCTATAATAGCCTCATGGGCCGCCATGCAACCTATATTCTCGCCCTCGATCAGGGCACGACCACGTCCCGCGCCATTCTGTTCAACCACGATGGCATCATCATCGGCGTAAAGCAGCTCCCGTTCCGGCAGATTTTCCCAAAGCCGGGCTGGGTCGAGCACGATCCAGAGGAAATCTGGCAAACCCAGCTCGATGCGGCTCGCCGCGCCATTGAAGCCGCGCAGATCGAGCCCACGCAGATCGCGGCGATAGGCATCACGAATCAGCGCGAGACTGCGGTCGTGTGGGAGCGCGAGACCGGAAAACCTGTGTACAATGCGATCGTCTGGCAGTGCCGCCGCTCGAGCGGCATCTGCGACGAACTGAGGGCGCGCGGTGCCGAAACGCTGGTCCGCGAAAAGACGGGCCTCGTGCTCGATCCATATTTCTCGGGAACCAAGCTCACGTGGCTCTTCCGCGAACATCCGGAACTGAAGGCCCGCGCGGAGCGTGGAGAGCTCATGTTCGGCACCATCGACTCGTGGCTCATTTACCGACTGACCGGCGCGCACGCGACCGATCCTTCCAATGCGAGCCGGACCATGCTCTTCAATATTCATGAGCGCCGCTGGGACGATGAGCTTCTGCGCCTGCTCGACGTGCCTGCCCGTATACTTCCGGAAGTCAAGCCTTCCTCCGGCTTCTTCGGCACGGCGAGAAGCGAGCTCTTCGGCGCCGAGATTCCAGTGGCGGGTGTGGCGGGCGATCAGCAGGCTGCGCTGTTCGGACACGCGTGCTTCGAGCCAGGCGACGTGAAGAACACGTACGGCACGGGCTGTTTCACGCTGATGAACACGGGGCCCTTCCCTGTGGAGTCGAAGCACAATCTGCTCGCGACGGTGGCCTGGGACCTCGGCAAGGGTTACACGTACGCGCTCGAAGGCTCCGTGTTCATCGCGGGGGCGGTGATCCAGTGGCTGCGCGACCAGATGGGGCTGCTTGCGGATTCCGCGGAGAGTGAACAGCTCGCGCGCTCGGTCGAAGACAGCCAGGGCGTGTACATTGTGCCGGCCTTTGTCGGCCTCGGAGCTCCGTACTGGGACTCCGAGGTACGCGGCACCGTGGTGGGGCTCACGCGGGGCACGTCGAGGGCTCACTTTGTGCGTGCTTCTCTCGAGTCGATCGCGTATCAGTCGATGGACCTCTTTAAGGCCATGGAGAAAGATGCGGGCAGGAAGCTCTCGTGCATCAAAGCCGACGGCGGAGCCTCGCAGAACTCGTTCCTCATGCAGTTTCAGGCGGATATCACGGGAACGCGCGTCATCCTGCCCGAGGTGAGCGAGACCACAGCGCTCGGGGCGGCGTACCTCGCGGGCCTTGCGGTGGGATATTGGGAGAGCCTCGACGATGTGCGCAAGAACTGGCGCATGCGGAGGGAATTCGTCTCACGGATGGCGGATGAGGTGCGCACTGGCCTCGTCGCCGGCTGGCGCAAGGCCGTCGAAACGGCGCGGAATTTTAAATAGAGCAATAAAGGCAATATTGAAGGAGCGATAGATGACCCGGAAAGAACGAGCCGTTGCGATGCACGTCGCGGGTTCTGCCTGTTCCCAGGCGGTTTTTACTGTGTTGGCGGTGGATTTGGGCATGGATCCGGCCCAAGCGCACCGCCTCGCTGGGGGCTTCGGCGGAGGCATAGGGCGCACGGGGCTCACCTGCGGAGCCGTGACAGGTGGCATCATGGCCCTTTCGCTCGCCCTCGGCGCTTCGGAGTCGGCCGATCAGGAGAGAAAACTCGCGCTCTACGGCGTGGTTGCAGACTATCTGGAAAGGCTTAAGGCGTACAAGGGCACGGTTGAGTGCAGGGCGCTGCTCGATGGCGCGGACCTCTGGACGCAGGAAGGCCGCGCCATGGTAAAGCAGAGGCACCTCGACGAATCGGTGTGCAACCCGATGATCGCCAGGGCCGTGGAAGAGGCCGAGAACATACTGCGGGAAAAAGGTATACTGGGAGTCTGATATGGTGGAGTATGAGCGTTTTGAGGGAAGATGGTTTCTCAAATCCAACTGGCACCTGGTGAAGAGCGGCCAATCCGATCAGTCGAAGGGTGTTCCGGTTCCGCCCCAGGAGGAGCCGCCTGCACCGGAGGATTGTGTCATTGACCTGCCGCCGCCGAATTCGCTGTTTGAGGGGATGGGCGGAGGGCCAGCTTTGGGCACTGGTGCAGATTCGTCCGAAGGGCGGGGCACCTCGGTTGCGTCTGGTCCTGAATCTTCAGCGCTTGGGCGCGCCGCCGTGCTCTACGACCTTCTGCACAGCCGCAAGTCGCGCCGCACGTACAGCACTGTCCCGCTTGCCCTCGAAGAACTCTCTTATCTGCTCTGGGCGGTCGAAGGCGTCAGGGAGAATCGCGGCAAATTTTCATTCCGCACTACGCCCTCGGGCGGCGCGCGCCACCCGCTCGACATCTACGTGTTCGCCCACAAAATACAGGGGCTCAATGTGGGCTTGTACCGCTACCTCCCCGTGGAGCACCAGCTCGTGCTCGAGCGGCAGGGCGATGACTCAGAGGCTCTGAACGAGGCCCTCAACGGCCAGTTCTGGGATGCGGCCTGCATCGTGATCTGGGCGGCCGTGCCCTACCGCAGCGAATGGCGCTACGGCAAGGCGGCCGACAAGCTCGTCGCCCTCGATGCGGGACATTCGTGCCAGAACCTCTACCTCGCGTGCGAATCGCTTGGGCTCGGCACCTGCGCGATCGGCGCCTACGATCAGGAAAAGCTGGACGCCTACTTGGGGCTCGACGGCGAAGACATGTTCGCGCTCTACGCAGCGCCTGTCGGCAGGCTGCCGCAGCCCTGAAAGGCCGTTCCTCTCGTGAAGGAGTAGACTTGCTAGGGAGGGCTACCGCTGCTTTGAAGAACTGTTCTCGCCCCAAAGTCCGCCCTGCGTTCAGAAAAATCTGAAGACAATGTAATACAGCATAAACCAGTTGCAGAATAAACAAACCTGCAAGGAGGTTCTTCTATGACCATCGATGCGGTGAAACTCGAGTTCCCTGAGAACTGCAATGTTGTCGTGGGACAGTCGCACTTCATAAAAACCGTCGAAGATATCGCCGAAATTTTGATGTGTTCCGTCCCCGGCGTAAAGTTCGGGCTCGCCTTCAACGAGGCCTCGGGGCCCTGCCTTGTGCGCACCGAGGGCACGGACCCGGCGCTGGTCGAAGCGGCACAGAAGATGGCCCTCGCGGTGGGCGCAGGGCACACCTTCTACCTCGTGCTCGGACCCGGCGCCTATCCCATCAATGTGCTCGACCGCATCAAGGCGAGTCCGGAAGTCTGCCGGATTTTCTGCGCCACGGCCAATCCGGTGGAAGTCGTGCGCGCCGTGACCGAGCAGGGAGCGAGCATCCTCGGCGTCGTCGACGGTTTTTCGCCGAAGGGCATCGAGGGCGAAGAGGACAAGGCCGCGCGCAAAGCGATGCTCCGGAAGTTTGGGTACAAGTTCTAGCGCTGAGAAGTGTTAGCCCTGAGGTGCGCGCGCCCTGAATGTCCCGCTCATGGCGTCGAAGGTCACGGTCGGTAGGTCGAAGGCTCTTCCGATTGCTCCCGAGCGCGCCACGACGAAGGGAGGACCTGCGGTGAATCGGTGCTCTCTGTCGATCACCCAGAGTTCGCCCGCCGTTTTGAGCGCGAGGTCGACTTCGTGCGTGCAGAGCAGCACGGTCTTCCCGGCTTCTTGCACCAGGCGCTCGGCGAGCCTGAAAATTTCGATGCGCGACGGTGCGTCGAGGAATGCGGTCGGTTCGTCGAACACCAGAAGAGGCGTGTTCTGGGCCACCGCGCGCGCGATCTGCACTTTTTGCCGTTCGCCGTCTGACAGGCTCGAAAATGTGCGCTTCTCGAATCCGTCCATCCCGACGAGCGCGAGGGCCGTGGCGATGTGTCGCCTGTCATCGGCCGTGAGGCGGTTGTGGGCGTTCGTGTAGGGGTAGCGTCCGAAGGCCACGAACTCCCAAACCGTCAGATATCCCGCCTCGATCCTCTCGTTGAATACGCAGGCGAGGAGCGTTGCGCGCTCTTCCACCGACATGAGCGCGATATTCCTGCCCCGCAGCGTGAGCGATCCGCCGCAGGGTGGCTGCAGTCCGGCGATGGTCCGCAGCAGCGTCGATTTGCCGGCGCCGTTCGGGCCGACGAGCGCGATCAGCTGGCCTGGCGAAACCCGAAAATCGATGTTCCGCGCGAGGATCTGCGGAGTTCGGCCCTGCTTCCATCCGATTGCCAGCGAAGAGGCTTCAAGGACGAAACGGGCGCTGCCGCCTCCGGTACAGGGGGAGGCGGCCTGGCTACGTTCACCGTGCTGTTCGCTTGGTTCAGTGCCTGGCGTGAAGGGCCCTTGTGCCCCGTGAGGTGCTCCGATTTTCTGGTTTTGCGCGGCCGTGTCTGTCTGGCCGAAAAGGCTGCCCAGAGGTTGCGTGACGTCAGGTATGCCGGGAATGTGGCGGGGCGCTTCTTCCGGGCTCATCCTGGTACCTCCCTCATTCCATTGCCTCCCCGAGCGAAGTTCGATCCCTGTGAAAGAACATCGAGATGATGATCGGCGAACCGATGAGTGCGAGCAGTGGATTGATGGGGAGGACCGCACCGTATCCCGGCAGGGCCGAGAGCATGTCAGCGAGGAGGGCGAGGCATATACCCGAGAGCGCCGTCGTCGGCAGAAGGATGCGGTGCTCTGCGCTGCGCGACAGGAGGCGCGCCGCGTGCGGCGCGGCGATTCCCAAAAAGGCGATCGGCCCGCAGAACGCCGTGATGCTGCCTGCGAGTACGGATGCCGCGATGAGAAGCCTTGTCCGGGAAGCGCGGACGCGTATGCCGATCGTCGAGGCGAAGCGCTCGCCGATGAGAAATGCATTGAGGGCCTTCATGTCCCATGCGGCGAGGGCGAGCCCGATGAGCACTGCTCCGGCCAGATACGGCAGTTCGTTCATGCGCACGCCTCCAAAAGAGCCGTAGGTCCACGAAAGATAGAGATGGACTTTTTGCGGCGAACCGAAATAAACGAGGAGCGACACGATGCTCGAGGTCAGATACCCGACGAGGAGTCCCATGATGAGCACGGTCACGACTTGCTCGAATTTTCTCGAGATGAGGAGAATGATGACGAGCACCACGGCGGCGCCGATGCTCGCCGCGATGACCAAGAGCGTGTAGCCGAGCGGCGGCAGGTTGCCCAGCATCGCGCTGCCCTGCGTGCCGATGCCCTGCGCTCCGGCGCCCACGGCCCCCATGGTCCCCCCGGCGAACATCAGCGCCGCCACTCCGATCGACGCCCCCGCCCCGATGCCGAGGGAATCCGGCGCTGCCAGCGGGTTGCGGAAGATCGACTGAAGGACCAGGCCTGCCACAGAAAGACCTGCCCCCGCCAGCACTGCGGTCAGCATTTTAGGCAGGCGAAAGACGAAGACGATCGTCCCCCACTCCGGGCGAGAAGCGCGCCCGACCAGCGTTTTCCAGACCTCGGCGAGAGGAATGCGCACCGAACCGACGGAGATATCGAGGAGCGCAAAAAGGAGTACGCATGCACCGAGCGCCACGGTGAGGCGCATGTGGCCTTTTTTTGGCACATGAGCTGGCCGACGATCGCCACCTTCTGTGTTTCTATTCATTTAATTTCCTGTAGTAGATAAAATTATGGCCAGGCAACAGGTCCGGATGAAACATCGCGATCATATCCTCGAGCACGAGGTGTGGATTCATCACTGCGGACTCGAAGTAATCGCTGCTGCCCCCTGGCGAGACGCGGAGCTCGTTCGTCCACACCTGCCCTTTTTGGAGCACCGGCAGCGCCGAAAACCGTGGATCGAGCGCCCGCACATCGGCGAGCCGCTTCGCCCCGTAGACTGGGTTCAGCCACACATCGGCCCTGAGCGCGCGTTCGAAAACCGCCTCGATCGAAAGGTTGAGCCCACCCGATTCTCTGTTGTCCGCCCACAGGTAGTCGCCCCCCGCATCCGCGATGAGCCTCGCCATGTAGCTCTGGCCTCCGGAGACGGTCCAGACGCCCTGGAAAGGACCGTTGACCAGCACGCGGGGTCGCGACGCAGAACCTGCGGCGAGCCTCTTCAGGGTATTGTATGCCTTGGCGATTGCATTCACCCGTTCCTGAGCCCTGGCCTCCTTATTGAAAAAGGCCGCGATGAACACCGCCCACTGGGCGCGCGCGACAGGATCCTGTTCGTTCCACTCGCCGAGCAGCACGACGGGCAGGCCAGCCTCCTGCATCTTTGGGAAGGTGTCCCACTCGTTGCCCACGCCGAAGTTGAAGATGACATCGGGCTTGAGTGCGATGAGCCGCTCGATGTCGGGCATCCAATTCTTGGTGGTCTCGACCACCTTTCCTGCACCGATGCGGGCGCGAAGCGCCGGACTGTACACGTAATTGGTGTTGTCGACGCCGACGACGGTGTCGAGTTCGCCGATGGCTTCGATTGCCGGAATGTACGTCGTCGAATAGAGCACGACGCGCTGTACGGGAACTTGAATGAAGAGGTCGGCCTTGACTCCGGCGGGTGCCTGCGAACCTCGTGGGTAGAGCACATAGGTCCTCGTCGCGTTTGTGCCGGGCCAGAGCTTTGAAACCGTCAGTACTTTGTAGCCGCTTTTTTGTTCGATGTGGAAATTCGCCTCTTGCGCTGGTTGCGCCGAGACCAGAGAGATCGAGAGTTGAAGTACAACAATGACAATGCCGACAATCCGTCGCATATCCGTCTCCTCCCACCGAAGAGTAAGGATGCTGCGGCTCCTGGCAGGTTTCCTGGCTTGCCGGCCGCGCCCTGTCGCCTGTACGTAAATACGGGACTTCAGAGCACTTCGCTCAATCCTCCTTCCCGGCTATAAGCATCTGTGGGACACAAGCGTGCGTCCAGATGCGACGCCAGTGGATCAGGTAGAGAGCGCGCTGTTCTGAACCATGCGTGCTGCGCCCTTGCCTGCGGCGGAACATTTCCGTCGGAGTGAACGAATACCGGCTCACAGTAGCGGGGGCTGCAACGGTCTTTCACCGTCTTTCCCTTTTCCTCCTTCAGCGACGCTGAAAAGAGGCACCAAGGAGCGCGTAGGAACTTATTGTAGACCAATTTCTTGTTTTTGGCTATTGAAGAGGCGGGTCCGAAGATTGAGGGTTTGCGGGACCTGGCACGTGGCGAAGGCAGCTTTCCGCCTTTTTTCCTTTTTGCCATGCGCCCAGAGCACCTTTCGTCGTTTTCGCCCTTCACTCGTCCAAGAAAGCCATCTCCTCGGGGCGCGCGACGACGTGCGGCGCACTCTCTCCGAGAATGGCCTCGATCTCTTCGGAGCGCTTTCCCAGCACGGCGCGGAGCTCGGCGGACGAGAAGTTGCTGATGAGTTTGACGATGCCGTTGACGAGCACCACCGCGTCGCGCCCGAAGTCGCCTTCGACCGCCACGACGCCGCGCGGCAAAAGCGAGTTCCGCTCCCGGATGGCCGCCAGGGCCCCCTCGTCGATGGTCAGCCGGCCGCGCGGCTGCGAGTTCTTGAGCCAGCGGATCCGGTTCTTCAGCGCATGGGTGGCGTCGAAGAGTGTGCCGAGAGGTTCGCCTGCGGCCACGCGCCGGATGATGTTCGGCTCGCGGCCGTGCGCGATGACCACCCGACACCCCGCGTCGCGCGCGATGGCGACCGCGGCGAGCTTCGTCTTCATTCCACCGGTGGAGAACTCCGAGCCGCGCCCCCCTGCCGCCGACAGGTGCTCGTCGGAGAGTTCTTTCACATAGGGGATGGGCCTTGCGTCGGGGTTTTCGCGCGGATCTGCGTCGTAGAGCGAATCGACGTCCGAGAGAATGATGAGCAGTTCGGCGTCGATCTTGCTCGCCACGTAGGCTGAGAGCCTGTCGTTGTCGCCGAATGCGTTGCCGATCTCCGCCGTCGACACCGAGTCGTTCTCGTTGAACACCGGTATGACGCGGCACTCGAGCAGCGTCTCCACGGTCTTGCGCAGGTTGAGGTAGCTCGTGCGGTCGTCCCACTCGTCGCGGGTGACGAGGAGCTGGGCGGCCGAGAGCCCGAAGACGCCGAAGGCCCGCCGGTATTCCTCCATGAGGATGGGCTGACCGACCGCCGCGCAGGCCTGGCGCATGCGCACCTCGGTGACGCGCTTGGTGAGGCCGAGCTCGCGCGCGCCCATGCCGATGGCCCCCGACGTGACCAGGATGATCTGCTTGCCCGCCTTCACAAGATCGGCCACCTGCTCGGCCACGTGATACATGTAGGCAGTGTCGATGGTCCCCTTTGTCGACTGCGCATGGACTCTGCGCAGCGCCTCCTCGTCCGAAAGAAAGCCTTTGCCGTCGGGGCTGAAGGTGCGCGTGAGGCGGTCCGGGCTCGACGCGGGCCTGGTGAGGGTGGCGGTGCCGATTTTCACCACGATTCGGTTTGCCTTTGCGAGCGCGGCGCGCGCGGCGGCCGCATCGGAAGTTTCGGGCGATTCCATAATACCCTCGCTTGTCTTTTCAATAGTCGCCGGCTGTTTTCCCGCCAAGGGGCAGGTCCCTGTGCAGAAAATGCCGTTTCCCTGAAGCATAATCCCCCACGATGTGTCCCTGTCCCTCGAGCAGCCACTTGTACGTCGTGAGGCCCTCAAGGCCCATGGGGCCGCGGGCGTGCAGCTTGCCGGTTGAGATGCCGACCTCGGCGCCGAGCCCGTAGCGGTAGCCGTCGGCGAAGCGCGTGCTCGCATTGTGGTACACCGACGAGGAGTCCACTTCGTGCAAGAAACGCTTTGCGGCTTCGGGCGATGTGCACACGATGCTGTCCGTGTGTCCGCTGCCGTAGCGGTTTATGTGGGCGATCGCCTCGTCGAGCGAGCCCACGATTTTGACCGCCATGCGCAGATCGAGGTATTCGACCGACCAGTCCTCGTCGGATTTGAGAAAATACGGCACAGCCTCTGCCCTCGCGTGGGCCTCTTCGAGCATTGCGGCGGTGCGCCCACAGACGTCGAGGACCACGCCGGCCCGCGAAAGGGCGCGCAGAAGCGGCAGAAGGCCTTTCTCCGCATAGCGTTCGTGGACGAGCAGCACTTCGGCGGCATTGCAGGTCGCAGGATACTGCGTCTTCGAGTCCAGTACGACGCCCTCGGCCATGGAGGGATCGGCGTCCTCGTGCACGTAGACGTGGCAGACGCCGTCGGAGTGCCCCAGCACCGGAATGCGGCTTGTGGCCTTGATCTTCGCGACGAATTCCTTCGAGCCGCGGGGAATGACGAGGTCGACATACTGGTCGAAGGTGAGCAGTTCGCCTATTTCCTCGCGGGTTTCGAGGAGGGTGAGCCAGTGCTGCGGCAGCCCGGCATCTTCCCCGGCGCGCGCGATCACCGACGCGAGGGCCTGGTTGCTCTCCCGTGCCTCGCTTCCGCCCTTGAGCACGATGGCGTTTCCGCTCTTCACCGCGAGCGAAGCCATCTGCACGAGCGCGTCTGGGCGGCTCTCGAAGATCATCGCGATGAGGCCAATCGGACAGCTGATCCTTCGGAGCACAAGGCCTTCGTCCAGAAGGCGCGCCTCGAGGACTTTTCCGACAGGATCGGGCATGGCGAGGATATCCCGAATACCTGCCAGCACGTCGTTCAGTTTTTTTTCATCGAAGAGGAGTCGCTTCAGGAAGGGAGCAGCGAAGCCTTCGGCGCGAGCCTTTTCCATATCTATACGATTGGCTTCGAATATCTTCTCGCGGTGGGCATCGAGCCGTCGCGCGATATGGTCGAGCGCAGCATTCCGGACCTCTGACCCCACGGAGAGGAGCGAGAATGCGGCCTGTGCGGCGCGCTTGAGCCTTTCCTGCATATTCATGCATCGAACTATATAAAAAATCGGAACAATCAGCCAGAGGGCGCGCGGCGGTTGGCGCTTCGCTTTTTTTGTCGTGTTTTGGTATATTCAGTGTAAGAATGCAATCTGGTCGGAGTAATTCTCATTTGTAAAAACCAAAGGAGCTTGAGGCATGTCGCAGAATACTGTCGGATTTATAGGGCTTGGCGTGATGGGCGGTGCAATGGCCGGCCACCTTCGGGCTTCTGGCGAAAAACTGCTCGTCTATACGCGCACGAAGAGCAAGGCGCAGATGCTCTTCGACGCAGGGGCCGAGTGGCGGGACAGCCCGAAACAGATCGCCCAAGAATGCGATGTGGTCTTCACTATGGTCGGCTATCCGAGCGACGTGGAGGCGATCTATTTTGGTCCTGAGGGCCTCATCGAAAACGCAAGGCCGGGCAGCATTCTCGTGGATACGACGACGTCGCGGCCCGATCTGGCGGTGCGCATCTACGAGGCTGCGAAGGCGAGGGGAATTGGCGCCCTCGACGCACCGGTTTCGGGAGGCGATATCGGGGCAAAGAACGCTTCGCTCACCATCATGGTCGGCGGCGACGAGGAAGTCTTTCAGAGGGCGAAACCGCTTCTGGAAGAGATGGGCAAGACCGTCATTCGCCAGGGAGGTCCCGGCGCAGGACAGCACACGAAGATGGCCAATCAGATCGCCATTGCAGGCAGCCTGCTCGGGGCGGTCGAAGCCATCTCCTATGCGAAGAAGGCAGGGCTCGATCCGCAGCGTATCCTGCTCTCGATTGCAAACGGATCCGCGCAGAGCTGGCAGCTCTCGAACAACGTGCCGCGCATGCTCGAGGGCAATTTCGGTCCGGGCTTTTACGTCAAACATTTCCTCAAGGACCTGCGCATCGCGCTCGATTCGGCGCGCGCGATGAAGATCGAGCTTCCCTTGCTGGCGCTTGCGGAGCAGCTCTTTGCAAAGATGACCGCGGAGGGCATGGGAGACCTGGGTACGCAGGCGATCTATCTCATGTACGAGCGCGGGCTGGTCTGAGGCGGGCCCTTTGCCCTTGGACGGCCGTAGACCGCAAAGATGCGCCGTACTAAAACCTTGCGGGTCCTACGTACCGAGGGGACAAGCCCCGCACCCACGTGCCGATGCGCCGCAACCATTAAGGACTTTGCGTTTCAGGCCGATATATATTGAGAAAAACACTCAACAAACTTCCTGAAAAGACTTGTTCGCAGAAGAGCAACTGTGTTCAGGCAGCTGTCGTATCACAAAGATTGGGGCTGGATTCCATATGAGCCAAAACAGGCCTGAAGAATGGGCGCATCGTTCTCAAACGGCTGCACTGTGGCAGCACCTCTTCGACACCTCCCAGGCGGGTATTCTCGTAAGCATCAACGGCATAATCCGACGGATAAACGACACCGCCGTGGACATGCTCGGCGGCCGGTCCTCCGCCGATTTTGTCGGTAAGCATCTGCATGCCGCGTTCCTCGCCCCTGAACATATCGAGTCTGTCCTTGAGAGGGAGCAACAGCTCCGCGACGGTCGGCCCTCGGCACCTCCCACGGAGATCCGCGCAAGGCGGCTCGATGGCGGGGAGCTGGATGTCCTCATCTCGGCGACGTCATGGGTTGAAGGCGACGATGTGGTCGTCGAGTCGATGCTGATCGACATAACCGCCTTCAAACAGCGAGAGCGACTTCTGAACGCAATGTCTGGACTCATAAAAATCTCCCTCAGGCAAGATATTCTCACCGACACACGATCGACGCTGCACCGCGCCATGGAGGCCTTGCACGAGCTGTACGCCGAACCGCACAACTGCGGCTGCATCAATTTTTCTCGGCTTGGGGATGGCCTCCCGGAAGTGCACGCCTCCACGGAGGTGCGCAGCCCCCCGGAGGCGCGCGATGGGTCTCCATTTTTTGCAATTTCTGCCCTCATTTCATACAGACCTCTCTCTGCTCTGTCGCGCCGATGGATACTGAAGAGGACCAAGGAGATTGTAGAGCTCGATGCTGGCGGAGGCGCGGTGTATGATATACCGCTCACCCCGGGGCGGCTGGGGAGCATTCTTTTCGAGCCTCTTGTCCTCGATGGTGAGCTCAGAGGGTGCGTGTTTTGGATTTTTGACCACGACACTCTTTCCGAGACGATCAGCGCAGATGCAGAGAGGCGCAAGACCTGTGCGCTCGCTGTCTTGACGGCGCTCAAAGCCTTCCTCATGGAGCAGGACAACCTCCAGAAAAACGCCGATCTGGCCATACTTCACCGGGCCACCCTCGAAATCGGAAAGATGAACAGCCTTCAGCAGATTGCCGATGTCGCGCTCAAAATCCTCGACAGAGAGAAGGGCTGGCATCCATCGGTCATTCGCTTCAGGTCCCGCGCCGGACAGACGCTGGAGACAGTGGCCTATCGAGGCTCTCCTGCCACGAGTGCCGAAGAAAACCGTGCCCGGATGGACCTGTTCAACCGCATGATCGACCGTCCGGGGAAGGGCATGACCGGCTATGTCATCCAAGAGGGCAAGCCCATTCGATCGCTCGATCTGCCTTCCGATCCGCACTACATCGAGACTGAGCCCGGCATACGATACGGCATTTATGCGCCGATCCTGATCGAAGGGGTGGTGGAGGGCGCCATCGGCGTGGAGAGCAGCGACTATCGTTTCACCGAATCCGATCTTCAGCTTTTGTCTTCGATAGGCGAGCTTGTCGGCATGGGAGTGAGGAGCCTGCGCCTCATCGAAATGCTCCGAGAGCGCGTGAGGTGGCTCGAAATTCTGCATCAGATCAACAAGCAGGTCGGCATCGAGATGAAGCCCGAAGAGCTCTATCCGCTCCTTGTGGACCAGGCGATCGAGGCGACTGATGCGGAGTCGGCGGCCCTCCTCATATACGATTCCACGCAGCATGTGCTCAAGAAGGCCGTCGCGCGCGGCTGGATGGAGGAGCTCTTCGATCGGCCGCTCAAGGCCGATGAGGGTATCAGCGGGAGGATATTCAGCACCGGCAAACCCCGTCTTTCTCCCATTGCCCGCGACGATCCGCTGCTCATTCCCCAAAACCGAACGCTCGTCCCTCCCGACTGTGCGAATATCGGCGTGCCTATTGTCGCCGCCAAGGGCAGGGTGCTCGGGGTATTCCACATCGCGATAAAGGCGCCAGTCCTCTTCACGAGGGAATTCGTCGAGCTCGTCGAGATGTTTGGGCTCTACGCAGGCATCGTCATTGGACGTATGCAGCTCATAGAAGCACTGCGCAGTGCGGACAGACAGATGCGGAAGGCCTACGACGAAACCTTGGAAGGATGGGCGCGCGCCATCGGAATACGGGATAACGAGACCTTCCAGCATACCGTGCGCGTCGCACAGATTGCCATTGCGATTGCCAGGCGCTTCAATCTGGATACGCAGACGATTGAAAATCTCCGCCGTGGGGCGCTTTTGCACGATGTGGGTAAACTCGGCATCCCCGATACGATTCTGCGCAAGCCGGGCCCGCTCGACAGTGAGGAGCAGGACATCATGCGGCGGCACGCTTTGTTGGGATATAAGCTTCTGAAACCGATCAAGTATCTCGAGGGAGCCCTGGTGGTGCCGTATTGTCACCACGAACGCTGGGACGGCACAGGCTATCCACGGAGGCTCAAGGGCGAGGAGATTCCCCTGTTGGCGCGCATCTTTGCGGTGGCCGACGTGTACGATGCGATGACGAGCGACCGACCGTACCGACCTGCCCTCTCGGCCCAGGAGGCGATCGAGTATATTCGTTCGCAGTCGGGCAGACATTTCGATCCTCAATCGGTGGAAGCCTTTTTGGCGATTGGCGACCAACTGGAAGAATGATGCCCCGTACGTCTTGACGGCCCTACAGCTGCCGCCCGGTCTTAAGCTTCTCTTCGAAGCGCTCGAGCTCCTTTTTAGAGAGCGCTATCTTTCCTGCCGCACCATCTTTCATGCCGAGCCGCCTCCGGAGTTCTTCCAGCTCGGGGCCTGAGAAACGAACCCCCTGCAGCGTGTGCCGCTCGAAGCTCGCCGTCGCCGCGGGCGCCACTGCCCGCGCTATCTCGAGCATCACCTTCGCGTACTCGCGGATTTCGCGCTGGGCGTGCGAATCGAGCCTCAGCATGAGGAAGCGGAACAGATTGTGCAAATCGATCTGCCAATACCACTCCGTGTAGAGCGAAAGCGGCAGTGCGATGCGCGCAACTTCGCGCGCAAGGCCGAGATCAAGCAGCTGCCTGTAGCGTTCGTACGAGAGCATGGCGCCTTCTTTCAGGATATCTTGAATCCGAGAGGCGGTCTGCGCATCGAAGGGAGTGTCGGCGCGGCCTTGTTTGTTGTCCTCGCTCTGAGGAGCGAGGGCTTCGGGGGCGGGCACAAAGAACTCGTCCCGCATGATCGAGTAGCGGCCTGAAATCTCGTTCACGCGCGCGGTGCGGTGACGAATCCACTGCCGCGCCACGAAGATGGGCAGTTTGACGTGGAAGGTGAGGATGACCTGCTCGAAGGGGCTCGTGTGTTCGTGCCGCCAGAGATAGTCGATGAGCGCGGCATCTTCGCGGTAGCTCTTGGTGCCTTCGCCGTACGAGACGCGCGCCGCCTGGACGATGCGCTGGTCTCCTCCGAGGTAGTCGACGAGGCGCACAAAGCCCTTGTCGAGCACATGGAACTCTTTGT
Source organism: Spirochaetia bacterium (assembly GCA_029975555.1). Taxonomy (GTDB): domain Bacteria; phylum Spirochaetota; class Spirochaetia; order Treponematales; family Rectinemataceae; genus Rectinema. The sequence continues at coordinate 89,487 of JARKOY010000021.1, read as the reverse complement.
CGAGGATCGCTTCCGCTTCGGGGACAATGCAGTGGGCCATGCGCGCATTGTAGCAAAAAACCTCAAGACTGACAGTATGCGGACCTCCCGTATTCCGGCGCGCCATGATACCATAGAGTCCATGAATCCACACATCGAAGCGACGTTTCAGAGGCTTCCGGGTGATGCGCTTAAGATTGTCTTTCGGGCGTGCGAGGATGTCCGTTGCGACGAGCCACTGTTGGAGCTCGGCGAATTTGAGGTGAGCGAGCTCTGCCGTGCCCTCGGGGATGAGTGCCGGGCTGCCGAGTCGGCGTCTGGGGTGCAGGCTTCGAAGCTTAAGGACCCGCGCTCGCGCTTCGTGCTGGTCAACGGGTGGCAGTCTTGGTCCTTCGCAGGGGAACTGGCGGGCAGCGAGCGGCCACGCCGCGCCTTCTACAGGCGCGCGCTGAATCTGTTCGTGGACCACCCGGCGGAGGTGGCGCTGCGGCAGCGGGCGCGGCGCTTCGGCCGCCGGCACGACCACATTTCGCATTTTTTGCTCGGGCTGCGGGCAGGCGAGCTCAGGCTCATGCTCGTGTCGGACAACGTGGGGCGCTGTGCGGGCGCGCGCGCTCAGGGCATCGGCCGTTCCGAACGCGGAGCCGCCTTAGGTGCAGGGCATGGCGCCCTCCAGGGCGCGCAGGCTGGCGACAGCGTGCTCGATGCGTACCTGCCGCCGCTCAGTTTTCTCTTGCGGGACACCACCGTGCGGATTTTCGCCTACGCCGAAGGCGCTTCGTTCGCGCGCGGCGAGATTGTGGGGAGGGTCGCGGTGCTCATCGCGGCCGATTATTTTGCGCTCAAGGATAGGCTGGGCCAGCTTTGGGGGGCGACGCGGCGCTTCGATGACCTTCGCTGGCTTTTGTCTGAAGGCGCGACGAATGAGGCTGCCGCGGAGGCCGCGCCAGGAAAAAGCGCCGCCCAGGAGAGCGCTGTCGCGGCGCCCGGCCCCGAAGCCCTGTCGCGCTCATCCTTTTTCCGCGGCCTCATCGGCGGCTATGCTTCGTGGTACAACCACTACACCGCCATCGACGAGCGGATCATCGGGGAGGATCTCGAATCGATCACGTCGAACGACAATCTCGTGCATGCCTATTTCATCGCGCGCGGGCGCCCTGCGGTATTCCAGATAGACGACGGATGGGAACGGACCGTGGGCGACTGGCAGCCGCACCCCGAAAAATTTCCGAACGGTATGGCGCGGATAGCGTGGCGCATTCGGGAAGAAGGCCTCGTTCCTGGCATCTGGCTTGCTCCTTTTCTTCTTATGCCGGGCTCAAATCTCGCCGCGGCCCACCCCGACTGGATTCTGCGCGACCAGCGCGGTGCGCCGGTGAAGGCGGGCTGGAATCCAAACTGGGGCGGCGAGGTGTGGGCGCTCGATCTTTCCCTCTCCCAGGTCGAGGCATACCTCGTGGAGCTCTTCGATACCGTGGTGAACACCTGGGGCTACCGCTACCTCAAGCTCGATTTTTTGTATGCGGGGCTCATGCGGGGAGTCTTTCAGGGGCGCAAAGGAGGCGCGTGGCAGCACTATGCGCGCATCATGAGCCGGATACTCGAGTTCGCACATGCGCGCGACGGGAGCCCCGTCGCATTTCTCTCCTGCGGCGCGCCGATCGAATCGACGGCGCCGTTCATGCCGCTCATGCGTTCGGGCGCCGACACCCGGGAGCACTGGGAATGGCCCGAAGCGAGGCTCATCGGCCACCAGGGGCGTCCTTCGGCCAAGGTCAACATGCAGGGCAGCATCGGGCGCTCTCTTTTGAACAAGACGCTGCTGCTCTGCGATCCCGATGTCGTTTTCTGCCGCACCGAGCGCACGAGCCTCAAGGATACGGAAAAGTTTCTGGTCGGCATGGTGGCGGCCATGTTCGGCTCGCAGATCATGAGCTCCGACGACCCGGCGAGCTTCGGAAAGAGTGCTCCCCCGCCCGGTCGCCTCGACGAAGAGGCATTCACGCGGCAGCTCATCGAGTGGTACGGGCGGCTTGAAGGAAAGGAATTCGGTGCAGAGCGGAGTCAACTCCGCATCCGCGATGTCTATCACTTCTTTTCTCGAGATCGGAAGATCTACGGGGGCATCAATCTCTCCGACAGAGAAGGCGTGTTCGTCCTCGGTGGGGCGTCCGCCGCAGCACTGCCTCGGATGACTGGCGAATCGGTTCGGCCGTCGGCCGCCGCCCCCCTGCCCAGGCATTCGCTGTTGATCTTTGGAGCATAGAAAGGAGCAGCCATGTCGAAAACGGTCTATGTCATTGGCCATAAGAACCCTGACACCGACTCGGTGGTCGCAGCGACCGCCTACGCTGCGCTCAAGCGCGCACGGGGGCTTACGAACGTCAAGGCAGCCCGCGCCGGCGCGGTGAACCCTCAGACAGAGTACATTTTCCAGCGCTTCGGCGTCGCGCTGCCCGAATTCATCCCCGATCTCATTCCGAAGACCGAATACTATATCGACGGAGTGCCGTCCACGCTCGCCGAGAACACCCCCTTGTGGGAGGCGCTCGCGCTCCTCGAAAAGTCGCCGCGCCAGGTCATGCCCATCGTCGACGGCGAAGGCCGCTACCGGGGTCTCTTTTATTACAATGCCTTTGCGAAGAACATGCTGACGAAGATCAATCCTCACCGCAAGGCGGTCATCCCCACATCGATACGGCACCTGGTCGACACGGTCAAGGCGCAGCCACTCGTCGTCGCGGGGGACATCGAGGCCGGGTTCAACGGCCGCATCGTCGTGGCATCGCTTTCGGACGCGCGGTTTAAGGACTACATCGGCGCAGAGCCCGCGCAGAACAAAGTCGTGCTCGTCGGGGACCGCGAAGAGATCATGCGCATTGCCATCGAGGCGGGCGTGCGCGCGCTCATCATCACGAACGGCTTCATCCCGTCGAAAGAGATCGCCAGGCTCGCCGAATCCAAAGGCGTCTCGGTCCTCATCTCCCCCTACGACACGTCGTCGACGTCCCTGCTCGCGCTGTATTCGACGCCGGTCACGAGCGTGGCCGACGGCTCGGTAAAACCGCTGGGGGCCAGGGATCTCATGAAGACGGCGAAACATGCGATTTCGGAATCGGCGGCGCGCGCGGTACCGATCGTCGACGAGCATGACAAGGTCCTGGGCCTCCTCACCGAGGGAGACCTCATCCGCGACCCGAATATCGAGCTCATCCTCGTGGATCACCATGAATTTACCCAGGCCGTCGACGGCATTCAGCATTACCGCATCCTCGAGGTGATCGACCATCATCGCATCGGGACCTTTTCCACGGCATATCCCATCACCTTTATCAACCGAGTCGTCGGCTCGACGAGCACGATCGTGACCTCGATGTACCATGAGACGAAGACACCCCTCGACCGGCGCATCGCCTCGATTCTGCTCTGCGGCATCCTCTCGGACACGCTCGTGTTGAAATCCGCGACGACCACGGACACCGACAGGGAAATGGCGGATTATCTTGCGAGCATCACCGATCTCTCGATTGAGGAGCTGGGGCGCGACATCATGGCATCGGCATCGCTCGCCGCGCGTCTTCCCATCGATCAGCTCTTGCGGATGGACCGCAAGGAGTACGAGGTCCAGGGCAAGAAGCTCACCGTGAGCCAGATCGAGCTCACGAATTCGCAGGAGCTGCTCGCTCGACAGGACGAAGTGCTCCATGGGCTCGCGCAGATGCGCAGGGAGATGGGGACCTACATCGCGGCGCTCATGGCCACGGACATTACGAAGCTCGAGAGCCTGCTCTACATCGATGCCGAGCGTGAATTCTACTCGTATCTGAGCTATCCGGTCCATCAGCCGGGTATCTACATACTGAAGGATGTGCTCTCGCGCAAGAAACAGCTCATGCCGGCGCTGACGGAAATGGTCCAGACAGCCCTGAGCTGAAAACGCTTTTGCGGGCCGCGTGTGCAGCACCGGGGCCTGTGCACAGCCTTGCGGTCGATCTGCCATGGCGCGCGGCCGCGGGCTGCCACCCGCCTGTCTTATCCGATCGCCCTCGATGCCAGAATCGGCAGGGCGATGAAGTTGCCGATCATCCCCCCGATGCTCGACAGAAAAAACACGAGTAGAATGTGCGTAATGCGGTTCTTGTAGAAGCCCCTCACGCTCGTGACATCGTCGGCGAGGGTTTCGGCGTCGCGCACGGTGGGCTTACGGAAGTACGCCTCGATGACCGCCGCAAAGAGGCCAATCGCCAGCACAGGATTCAGCGTCGCGACCGGAGCCAGCAAGAAGGAAGCCAGAATCGTCACCGGGTGCGCAAGGCAGAGAAGCGAGCCGAGGGCCGCCAGCGAGCCATTGAGCAGCACCCAGCGCAGGATCATGGCGAGGCTCGCCTGAGCACCGGAACGAAAAAATCCTATTGCGATCAGGGCGACGATGATGAGGGGGATGAGCCACCCCGCGGACTTTGCGAACCACCCTGGCTTGGGTAGGCTCTCTATATCCGAAACGTCGGAGGGCGCTTCGCCCCGCGCCAGAGCCCCGAGCCAGCGCTCGATGCCGTTCATGTGGCCGGCGCCCACCACGGCCACGATTTTCTGCTCCGTGCACAAAAAAATCTTCGTGGCGAGGTAGCGGTCGCGCTCGTCGATCAGTACTTCCTTGACCGAGGGCATGAAGTGAGCCAGCTCGTTCATCATCTGCTCGAGCTCGGAGCTTTTTTTTAATTGTTCGAGCTCCTCCTCGCTCAGTTTTTCGCGCGAGAAGGCCGAATCGACGAGGCTTGCGAGCAGCTTGGACTTGTTCCAGAAGTTGGACTTCGCCCACGCGCGCTTGAGCGTGATCTGGACTTCGCGGTCGATCGGGGACCATGGCACGCCCAGCGCCTCGGCTGTCTGGATTGCGGCCAGCATCTCCTCGCCGGGTTTCGTGCCGAGATTTGCGCCGAGACGCTTCTGAAAGCCCGCGAGCGCAAGGTTGGCCAGCAGCAAAAAGCCCTTTCCTTCCTTGAGCACCTTGATGATGTCGAGGTCCTGCCAGCGGCTGTCCTGCCGGATCGACTGGTAGCGCCCCATGTCGATCTCGACGCACACGCGCTGCGGCTGTTCCTGACGGATGATTTCCTTGACCTCTTCGATACTGTCTTTTGAAATGTGGGCGGTTCCGACAAGGATGATCGTCCGTTCGCCAAGCTGAATCGTCCTGACTGTCTGCGGCATACAGTGTCCTACATTCTGAATTGCGGATAGATGGCCTGTCCGGTCCATCCGGAGCTCGCAAGGCCCTGTCCTTTTGCGGTGATTATAGAGGTTACGAGCAGATGCAGCAATTGGCGGCCGAAGGCGGCACCCAAAGGTCCGCGGATCGCGGCTTCGGTTTCGGAGAGCGCCAGGATGATCCGCCTACAGTCCTCAGGCCCATAGCGCTGCAGTGCGGCGCGGAGCTGGCGCTGCACGGTCTTTGAGCGCGCCTGTTCGCGCAAGCACACATCTTCGAAGCGCTCACCCAGCGCGACGGCCTCGCCGATGCGCTGAAGCCTCCTGAAGCTCCAGACGAGCGCGGCGATGATCTGATTCGCATCGCCCCGCCGCGAATCGAGCACGCTGTCGAGCACTTCGAGCGAGCGCGAAAGCTCGCCCTGTCCGATTTTCTCAAAGAGCGTGAAGGCGTCCTCCGGCTTGGAGCGCAGAATGGCGGCCTCGACGTCGTTGGCCGAAAGCGCGCTGCCGCGAGGAAAGCTCGAGCCCAGGATCAGGCAGGCAGCCTTGAGCGACGCGGTGTCGTGGGGCACGAGTTCGAGGAGCGATTCGAGCGCGTCCCCATCGAGCGTGAGCTCCGACTGCGCCAGCTCACGCCTCACCCAGCCGGCAAGTTCGTTCTCGAACAGTTCGAAGAAGGTCTTGCGGCACGCAGGGGGAACCGCCTTTTCGATGGCCTTGTGCACCGAATACCCTTCGGTCTCGAGGAAGAGCAAAGTCTGTTCGGTGGGGGCGGCGCAGTAGCGCACGAGCGCGTCGATGTCCGCCTTTTGGCTCACTTGCTCGGCGTTGCGGAACTCGACGATCACCCACGGCGAGAAGAGCGAAGCGCTCTGCAGAAGCGCAATCGCCTCGGAAGGAGCGCTGTCGCCCGCGTACATGCGGTGAATTTCGGGCTCATCCCCTCCCAGCGCGCGCGCGTGCGCCACCATGTCGGCGACGAAGGCTTCCTTGAGCCCGATTTCCGGCCCTGCAAGGATCCACACAGGAGACAGGCGCGGCTGGGCCATAAGCTCAGTAGCTCCTGTAGATGCCGCGGAGTCTGCCAAGGATTCTCAGGTCCTGAGTATAGATCGGCGCGTAGCGAGGGTTTTCTGCCTGGAGCCTGTAGCGGTTGTTCTCGATGAAAAAGCGCTTGAGCGTGACGGTCTCTTCGAGGAGGGCTACGACGATGTCGCCGTTTTTGGCCGTGTCAGACTGCTCGATGATGGCGATGTCGCCGGAAAGGATCCCTGCGCCGACCATGCTGTCACCTTTCACGTGGAGCGCAAAGTGCGGCACCCGATTCTTGATGATGTCCGCGGGGACTGCGATGGTGCGCTCGAAGTTCTCGTCCGCGAAGATGGGCCTCCCTGCGGCTATCTCGCCCAAGAGCGGAATTTGGACGACAGGTGTATCGCTTTCAGGAGGGGTCACGAGCTCGATTGCGCGCGAACGTTTTTCGGAGGTCTTGATGTAACCTTTTCTTTCGAGGGCCTTGAGGTGGTCATAGGCGCCCTTGACCGAGATGGAGAAGGCGCGCGCCGTCTCCCTCACCGTGGGCGGATAACTATTGTCGTGAAGGTATTCATGGATGAAGGTGAGAATTTCTTTCTGTCGTGCGGTGAGGTCTTTCAATCTGGGCTCCTATGCTCATGTATAGTATACAGCATAGTGTGCGGATGTGCGCAAGCCCTTTTCAACCGAGCTCTTCGTTGAACCCCGACTCGAAGAGGGCTTTGATGGCCTCTGCGGCCTGCTGTTCGTCGGGTCCCTCCGCGATGATTTTGATTTTTGTGCCGAAACTTGCGGCGAGCGTGATGATGCCCATGATCGATTTTGCATTGATGCGGTTGCCCGCCTTTTCGAGATACACGCGGGAGGCGAACTTTATTGCGGTCTGAGCGATGAGCGCCGAGGGGCGGGCATGAATGCCGGCACGATTTTTTATAGTTGTTTCAAGCTCTACCATATGGGCTCCAATTCTAGGGGCATAATAGCGCGGAAGTTCTCATGCGTTCAATGAGGCTGCCTCACGCGTCAATAATCATCGCGGGAAAAATACATGGTCCGCGCGCTTTCGCTTTCGAGCCAGCGCAGGATGTTCTGATTGAACTCCCGCGCGCTGTGGTACCCCATTTTCTTGAGTCGCTCGTTCATCGCCGCGGTTTCGATGATGATGGGAATGTTGCGGCCCGGCTTGACGGGGATTTCAAGCTTCGGCACCTGCACTCCGAGTATATCCATGGTCATCTCGTCCATGCCGATGCGGTCGTAGACTTTGTTGGGGTCCCAGTCTTCGAGTTGGATCACGAGCTGTATCTGTTTCTTGTCGCGGATCGCGCCGACGCCGAAGAGGTGCGTGACATTGATGATGCCGAGGCCCCGTATCTCCATGTGGTGGCCGATGACTTTGTTTGTCCCTTGGCCCATGAGGAGCGTGCCGTTCAGACAGCGGATTTCGACGACATCGTCGGCGACGAGCCTGTGTCCGCGCTCGATCAGCGCGAGGGCCGTCTCGCTCTTCCCCACGCCCGAATCCCCGATCAGGAGTATTCCGATGCCGAACACCTCGACGAGCACGCCGTGCATGATGATTTTGGGCGCAAAAATGTCGTGGAGGATGCGGATGACGCGTATCGTGAATTCCACAGAACCCAGTTCGGTGATGAGCACAGGGCAACCGGCCGCATCCGCAGCTGCGGCAAAGCGCGGGGTGGGTTCGATATTGTTGGAAAAGATGCAACATGGCAATTTATACGAGAAGAGTTTCTCGTAGATCTGCGGGGCGATTCCATCTGCTTCGATCTTTTTGATGTATGCATTTTCGCCCCTTCCGAAGATCTGAAGCCTCTCCCAAGCGAAGGACTCGTAGAACCCGGCGAGCGCGAGGCCTGGGCGGTTGAGGTCTGGCACAGTGATTTCACGGCTCAAGCCCGCCCTGCCGGCGACGCAGCGAAGTTTAAGATCGTTCTGTTCCTTGAGCTCGAGGCTGAGGAGATCGAGGACGGTAAAATTGACGGGTTCCTGTTCTTTCACATCATCATTGTACCTCATTTCGATACGGTGGTAAATCGAATAAAAGACGGCGGCCCCCTGCTGGCTGCAATGGCAGTCCGCAAAGGCCGCATGCCAGGTCTGGCTTTTTAGGCCTTCTGCTGCATGAAGGGCCGCCGTCCTCGGCTTACTTTTTATTTCTTTTCCTGGATTTTTTCTTTTTCCTTGACGATTTTCTGATCTAGCTTGTCGATGAGCAAATCGATCCCCGGATTGAGTTCCGGTGACGTTTCAACTATGTGCGCCTGTTTACCCCATCGGAAGTTGGCGGTCACTTCCAGACGGAACCGCCCTGCGTCCTTAGTGAAGACGAAGAGGAGATCGACGATCATATCCTTTGCGTAATCGATCCGGCCGATTTTCGTGGTTAAGTACTGTCTACTCTGATCGCTAAGATCGAAGTGCACGGAACGAACGTCGATTTTCATAGTGACCTCCCGAAAAATTTTTGGCGCAAGGACCAGGCCTTGCGGATACCTCGCCCGGGTTACTTCCCGAGTTCGCTGCGATATTTAGCCACCGTCCGGCGGGCGATGGAGATGCCCCGCTGGGCGAGGATTTCCGAAATGATGCGGTCGGAGATTTTTTGTCCTCTCGATTCAAGATCGTCAATAATCTGTAAAATTTCGGCTTTTACTCCCTCCTTGGAGGCGTTTTCTTTATTTTCCTGATTGACGGCGTTGGTAAAAAAACGGCGCAGTTCGAAGATGCCCCAGTCGGTCTGCGCATATTTGCCGTTTACGGCGCGCGAGATCGTGGCCTCGTGGACATTGATCTTTTCGGCGACCTCTTTGAGGGTGAGCGGCCGGAGCATCTTCGGTCCGCCAGAGAAGAAGTCTTTTTGTGCCTCGGCGATCGCAAAGGCTGTTTTGAGCAGCGTCTCATTGCGCCTTTTTATGCTGTCGATGAAGAAGCGCGCATGCTCCACTTTTTCACGGGCGAACTTTTCGGCCTCTCCGCGGGCCGATCGCGAGGCCAACTCCGCATAGAGTCGATTTATGCCGAGTTTGGGGATTGTCGCATCGTTCAGCCGCACCTTGATCTCGCCGTCTTCGAGCCACATCGCCAGATCGGGCACGATGTAGCGGGGACGAGCCTTCGAAAATGCGCGTCCGGGGTAGGGGTTGAGGGTCTTTATGAACTCCACGATGCGTCCAAGCTGGCGATCGTCGAGGCCGAGGGCCTTTTTTATGCTGGCGTGGTCGCGCGACTTGAGGTTTTCGAAGTGCTGAGAAAGAACCTCGAGGGTCTTCGGCGGCGCATTGGAGGCGATTTCAGCCTGTACGATGAGGCTTTCCCTGTAATCAGAGGTGCAGGTGCCAGGCGGATCGAGCCGCTGGAGGAGGGAGAGGATGCGTCCGAGGGTTGTAGGATCGCAGTCGGCGCACACCTCGGCTGGAGGCAGAATATGAAAACCGTTTTCGTCCGTATTTTGAATGAGTCGCTCGGCGATTCTGCGCTCGTCGTCGCTGAGCGGCAAGAGACCAAGCTGGCTTATCAGGTGTTCTTGCAAGGATTCTTCGATGGCGATGGTTTGTTCTATGATTGTGTTTCGGTCGTTTTCCTCGGTATTGAACCCGAACGCATCGTCCGAATACTCGGCTTCGCGGAGGTTGTCGTCGCTTTCGTGCGTTGTGTCGATGCGCGCTTCCATGACGTCGAGCGAGACTTCGTTTGCGTCGGAGAGCAGCTCGAGGGCAGGGTTTTCTTCGAGTTCTTGATTGATCTGTTCGCTGAGTTCCTGCAGCGGAAGCGCAAGCAGGCGGATGGACTGGAGCATGCGGGGGCTGAGTTTAAGTTGCTGCTGCTGCGCGAGGATCGGCCGTTGTTGTGTCTGCAATGCTCATCCTCCTCTACATAAATGTAAAGCACTTTCCCCGAAAGTCAAGGCTGAGGGCTTCTCTTTTTGCTCGGCCGAAACTTGATGGCGGCAATTGTATTGACGATCGTTATTTTTCGTTAGTATTTTCAACATGTAATATTACAGACCTAATTTTCCATTATAAGGTGTACAATGTCCAAACATAAACATGAACACGGTGAAACCTCAGAAGGGATGAAGCCAGAAAACGCACAGACTCAAGCACAGGACCAAGAGAACCAGTCCTTGGTACCTGAGGTCGGCGTGCAGCAAGGTGGAGGAGGGCAGGAGGAAGCTCCTGCCAGCGCAGTGAACACGCCCGAGGCGCAGCTTGCTGCAGCCAAGGCCGAGATCGAACTGCTTAAGGCACAGCTCGCGGAGTTGAACGACAAGTATTTGCGGACTTTGGCCGAACAGGTCAATTTCAGAAAGCGTGTCGTGAAGGAGAAAGAAGAATTTCAGCAATATGCGGTCTCCACGCTCTTGTCGGACCTCATCCCCGTGCTCGATGATTTCGACAGGTCGCTTGAGGCTGTCGTACAGAATCAGAACGACGCGACGAAAGTGATCGACGGCATTCGCCTCATTCAGAAGAGGCTCTATGACACACTTTCGAACAAGTACGGCCTTTCGCGGTACGAAGCCAAGGGTGTGGTCTTCGATCCGCACCTGCACGAGGCGATGTTCTCGGATCAGGGCGATGTGCCGGAGCCGACGGTCACCCAGGAATTTTTGCCAGGGTACAGGCTGCACGATCGCGTCATCCGCACCGCTAAAGTAAAAGTAACTATGCCTGCAAATCCTGCTGGTTCCGAGCCTGAGGCTTCCGAACCGTCGGCGAAGGAAGAGGAGGCTGCTGCGCCCGACGAAGGTGCGCCGGGGGCCGATGCTCTATAAGGACGTGCTATCGATTTGCTTTGTAGCAGACAATTTCAGTAATTTAGAAAGGTAAAAGACAAGGAGAACTGAATATGGGAAGGATTATCGGCATCGATTTGGGAACAACTAATTCCTGCGTCGCAGTGATGGAGGGGGGAGAACCTATTGTAATTGCCAACTCAGAAGGTCAGCGCACCACGCCGTCCATCGTGGGCTTTACCGCGAAGGGTGAGCGCGTGGTCGGGCAGCCCGCCAAGAACCAGATGATCACGAACGCGGAAAACACCATCTTTTCGATCAAGAGATTTATGGGGCGCCGTTACGGCGAGGTCATCAATGAGATCAAACTGGTGCCCTACAAGGTGGTCGACAACGGCAACGACGTGCGCGTCGAGGCGGGCGGCAAACTCTACAGCCCCCAGGAAATCAGTGCCTTTATCCTGCAGAAAATGAAGAAGACTGCCGAGGACTATCTCGGCGAACCCGTCACCGAGGCCGTCATCACCGTTCCGGCGTATTTCAACGACTCTCAGCGCCAGGCGACTAAGGATGCTGGCCGCATCGCAGGGCTCGAAGTCAAGCGCATCATCAACGAGCCGACCGCGGCGAGCTTGGCGTATGGTTTCAACAAGGATCAGAAGAAAGAGAAGACCATCGCGGTGTACGACCTCGGCGGCGGCACCTTCGATATTTCTATCCTCGAGTTGGGCGAGGGCGTGTTCGAGGTCAAGTCCACCAACGGCGACACGCACCTCGGTGGCGACGATTTCGACCGCCGCATCATGAATTGGCTCGTCGAAGAGTTCAAGAATGATACGGGCATCGATCTCTCGCAGGACAGGATGGCGCTCCAGCGCCTCCGCGAGGCTTCGGAGAAGGCGAAGATCGAACTCTCCAACATGCAGCAGACCGAGATCAATCTGCCCTTCATCACCGCCGACGCGACCGGGCCCAAGCACCTGCAGAAAACGCTCACCAGGGCGCGCTTCGAGCAGATGTGCATGGACCTCATCGAGCGAACCCGTGAGCCGTGCATGAAGGCCCTCGCCGATGCCGGCCTCACTGCGGCGCAGATCGACGAGGTCATCCTTGTCGGCGGCATGACTCGTACGCCGCGCGTGCAGCAGATGGTGCGCGAGATCTTCGGCAAAGAGCCCTCCAAGGGCGTCAACCCTGACGAGGCGGTCGCCATCGGCGCTGCCATTCAGGGCGGCATTCTCGGCGGCGAAGTCAAGGACGTTCTCCTCCTCGACGTGACCCCGCTTTCGCTCGGCATCGAGACGCTGGGCGGCGTGTTCACGCGCCTCATCCCCCGCAACACGACGATTCCCTGCCGCAAGAGTCAGATTTTCTCGACGGCGGCGGACGGTCAGACGGCGGTTTCCATCCATGTTTTGCAGGGCGAGCGCGAGATGGCGAGCCAGAACCGCACGCTTGGGCGATTCGACCTCGTGGGCATTCCCCCTGCGCCGCGGGGTGTGCCGCAGATCGAGGTGACCTTCGACATCGATGCGAACGGCATCGTCCACGTGTCGGCAAAGGACCTCGGCACCGGCAAGGAGCAGAAGATCCGCATCGAAGCGTCGAGCGGCCTCAGCGATGCCGACATCGAGCGCATGGTGAAGGAAGCCGAAGCCCACGCGGAAGAGGACAGACGCGAACGCGAGCGCATCGACGCCCGCAACGAGGCCGATTCGCTCATTTACACCACGGAGAAATCGCTCAAGGAGGTCGGCGATAAGATCGGAGCCAGCGAGAGGGCTGCGGTCGAAAATGCAATCAAAGATCTCAAGACGGCGATGGAAGGCAAGGACACCGAGATCATCAGACAGAAAACCGAAGCGCTCAAGCAGGCTTCCTATAAGCTCTCCGAGGAACTGTACCGTCAGGCCTCGGCGCAGAGCGCTGGGGGAGCTGGCAGGGCAGGCGGCGCCGCAGGCGGGACTTCTTCGGGAGAATCGAATCAAGGGAGCCAGAACGCCGATGACGTCAACTACAAAGTAGTCGACGACGATAAATAATTCTGATTGTGCAGCGAGGCGGCTGAGCCTTTTTTCGGCCGCCTTTTTGCCCATCGAGAGGGTGGTCGGAAGTGGCTAAACGCGATTATTACGAAGTGCTCGGTGTACCTAAAACCGCCACGAAAGACGAGATTAAAAAAGCATACCGAAAACTTGCGATTCAGTATCATCCCGACAGAAATCCGGGCGACAAGACTGCGGAGGAGAAGTTCAAGGAAGCCACCGAAGCCTACGAGGTGCTCGGCGACGATCAAAAGCGCCAGGCCTATGATCAGTTTGGATTTGCAGGCGTCGAAGGAATGGGAGGCGCTTCCCAACAGGATTATTCTACGGTGTTCCGCGATTTCGAGGACCTCTTCAGCGGATTCGGAGATTTTTCTTCGATCTTTGGTTCGTTTTTTGGCGAGGGGGCACGTCAGCGCGGCGGTGGAGCTCATGTCAATCATGGCGCCAATTTGCGGTACGACATAGAGCTGCCTTTTGAAAAGGCGATCTTTGGCACCACGATCGAAATTTCGTACACCAGAGACGATGTCTGTAAGACCTGCGGCGGGACGGGTTCGCGCGACAGTCAAGGGCGCAAGGTATGTTCGATGTGCAAAGGCACGGGACAGGTCCGCCGCAGCTCAGGCTTTTTTGCGATTTCTCAGCCCTGTCCGGTGTGTCACGGCGAAGGCACCGTGATCGAGAATCCCTGCCCGGATTGCGGCGGTTCAGGCCTTGCCAAGAAGAAACAGAAGATTCGGGTGACGATCCCTCCCGGCGTCGAAGACGGCAAACGCGTCACCGTGCCGGGTCAGGGCAACGCAGGAGCAAACGGTGGCCCTCCGGGCGATCTGCACGTCTTCATTCATGTTCGGCCGCACGAGATATTCGAGCGACAGGACGACGACCTGTACTGTGCGGTCTATGTGGATTTTGTGACCGCTGCGCTCGGTGGAGAAATCATCATAAACACCTTGGAAGGGCGCAAACTCTCGGTCCAGATACCGGCCGGTACGCAGAGCGGCAAACTCCTGAGGGTCCGCGAGGAGGGAGTGCCTGTCTCTGGCGGCAGACGCGGCGATCTCTACATCAAGGTTTTTGTCAAGGTGCCCACGCGGCTTTCAAGGCGGGGCCGCGAACTGCTTGAGGAACTGAAGCTCGCGGAAGGCGAAACGTCGCAGCCTGAGCTCATTCGGCTCAAGGATGTGCCGCGCTGAGGCCTCGGCGGATGCGCTTTTCTCTCAACCCTCAGTGCGCCGACAAAAAAGCTGCCGAAACCCTCGGCAGCTTTTTTATGGGATGATCTGCACCACTCGGTACCCTGCATCGGCGACCGCGGCGCGGAGTGCCTGATCGTCGAGGGCATCGCCCTCCACGAGCGCCTGGCGTTCGAGCAAGTCGACTTTGGCGGATTTGACGCCCGGTATACTTTCGAGCGCCGACTGAACGTGCATGACGCAGTGGCCGCAGCTCATGCCTTCTATTTTCAGCAACTTTCTCATGGTCTATTCTCCTCATCGACAAGATATTTTGTTGTATCGAGTCGCCTCTCTTATGTATATATTATAAGAATTTTCTCGAAAGGCGGCAAAATCGGCCTGTTTCTGTAACCACATGTTAGGTACAGCTGCCCTCCGATTTGCGGTAGCCTTTCAGCCTCAGCGCATTGGTCACGACGGAGACCGAGCTCAAGGACATGGCCGCGGCCGCAACCATGGGCGAAAGCAAAGGGCCGCCGAAGATGTACAGGATCCCTGCCGCGATGGGGATCCCGAGCACATTGTATCCGAACGCCCAGAACAGATTCTGGCGTATGTTCTTGATCACCTGCCGCGACAGGTCAATTGCGGTTGCGACGTCGCAGATGTTGTTGTGCATGAGCACGATGTCGGCGCTCTCCATCGCGATGTCGGTGCCTGCCGCCACGGCGATCCCTACGTCCGCCTGGGCGAGGGCGGGTGCATCGTTGATCCCATCTCCTACCATGGCGATTCTTCGCCCCGAAGCCTGGATGCGCTTGACGATGGACGCTTTTTCGGAAGGCAAGACCTCCGCATACACCTCGGTGATGCCTACGCTCGCGGCGATTGCGTCTGCAGTGGTCCTGCCGTCTCCCGTGACCATCGCCACGTCGATGCCGAGTTTTTTGAGGGCTGCGACGAGCGCGCGCGATTCGGGCCTGGGCTGGTCTGCCACGGCGATGAGCCCGATCGGCGTGCCGCTCTGGAGCACGAACATCGGCGTTTTTCCCTCGCCTGCGAGGCGCGCGGCCTCATCGGCGAGGTGAGGGGCCCGCTGCGGCAGCGAGACACCGAGCGACTCGGCCAGGGCGGTGTTTCCTACTGCGATGGCTCCTGAATCCGCGACGATTCCCTTGCCGGGGATGGTTTCGACATGGTCGGGCCTTGAGAGCTCGAGGCCTTTTTCGCGTGCACCTGTCACAATCGCATCGGCGAGAGGGTGTCCGCTGGCGATCTCTGCGGATGCGGCGAGCCTAAGCACCGTTTCTGAAGAAAACCCCGGCGCCGCCACCACATCGGTGAGCGCAGGCCTTCCCACCGTGATAGTGCCCGTCTTGTCGAGGAGGACCGTGTTGACTTTATGCACGGTCTCGAGCGCTTCGCCCGACTTGATGAGCACGCCGAGTTCTGCGGCCTTGCCCGTGCCCACCATGATGGCGGTGGGCGTAGCCAGGCCGAGCGCGCAGGGGCATGCGATCGTGAGCACCGATACGAACACCGTCAGCGCGAACGTGATGCCGTGCCCCGCGATGATCCATCCTGCGGCGGCGGCGAAGGCGACCGCCATGACCACCGGAACAAAAATCCCCGAGGCCTGGTCCGCGAGGCGCGCAATCGGGGCCTTGCTGCTCTGCGCTTCCTCGACCATGTGAATGATTTTGGCGAGCGTCGTCTCCTCGCCCACCTTTTCCGCGACCATCACCAAGGAGCCGTTGAGGTTCATTGTCCCACTGAACACTTGGGCGCCCTCCGTTTTTTCCACTGGCATGCTCTCGCCCGTGAGCATGGATTCGTCGACGTTGGATATCCCACTACGGATCCGTCCGTCCACGGGGATGCGCTCGCCGGCTCGTACGAGCAGTAGGTCGTTCGGCTTGACCTCGTCGATCGGGATTTTGCGCTCGACCTCGCCGTCGAGGATCGTCGCGACCGTGGGGCGCAGCTTCATGAGCTTACGGACTGCCTCCGAGGTTCGACGCTTCGAGCGCGATTCGAGGTTCTTGCCCAGCATGATGAGCGTGATGATGGTGCCAGCGGTCTCGAAGTAGAGCTGCGAGCTCGCGCCGTGATCCCCGCCCAGAATCCGCAAGACCGAATAGAGGCTGTAGAGAATTGCCGAGCTTGTGCCGATGGCGATGAGACTGTCCATGTTGGGCGAACGATGGAAGAGCGATCTGAACCCGTGAGTGTAGAAGCCCCTGCCGACGACCAGTACCGGAATGAGCAGCGCGAGCTGGACAAGCGCGAACGCGAGCGGATGCACGTGATGGTCAATAGCGCCCGGTAAGGGGAGCCCAAGCATCGAACCCATTGCGATATAGAGAAGCGTGGCGGTAAATGCGGCCGAGACAGTAAAGCGTTTCCACCCGTAGGTCTCGTAGGTCGGAAGCGGCGCGCTCGCAGGCTTTTCAAGGAGTGTGGCTTCATAACCTGCCTTCTTGACGGCGGCCTCGATCTGTGAAACATCGGTCTCAGAGGGGTCGAAAACGACGTCCATCCTCTCCGTCGCGAGGTTGACCGACACCTTGGCGATCCCCTTTATCTTGCCGACGGCGCGTTCGTTCGCCACGGCGCAGGCGGCGCAGCTCATTCCTTTGAGGATGAACGTCTTGTGGACTGTCATGGTAAACTCCGATAAAGTTCGCTGTGCTTTCTATATAGAATAATATATATAAAATCGGACGGTTCTTCTACGGTGTAAGGGCATATTTTTGATTGAAATAGTCAAAATTATGCCTCACTGAGATGGCCCTGGGTACAGCGAAAAAGATGGGAATGGGGATGAGAGGCGCGGATTAGAGGGGGCGCGCCAGCCGCAGTATAGTGTTCCTGACCCTGTCGTTTTATTATTATAATAGAACGACATATTCCCTAGGGGGTTGCGGAGCGTCCTATGAAAGCCTTCCATGCGGTCGTGAAAGGTGAAGTCCAAGGCGTCGGTTTTCGTATGTCCGCAGTGATCCGGGCTGAGCGGCTCGGGCTCACGGGCTGGGTGCGGAATACGCCCGAGGGCGACCTCGAGGTGTGGGCTGAGGGAGATGCCCTGGCTCTGGAGCAGTTCTGCGATTGGCTCAAGGTCGGCCCATCTGCTGCCCGCGTCGATGAAGTGCTCAAGACCGAGGAGGAGCCAAGAGGATTGTACAAAAGGTTCTCGGTGGCGTTCTAAAGTTAAAGACTGGAGGTCTGTATGGCATCTACCATGAAGGCCATGGTGATCCGGTGCACCGGCGGGCCTGAGGTTTTTGAAAAGGCCGAGTTATCGATCCCTGACCCTGCGCCGGATCAGGTCCTAGTGAAAGTGACAGCGACGTCCGTCAATCCTATCGACTGCAAAGTGCGCTCGGGCGCAGTGGCGATTCTTCCTCCCTTTCCAGCTGTTTTGCATGGGGATATCTCGGGGACGGTCGTCGAGGTCGGTCAGGAAGTACGTCGTTTTCGCGAAGGCAATGAAGTGTTCGGTTTTGTGGGTTGGACGGGCGGCGAAGGAGGGGCGCTCGCGGAATATGTGGTGTGCGATCCCCGGCTGCTCGCGCATGCACCGAGATCGCTTCCCCTGGAGGAGGCTGCGGCGCTCCCCGTAGTGGCCTTGACGGCATATCAGGGGTTACAGCGCAAAATAAAGCTCGGCAAGGGCATGTCGGTGCTCGTACAGGGGGCCTCAGGAGGCGTCGGCCACGTCGCCGTCCAGATGGCGAAAGCGTTTGGCGCGCAGGTGGCCGCCACGGCCTCGAGCGACGAGAAGAGTGCGGTTGCGGCTTCGGCGGGCGCGGACTGGACCATCCGGTACGACCAGGAAGAGGTGAGGCACTACGTCGAGCGCATCACTGGCGGCAGGGGTTTCGACGTCGTATTCGATACGGCGGGGGGCGCAAATCTTCCCAAATCCTTCGAGGCGGCGCGCCCCGGAGGAGATGTCGTGACCATTGCGGCTCGCGCGACGGTAGACTTGAGCCGCATGCATTCGAAAGGCCTGAACCTCTATGTGGTGTTCAGTCTGTTACCGATTCTCACCCGTGAAGGGCGAGAATCGGTGGGGCAGGACCTTGCGACTATCGCGCGTCTTGTCGACGATGGACTCGTGCGCCCGATCATCTATGCAAAAGGGTTCACGCTCGACTCCATCGCGGAAGCGCACCGTTTCTTCGAGACACAGAGTCACTACGGCAAGCTGCTTGTCCGCGTGGGATAGGTCAATACGTGCGCACCAACAGCGAATTGACGATGAGCTCGAGGTCGTGGCGCGGTTTGCCTGCAGGCAGGCGTTCGATCTCGTTATGCGCGAGGCGCGTGTAATGGGCTGCGTCCTGCCGCGCTCGTTCGATGGCGTTCGTCTGGAGCACCAGGCTCAAGATATCCTCGACGAGGTTCGGCTGCGTGCGGATCTGGGATAGCAGGGGGCTAATTTCCTCTCCCTTTTCCTGAAGCGCGTAGATGAGCGGCAGCGTGCAGAGCCCTTCACGGATATCGTTGCCCACAGGCTTTTTGAGTTCTTCGATGCTGGATTCGTAATCGAGAATATCATCGATGATCTGGAAGGCCATGCCGAGGTTGTAACCTGTCCGCCTGAGGGCCTGGGTGTGGGCGGTGGAACAGCCAGTCTCGGAAGCGCCGATGTGCAGCGCAAGCGCAAAGAGTGCGGCTGTCTTGCCTGCGATGGTCTGAAGGTAGCGCCGCCGGCTCGGTACAAAACTGTACTTCGCGAGGTCTTGGTTTATTTCCGCCTTGCATATGGCGCTCACGAAATCGGCGAGCAGCACCGCGCGGCGTGGGCTCACATATTGCGCTATGATGCTCTGCGTGCGCGACAAAAGCCAATCGCCGGCCAAAATCGCATTGGTCGTGCCGAGCCTCTGGTGGAGGGTCGGGATGCCCCGCCTGTGGCTCGCCCTGTCGAGAATGTCATCGTGGATGAGCGTTGCGGTGTGGAGAAGTTCGATCGCCGCCGCGATGTGGACGAGCTTTTCCTTCTGTTTTTTTGTCCACTTTTTCTGGTTCCGCTCGAGGCCGAATTCGCCTCCGACGAAGACGAGGGCGGGACGGAGCATCTTGCCTCCCGATTCGACCAGCCTTCCAATATCCTTTCCGAGGGGGAAACCCCCGTGTTCAAGTATAGATAAGATAAAAGCCTCGACATCGCGGAGAAAGTCGGCGATATCGGGGTAGTTTTTCCAATAATCTGTCATGATGCTCCTAAAAAAACAGCGGAGCGGCCGACGAAAGAGCCGTCTCCGCTGCAGGGGATTTGTTAGGACATTCTCACCAGTGGCAAGTCCTTATTTCGTCGGGTCTCCCGCATAAAAATGCCATTTGCGCGCAAACCTCGTGCCGTTCCACCACCGCTTGATGGCAGGAATGAGCCAATAATCGATGCCGAAAGAACGACCGAGTCCACCGAGCATAAGAATCGCGGCGAACACGAACCACACCTGATTCCATGCGAACATGCCGGAAAGAGTGAAGATGAGGCACATGCCGAGACTTGCAGCCGCGGCGAGCCAAGTGAAACAGCCTCCGAACAGGGCCAGGCCGATGCCCATCTCCATCACTACGATCATGACCTGGAAGACGGTGTACGGCAGGTGTGCGAAGATGCCATCCATGAAAGTGTGGCGGAACCACGTCACGATGCCGGAATTGGGGTCGAGGATGGGCTTGGTGAGGTCCCAGACGGCCTTGAAGGTTTGCGCGGCAGCTTCGGTGCCGCCCGAGGTTGCCGCGGAGGCGGCCGATGTCGCAGCAGGCGCGGCCGCTGCGGCAGAAACCGCCGCGCTCGCCGCACTCGTGGCGGCCACAGCCGCCTGACCGGCAGTCGCCGCCGCCTCGCTCGCTCCGCTCGTGGCTTCGGCCACTTTCACGCCCGCCTGCACGACGCCCGGTGAGAACATCCAGCTGGATTTCGAGCCTTCGGCGAACGCGAACCACCCTTCGCCGATTTTGTTGATGCCCTCGAAGAGCCACATGAGGCCGAGCCACATCCTCAAAAGGAGCGGCCAGTACGGTCTCACCTTGTACGAGGCGAAGTCGCCGATGATCGAGCGGCGGTCCTTCATGTCGAGGAATTCATGCCTGAGATACTCCCACACCTGGTTGATGCCTGCGATGTTGAGCAGGTACCACACGTTGATGAGGTGTTTTATCGCAAGCGCGATGAAGCCTGATGTCTTCATGCCGCCCGCGTTCGAAACGCCGTAGTGGCTCCCGATGGAGATCATGAAACCGTGGTATTTGGGGGTAAACTGGTGCCGCTCTCCGCCGTCGATGTCGGCGATGATGTTCTTCGCGACGGCCTCCGCCGTGAAGTGTGCGGTCTCGACGATCTGCGCAAGGGGCTTGCCCTCGAAAATGAGACCAGCAATATCGCCAACGACATACACGAAGGGATACTTCGTGGACTTGAGCTCCATGTCGCAGTCGATGCGGTTGCGTTTGCCCGCGGGCAGTCCGAGCTGACCGGCAAAACTCGAGCCTTTGACGCCGCAGGTCCAGATGAAGGTTTCGGTTTCGACGATCTCACCGCTCTTCAGCAGGACCTTGCCGGGCTCTGCGCCGATGATGGCCGAATTGAGCATGACCTCGCAGTGGCGCTTCTGCAGATACTTTTCCGCCTTTGCGCGCAAGGGCTCTTCGAGGATGGGAAGGATCGAAGGCAGCGCCTCGATGTTGAGCACGCGCACTTCTTTCGGATCGAGGAAGTATTTGCGGCACATCACGTCGCGGTAGTCGAGCAGCTCTCCGATCATCTCGATGCCGGTAAAGCCTGCGCCTGCGACCACGAAGGAGAGCAGCCTTTTGCGTTTTTCAGGATCAGTCTCGAGGGAGGCTTCGTAGAACTTCTCCTCAATGTGCGTGCGAATTTTCATCGCATCTTCGAAAGACCAGAGGGTAAAGGAGTTTTCGGCGACGCCCGGTATGCCGAAGAATTCCGGTTCGGCCCCCACGCCGAGAATGATGTAGTCGAATTCGTAGGTCCGCGCCTTCCCGGTGGCCTTTTTGGCCTCGAAATCTATCGCTTCGATGGTGTCCAACACCACATTGATGCGTTTTGCACCGAAAATTTTCTTGAAGAGCACCTGTACCGATTCAGGCTCAGTCCTCCAACCAGCTACTTCGTGCAGTTCGGTCATCAGCGTGTGGAAGGGACGCTTGTCGACGAGCGTAATTTCGACATCTTCCCGCTTGCGGAAGTGCTTTTCGAGAATTTTTCCAGCCCAGACGCCTCCATATCCACCGCCGAGAATGAGGATTTTCTTTGTTGCCATTTTGTGTGACCCCGTATGTTCAAGATTCAAAAACAGTGTATTACTATACAGCATAATCGATCTTTTGGCTATAGTTATCTTTCTATATACCATCTGCCGATTATTTATTATGATAATACTTTCATCTGCCTGGAAGGTGCCCTCGTGCACATGACATAGATTTTACAAAACACAGGGAAGGGTTGAAAAATGGAAAGATTCTTACAGCGTACGGAATACGCAGAGGATCGGATTCTTGGTTCGTTTGCGCACCTTATCGACGATCAATTTTTTGGAGAGAAAAAAGATATTCTGGTAAACGACGAAAACGTGGAATATCGTGTTCCTCTGATTGCGGCGATGATAGGGAGTTTCTTAGAAGGCTCGGGATCCTCAGACCTGGCCGAAGAGAAAAAAGGCCGGGTTCTGGTTTTGACGGAACATGAGGAAAGTTTGGGTGCGCTCTCCCGGCTTTTGGCCGAGGTGGGCATCGGCGGCGCGGTCGTCGGTTCGGAAGAGGAAGCGAGCAGGCTTGCGGAGAGACTCCGCAGCGAACCTGTCGTCGCCATGCCGGCGTCGATCTTTTTGAGCGTTGCGGAGCATGAATACTTCAGGCCGCGCGACTTTGGCCTTGTGGTCATCGAGGGGGCGGATCTATTCAGCGAGCGACCAAGCGAGGTCCAGCGAAAAATGTGGGGGCATCTGCTACCGCCCTGGGAGCGCAGGGCCGTGCTCTTCGCAGCGCATGTGGGAATCAGAACCAAGAATACCGCGATCGATTTTGCCAACAATCCCAAGACTGTTGTGTTGAACAAGGCTCAGGCGAGCCTAAGCGCGATTTCGACATCGATGTATCGGGTTGCCTCGGAGCATAAGTTCCGTGTGTTGCTTTCCTTAATTCATGAGCAGAGCATGCGGGGGTCTGCCACCATTTTAGTCTTCTGCAACTTGCACCAGACTTCTCGGGAAGTGGAGGCGCGGCTCAGGCTCAATCATATTCATGCGGAAAAGCTGTCCGTCTCGGCGCCTAGGGCCAAGAATGAAGACCTCATGAGGCAGTTCTCTGAGCAGCAGCACTCCGAGCGCGACGGAAGCGCAGGCGGCGAGGGCGAGCCCTTTGTCCTCATCGTTGCGAACGACAGTCTCGAGGCGCTGCCCAGTGAGTTCACCCCTGTGGCCATTCATTACGATATTCCACTCGACGCCGATGTATACCTCGAACGGGTCCGGATCATGCAGCCTCGAAACGCGGCCATGCTCGGCCTTGTGTGCGAACGGTACGAAGTGGGGCTGTCCGCGATCACTTCGCGCTTCAATGTTCGGTTTGAGGTCGAAGAGCCGAGCCAAGAGATGCTGGCATACCCCGATGCGAGCGAAGGAGTTCCGCTCGAACTCGGGCGCGAGCGTCCTGCCGTAGCGCAAAAACCCTCGCGTGGACATGAAGGTCGAAGGTCGGAACCATCGCACGGTGGAGTTGAGCCCCCCACTAACCAGCGTCCCATTAAAGACCATGCTGTGTCGAGACGCACGCATTCGAAGCGAGGAAAGCACGACGGCGAGGTGCTGCGTGACCACAGAGACCGCGAGAAGCATCAGTCGCTCTATGCCATGAACACGGAGGAGCGCCTCGCGTATTTCCGAAACAAATACCGAAGTATTCTTAAAACTCCTGCAGGTCAGCCTCAGCAACAGGATGCGCCATCTCAGGCTCCCGAGTCGTCCTTCGAGGGTAGCAACGCGGCGGCCAATGGCGGTATAGTAAAACGGTTTATAGAAAAGTTGTCGCCGAAGGGCAAAAACTCCGGACACGATGGCGCATGATGCCGTTCGTCGAGAGTGAAGAGGTAATACAATGAAAATCGTATCGCACACTATTAAGCCAGCCCTCAAAGGTCGCCTCGCCAAGCTCGACACGCTGGCTCGCAATCTGTGGCTTTCGTGGAACTTCGATGCAGTCTCGCTGTTCATCCGCATCGACAGCGATCTTTGGGCGGCGTCCGGACAGAATCCTGTAAAGATGCTGGGGATGCTGAGTCAGGAGAAGATCGACGAGCTTTCTGCGGACCAGGCCTTCCTCTGCGATCTGGATGATGTTTACGCGCGGTTCCAACGTTACCTGAAGAATAAACCGTGGTACCGGGGACCGACGGACAGGGTAGTGGCCTATTTTTCGATGGAGTATGGCCTCGACGTTTCGCTGCCTACGTATTCCGGCGGTTTAGGCGTGCTTTCGGGCGATCACATGAAGACTGTGAGCGACCTCGGCCTGCCAGTCGTCGGGATCGGCCTGCTCTACCGTCAGGGCTACTTCAAACAGTATCTCAACGCCGATGGATACCAGCAGGAAACCTATCCGGAAAACGACTGGTACACCATGCCCGTGGAGCGCTGTGTCGACCAGACAGGCGCGCCCGTCCTAATCCAGGTCGACATGGCGGGCCGGACCGTGAGCGCGGGCATCTGGCGCGTCGACATCGGCAGGGCGCATCTCTACCTCCTCGATACCAACATTCCCGAGAATCAGCCCGAGGACCGCACGATCACCGCCACGCTGTACGGCGGCGACAAGGAGATGCGCATCAAGCAGGAAATTCTTCTGGGCATCGGCGGCATCCGCGCGCTGAAGGCGCTGGGCATGAAGGTCGCGGCGACGCACATGAACGAAGGACATTCTGCCTTCCTGGCCTTGGAGCGCATAAGGGTGCTCATGGAAGAGTACCACCTCGACGTGCACGCGGCGATCCAGGCCTTCATCCCCACCAACATCTTCACCACCCATACGCCGGTGCCCGCAGGCAACGAGCGCTTCGGCATCGAGCTTGTGGAGAAGTATTTCCGCTCGTTCGTGGCAGGACTGGGACTCGACTGGAATGAATTTTTGGGCCTGGGGCGAGAGAACCCCTTCGACAGCCAAGAGAGCTTCTGCATGACCGTGTTCGCGCTCCGCCTTTCTGCGAAATCGAACGGGGTCTCCACGTTGCACGGAGAAGTGTCGCGCAGAATGTGGAAGGCGCTCTGGCCAGACCTCGACTTGAAGGAAATTCCGATCAGCCACGTCACCAACGGCGTGTACCCCCGCACATGGATCAGCCACGACATGCTCGATCTCCTCGACCGGTTTTTGGGGCCCAAATTCTATTTCGAGCCGGACAATGCCGAGGTGTGGGCGAAAGTGGAGAGCATTTCCGACGAAGAGCTGTGGCGCACGCACGAACGCAGGCGCGAGAGGCTCGTCGCGATCTGTCGCGAACGACTTGCCGCGAGTTATATGCGGCTCGGCATGCCCGACGGCGACGTCGTCCGCTCGAGCGATGTGCTTTCTCCTTACGTGCTCACCTTGAGTTTTGCGCGCCGCTTTGCGACCTACAAGCGGGGTACGCTGCTTTTCAAAGACCCTGACAGACTCATTCGACTTTTGTCGAACAAAGAGAGGCCCATCCAGCTCGTGATCGCTGGCAAGGCACACCCCCACGATGAGGCTGGCAAGGACCTCATCCGAGAGATCGTGCACTTCTCGAGGCGCGACGAGGTGTTCGGACGCATCGTGTTCATCGAGGACTACGACATGGCGATGAGCCGCTACATGATAAGCGGTTCCGATGTCTGGCTCAACACGCCGCGCCGTCCGCTTGAAGCCTCCGGCACCTCGGGCATGAAGGCCGGCATGAACGGCGTGCTGAACTGTTCAGTCCTCGACGGATGGTGGGCAGAGGCGTACACTCCCGAAATAGGATGGGCCATCGGTTCGGGCGAGGAATATCAGGACGAGGAGCTCCAGGACCTCATAGAAGCCGATGACCTGTACGACATCCTCGAACACGAGATTGTGCCGCTCTTTTACAGTCAAGGGCGCGACAACATCCCCCGCGGCTGGCTCAAAAAAATGCGCGCCTCGATGAAGATCATCGGCAGCCGGTTCTCTACGCACCGCATGCTCAAGGAATATTACGCCGGCTACTATGAACCAGCCCTCGCCGAGAGCATGGCCCTCGAGGCCGACAACTACAAGGCCAGCATTTCGCTGGCCCGCTATCTCGAAAAAATGCAGCGCGCGTGGCAGGGCGTGCAGATCGTCGAGTTCTCCGACGACGGGGCGCCCGTCGTACCGAGGGGAACCACAATCACCGTGCATGCCTTGGTTGATCTCGCCGGCCTTTCTCCAGACGACGTCGTCGTCGAATGCTATTCAGGCAGACTGTCGAACAAGGGAGAAATCCTCGACGGCATGCGCGCGCCCATGACCCTCGTGGGTCAAGAAGGCCCTCATTATCGGTACCAGTACGTGATGCACGGAGAAATGACCGGCCAGGTCGGACACTCGGTGCGCATCCTGCCCTCTCATCCGGCGCTCGACGGGCGTTTTGTCCCAGGTCTGGTTCGCTGGGCGCAGTGAGGGGACCGCGCCCATTTATGAAGATGTTAGAGTGAGACTTCCGAGGGAGCACCGATACCCTGAGGCGCGATCATCACCTTAATGCCGAGCCTTTCGAATTCAGCAACATTGGCCGTGTCCATTCCAGAATCAGTCACAAGAATGGATACGGCAGACATGGGCGCTGTCTTGAAATTGGCAACCCGTCCCAGCTTACTGGAATCGGCAACAAGGATGACCGCACCATGCGTGTTCATGATCATGAGTCTGTTAATCCAAGATTCAGCCTGAGTCGAATTCGTTATTCCGTACTTAATACTGAAACCATCGATCCCAATGATGGCCTTGTTCGCGTACACGCTCTTGACGGCCTTTATCGCAAGCTCGCCCACGAGGGTGAAAGATTCTCTTCTCATCTCTCCGCCCGTCAAGGTCACGCTGAGCGTCTCCGAATTGATGTGGATCGGCGCAAGAGGATTGTTGGTAATGACCTTGACGCGAGGAGTATTGAGCTGTTTGAGGAACTCTATGGTCGTCGATCCTGAATTCACGAAAATGGTGTCGCCCTCTTCGATGAGGCTGGCTGCAAGCTGTCCTATTGCTCGTTTTTCCGCTTGTCTGAGAGCGCTTTTCTGCGCGAATTGAGGCTCGAGCCCTATCTTGTCATTGTAAATGGCGCCGCCGTGCGTCCGCTCGATGAGGCCTTTTTTCTCGAGCAATTCCAAATCGCGGCGGATGGTCATCTCTGTCACACCCAACAGTTCGGACAGCTCCGCAACCCGTATGACCCCTTTTTGCCGAGCAAGAGAATATATAGTTGCCTGTCTCTGCTGAGGACCTTGGTTGGTCGCCCCGTCGTTATTGGTCATGCGATCGTCCCCCAAAATTGCTTATGAATTCTGTCTTTATTCTGTAGCATATTCGCCAAAATAACGTGGGGAGAATACGGTCTCTGCCGCCATGTCGAAGGCTCCTAGCTCTGATACCAGGTCAAGCACAGTATACCGCCTCCGAATAAGCGACGCAAGTCGCAGACTATCAATGCAGTTTTTGCGGGAGAGGCCTATGTGGTTTGGTTCTACAGGGCAGGATGCTTCCTGCAATCTTTTTTTGAGGAGAGCAAACGGTGGTACCTGTCCCAGAATTCGCTCTGAAATTTCGCCCCATCTGCGCAAGGCCAGGTTTGCCCTCTCTGCAAGTTCCTCTTTGGAGGGTGTTTTTCTCAGAATAGTGTGTATGACGCTTGGTTTCATAGGATGGTCAGGTGGGATGAGACTGCTGGCGAGCTGCATTCTATATTCGAGGAGGTCCGGACAGGGGCGAAACCCATTGCGTTCTATCAATGCTCCGACAGATCCGTCGTCGCCAAACAATTCCTCCAAAAGGGCGGCGGCGACGAGTGTCCCTAGGGCAACCTTGAAGCCATGCGAGATATCGTGGCCGTCTTTTTGAAGATGAAACATCTCCCACGTGTGCGATAGAAAGTGTTCGGTCCCGGACGCAGGACGAGAATCGTTATAGTGCTGCATGGCGAGGCCACTCGATATAAGCCCTTTGTAAAGCATGTTTATGGACTGTCTGTCACCGCGCCGTAGCGCATCGCTCCGGGGAAAAATGTCGACGGCCGCCGACTGTGCGAGGTTCCAGGAGAGAGGATCGATTTTCTCGATTCCCATGAGGTCCGCGATGATCCAGTCAGCTCCGCCGGTGAATTTGGCGATGATGTCTCCATATCCTGAAGCGATGAGCTCGGGTGGGGCCTGAACAATGATGTCCTCTTCCGCGACCACACAAAGAGGCGGAGGGCATGCCAAGGTGGTTTTGAACCCCGACACTGTGATCGCTGCACCGAAAGAGGTGAAGCCATCGACGGAAGGGGCTGTGGGGATACATGCATATCGAATGCCGTTTTCAAAGGCGGCGCGCTTCACAATGTCATTGATGGTGCCTGCTCCCACGGCTATTGGTATGGCGTTGGCTTTTTTTAGTTCCCTGCTGATCTCCGCGACTTGCGTATCCGAGGCGTAAGGGGCAGGATCGCCGGGAAGAATGCAGAGCGTCGTTTTGGGCCTCCTGTCGAGAAAAGACGAAAAATAGGAAGCCGCGACCTTCCATATGGTTTCATCACTTATGATGAGGAAAGGGCCATCACCGAAGAGGGGCTCGAGTATCTCATCCAGATGGGAAAGCACACCCCGGCCGTACATGTTGAGCTTTGTGTCTCCCGAACCCTCATGCGGATCGCCATGTTCGAAATTGTTGTTCATGCCCGGAGTATACAGGAATTTTGTGTGTAAAGTCAATATAAATTAACATAAAAGTAACAAAAATATCGTCAAAAATGTTTGACATATTGCGAATAGGTGCTATAATAATGTTAGAAATTTTCGTCATATTAGGAGGCTGGTCTATGAAAAGACTCACAATCACATGCGCATTGCTTATGCTGACGGGCGTCGTGGTGTTCGCCCAGAGCCCGCTGAAAGTCTCATTCTGGTATTCGGTCGGCGGAAACGTGAGGGACGCGGTGGAGATGTGTATAAAGAAATACAACGCGTCACAGTCAAAGTATCAGATCGAGGGCGTATTCGCGGGGAACTATGAAGAGTCTCTTCAGAAGATAATATCCGCCATTGCGACAGGGAGCGCCCCTGTGCTCATCCAACAGGCGCATGTCTATACGCCGCAGTTGGTTGACGCGAATGCCTTGGAACCGCTCGATTCTTATATCGCAAAGGACAAATCCTTCGAGCGAGACAAGTTTATCGAGCCTCTGTTTCAGTCCAACGTTTTCAACGGCAAGACGTGGGGACTCCCTTTCAACTGCTCTACGCCCATTATGTACTACAACAAAGATTTGTTTCGCAAGGCAGGGCTTGATCCGGAAAAATTCCCTACCACCTGGGCGGAATTGTATAGCTCAGCAAAAAAGATTTCTGCCCTTGGGAAAGACACATATGGGTATATTCTGAGTTATGGCTCGGGCTGGATATTGGAAGGTTTGATCTGGCAGTTCGGCGCCGAATGGATGGCTAAGGACAATTCAAAGGTTCTTTGGAATCAGAAAGAGCATATCGAAGCGATAAAGTTTTTTAAAAAAATGGTCGATGAAAAGGTTGCACTTTATAAAGGTGGTGAGCCTGATTTCTTTAGTGGGAAAGCGGGTATATTTGTTGAATCTACCGCGTCCCTCACGCGGTTAAAAAGCATGGCTACATTCGATCTGGGAACAGCCGAGTTTCCTGCCGGTACTCGCAAAGCGGTTCCGCTCGGCGGAGGGAGTCTGTATATTTTTAGGCGCAACTCACAGGCTCTGAAAGATGGGGCCTGGGACTTCATTAAATTTATGACGAGCAAGGATGTCCAGATGGACTGGGCTGCGGCTACGGGGTATCTCGTTGTCCGCAAAGATGCCAAGGAGGCTCTCGAGCAGGAGGGGTTCCTCATCAAGAAAGACAAGCGCTACAATACCGCATATCTTCAGATGCCCTATATACATCCAGAGAATGAGTCCTTCTATCCATATTTCCTCAATCTTCGCACCATTTACAACAACGCGTGGGATAAGATTATGATGCAGGGAGCCGACGTTCAGGCTACTATGGATGAAGCAACCCAGAAGGCCAACGAGGTCATAAAAGACAATATGTGAGCGGGAATTATCTCCGTTGTGGCCGGGCAGTATGTGCCCGGCCAAACATGCACTCCACGATTACAGTTTATTTTGGAGAAAATGTATGAGCGTTTCTGACAAGAGAGGCAAGACGTTTTTTCTGATCCTCTCGCTCGCTCCTACTGTGCTCATTATGTTCGTGTTCAGCTATTTCGCTCTCTTTTACTGCCTCGGCGTCTCTTTCCTAAAATGGAATATGCTGGGAACCCCTCGTTGGATAGGGCTGAGGAACTATCTTCAGATGCTCACGAGCCCAGAGTTCTGGAATTCCCTTAAGGTGACCGTAGTGTATGCACTCTGGAGCGTCCCCCTCTGCATCTTCCTCGGGCTTTTGGTGGGACTTATCCTTAAAAGTGCTTCTATTGGCAGATCTTTTTTCCGCCTCATGTTCTTTCTGCCCGTAGTCATCTCGATGGTCGTGGCGTCCCTTATCTGGCGCTGGATTTTCGATCCTGCCCAGGGGATACTGAATTACGTCATTTATGGACTTGGGCTGGCGGATCGAGCCGCGCCCCCACACTGGATGCAGTGGATTCGAGATCCCGGCGGAGGTTCCATGGCAGCATTGCTCATCGTCGGGATATGGAAGAGGATCGGCTACAACGGCGTCATCTTTCTGTCCGGGCTCCTCAACATTCCGAACGAATATTACGAGGCAGCCACGGTGGAAGGAGCATCGAAGTTCATGAAGTTCCGCTACATCACGCTTCCACTCCTGTCGCCGACCACCTTTTTTGTCATGATTATTCAGATAATATCCGCCCTAAAAGTGTCGGTCTCTCCACTTGTGTTGACAAATGGCGGTCCTGTCAGGAGCACGGAGACCCTCGTGCTCTATATCTATAAAGAGGCGTTCGAGAATTTCCGCATGGGGTATGCTTCGGCTGTGGCTGTCTTCGTGTTTCTCTTCATACTGCTGTTCACGGTACTTCAGTCGATATTCGGCGAGAAGAAGGTTCACTATCAATGAAAATGACCAATATGACTGTGCGCCGCGCTGCGAAATCAAGACAGCCACTCAGCATTCTCGGCTATGGTCTTCTCTTTGCGTTCGTCATCATCTACAACGTGCCCATTTTCTGGATGATACTTACGGGTTTCAAGGACAGCACCGAGGTGTATAAATATCCGCCCACCCTGTTGCCTTCGGTTTTTTCGTTCAAGAATTTCATTCAGGCATGGAATGCCACGCCGTGGCCCAGGTATCTCGCCAATACTCTCTTCGTGGCGACTGCGATTCCTCTCCTCAAGATTATGCTGTCCGCCTTCGCAGGCTACGCACTCACCTTTAAATTCAGGGGATCGAAGTTTATCTTTCTGGCCATACTCGGCACGATGATGATTCCTGAGGAGACAACGCTCGTGGCCAAGTATCTCGTGGTCAGTAAGCTTGGTTGGGTGAACACGTATTGGGCGCTGATCGTGCCTGGCATGGTTGGTGCGTTTTCCGTATTTATGTTCCGTCAATTTTTCCTGACGATGCCGAAAGAACTGGTGGACGCTGCAGCGGTCGACGGCTGCAGCCATTTTCGCTATATGCTGACAGTTGGCCTTCCGCTCTCGAAATCGACGGCGCTCACCGTGGGGTTGCTCTCCTTTATCGATGAGTGGAACAGCACGCTGTGGCCTCTTATCGTCATCAACAACGAGAAGATGCGCATGGTGCAGATAGCCCTCAAGGCCTTCTCCGACGACCGAGGCACGACATGGAATCAGCTTATGGCAGGCTGCTGTTTCGTCACACTCCCTGTCTTGGTGCTCTTTCTGTTCGTCCAGAAGAAGTTCATCGAAGGGGTGGCTACATCAGGCATCAAAGGTTGATGATTGTACAGTCATGAATACGGGAGAATCATATGAAACATAACACGGCGTGGGGAATCGGGGGAGTTGTCTTTTGGCAGGCTCACAGAGGCGGCGGAGGGTTTGAGCGTCCGGATAATACGCTCGTATCTGCACACTATGCGTGGGACCTGGGGGGTGCAGCGGAACTGGACATTCGTACGACTGCCGATGGACAGATAATTTGTCTTCATGATCCGACACTGCGTCGCACCACGGATGCCCCTGAGACAATAGCTGATATTCCTGTCGAATCGCTTCCGTATGCATCGTTCGTTCATGTTGATGCAGGGGCAAAATTTTCTCCGGCGTTTGCGGGGGCGAGGGTCCCCTTGCTGAAAGACATCTTCGCTGAGATGCCTGCCCTGCCAGAGGCAAGGGTATATCTTGATCTGAAGAATATCGATCTTGAGCGACTGGCGAACCTCATCGCGGAGTATGGCCTTGAGGAAAGAGTATGGATTGCGGGCCCTGAACGTCCGTATCTCGCCGCAATGAGACGCCTTTTCCCCGCGGTAGGGACTATGCAGTGGATAGGGGGCAAGTCCGGTTATGAAATCGAGTCTAAGTTTTTGGCTTCGGCATCAGAAGGTTTTGCCGGCCTGTCTCAGATCCAGTTGCACCTCAATGACAAAATAGAACCTGAGAACGCCACAGACGCCACTGCAGAGAAGAGAGTCAGGAATGCTACCACGTGGCGCTATACTATAGGACCGGAGTTTATCAGCTCAGCCCTCGCTCTATGCAGCGAGGCCAACATCGATCTTGAACTCTTCCCCTGGAAGTTCGATGAGGGCGACCTTTTTGCGCTCCTCGATTTGGGGGTGCGCTGGTTTGCCACCGACGAGCCTGAAAGGTTCTCAACGACGGTAAGACGGTGGCTTTCTAAGAAGAATTGGGCCTAAATTTCCAAATAGATTCATTGGGAAGCAAGATTGTCTTGATGTAAAATATAGAGAATGAACAGCTCTTCCGCAAAAATGCTTCTGTTAGTGTCGAAATGATCGTCTGTCAGAAAAATCCTGCTTGTTTTTTTCGGAGCTGCTCGAGTATGATCAGCGATTGGAAAAGGTCACAAGAGATGAAAGAGATATACGATGTCGCTATCATCGGGGCGGGTGTCTGCGGCGCGAACGTCGCGCGCAAGCTCTCGCAGTATGAACTCGATGTCGTCTTGCTCGAAAAAGAGATCGATGTATCGCTCGGTACCTCCAAGGCGAATTCGGGGATCGTCCACGGCGGATTTCACGATCACATAAGCACATTGAAGGCGCGCCTCGAGCTGCAGGGAGCGCTCATGTTCGACCGCCTCCACGAAGAGCTCGACTTTCCCTTCGAGCGCTGCGGGATACTCGTCGCAGCGCTGCACGAGGACGAGATGAAGGCCATCGAGCAGCTCTACCTCCAGGGCGTGGAAAATGGCGTCATCGGCATCGAGATGTGCTCGCGCGAGCGCATGCTCGAGCTCGAACCCAAGCTCAACCCCGACGTCGTGGGCGGCCTGTACGCGCCGTCGGGAGGCATTCTCGAGCCGTACCGCTTTGTGTTCTCGCTCGTGGAGTCTGCGCGGAACAACGGCGTCCAGGTGAAGACCGAGTTCGAAGTGGAGGCGGCCGAACGGCGGGGCGACTGCTGGCACATTCGTGCCAAAGGCGGGCAGGAGATCCGCGCGCGCTACGTGGTGAACTCGGCGGGATTGCATGCGGACTCCGTCTCAGCCGCCTTCGGCGCCGAGCGCTTCACCATCATGCCGCGCAAGGGCGAGTACTACCTCCTCGACCGCACCACCAAGGCAAAGCCTTCGCGCGTCATCTTTCCGGTTCCCACCGAAGTCTCCAAAGGTATATTGGTCATTCCCACCGTCGAGGGCACGGTGCTCATCGGTCCTACGGCCTCGCCCGCCCAGAGCAAGGAAGACTTCGCGACCACGCGCGAGCAGCTCGAACACGTGCTGCACGCTGCCCGCATGATGGTCCCTGCCATCTCTGAGAACGACGTCATCACGAGCTTTGCCGGACTTCGCGCCGCGTACGGCAGCGACTTTTACATCGCGCTGTCAGAGAAGGTTCCTGCGCTCGTCCATGTCGCAGGCATCCAGTCGCCGGGCCTGACGGCGAGTCCGGCCATAGGCGAGTACGTCAAGGACCTGCTCAAAAAGGCGGGCTTGCGCCTCGTCGAGAAGCCCGACTGGGACCCCTGTGTCCGCAAGGTGCCGCGTGCGCGCGACGCCGATCCCTTTGCCCTGGATGCGCTCGTCGCTCAAGATCCCGCGTACGGCGACATCGTCTGCCGCTGCGAGCGCGTCAGCGAGGCGGAGATCGTCGCGGCGATCCGCGCAGGACACACGACGCTCGACGGCATCAAATACTACACGCGCGCGCAGATGGGCCGCTGTCAGGGCGGTTTCTGCACCTACAAGATCATCCGCATCCTCATGCGCGAGACGGGCATGCGCTTCGATCAGATCACGAAGCGCGGCGGCGATTCGTTTGTCTTGAAGGGGAGCCTATGAAGCAGCTTACGTTCGACGCGGTGGTCATAGGCGGAGGCGCTGCGGGCATGGCCGCTGCGCTCGAGCTCGATGCGCGCGGCCATTCGGTGCTCATTCTGGAGCGGGAAGATGCGCTCGGCGGCATCCTCATGCAGTGCATCCACAACGGGTTCGGCCTCATCGAATTCAACGAAGAACTCACCGGCCCCGAGTTCGCGCAGCGCTTTGAAGAAAAGGTCGTGGCGCGCAACATCCAGGTCTCGCTCCGCACCACCGTGCTCGACATCCGCGAGGAAGAGGGGGCGAAGGCCATCTACTGCGTGTCGCCGGAACAGGGCATGATGCGCGTCCAGGCACGCACGATCGTTTTGGCGATGGGGTGCCGCGAGCGCAACCGCGGCAACATCCGTATCCCCGGCACGAGGCCCGCAGGCATCTACACGGCGGGGCTCGCCCAGCGCCTCGTGAACATCGAAGGCTATATCCCCGGCAAAGACGTCGTGATCATCGGTTCTGGCGACATCGGGCTCATCATGGCGCGCCGCATGAGCTGGTCGGGCTGTAAAGTCCACGCGGTGATCGAAATTTTGCCCTATCCGAGCGGGCTTACGCGCAACATCGTGCAGTGCCTCAACGACTTCGGCATTCCCCTCTATCTGTCGCACCTTGTAACCGACATCTACGGCAATGACAGGGTCGAAGGCATCGAGGTGACGCCGATCGAGTCGGGCGCGCTCATGCACGAGAAGGCCTTTAAAATCGCCTGCGACACCGTGCTTTTGTCGGTGGGGCTTGTCCCGGAAAACGAGCTTTCTCGCAACGCGGGGATCGAAATTCAGCCCACAACGAATGGGCCATGGGTGGACAGCATGCTCATGACCACGATGCCGGGGGTGTTCGCCTGCGGCAATGTGCTGCATGTGCACGATCTCGTCGACTATGTGGTGGAGGAGGCGCGGCGCGCGGGCGCGAACGCGGCGGCATGGCTTTCGGGCTACAGGCCTGCGCGCGAACTCCGCGTCAAGACCGGCCAAAACATCCGTTACGTGTTGCCCATGCGCATCAATCCTGAGCGCGAAAACAGACTCTACATGCGCAGCCTCGTCGTGAAGAACGACGCGCGGCTCGAAGTGCGCCTCGACGGAGCAGTGGTGAAGTCGCGCAGGCTCGCGCATGTTCAGCCCTCGGAGATGCTGAGTCTGACCCTTGCACCCGAGGAGCTGTCGGCGGCCGGCCGCGATTCGACAATCGAAATCGCACTGGTGTGAGGGGAATTCTATGCGAGAACTGATCTGTATTACCTGCCCCATGGGCTGCCACCTCGCCGTAGATACTGACGAGGCTGGCGAAATGCGAGTGACCGGCAACCGCTGTGTGCGCGGCGAGCAGTACGCGCGCGAGGAGATGTTCAACCCGAAGCGCGTGGTGACCTTCACCTGCGCGGCCGTGCTTCCTGATGGGCGCGCGCCAGGGCCTGACTCAAGCCTGCCTCGCCGCGTCCCCGTGCGCACGACGAGCGCCTTTCCCAAAGAGAAAATTCCAGAGCTTCTCGAGGTCCTGAGAAGTATGACTGTGCGCCTACCCACTGTCCGGGGCACGGTGGTGCTGCCCAAGGCGCTCGGCACTGAGGTGGACGTGGCCATTTCGCGCAGCGTGGCTTTAAAATAGACCGGTGTCGCCAAAAGTCGTACATAAGAAAGGGCGCGGCCCCGTGTGGAACCGCGCCCTTCTTGTATGCTTCCATGCAGGCGGAGATTCTCGCCTTATTCTCCTTCTTTAACGATTTCGATCTTGATGCCCTCGGGAGTGTCCATCACTTCTTTGGGCGGCACCGTCACCTTGAGGATGCCGTTGCGGAAGACGGCCTTGACCTTTTCCTGGTCGAACTTGTCTGCAGGCACGTAATACTTCTGTTTGTCGATATCCTTCAGTTTGAGCCGCCGCTTGAAGTACCGCACGCCTTCTTCTGGTTGCTCGACACCGATGCGTGC
Organism: Spirochaetia bacterium; assembly: GCA_029975555.1. Lineage (GTDB taxonomy): Bacteria > Spirochaetota > Spirochaetia > Treponematales > Rectinemataceae > Rectinema. The sequence goes on along the minus strand of JARKOY010000021.1, from coordinate 53,631 downwards.
AGAGAACACCATGTAGTCGCCCTGGAACGAGAGGCTCATGTTCTTTTCGTCGAAACCGGCCAAAGCAAATTCGAACACGAGGCTCTTGTCGGCGAGCATGTACACATTGAGGGGTGGATAGGAATAGTTCGGATAGTAGTCGACATTGTCGTCCCCGTGATGCGCCTCGAACCATGCGCCGCCACCTATGCCGTGACAGCCATGTCGATCATGGTCCCCTTCGTATTCATCTTCGCCTTCCGGACCACCAAAGCCTGGTGCGAAATTCTTCATGCGCTCTCCGAAGTCCTTCGCCGCTTCGAAGATCTCGTCGAATATGGACCCTATGTCCACATACGGTCTTTTGTTCATACTTTCCTCCTCGGGGGAACACCCCGCAGCCGCGGCCATAGCCCGTCGGCTCATCGTCGCTCCCCGTGCGGGCGAGCATTCTTACTCATTCAAATATAGGGATATCTGCTGAGAAAATCAAGAAAAAGCATGAAATATTTTGGTGTGTTAACAGAGAAGGTATCCCCTTGCACGGTGGGCATTACATGGCGTCTGTGGGGCCTTCGTTTCTTCGATGAAAAAAGGCCGCCTCCGTACGAGGGCGGCCCTTCGTGTGCGAAATGTACGCCGCAACACTACTGGCTGGCGCGCTGGACTTCCTTCAGCGCGCCAGGCCTTCGGCATTTTTACTTTGGTTTTTTACTTCGAAGGATACAGGAGCGGGAAATCGGTCTTCTCACCGAGAGCCGCGAGATCGCTTGGCTCCACCGTCCAGTTGCCGAGCGGCGTCACGGTGATCGGTCCCTCCTGCTTCTCGAACCATTTGAGCAGGAAGTAGCGCAGGTCCTTGGTGGTGGCGCCGTTCACGAGTTTCATCGAAAGAATGGTGTCCTTGTCGAGGCCGGCGCCTTTCTCGAGGTGTCCGCCGCCGCCTGAGCCGCGGTAGGAGTTGATGGCCACGGTGTAGGTGGCGTCAGGATTGAAGGCGCGGCCGTCGGACATGCTGGAGATGGAGACTCGCTGTCCCGGAGGCTGAGTCACGTCGACCACATAGTTGATGCCGGCCGCTGAATCGTAATTGTAGTAGCGTGTGGCGGTCATCGGCATGTTGGTGCGGTTGTCGAATATCAGTTTGCCTTCTTTGTCCCTCTGGAACGCGATGAGGTGGTTCCCTTCGTTCGGCATGGTGTCGAACCAGTACTGATACGAATACTCGAGGAAGTCCTTGACCTGCTGTCCGGTGAGCGTCATGGTGTACAGGAAGTTCTCGTAGACGTAGAGGTTGAACATGTCGCGCACATAGAGCGTGCCGTCCGCGCTCGACGGGAGCTTGGCGTCGGCCGAGAGCGGCGCGGCGAAGGAGATGTCGGCCGGCATAAGGCCCAGGCTCGGGTCTTTGGAGAGATCGAGCTGGATCCTGTGGATGAGGTCCACGAAGGCCGAGTCGCCGAACATCGATTCGCGCGTGGAAATGCTGCCTTCCATTTTGCCGATCGGGCGGTCCACCCATGTTTTGATTTCGTCGAACATTGGCTGGAATTTGGCCATAAACTCGGGGTCTGGCTGGTATTTTGTCATGTCGATGAGGCCGCCGCGCACGATCTTGTCCCAGCTTTGGGTTTGGTCGTTCCAGGTGAGGTTCATCTTCACCACGGCCACGTTGCGGGCGGCGTTGAGCGGTCCGTAGATGGGGACGACTTTTCCGTTCGGGTCCTTGACGTCGATCTTTTTCTTGTTGACGGGGTCCCATCCCTGGCCGGCCCATCCTGCGTGGTCGTGGCCGACGAATATGAGGTCGAAGCCAGGCACCATTTCGGCCACGAGCTGCGCGGCGTTCTCGTTGTTCGGCGTGTCGCGGGTGACGTTGCCGTAGGTGTAGTCGACGCCCGCATGGAAGAGGCCGATGAGCAGGTCAGGGTGCTCTTTCTCCTGAATGATGGGCACCCACTTCTTGGCAGTTTGCACCATGTCTTCGAACTGCATGCCGGTCCAGAACTGAGGCGGCAGCCAATCAGGGATCTTCGGCGTGATCATGCCGAGAATTGCGATCTTTATCCCAGCTTTTTCGATCACGGTGTAGGGCTGAAAATAAGGCGTTCCATCGGGCTTCACCGCGTTCGCGCACAGCACAGGCGCCTGCATCTCTTCGTAGAGCTTATCGTACACTGCGTGGCCTGCCTCGATGTCGTGGTTGCCTACGCCGACCGCATCGTACCCAAGGAAATTGACTGCCTGCGACCAGATGTGCGGGCCATCGGTCTTCTCGAAGTTGTAGTAGTACACCGTGGGCTGGCCCTGCAGAGAATCCCCGTTCTCGAGAACGACCACATTTGCTTCCGGATCGGAGCGCTCTTCTTTGATGAGACTGGCCACCTGAGCGAGCGATGTGGCGGCCGGCTTTGCGGTGATGAAATTGTATGGATAGATTGAGCCGTGGATATCCGACGTTTCGATGAACGTCAGGTCCACGGATTTGCTCTGCGCTGCAAGCGACATGGTCATCGCGAGAAGTGCGCAGAGTATGACAAAAAACCTTTTCATACGACCTCCTTATGGAAAAAACTCGAGCATGATAATGATACGCCGCTTTGTCCTGCCGCGCAACACGATTTTTGCATGCGGCGGGCAACGCATCGGGGCTAAGGGTTTTTAGTATATCTGTATATGTATAAATATTTATAGACGATAATATTAAAATTTTATTATATTTCTCCTGTATGTTCGATCTACACGAACCATCAAAGGAGATACCGATATGGTAAAGATCGCTATTCTTACAGGAAGCACGCGCCCCGGACGCAACAACGAGGCGGTCGCCCAATGGGTACTTTCTCAGGCAAAGGGACGCAGCGATGCCGAATTCGAGATCGTCGACATCAAAGATTATAACCTGCCGCTCTTGGATGAGCCTGTGCCGCCCTCACTGCACCAGTACTCGAAGGATCATACCAAAAAATGGGCCCAGAAAATCAGCCAGTTCGACGGCTTTGTCATTGTCACTCCGGAGTACAACCACGGCACATCGGCAGCCCTCAAGAACGCCTTGGATTTTCTCTACGCCGAGTGGAACAACAAGGCAGTCGGCTTTGTGGGCTATGGCTCCATGGGCGGCGCCCGCGCCGTGGAGAGCCTCCGCCTTGTGGCAGGAGAGCTCCAGATGGCCGATGTGCGAACCGCCGTCCACCTTTCGCTCTTCAGCGATTTTGAGAATTTCAGCGTGTTCAAACCGACTCCGGTCCAGGCGGATACGCTGAAGACCATGCTCGATCAGCTCGTGCGCTGGGCTGGTGCACTCAAAACTGTCAGAGTTTAAGAATCGAGCCGTGTAAGGCTCATTGGTGGTGAGGCAAACGTGCCACGGCGGCGCTTGTGTGTTGACTGGTGGGCACGGCAAAAGAAGTGAGAAAATGGCCTCAAATCCGCGCTAAGCTTAAAAGGTGCCGTTCTTCGAATTGATTTGTTTGCGGATGCCCTCGTATAATACAGCTGTTTTCGAGTCAGAAATCATTTGAAGCTAAAAGAGGGGGTGCCGCATGAAATCCCGTCGGCTCGCCGTGGGCGTGGTGCTTGTGTTTATATTGGCAAGTCTTTTGGGTGCAGGCGCGCAGCCTGTCGTGAGCACCAAACAGGACATCGCGGTTTTCTCCCTCGGCTATTACGGGTGGTTCATCCCCTTTCAGGCTCTTGGCACGATTGACCTGAAGATTCAAGAGGTGTTTTCCGATATCGGCCGCTTTAGGGTGTTCGGCACGGCACAGCGCTTGTCTTCCCATGGTTTACAGCAGTTCATCGATGCGCTGCGCCGGACGAAGCAGGGCAATGTTGTCGTGCCGGAGCAGTATCAGTTTGGGGAGGCCTTCCTCACCAAGGCGGAATTTGAGCGCCTCACCGGCGCGTTCATCGTCGTGGTGCCGGTCGTGACGAATTTTGCGGTGTATTGGGATGCCAAGGCCGCGACGTGGCACTGCAGCATCACCACGGGGTTCACCTTCATCGACGTCGCGCACGATGCAACGGTTGTTGCGGTTGAGTCTATCGACACATCGGGCAGCGACAAGACGAGCATGAACAGTGCGGTCATGTATGCCATCAACGCCATTCCACCTCAGCTCGAATACAAAATCCGGTCCATCCCTCAGTTCCAGATCAATACGCGCATTCTTGAGGTCCAAGGGCCGACGGTCAAGATTCAGCTCGGCGCCAACATGGGCCTGAAAAAGGGCGACGAGTATGCAATCGTAGAGAAACGGACCTTCGGCATCATCGAAGACACCCGTGAAGCGGGGCTCATCGTGATCACCGACGTGAGCCAGCAAGTCTCGACCGGACGCGTGCTCTATGCCTCCGCAGGGCTCAACGCCGACACCCAGCTCAAGGAGATAGCGCGGCAAGGCGTCGATTTCGATCTGTATTTCCATTCAAGCGGAGGCCAGATGCTCCCAGGCTTCAGGATGACTGCATCGAGGGGCTTTTATCCTCTGCGGCCTTTTGTGGGTATACAGATACCGCTGGGGAATGCAATTGTCACGACAGTCGTGGATATCGTCCCCGTCAATGCAATATTTGGCGCGGAGTACATGATTCCGATAGGAAGGCTCCACATAGCCCCTTATGCGGGAGTAGGTTTGACATACGTGCATATTGCCGTGCCGCCGATCGGGTATGAATCCGACAGCCTTACGCACCTGGGGGCGCAGGCAGGAGGAAGAATAGGGTACCTCGTCAGCAGAGACATACGTCTGTATGTCGATGTGGGGGCTGACTATTGGATGCCGCTCGATCGCATCCACTTCAGAGAATACGGCGGGCTGACCATCGGCGCAGGGATCAGCTTCAAGCTGTAGGGCATGCTTAGGTTCAGTTCGTTCGACTCTTCATCGTATGAGGCCATGTCAGCCAAGCGCTCCTGCGGGTGACATCATTTTTATGGATATACGCTAACTACTTGGTGTACCTTTTGTTCTTGATATTGTGTACATTATATTGTACATTTGTTCAGGAGGTTTTATGATTAAGCAGATGTCTATCTCCGAAGCGAGGAAAAAAATCACATCGCTCGCCAAAGATCTTGCCTATGATGACACCATCTCGATCACAAATCATGGAAAAGAAGTCTATGCCTTACTCAGATGGGATACGTACGAAAGTATCGCTGAGACACTCGACATCATCTCTGATGAGGAACTCTTCGGTGCGTTGAAAAAGGGTATTTCTCAGCTCGAGCATAATGAGCTCGTTGATTTCGACACCTTCAAGAACGAACTCAATGTACACCATTAAACTCACCCTCGTCGCGGCAGAAACCATACAGAAGCTCGATTCGAAGGTACAGAGACAGGTTATCAATAAAATTGAGGCTTTAAAACAAGAACCGCTTTTGTTAGGAAAGCCATTACAAGGACCGTTAAAAGGCTATCGTTCGATTCGTGCTGCGGGGCAACGGTATAGGATTATTTATAACGTCATCGAAGAAGAAATCATCGTTATTATTGTGGCAGTAGGGATTCGAAAAAGTGGCGACAAAAAAGATATTTATGAATTAATGAAAAAATACATCAAGACAGGGTTACTGGAAGACAAAAAGTCAAAGTAGTAGGGGGCCGTCACACCATACCCAGCGCACCCCCCAGCACCGACACTAGAAAAGAGAGGACCCACGCCAGCGCCAGCGAATAGGCGACCTGGAAGGCAAGCCACTTGTCCCCCGCCTCGGCCCGGATCGTGGCCAGCGAGGCGAAGCATGGCGGCATGACGAGGATGAAGACCATCAGCGCCAGGGCTATGCGGGGGGACCAGTCCGGCGCCTCGCGCAGGGATTGCCGCAAGGAAGGTCCTTCGCTGTCGCCGTCGAGGGGCGCACCGTACAGCACTCCCAGCGTCGAAACGACGAGTTCCTTCGCGGTGAGGCCGGGAAGCAGCGCTACGCCGATCTTCCATGTGAAGCCGATGGGCGCGAGAACAGGCTCGATGATCTTGCCGATCCGGCCCGCGATGCTCTGTTCGAGCTGGTACTGGCGTACGAGCCCTTCGACCTTCGCGGAAACGGCCGCATCGCTGAGCCCGGGCTGCGCCGCCGTCACCGACGAGCGGGCGCTGGCTGTGAACGCATCGATTCCCGCGGCCTTTGGATACGACGTGATGAGCCACATGAGCACCGACACCGCCAGAATGATCGTCCCGGCCTTGCGCATGTAGCTCCAGGTCTTTTCCCACACGTGCCAGAGCACGCCTTTCAAAGTGGGCATGCGGTATGGCGGCAGCTCCATGACGAAGGGCATCGACGCTCCCTTGAGCACGGTCCGCCTCAGAAAAAATGTGGACAGAACGCTCAGGACGAGCCCGGAAGCGTACATCAGCATCACCACGGTGGAAGCGTTACTCGGGAAAAAAGTGCCCGCGAGCAGCACGTAGATCGGCAGCTTGCCGCCGCAGGAAATGAACGGAATGGCAAGAATCGTCGCGATGCGCTCTTTCGGGCTCTTGAGGGTGCGCGTCGCCATGATGGCGGGGACGGAGCACCCGAAACCGAGCATGAGCGGCATGAAGGACTGCCCGTGCAGCCCGATCGCGTGCAGGAAGCGGTCGGTCAAAAATGCGGCGCGCGCGATGTACCCGGTATCTTCGAGAAAAGAAATGCAGAAAAAGAGGATCACGATGAGCGGCACGAAGGAGAGCACCCCGCCCACACCGTGAATGATCCCGTTGATGAGCAGGTCCTGGATCACGGCAGGAAGCGTCGAGCGCTGGACCACGGCTTCGAGGTTTCCGAACCGCTGCTCGAGCCACGCGACCGGGTATTCCCCGAGGGCGAAGGTCAGTTTGAAGATCGCCCAGATGATGAAGAAGAAGAGCGGCGTCCCGACGAAGGGGTGCATCACGAAGCGGTCGATTCGCTCGGTCAGCGAAATGCCGCGCAGACGTTTGCGGTGAATCGCTTCCGAAACCGCGCCGTGGATGTAGCCGTAGCGCTGTTCCGACATGATGATTTCCGGATCCTTGCCGTAGTGGAGCGTGATCCAGTGCCAGGCCGCCTCCGTGGCTGTTTGAATGTCTGCCGCATTCCCGAGCCCTTCGATGCGCCTGTGTGCGTCGGGGTCTTTTTCGATGAGTTTTATGGCCATCCAACGGGGAGAATAAGCTGTGGCGAACGCCTGGTCCTCCTTGAGGAGGTCCTCGAGTGTCTTTATGTGCGCCTCGATGTCTGCACCATAGTTGGGCATGCGGGGCAGGGTGTGTCCGTCGAACGTCGCGATCGTCGTTTCCAACAGTTCGCGGACGCCTTCGCCGCGGGAGCCCACCGTGGGAACCATCGGCACGCCGAGCGTTTTGGAAAGCAGTGTGTGATTGATAATAATGCCTTTTTCCGCGGCCTCATCGGCCATGTTGAGGGCGGCGACCACCGGCAGTCCCAGCTCGATGAGCTGGAGCAGAAGATACAGATTGCGCTCGAGGTTGGTGGAGTCGAGCACGTCGACGATGATGTCGGGTTTTTCGTTGAGCACGAAGTCCCGTGCCACGACTTCGTCGAGCGCGTACGCAGTGAGGCTGTACGTGCCTGGCAAGTCTACAATGTGGATATTCCGCCCCTGGAACTCGATGCTGCCTTCGCGCTTTTCCACGGTGACGCCGGGATAATTGCCCACCTTGTGGTGTGCACCGGTCAGCGCATTGAAAATGCTCGTTTTTCCGGCATTGGGATTACCCGCCAGCGCAATGGTGAGCACCTTTGTATCCTGCATGGATTACTCCTGTGAGAACGCATAGAATCAGTGACAACCCCGCGATTTTTTGCCGAATGCCCGGTGGTAGTGCCGGATGTCGGCCTCCCTGCGGCCGAAGTGCGGCCGGAGATGCAGCCGCAAGTCGATGGGCCTACGGGCTTCAGATGCGGCCTGCTCTGTGGCGGTCTGCGGAAGCGGCTCCACCTCGACGAGCTTCGCCTCGTGGCGGCGCATGATGAGGTCGTAATCTCCAAGGCGGATCTGCATGGGCCCGCGGAAGGGCGCGGCGCGCACGACTTCTCCTTCTATGCCCGACACGAACCCAAGGTCCGCAAGCCTTTTACCTATTTCTCCGCCGAATGCAATGCGGCGCACGACGAACCTCTGGCCTGGACCAAGTTCCGCAAGCAGCATGTTAGTGTTCCCCTCGCTCTTTTGCCTGACATTCCGGACACAAGCCCAATAGTTCCATCATATGCCCGCGCGGCTCGAACCCATACTGGGCAAAGATGTTCTGCTGTTCTTTTTCGATACTCGGGTTCAGAAATTCGATTACCTTGCCGCAGCCGACGCAGAGCAGGTGGTCGTGGTGGGGGTGATCGGCCAGGTGTTCGAACGTGCGCGCGCCGTCCTCTTGCAGGGCCTCGCGCGCAAGGCCTGCGGAGGCGATCAGCCGGATCGTCCTGAACACCGTGGCCTGTCCTATGCCTGCGTCGATCTTCTTCGCCTCGCGCAGAATGTCGTCGATCGTCAGGTGCCCTTCGGTGCCCAAGAATGCCTCGAGGATGACTCTGCGCGGCCTGGTCATCTTCTGACCATGGGCGCGGAGGTAATTTTCGAACTTCACCAACTCGTTCATTTCGTAGGGCCTCTTGCCGCCGTGAGAGAATAGTATATGGGATATTCTTCAAGGTTGCTTTAATGAAAATGATAATCGTTATCAGCAATGCTTGTCAACCCATTTTGCTTAACTTTTAATGAGGCAATGCGTTCTCTTGCCCGAAACCACAAGTTCACGTAAAATCAGAGTATGAAAAAACTCTATTACACCTATCAGATGATTCATAAGCTTGGGCAGTCGATTGCCGGCCAGATCAAGGAAAGCGGGTTCAATCCCGACGTCATCGTGGCGATCGGCTCGGGCGGCTTCATTCCGGCGCGCATCCTGCGGACCTACCTCGGCAAGCCGATTCTGGCGGTGGGCATCGCCTATTACGATCTGAACGATAAACCGATGGACTATCCCCGCAAGGTGCAGTGGATCGAAGAGGCCGAGAAGAAGTTGGCGGGCAAGCGCATTTTGCTGGTGGACGAGGTCGACGATTCGCGGGTGACGCTCGAATATTGCACGAACGAACTGCTCGCGTATCACCCCGAGGCCTTGGCAGTCGCGGTGCTCCACGATAAGCGCAAGGAAAAAAGAGGAAAGTTTCCTCCGGGCGTTTCGAAGGTTTTTGTGGGAGAGACGCTCGGCGACGTCTGGATCGTGTATCCCTGGGACGCCCTGGATATCGATGCGCAGGACAGGAATGCGGCCTTGGCACATGGTGCTGGGATATGAGGCCGAAGGCGGGCGGGCGAGAGGATGATGAGTAGAGAGCTGCTTCGCGCCGTACGCGGCAGGCGGAAGGAGGTTAGACGTTGTATGAGACGAAACAAGATGAGGTTGGGTTTCGTGTTCGTGCTGGTGGCGGCACTGCTGTTCCCGAGCCTCGTTCTGGCTCAGGAAAATGCGGTGCGGAATGCGACGCTCGACAACGGGCTTGAGGTCTTCGTGGTGGAAAATCATGCGGTGCCGCTCGTCACCGTGTGCGTGGCTTTCAGGGCGGGAGCCCTCGCGCAGACGCCCGAGACGGCGGGATTATTCCATTTGTACGAGCACATGATGTTCAACGGCAACGACAAATACCCGACGAAGGAAGCCTTCACCGCGGCGCTCAACCGCATGGGCACGACGAGCTGGAACGGCGCGACCGGCAGGGAGTACATCAATTACTACATCACGGTGCCTTCGGAGAAACTCGCCGATGCGGTCGATTTTTGGGCCCACGCCGTCATGAGCCCCACCCTCGACCAAACGGTGCTCGAGAATGAGAAGCAGGTCGTGCTCAACGAAATCCGCGGGTATCACAGCGACCCTGGACAGATCGCGTCGAATGCCCTTGAATCGCGGATGTTCAGCACATTCCCATGGCGCAAGAATATCGACGGCCCTGAGTCGAATATCGAGCATGCCACGGTCGCCGAGCTGCGCGACATGCAGAGGACCTATTATGTGCCCAGCAACACGGCCCTGCTCGTCGGCGGGGACACGACGCTGGAGGAGGTGAAGGCGCTTGCGGAGGCGTCGTTCGGAACATGGGCCATGGCGCCCCAGCCGGAGCTCGCCGAGCCTGCCCAGGGGCCGATCCCTGAGGGCATCCGGCTCGTGACCGCCGAAGATCAGTTCTATAGGGGAATCGCGCAGGTTCAGTTCCGCTGGAGGGGGCCCGACGTGACGCGCCAGACCTTCGACACCTATGTGTCCGACGTTCTGCTTTTTTTGCTGTCGTCGCCCTCGGGGCCCTTCAAGTCCGAGATAATGAGGAAGGTGTTCGGCCTGTACGATGCGGAGTACATCGATTTTACGTATCCGACGGCGCGGGATGGAGGAAATTACATTTTTTCGACCTATATGCTCGTGCAGAAGCCCGCGACCGAGGAGCCTGTGCTCCAGCGCGTGGAGAACCTTCGAAAGACCGTGCTGGACGAGTTTGCACGGATTGCGGCCGACCCCCAGGCCTATTTTGGGGATGGCGCGCTCGAGGAGGCCAAGACGAAGCTGGTCGATCAGAACATCTATGCGCTCGAATCCGCAGGCTCCTTTGTGACGGATACGCTCACATTCTGGTGGTCCACGGCCGGCACGGAGTATTTTTTCAACTACGAGGCGAACTGCAGAAAGGTCACCTGGGAGGATATTTCTGCGCTCATAAAGAAATATTTGACGGGGCCTGCGGCGACCTTGGTGCGGCTGCGCACGAGCACGTTCGATGCCGACCCTCGCATGGACGCGAATATCAAGGAGCTCGGCTACACTCGGGTCACCGCACAGAATGCCTTCTGGTGGCAGCAGCGTTGAGGAGGCTGACATGAAATATGCGACGAAATTCCAGAGACGGGGCGTTGTGGGATCGTTGAGGCTTGTGCGCCTTCTGCAATGGATCGCGGTGCTGGTGTTCTTGTCGATCGTTGCGGCGGGCGCGGGCGCCCAGACCGCCTTCGTGCGCGAAAACGCCCCGACCTTCACGAAGGCGGTCCTTTCCAACGGCATACCCGTCTACATGAAGGTGCAGAACGCAAATCGGGTGTTCTATATTTCGCTCGTGCTGAATGGAGGCTCGCTGGTGACGCCTCCTGAGCGCGCCGGCTGGGAAAAGATCGCGCTCACCACCATGGCCCGGAGCTCGCAGCACTACCCGTACGAAAGGGCCGCCGCGATCCTAGATCGCAGGTCTTCGAACATCGCCGCGGCGGTGCAGTTTGAGTACTCGACTTTCAGCCTGACCACGCTCGACAAATATCGCGATGAACTCCTCGACTTGTGGGGCGATATGCTCACCGCCCCCTCGTTCGACCAGGCAGACTTCGACAAGAGCAAAGAGGATGCGTCGCTCGCGCTCCAGGCGATGGATCAGAATCCCTGGTCGACGACGCAGAAGATCATCAATGAGGTCTATTTTAAAGGGCATCCTTACGGGGTGAATCCTGAAGGTGCCGAAGAGAGCATCGAGTCCATGACGGCCGGCGATGCCCGCCAATGGTACAGGGAGCATTTCTCGGCGGATAGGATCTTCGTGGTGGCCGTGGGGGACTTCGATCCTGCGGAGCTGGCGCGCAAGCTGGATGGGCTGTTGGGGAACATCCCGGACCTGCGGCTCGGCGCGGTACCGAAGCCGGCGGCCTTCCCGATGGGGCCGTCGGGGACGCTCATCACCAAGGCGCACGATCAGTCGAAGGGGACGATCTACCTGAGGGGCGACTTTGCGGCGCCCGCCCCCGGAAGGGATGATTATTTCGCGACGGCGCTCGCCGCGCGCATTTTTTCGGACCTGCTCTTCTCGGTGGTGCGCGACAAGTACGGCGCAGTCTACACGCCTTCGGCGACGATTCGGGGATTCTCGGCCAATTATGGTTCCGTCATGATGTACAAGACGAACGCGCCGGACAAAATTAAGGCCTACATCGACGAGGCGGCGCAGCTGATGGCGAGAGGACGGGTGGTTTCCGTAGACCCGGCGAAGACCGAGGGCGACGGCTATATGCCGATCGCCGAGGCAATCGACACGTACAAACAGCTCTATATGAACGACTATTTCGAGGCGGTGCGCAACAATGCTGGCATCGCCTCGCTGATGATCCGTTCGGTGCGGCTGACTGGGGACCCCGCAGACTGGCTCAAGGATCAAGCGCGCATCGAAATGCTCGACGCGCCGGCTGTCCAGAAGGCCTTCGATACGTACTTCATGAACGGCGCTTTCCTGTGGGCCGCGGTTGGGGATCAGGCGCTGCTCGACAAGCTCGATCCTGCAGCCTTCGAGTCAATACACTGAGAGGCGCTCGACTGGCTTTGGCAGCGCCGGCAAGGCCTTTTCTACGCGTTCCGGCGCGGCCAGCGCCACCGTCATCGAGCGCTCCAGCGCCTCTTCGATCATTGCGCCGAGGCGGCGGAAATCGCCGGCGTCTGCGGCCAATATTTGGTCGCGGATGGCCTGGCGCGCTTCTTGTGTATAGCCGGTGAGCTCGTTCATGAGCGCGTTGAAGCCTTTGGCGTCCGGAAGCTGGTACGCGTCGAGCTCTCCGATGGTTCCAATGATGGCCTTGTGTATTTCGTCATTTGAAACTTCGGTCGATTGCAGGTAGTCCGAGACCTTGCGGTATACCTCGATGGTGCGCTCGAGGTTGGGATCGCGGTACGAGAGCAGCATGAGGAGGCCGGAGGCCAGGTCGATGCTGGAGTAGCCGCCGTAGGCCCCGCCCATGACGCGCACCTGTCCCCACAGGTAGACGGCATCGAGATATTTGGTGACGACATAGGCACCGCCGGCCGCCTCGTGGAGATTCCGAAGTGGCAGAATCATGCCGACGCTGTTCACTTGGGTCGGCAGTTCGAGCGTTTCGAGGCCTGGGCGGAGCGCGGAAGCCTCGCTGGCTGCGAGCGCATCGTCGATCCAGGATGTGCCAAAAGCGGGCGCGCTTGCTTCCGACGTGGAGGATGCGCGGCGCGAAGGAAGCGCGCTGGCTATGCGCGCGATGGCGTCCTTGGAAGCCTCGAGCGTCGCTCTGTCCGCGGTCACGTTCACAAGGAGATTGTCGCGGCTGATGAGCGCGCCGCGGAGCTCTTCCATGTCGGCCAGCACTGAAGGCCAATCCTCCTCGATGCGCCGCGCCAGGTCGCGCAGGAAGAACAGGTGCTCAATCCCGTAGAGGCGCTCGGAAGCCCAGTCGGCGGCATTGTAGCGCGAGCGCAGCCTGAGGCCGACGATACGTGCCGAGGCCGGCACGAGCATCGCCTCTGTCTGGGCCTTTTCTTCGAGCACGATTTGCCGCACGCGCTCGCGGTCGTCGAACCGGGAGCGCACCAAAACGTCCTCCAGGATGTCCGCCAGCACCGAGGCCTTTTCGGGCAGGGCCTTGGCCCGCAAGAAGAACCATGGCACAGGCTTTTTGGTCTCCCAGGATGTCGCGGACACCGAGGCGCCCCGTATGCCGCCGGTGTGCATGCCGATACGTTGGATAAGCTGCACGAAATTTTCTTTATCGGTGCCCATCTCGAGCAAGAAGCGTCCCAAGAGGCTCACGTAGGGCAACAGTTTCGACTCGAGCGCGCCGAAGTCGAAGCCTAGATCCAGGTATAAAATGCCGCTCGTCGCAAGCTCGTGGTAGTACGCGCGGAGTCCAACCTCGGTGGCGCCCTCTGAAGCCATGCGTGGAAGTGCCTTTGCGCCGATCCCCAGTTCCAGCGGCTCGGAAGGAAGCACGGGCGCCTGTTTCGGAATGTCGTCGAGAGAGAGGACCGGAATTGTGGCCAGCGCTTCCGGACTGTCGGGCGTGTCCTGCAAGGTTTTGAGCGTCGTCGCGGTCTTCTCTATCTCTTGGAGCGCCTGTGCGTCGAGCCCAGCCTGCGCCCGGGCGAGCATGGCCTTTTCCTTTTCTTCCCGCGCCTTGGCGGCGTCGGCCGAAGGCAGGAGCACGACCGTGGTGCGGTGGGTGTTGCGCAGGAGGAGCGCATCGATGAGGTCGCTGAAGAGCCTCGGGTTTTCGGCGGCAGCCTTTTTGACCCTTGCAAGCGGCTCCGCAAAGGAGATGGCCGCGACGGGATCGTGGTCGTAGAGCCAGTCGTTGAGCGCGTCGAGCATGATGGCCAACCCGCGCGGAAAGCGCCCGGTATTCTTCTCGCGGAGGGCGAATTCCAGGGTGTTGATCGAGGCTGCGACGGTATCGGCATCGATGCCGTTCCGCGCGAGCTGCCCAAGCGTCGACAAGATGAGCGCTTCGACGTCGGCGACGCTGGGAGGATCCACACCCTTAAGCCCGATCGAGAATGCCGTCTGGCGCAGCTCTTCGGAGAAGCCGAAGCCGGCGAGGTCCTCGCCGAGCCCCGAGTCGATCAGCGCTTTGCGCAGCGGCGAAGCGGGCGTCCCGGTCAAAATATGGAACAGAACCGAGGCCTTCATCGAAAGCTCGGGCTCCCCGTGTTCGTAGAGGGCCCAGTTGACGGCAGCGTAAGCCTTAGCGCTCTCCCCGTCGGTCGCCTGGTAGCTGTACTCGAGGTGGCGCGGTGCGGAAAAGCCTGACTGTGCGGCCGGCAAGGATTCGATCGTGGCTTGTCCGAAGGGAGCGAGCCAGTCTTCCATCATGGCAAGGCGCGTGTCGGGGTCGTCGTCGCCGTAGAAGAAAATGAAGGAATTCGACGGATGATAATATGTTGTGTGGAAGTCCACGAATTCCTCGTAGGTGAGCGAAGGAATTTCCAACGGGTCTCCGCCGGAATCGAACCCGTAGGGCGTGTCGGGAAAAAGGCTTCTCCGGCAGAGATCGTCGTGCATGTCGTCAGGATCGGAGTAGGCGCCCTTCATCTCGTTGAAGACGACACCCTTGTAGCTGAGGGCTTTGGTGGCCGGGTCCACCTCGTAGTGCCAACCTTCCTGCATGAAGGTGTGCTCGGTGAGATTCGGATAGAAGACTGCATCGAGGTAGACATCGATGAGATTGTAGAAGTCTTTGAGATTCGTGCTGGCCACGGGATAACAGGTCTTATCGGGATAAGTCATCGCATTGAGAAAGGTATTGAGCGAGCCTTTCATGAGCTCTACGAAAGGCTCTTTGACCGGATACTTACGGGAGCCGCAGAGCACCGAATGCTCGATGATGTGGGCGACGCCGTCGCTGCGCCGTGGGGGCGTGCGGAACGTGATGCCGAAAACCTTGTTCTCATCCTTGTTGATGACGGAGAGGAGCCGGGCGCCCGTCGGCTCGTGGCGGTACAGTCTGACGATCGAGTCTAGTTCGGGGACAGATGCTTCTTTCTGCAGAACGAACGACATGCGAAACTCCTGTTTTGCGACAATAGCAGAGAGAAAGAGAATCCGGTCTGTGCCAGGCTTTTCTTCTGACTCTCTTTTTTTAAATAGAGTAATGATTCGGGGCGTGCAAGGAAAGATCACAAGCACCAAGGCCGTCGAAGAACAACGGGTGAGGGGCTCCATCAGTGTTCTCAACCTTTACCCAAGCTTGAGAACACGAATAAAGGGCCCCGACGAACATGAAAAAATATAACTTTTGGCCTTTGCATGAAACCCTGCATTCTCTTCGTGCGACTTTTTAACGAACAACAAACCTTCAAGGGAGGAAGGACATGAGAATATCGAGAAAGACGATTATGCTTCTGATGGTGGGTGCGATGCTCATTGCCGCTACCGCCGGCGCGTTTGCCCAGGGGTTTGGTGGAATGCGGAGTTGGGGTTCGCGAGGGTATCGGATTCCCGCGCCTCCCGCCTTGCCCGGCAAAGGGCCTGCAGTTCCTCCAATGGCCTACGGAGGAATGATGAAGGCCTATGGCCTACGCGCCTGCCCGTATTATTACAAGTTCGAAGCGCTCTCCGCCGCGGACAAGGATAAAGTAGTGAAGATCTTGCAGGACACCCAGGCCAAGATTCTGCCGCTGCAGAATGAGGTCCGGGCAGAAAGGCTCACGCTCAATACGCTGCTCTGGAGCGCCAACCCCGACAAAGCCAAGATCGACGAGTCTATCAACAAGATTGCCGACCTGCAGAAGCAGATCCAGCAAATCCGTGCGGACAGCATCCTCGAGATCAACAAGATTTTTGAAGGGAACACCAGCAACAGCAGCACGAGTCGCAGCACCAACAGCAGCGACACAAGTAAGGGCGCATAAGGCCCGCGCTTTTTTGGAATTTTGGCCAAAGCCGCCGGCCGTCCGTGCCGAGCGGCTTTTTTCAGTTCTATGTTGTGCGATAATTGTAATTGTGCAACCGAAACGCATGGAGCAGCGACACAATATATAGAAGAATGTGGAGGAACGACAGATGAGATGGAGAGGTGCCTTGGTCTTCGTGCTCGTTTTGGCCAGCGCCGCATTGGTGCATGTCCCTTATGCGAACGCACAGGCTGGGTCAGGCATGGGCATGAGAAACCAAGGCGTGATGGGCTCCGGAGCGGTGCGCGAATGGTTCCGCCGACTGAACCTCAGCGAAGACGATTTGGACAGGCTTGAGAAAGTTCTCGACTCGAGAGAACTCGAACTGTCCAGGGCCCAGAACGAGATCAAAATTTATCAGACGCAGGTGACGAATATGCTCCTCGATCCCGACCCTGACATGAAGTCGATCGAGGATGCGATATCGAAGAGCCTTGCCTACGAGAAGACCGTGAGGATGATTCAGTTTGAGCGGCAGGTGGCGATTCGCAAAATTTTGGGAGAGGATCGCTGGCAGACGATTCTCTTTCTGGTGCGCGAGGCCCGGATGTCGGAGAAAATGGGCCAATTTGCGAATTCTTTCAGCGCAAAGGGGTTAAGGCCTCAAGAAGTGGCCATGTACAGCAGGCTCCTGACCATATTGCGGCAGATCATGTGAGGCCCCAAAGGCAAAGAAGTAGTATATTTATGATCAGTGATGAAATACTGGTGCGGGCCATGAGCACAGGCAAAAAGGAATCGGGCCGCCTCCCGTCGGCCTCCTCCCAAGAAGCGTCGGCCTCGGGCGCCGCTGGCGACGACCTCTTCGACCTCGAGCTCGCCGCCGAGGCCTCCAGAGGCGACAAAGGAGCCTTCGAGCGGCTCATGTGGCGCTGGTGGGACCGCATCCGCGGCTACTGCGCCGCCTTTGTGGCCTTCGACCCTGATCTCGCCGAAGAGGCAGCCCAAGAATCGCTCATCAGGATATACAAGGCCCTGCCTCGGTGGCGAAGGGATGGCTCTCTCGGCGCCTATCTGTACGGCATTTGCCGGATGGCGAGCGTCGACGTCGTGCGCAGGCTGGCTCGCCACCATGCGCACAGCATCCAGGTCGAAGCGTTCGAGTCGCTTTCACTTGAGAGCCCACACACGACAGGCGAGGCGCATGTGCTGAAAGAAGAGGCGAGTCGGATGCTCGCCGCCGCCATGCAAAAGCTCGATCCAGAGGACCGAGCGATGCTCTATCTGCACGAGGTGGAGGGCAAAGGGCTTGCAGAACTGGGAGCGATGTACAATCTGCCCCTCGGCACCGTAAAATCGAGGCTGTTCCGCGCGAGGGAGAAATTGGGCACACTGCTCAGGGAGATGGGCTATGAGCTCGACTGAAAAGAAAAAGATCGATCTCAAGGTTGCGTTGAGAGACGGCGCTATGGCGTCTGCTCCTTTGTTCCCCGATTTTGCGCAGGTGTACCGGAAAGCCGAACAGCGACCGCGGAAGGTGCGCCGCCTTGTCCTGTCGGCGAGCATCGTGACGGTTGCCGCCGTCGCGAGCTTTTTGGTGGGCGTTTATTGGAACGGTCGACCCTCGCGCGATGTCGTGCTCATCGATTCGTGGTCGTCGAGCACCTTATCTGCGCCGACGGCAGTGAGCGTCGGCACATCGGGTGGGCAGCAGGACCGGCTCGTGCTCGCCTCGACGAGAAATACGGCGGTGAATCTCTTCGTGCAGGACCTCTGGGAGAGCTCTTCCAGGGTCGGCTGGTAGAAAAAGCGCGGCCAGCGAATTGCCAGGCCGCGCGTGCTTTGTCAATAATTGCGTGCGAAGATGGCGAGGTGCCTGGCCGGTGCACCGCAGATTGCGCATTTGCCTTCGACGTGCTCCTGCCTGCCGAGCGGCAAACAGCGCAGCGTGGCCTTGGTCTTCTCTTTAAGCGAAGCTTCGCATTCGGCGGAGCCGCACCAGAGCGCCTCCGCGAAACCGCCTTTCGCACCACTCGTGCCTGCGGTCTCCACACCGAAGAATTCGATGAGACCTCCAAGGTCCGTTATCGGCACGGTGTTTTCGTCGCGGAAGGCCTTTGCCCGGGCGAAGAGCGAGCTCTGGATGAGCGACTGCAGTTCCTTGAGCCTTGTGGGGACCTCTCCCACGGGAACGAAGAGTTTTTCTCCCGTATCTCTCCGGACCATGACGACCTGATTCGACTGCATGTCGCGGGGGCCGATTTCGATGCGCACCGGCGTGCCGCGCATCTCCCATTCGGCGAATTTCCAGCCGGGACTCGAGGCATCGTCGGCATCGAGGACGACCTTGAATCCCGCGGCCTTGAGCCCGGCCTGCAGTTTTTCGGCATATGCGGTCACCGCCGCCTTTGTGTCGTTGCGATAGATGGGGATGATCACCGCGTCTTCGGGCGAGAGCGTGGGCGGCAGTATAAGCCCCTTATCGTCCGAATGTGTCATGATGAGTGCCCCGATAAGCCGGGTTGAAACGCCCCAGCTCGTCGCCCAGACATACTCGAGTTCTCCCTGTCGGTTCTGGAACTGCACGTCGAAGGCCCGCGCGAAGTTCTGGCCGAGGAAGTGGCTCGTGCCGGCCTGCAGCGCCTTTTTGTCCTGCATCATCGCCTCGATGCTGTAGGTTTCCACTGCGCCGGCGAATTTTTCGCTCTCGCTCTTCATGCCCGGAACGACGGGCACCGCAAGGTGACGCTCGACCACATCGCGGTAGACTTCGAGCATGCGCATGGTCTCTTCCCGGGCCTCTTTTTCGGTTTCGTGGGCCGTGTGCCCCTCCTGCCAGAGGAATTCCGAGGTGCGCAAAAACAGGCGCGTGCGCTTTTCCCAGCGCACCACGTTTGCCCACTGGTTGATGAGGAGCGGCAGGTCTCGCCACGACTGGATCCAGTTGCGGTACATGGACCAGATGATGGTCTCGCTCGTGGGGCGGATGCAGTAGGGCTCTTCCAGTTTTTCGCCGCCGCCGTGCGTCACCACGGCGAGTTCGGGCGCGAAACCTTCGACGTGTTCAGCCTCTTTTTCGAGAAAGCTCATCGGAATGAGGAGGGGGAAATAGGCATTTTCATGGCCGGTTTCCTTGAATCGTCGGTCGAACTCGTCGCGGATCTTTTCCCAGATCGCGTAGCCGCGCGGTCGTATCACCATGCTGCCTTTCACCGGCGAATAATCCGCCAATTTCGCATTCAGAACGATGTCGATATACCATTGCGAATAGTCGACGCCGCGCGCCGTGATTTTTTCTGCCATCTCTACGCACCTCTGGTCTCGGGAATTCGCCATACTATAGTAAAAAGCGATGCTTCAATCAATCGCCGTAATGGAGTAGGATATGTGCGTGACGACGCGCAATTTTCGCTTTACGTATTGGCTCTTCGCAAGCTTGAGCTTCGTGATGCTCCTCGGAGCGATACTGCTCGCCATACGGATCGGAACCGACAGGCGCCTTCCCTTTTTCCTTGCAGATTCTCGCCTCTACACCGAATATTTCTTCCTGGGAGCGCCGGTGGGCATTCAGCTGGCCGCGGCCCTGGAGATATGTGGTTTTACGTTGGGAATCACTGTCCTTTTGAGCGTGGTGCTCTTTACCTTTCAGAAGACAGTCTCTGCGGAAGTATACCTCCTCGTGCTGTGGCTCTTCCTGGCAGATATCGAAACGCTGCGCCTCCTTATGCTCATAATTGCGCAGCGCAGCACCTCGATCGGGGCTCTCGTCTCATTGACGCGCGTTGTGTACGGTGCAAGGTTTACGGGGATCGTCGCACTGTTCATCTCTGGCCTGTATGCGGTGGGTCTTGGGCAGGAGCGGCCTCAGACAGCCTATCTCCTCGCGCTACTCTTCGGTGCGGTACTGGCGATGCTCATACCCATCAGCATCGATCGCTTTCAGGCCTCGTTCACGCTGCAGGCGGGCTATAGGGACATCACGATGATCGTGACGACGGCGCTCGTGGCGATCAACGGTGTGGATTATCTTGTCGCGGCGAGACTGAGAGAAGACCCCTCTTATGCGTACGTGGGCATGGGGCTGACGGCTGCGGCCGCTGCGTGGATATGGCTTTGGGATACGCGGCCTTTGGGGTGGGGGCTTGGTGCGGTTCTTTTTTTTGTGCTCTGTGTGCTTCTGGCCATCAAGAGGCTCCATGCAATCTATATTTGGAAATGACCAGGAAGGACTAGAACACGAGCGAAGCGGCGATGCCCGCAGCGAGCGGTATGAGGACATTGTCCCAGTCCTTGGTCGGCCAGAATTCCACGAGGGAGGTCGTCAGGGCGACGAAGCATGCGGGAACAAATTTGCCCGTGAGTAAGAATACGGCCACCAGCACGGTCACAAGACAGAAGATGGAGCCTTCCACGGATTTTCCTCCGGACAGCGGCATGGGGATGCGGCCGAAGGATTTGCCGATAAGGCTTGAAAAACTGTCCCCCACACCCAGGGCGAGGATGGCGACTTTTGCCTGAAGCGGATCGAAGATGAGCAGAGACAAGAGTGCGCCGAGGGCCAGGGTCACGGGCCCCAGCACAAAGCGGTTGCCGTCCCTGCGACGCGCGGCCTTCTCCGTGATGGACGCGATCACCGGCACCATGATGCCGCGGTGTCTGAGCAACTCGCTGACAGAGTAGACGACCATGCCCGCTACAAGGCCGATGATCGGCAGCGCGGGCGCAATGTCGAGCAGGGGAATGCAGAAAAGTATCAGTACGTGCAGGGATTTTCGTGTCAGCTCGATGCGCAATTCCTCGGCCGGAGAACGGAAGAATGTGCGCTGTGGCAAGGGCGTACCTCCTTCTGTTTCTGTTCTGGGCACTATATGATCGATCCTCACATTCGGCCTCGTTTCGCTATCCTTGACATACGGCTGCCTCGTTTGCTAGGATGCTAATCAAGAGTGCTGAGCGGGCGATTAACTCAGTGGGAGAGTGTCACCTTCACACGGTGGAAGTCATTGGTTCAAATCCAATATCGCCCATCCAGCGCTCTTTTTTATTCGTCTGTATTCGTCGGCAGCACGGATGCCCCAGTGCATCGACGACTATGGAGCTACTGTACAAAGATATGCCACTTTTTCCCAAAATTCAATGAACGGATGTGTATTGAGCCGCGCCTGAATGGAGATAGCACGGGTTTCAGCCTTTTGTCGCCTCGGAGTTCCTCCGCGATCGTCTTTCGAGGACACCCAAATACCAAATGGCGAGACTTGCGGTGGCCGCGATCACCCCGAGCAGTGGCCAGGCTTTCCTCAGCCCGAAGTGGTCGGTGAATGCGCCGACGATAGGCGGGCTTATACTCCAGCCCAATCCACCGAGCAAGGGGAGGATGGCCTGGAACCTGGCCCGGTGCGATATGGGCGTGTGGTTTGCGACATACGTTCCTTCATTCGTGGCATTGACGATTTCGCCGAGCGTCCAGAGCGCCGTCGTGATGTACATGAGCGGAATGGATGGCGCGAGTCCGATGAGCCCAAAGCCCAACCCAAACAAGATTCCCGCAAGTGCTACGGCGTCGATAGGCCTCCAGCGCTGGGTGAGCGTCATGATCGGCGTAGAGAGCACAATGACCATCGTCGCGTTCAGTGTCATTAAGGTGCCATAGATCACCGAGCCCTGCACGCCGAAAAACGCTTTTGTCTGAAGGGGCAAGATAAAGCGGTGCTGTGCGTACACAAAGCCGTACAGCCCCGTCAACAGCGTAAAGATAATCAGATATGGCCTCGAGAGCAGTGCCTGGACGATATTCCCCCGGTGCCCTTCGTCTTCCCGTCCGGAACCGAAACTCGCTTCAACTTGTTCGGAGGTTGGCTTGGTTTCAGGGACCTTGAGTGCGACGAGGCTTGTGGCGGCGAAGATCGCAATCGCATTGCCCCAAAAGAGCCACTGCGTCGCGTGTTCAAACAGGAAGCCCGCGACGATCATGCCGACCGCAAAGCCCAGATTATGACCGAGGTAGGTCAGTGAAAATCCTGGACGCCTAGTTTCCGGGGTGGTTAAGTCGGTCATCATGGCGGAGCGCGCTGGGTCGGTCAGCCCGTCGAAGAATACGCTCGCCAGCAAAAACCACCGGATATTCCCGCCTATCCCCTGGAAGCCGCAAGGAATATAGCAGAGGCCAGACAGCACCTGCGCGGTCACCATGAGCTTCTTGCGCCCAAAGGTATCCGCGATTTTTCCGCCGATAAAGTTTGCAGGGATGTAGGCAAAGTTGACGATCATGATAAAAAGGCCTGCATCTTTCTGGCTCATGCCGAGCCGCCCCGTGAGATACAGCGTCAAAAAAGGAAAAACGAACATCCCTACGGAATTTATGACTGTTGCGCCGAAAAGCACATAGAGGGATGAAGGAAGGCCGCGATACGCATTGAAATATTTTTGTAGGGGGCGCATAAGGAATTCCACGGTATATGGTGTTCGGGGTTTAGGTCAAGGGCACGCGCTCGAAGAGCGTTACTCCGGAATCGACGCTGACCGAATTGCGCGAAAGCCGTCCTCCAATTACAATGTGCGGCATGAAAGGCATCATCGTCGCGGCCGGCTACGGCACCCGCTTTTTGCCGGTGACGAAGACCGTCCCTAAGGAACTTCTGCCCATCGGCGTCACCCCGAGCATCGCGTACATCGCTCAGGAATTCGTCGACTCCGGCATTGAGGACATCATCGTCATCACGAGCAGGCGCAAGAAAGCCCTTGAGGATTATTTCGACCGCGAAATCGAACTCGAGGAGCTTTTCAGGCGCGAAGGGCGGGACGACAGGCTCGAAAAGATAAGGCCCTTGCCTGCTCGCGTTTCGTTCGTGCGTCAGGCCGAGATGCGTGGCACAGGCCACGCCCTTTTGCAGGTCGCCCACTTGCTCGGAGGCGAACCCTGCGTGGTCGCTTATCCCGACGACATCGTGTTCGGGCCGAAACCGCTCGCCCGCCAGCTCATCGACGTCTACGAGCGCACAGGCAAGTGCGTGCTGGCGACGATCTTCGAGCCTGGCGACGTGTCGCGCTACGGCGTCGTGGACCCCGCGGAGGACGGCGTAGGCGTGCGCGGCTTTGTGGAGAAACCTGCGGCTGGCTCCGAACCCAGCCATGAAGTTTCGATCGGCAGATACCTTTATACGCCGGAATTCTTTACATGGCTTGAGGAGGGCTGGCGCCGTCACGGTTCGGGAGAATATTACCACACCTATGCGCTCGACAAGATGATCGAGGCTGGGAAGGTGGCCTTTGCCAGGGTCGAGGGCAGGCGGCTCGATACCGGCGAGCCGGCGGGTTACTTCGAGGCCCAGCTTCTGTATGCGCTGGAGGTCCCTGCGCTTACCAAGGTTCTCGCCCGATTCGTGGCCGAACATGGAGCTGAATTGAGTTAGGCATGCGGAATACCTCGCTGGAGCGCACATGCTTCGAGGCCCCGGCATTGGCTTGCCGGGAGCCCCCTTGTTGCACCTATTTCCTTTTTATAATTTCAACTAATACAGTCGAATAGGAGGAGCGTATCGTGATAGATCCCCGACGACCTGGCCAATACGAACGGTTGTACACACAGCTTGAAGGTTTGATACTCGGAAAAAGTCCCAACCTTATTGCCGGCATGGCCACCGTGGTGGCCCTCCTGCACGCCAAGCTTTCCCACCATTTCTGGACAGGCTTTTATTTTGTCGCCGGCCCCGACGAGCTCCACGTGGGGCCCTATCAGGGCTCAGTGGCGTGCCAGGTCCTCAAGGGCCGCGGTGTCTGCCTAGCGTGCGTCACCAAGGGCGAAGCGGTGGTGGTCCCCGATGTGCACCTTTTTCCTGGCCACATCGCCTGCGACTCCCGATCTCAGAGCGAAATCGTCGTTCCATTGAAAAAAGGAGGCCGCGTCGTGGCTGTCTTGGATATCGATTCGGATAGACCTGCCATGTTCGATGAAGACGATGTGGCACCTTTGCAGAAGATAGTAGACCTCCTCGTGCCGTTAGTGCCAGAATAATTCTCTCGTCTATTTGCCTCGGCACCCCAGGTGTGCTGGCAGTCTCTCGGGACATCGTGTTTCTACGACGAGCCCGCAAGGATCGACCTGACTTCTCTGGCCATGGCGCGGCCTATCGTCGCATGGGCGGCCTGCGACAGATGGATGCCGTCGACAGGACTCGATGCGGCCACTTCGTCCACAAAAAATACTGGCAGGCCGCGCTCGCGTCCCATGCGTTCGAATTCAGCGTGAAGCCCTCGCGAGGTCTCGGCTCCTCCCCGGAACATCGGGGCAAAAGGCCCCGTTTCGCTGATGGGAGCCGGACATGCGATCAACACTTTGGGGGCGGATCCCGAAGGCCCTGTTCCAGACACTCGGACGATGTCGGCAAGATGGCTCACAGACTCTGCGATATCGAAGGCGCTCACGTGGAACCGACACTTCAGGTCATTCGTGCCGAGCATGATGATCACAAGATCGATGGGCTTGTGCGTCTGAAGGCAGGGGAGAAGATAACGTGCCCCGCTCATGTGGCCTTCGATGGGGTCATCCCAGACCGTCGTCCGTCCGTTGAGTCCTTCTTCCACGACGGTGTATTCCTGCCCGAGTTCCGCGCGCAGCACGCCGGGCCATCGTATGTCGCTCGGATATCGTTCTCGAGTTTCGGGGTTAAAACCCCAGGTGTTGGAATCGCCGTAACAGAGAATGGTTTTCATGCTTATTGCCTTCCTTGCTGATGTATTGCGGCGCGGCACTGCCGTGCGCCTCGATGGTGCTCGCGCCCTTTCAGTCCACCGTGATCGACTTCGAGACGTTCTTCGGCGCGTCGGGGTGCACGCCGTGATTCTCGATGCCGAGCGAATCGAGCCACTCCATCTTGCGCACCGACATCCGGTACGCCAGGTACTGCAGCACAATCGTCGCGGGAAATACAAACAGACAAGGGTCTCCGGACTGTGGGAGCGGAATGTATTTAGACCAGTACTTTTCCATGCCCATCGGCTTGCCCTCCACCGCGAGCGCAAGCTCTTGCTGCGGCTCCGCGATGAGCACGATGTCTGCGCCCCGGATCTTGTGCGTGTGGATCTGGCTGATCGTGATGCGCCTGTCGCGCTCTTCGGGCGGGCAGATGAACACCAGCGGATAATTGTTGGTCAGTTTTTCGAAGAGCTCATTCGTAATTGCAGGCACAGGCCCCTTGCCGGTGAGTTTTTCGATGTCTGCGAGCGAGAGGATCGTGTTGCGGCCCAGGATGGTATTCGGCCCGTGCTTGAACTCCGCGGCGTCGTAGCCTTCGGTGTGGTTGAGCACGACTTCACGAATTTTGAGCGCTCCTTCGCGGGCGAGCCCGATGAGTCCTGTGCCCAGAATGTGGAGCGAAGGTGCCGCGTAGAGGTGGGCTGCCACAGTCTCGATGTCGCCCATCCGCGTCTCAATGGTCTCGGTCATGAGGTCCTTGGCTCTGAGCAGATTGTCGCGTATTTTTTGTTCGGGCATGGAGAAGCTCGCCGCGATGAGGTAGAGGATCGCGATCTGGCTCGTGAAGGATTTTGTCGCGGCGACCGCGATCTCCGGCCCGCACAGAAGCGGCAGGTAGAAATCCGACAGCTCCTGCGGGATACGGCTGTTCTCGTTGTTGACGATGCTCACAAGCCGAACCGCTGCGTTTGCTTTTTTTACGTCTTGGAAGATGTCGACGAGGTCCTTTGTCTCGCCAGACTGCGAGATGCCTATGATGAGGTCATTCGCGCCGAGGCAGTTGAAGTACATCGAGCGGAAAATGCCTGGATTGCAAGGATAGACAGGAATATGCGCCATTTGGTTAAAAAAGTAGGCCGCCGTCAGCGCCGCGTGGTAGGACGTGCCAGATGCGACGAGGTAAATCCTCCCTCCTGACCGCGCTGCCTCGTGGATGGCGTTTTTCAGCTCGCCCGTGTAGCGCAACACGGCCCGGCGTTTGCGCCAGACCATCACTTTGTCTACGAGCAGGAGCTTGCCCCGCGCCTGCGGGTCGAGAGCTGCGAGCTCCTTGAGGAGCTCCGCCTCGTCGGAGATGAAGTTCTGACCGACGAAGTGCGCCGCGCCGGCATTCTGTACCCGCGCTTCTATTTCATTCCATGCAGGAGAATTGAACACCTCGTGCATGCCGGCAAGGAGTGCGTCGTTGCCGAAGCGCTCGGAGAGAGAGGCGATGATGTCCGAGGTCTCCTTGCACTCGTCCTTGCGCTCCTCGAACAGCTCGGAGAGCGGTTCGACTGCAGGGTCGCGGAAATAATAGCGCAGCACCCGCGAGATGTTGTTCGAACTGGAGGAGATTTCCTGTTCCATGTAGTGCTGGTACTCGGGCGAAAGCTGGGTATCCTTGACGGAGAGTTTCGACCGTTTGAGACGTGGGTGAGAGAAAAATGGCTGGCCCTGAAGGCTGAACACGAGGTACTGCTTTTCGGTGAACCAGATGCCTTCACCCTCGGAGAGAGGGATGAGCGCACGCGTTTTCGAGAGTACACTCGTGAGGTCGGAGGAGAGCACGATAAAGTCCCCGTGGGAATCGCTGCCCATGCCCGCGTAGAGCGAAGAGCCTGATTTTATCGCGAACACGCCCGGAAGTTGCGGGTCGGCGATGGCCGCGGCGTACGAGCCCTCCGTCAGGGACTCCGCCTTACGGATCGCCTCGATCATGCGGAGCACACCGTCGGGCACCCCTTCCGCGAGGCCCGCATTCGCATAGGCTCTGCGGAGGTAGGCGAGCTCGGAGCTCGCGAGGGATTGGGCAGCCGCATAATGCTCTTCGATGAGGTGCACGATGATCTCGCCGTCGTTGTCGGATACGACCGCGTGGCCTCGCGCGGTGAGCCATGCCTTCAGCGTGTCGGTGTTCGAAATGTTGCCGTTGTGGGCCCCCACCAGCTCGATTTTGCAGCGCACGTGGTGGGGCTGGCTGTTGACGTCGGTGACCGAACCGTAGGTCGCCCACCGCACCTGGCCTATGAATCGTTGGCCTGTGCACTGGTCGATGTGCAGAAGCGGGCACACCTTCGAAGGAGCACCGACCTGCTTGCGCAGCGTGACGCGTCTGTCGTCGCCGATGAAGGAAGCTCCCGTCGAATCGTAGCCCCGATACTCGAGGCGCTTTAAGAGCGCCTCAGCCTCTTTGCCCATCGATGGATTTTCGTCCTTGTAGGCGAGCGAGACAATACCACACATGTTGTTCATTATAGCACGGGTTTTAAGACTTGAAAGCAGTACCCTTCGGACCGCTGCTGCCGCGCAGGCGCGACTTTTTCATGCGGCGAGAAAGAGGTACAATAGGATTGCGTTCAGCGTATTTCAGAAAGGATTGAATAATGGTACCACCGCTCGAAATTCTGTATGAAGTGAGAGGATATGATTGCGGCTACGGGGGGCCGCTTACGCCCTTCGCTCTTGCGAATTTCTTTCAGGAGGCCGCAGGCGCGCAGGCTTCGCAGATTGGGATCGGCATGGAAGATATGTGGTCGAAAGGACTCACGTGGATGCTCTCGCGGATCGACATCCGCATTGAGTCGATGCCGCAGGCGGGGCAGACCGTAATCGCCAGAACCTGGCCTTCGGGCACGAGGAAGCTCTTTGCGCAGCGCTGCCTCGAGCTTGTCGATCCCTCGGGCAAAAAATACGCCGGCGCAATGTACGAGTACATCGTGGTGGACATGAAAACGCGCCGACTGATGCGCCCCGAGCGTACGCTGCCAGTGGATCTTTCGACCGACTACCCCTGGCCCTTCGAGGACCTCGCCCCTGGCATCGATGATCCGTCCTTCGAGGCCTTGAGCAGGTATGTCGCGAGTGGGGAAGGGACTGCGGAAAATTCGCCTGCCGATGCCGGCAGTTCCGCAACAGGCGGCTTCCGTCCGTCCTTCGCCATCGAGGCGCGAACTCGTCACATCGATCAGAACGGGCACGTCAACAACGCACACTTCATCAACTGGCTCTGCGACGCGGTGCCCCTTCAGAAAGGACGGCGGTTTCGTCGCATCAAGGTTGACTTCGTGCACGAAATCTTACAAGGCGAGACAGTGCATGCCTGGGCCAGACAAACCATATCAGACCAGAAGCCTTTCGGGGCCTCGGCCGGGCCGACGGAGAGCCGCCTCATCGAAACAGTGTGGTATACGGCGCTCACGGTGGATCGTGGGCTCGCCGCACGAGGAATGATAGTAGTCAGCGCCCCTTCCACTGCGAAAGAATCTGCCGGTATCTGAGATCAACCTTCTCGAGCACGGATTCCCAGGAAGTGTAGAGGGTGCGGAAGGCTCCTTCGCCTGCGGCTCGCCGGACGGCAGGGGTATCCATGGCGCGCTGGATGGTCTGCGCGTAGGATACCGGATCGTTCTCGCTCAGAAATCCGTTTTCGCAGTCGACGATACTCTCGGCCGTCGAGGATCCACGTATGAGCACCGCGGGTAGACGCATCGCGGCGGATTCCTTCACCGTGAGACTCGACGTGTCGTACAACGAAGGAAAGAGCAACAGATCGGCCCTTGCGTACGCTCGCTTAATGACCTCTCTTTCGCGCACAATGCCCAAAAACTTGACCCTATCCGACAGACCGAGGGTCTGTATGCGCTCTTCCATCGCGGTGCGGTGCTTGCCGTCGCCGATGAATATCATCGTAAAGGGCTTGTTCAGCCTGAGATGAGCCAATGATGCAATGATGAGGTCGAGGTTCTTTTCTATGATAAGCTGGCCGATGTACAGAAAAACAAAGCTTTTTTCGTCCACGCCGAGGACTGCTGAGCCTTCCTGTCGCAGGGCGGGCAGGTCTGACTCTGAGATGTGCAGATCGGTTCCATTGGGCATGACCTCCACCTCGCCTGCATACCCGTATTCTCGAAGTACAGCGATGCTCTCGGTGTTTGGTGTCCAGACGAAGTCCGCCTTGTTGTAGTAGTCCTTTATGAGCTGCATTGCGACCGACACAAGCGCATTCATCTTCAGTGCACGTTCGAATTCCGGTTTATATTTTGTGTGGAAGGTTGTCACGAGGGGAATGTTCCGCTTGTTCGCGATGATCCGCGCCAGCGTGCCTGATACAAAGGGACTGTGTGAGTGCACGAGGTCGAAGGGAATTCTAAAGATATTTGTGGACAATGTCTCTTTGACGACACCTCCGCGCTGGCGCCGCTCTTTGACCTCGCCTGAGAATGCCACGCCAAGACGATACGGTGGACGTGTGGTGATGGGAAGCGAAGGGAAGCGGTACACCGGAAACTCTTCATTATCGAAATAGTCCGGCGAATCGGTGGTCACGACGCACGAAGGCCCTGTTTTTCTATTGAGCCACAGCGCATACTGGCGTGTCACCATGGCGACGCCATCTGTGATGGGAGCATAGGAATCGTTGAATATCCCCGTGACGATGTTGTCGTTCATATTGTCCCTGTTTTGTGCAATGCCGCAGCGATGACCTGGTCCATGTTATAGTATTTGTATTCGGCCAGCCTGCCGACGAAAAGCCACCGGCCCGTCTTTTCCAATGCCGCGACCTCGCGCATATAGTGTTCGCGTCGTTCCATGTTCTCTTTGGTCATGACGATGTAGAAAGGCTCGCCCTCGGACTTCGGATACTCGAAGCATACGGTGGTGGAGGGCGACTTCTCGTCAAGGAAGTACTTGTATTCAGTGATGCGGGTCCAGTCGTAGTCGTTTGGGTAGTTGACTACGGATGCTGGTTGATATCGCTCTTTGTCGAAAGTTTTGAACACGAGGTCGAGAGAACGGTACTCGAGTTTTCCATATTTGAAATCAAAGAATCGATCGAGTTCTCCGGTAAAAACCGTCGTGGAGGCCTCGAGTTCGTCCTTCAATGCGAACCAGTCGGCACCCAGCATGACGCTGATGTTCGGATGGTCCAGCATCGCATGTACCATCGCGGTGTATCCCTGGCTAGGAATGCCTTGATAGGTATCGGAAAAATATCGACCGTCTCGATTTGCCTTCACGGGAATGCGGGCTGCAACCTCGGGCGAGAGCAAGGAAGGATCTCTGCCCCACTGTTTCCGCGTATAATTCTCAAAGAATGTCGTGTAGAGTTTTTCACCTACCTGGGAGACGATCGCGTCGCGGAAGGTCTTCGGAGGAGTATCAAAGGATGAGGTGCGCACCTGTTCCGCCAGAAAATTAGGGACTTCTGACGCAGCGATCTGAATTCCGAAAAGTTCATTAATCGTCTCTGTATGGATGGGGAAGGGAATAAAACATCCCTCGGTATAGGACAATACTCGGTGTTGATAATAATTGAAATCTGAAAAACGTCGTACAAAATTCCACACTTCCTTGTTGTTTGTGTGAAAAATATGAGGGCCGTAGGTGTGGATTGTTATACCGACCTCATTCTTCGCATCATGACAGTGTCCTGCAATGTGGCGGTGCTGCTCTACCACGAGGGTTTTTTTGCCTTTTTCCGCTGCGACGCGCGCAGCAGTAGCTCCGGCTAACCCAGCACCAACGACAACAGTATCAAAATAATGCATATACTTTCTAATTCCTGCGGCAGAATAACGTTCGCCAATCAAACTACTTGTTTTGCAGCATCCAGCGACGCGGCATAATTCGGTTCCTGCGTGATCTCTGGAACCTGCTCAGTATATACTACTCTATTGTCGCGGTCGAGCACGACGATGGCGCGCGAAAGCAATCCTGCGAGAGGGCCAGAGATCATTTCGACGCCGTAGGCTTTGCCGAATTCTCTATCGCGTAGTTCGGACAGCGTGACGACCTTGTCGATGCCCTCGGCCTCGCAGAAGCGCTTCTGCGCGAAGGGCAGGTCCCTGCTGATGGTGAGGATGACGATGTCGCCCAGAGATGCGGCGGCCTTGTTGAAGGCGCGTGCGCTCGCGGCGCAGACGCCTGTGTCGAGGCTCGGCACGATATTCAGAATCTTGACTTTGCCCGCATAGGTGGCCAGGCTGACGTCGATGAGGTCGCCTGTCGTGAGTCTGAAGTCAGGGGCCTTTGTTCCTTTGGCTGGAAGAGAGCCTATCGTCTGGACTGGATTGCCTTTAAATGTGATGGTTGCCATTGTAGCCTCCTATGGATATCAACTATATATAAAATATTAAATATATTGAAATGCGGCAAGCGCTGGTTCGTGCTCTTAAGATTGGGTAAAAGATATGCTATTAAAAAAGCGTTTTTCGACATACTGCAGGAAGTTTGCACTGATACCGCTGGCCAGCAGAGATGATAGAGTTTATCGTTATGCCTGGTAAGAGAGACACCAGGGCTGCCGTATACCCTGGACTGTATTCGCTTTAAATCTTTACCCAAGGTTGAGAGCACTATTGAAGATTCCGAATTCTGACCTCGATGGCTTTGTCGTCCGCGAGGAGCTTGAGCAAGGCGGCCGTGTCCGTGGAGCCGAAGTGGTAGGGATAGAGAATCTTCGGCTTTATGAGCCTCGCCGCAGCGGCGGTCTGCTCCGGGGTCATGGTGTAGGGTTGATTCATGGGCAAAAATGCGATGTCAACGGGGCCTACATTCGCCATCTCCGGTATGAGCTCGGTGTCGCCTGCGACATAGACGCGCAGTGCGCCCGCCGTGATCACATACCCGTTGTCGTGGCGATCCTTGGGATGGTAGTTCGTCCGGCCCGGGGTAGTGTTGTACGCGGGCACCGCCAGCACCTTGAATCCTGCGACGTCGAGCGGCGTTCCATGATCGAGCGCTTCGCCCTTGCCCAGTACTCTGCGCGCAGCCTCGGGCAGAAGCATGCGCGTGCCACTTTTGCTCAGCGCGGCGATGGCCTTGGGATCAAGGTGGTCTCCGTGCTCGTGGGTGATCAGGATGAGATCGGCCTTCGGATATTTGGAAAAATCGCCGTATTGGCTCACCGGGTCTATGTAGAGGTAACTGCCTCCATAGACGAAGACAAGAGATGCATGACCTAAGAAGACAATTTCCAGTTCACCCTTTCCCGTATCGAACCGGTCGGATGCTTTGCCTCCTGGCCAGCTATGACAGAATCCCGGTACCGCCGAAAGCGCAAATGCGAGCGCGACGGAACATGCTACTTTTGGCATAGTGCACCTCTCTTCTATAGTTTAGAGTAATGGCAGGAAGGCGCAGAAGTCAATGAAATTCCTCGTTTGTTGACTTTTGTGAGGTCTACTTATATTTTAGCCTGGATGGACACAATTACTACCGGCCTTTTCAATGACGGCTATGTTCCTATCATCGACGGGGTCACGGTCACCGTTCGCAACTATGCGTATTGGCTTAAGAAAAAGCTCGGTCCGACCTACGTCATCACGCCCTTCGTTCCCAATTACAGAGACACCGATCCATTCCCGGTGATCCGTTTTCTGTCGCTGCCTACGATTGTGCGGCCACCCTACCGCATAGGCTTTCCTGATTTCGATTTTCGGCTCCAGTTTATTCTCAAAAACAGAGATTTCGATATTGTCCACGCCCACTCGCCTTTCGCCGCAGGCAAACTCGCGCTGCGCGTCGCCCGAGAGAAGCATATTCCCGTCATCGCCACCTTTCATTCGAAGTATAGAGATGATCTCAGCCGGGCGATTTCGATAAAGGCCATCGTAGAGGATCAGATCAAACGGATTGTAGAGCTCTACTATCAGGTTGATCATGTCTGGGTTCCTCAGGAATCCGTCGCCCGGACGCTCCGGGAGTATGGGTACAAGGGCCCCTACGATGTGGTGGAAAACGGTATCGACTTCGAGCCCCCGGACGACATCGCTCCGTACCGCGCACGGGGCGCCGAACACCTCGGGCTACCCGAGGAGTACTGTGTGGGCCTCTACGTGGGCCAGCACATCTTGGAAAAGAACCTTGAGTTTTTGGTCCGATCCTTGCCTTCGGTCATGGACGCACTTCCGAATTTCCGTATGGTTTTTGTCGGCAAGGGCTATGCCAAGGGGACGCTCATCGATCTTGTACGACAGTTAGGGATTTCGGATAAGGTCATATTCCACGACGTCGTGTATGACAGAGAGTTGCTGAAGGCCATTTATGCCCGCGGAGACATCTTTCTGTTCCCATCGCTGTACGACAATGCTCCTCTCGTGCTGCGGGAGGCTGCGGCGATGAAAACGCCCGCCGTGCTCATCCGTGGTTCAACGGCGGCAGAGGTGATCGAAGACAAGAAGAATGGTTTTCTCTGCTCGGAGCACACCGACGACTTCGCTCAGACCATCGTGAAGGTGCTTTCCGATCCTGGAACGCTCGCACAAGTCGCAGCGCATGCGCAAAAGACGCTGTGCCGCACCTGGGAGGATGTCGCCACGGAGGTGGCTGGGCGCTACCGCTCGATCCTGGAGCGCTGGGCGCGGTAGCGCATTATCCCTTGGCAATCTCCACGATCACCTTTGCAAGCACCTCTGTGCATGGCAGAAAATTCAGCGCCCTAATTCGCGATGTATATTCACCTACTATCGCCTTCGATTTTGCGAGGCTTTGAACGGTCTTCACGAATGAAATAAGATTTGGGCAATACCAGCCGATTTGAGCCTCCAAGGCGAAGTTGATGATGTACCGCGCATTTCAACGGCTGCTAGTCAACACACAGTATAAAAGCGATTCACATTTCGTAAGGAAACAAATACGGATGATTATCCTCTAATCGCTTGGTGACAGTCCTCAGGATGGCCCGCAGGTCGCGCGATTCCGCGACGAAATCGAGGCTGTCGCCTGGAATAGTCAGGATGGGTGCCAAGGTGAAGGACGAAATCCACTCTTCATAGAGTTCGTTGAGACTCTCGAGATATGCATCGGGAATTGCCGATTCGAAGTCGCGGCCCCGCTGTGCAATTCGTGCCTTGAGCGTGGGCACGGACGCGCGGATGTAGATCACGAGGCTCGGGTGCGGCAGCGTCTCGGCGAGGGTCCGGTAGAGGTCTTGGTAGATGAGCCACTCCCGTTCTTCCATATTTCCTTGTATGTAGAGATTTTTTGCAAACACCTCCGCGTCTTCGTAGATCGATCGATCCTGGACCACAGAGTGGGGATCCGCGCACAACTGCCGGTGCGTGGTGGCGCGATGCGCCAGGAAGAAAAGTTGACTCTGAAGGGCCCAACGCCGCATGTCCCCGTAGAAGTCCTTGAGAAAGGGATTCTCCAACACAGGTTCCAGATAGGCGATGAAGCCAAGATGGTTCGCCAAAAGTTGGACGAGCGTCGATTTTCCTGCGCCGATATTTCCGGCGACCACCACGTATTTGCGACTCATTGCTTACGAAAGACTACTCGTCCATCGAGGAATGTGCAAGCGTTGAGGCGGGGCGTCATGCTGCATTGGGTTCGTCCGGGCAGTAGTGCAATGTCCCCGCAATTCGGGCCAGTGCCGAGGGGAGGCTCTCGGAGAGGGGCCTTCGCTCCGAGGCCCTCGACGGATCGATGGCCAGCAGTTCCATGGCGAAGCTCCCCATGAGCGGGGGTGTGGCCCCGATGCGCTGCAGCAAGGCTTCCTCACTGAGGATGCGCTCTCTGAGTCCAGGAGGCGTCGGCATGTGCCGGCACAGGCGATAGACGGTCCTGCCGGTTTTGGTCTGGGTGGATGAAAAACCGAAGAGCCTACAGACAAGGGGGCGCGCCTCGTAAATGCGGCAGTTGTGGCCTGGGCGTTCGGGATCGTGGAAAGGGCAGGGGGAAGGATTGTCCTCGGCACGGACAGAGAACGCGTCGTAAGCCAGAACTGGCTCTCCTGTGGTGTGTGCCTCGTGGCTCAAAAGGAAGTAGGCGATGTAGTCCGCCTCTACGGGAAGGACGTCCGGCATAAAACCGTGACAGCAAGAGCCGCAGCCGGGAGGGCAGGCGAGGTGGATGCCTCGCTGGGCTGCGGTGTTGATAAAGGATTGTTGCGCCTCCGAAATCTTACGAAAGATTAAATCTAACGTAAGAATTTGCCGACCTGCCGCAGTATCCCAAAACGCTCGTCCGTGTTGCCCGTGCCACATGATGTGCTCCCGAAAAATCAGCCGCGCGGCATGATACCTGTCTTCGCCACATTTGTTCAATATTCAGAGCTTCGTTTGCCCGAAAACGCAGGGCGTACGCCGTTGCTTTTTAGGGAAAACATAAGTATTCTCTCATGTAGTGTATGGCTATCTTTTCTTCACCGCTAAGGAGTTGTTCATGAAACGTTTTGCAGTCTTCGCGTGGGCGTTCGTCGCCGCGATTGCGTTTTTGGGTGCGCAGGAGGCACCGACACCTGCGACATTCTATGCCGATGCAGGGCAGCAGACCAAGGAGGCGCTCGACGCATCTCGCCTCTTGCAGGCAAAGGGTCAATGGTCCAAGGCCTGGAATCTGCTCGCTGCCTTCGATCCGGACAATAAGGACGGATATGTGCTTGCCGAGAAAATTCGCCTTGCGCTTGCGGGGAATGTGGCGAACGGCATGCTCATCAGTTTTGGATTCGTGGATTTGGCCGAGGGGCAAAGCCTCGATGAGCTGAGGGCCAATCCCCCCGAAAAGCAGACAATGGCCGACTTCAACCCGCTCGACCTCGTGGAGGCGCTCGAAAAATCCGGGGAAGCCGTGCCTCCGGTACTCTCCTACGAGCTTGGGAACTATCTGTATACGGTCAATCAGGAATACGGCGAAAATTGGATTCAGGACGGCAGGACTGTCCAGCAAAAGGCGATCGAGAATTACGACCGGGCCCTTGCCTACAACACGTACAGCGAAGCAAGCCTTTCCCACCACGCCGCGCTGTTGGTCAACTTCCAGAAATACGACGCTGCGGAGACAGTGTTGAGAAAGGCGATCGCCGTCTATCCCGAAAACCTCAATTTCTCTGTGGACCTCGCAGGCGTCCTCAACGATCAGGGGAAATTTGATGAGGCCTACCCGATCGTGGACGACGTGCTGGCGAAGCCCGAAACCTCGGACGCCACCTACAACGCCTTTGTGGAGGGGATCAAGGCAGGTCTCAATGCCGGCGATGCCGGAAAGACGAACGCCTATGTGGAAGCGATGATCGCGCGCTTTCCGGACGAGTATGTGCCTATCCTGATTCAACACCTCATCGAAGTGCGGATGGGGACTCCCGAAAAGGCGAATGCGGTCGCCGACGCGGTGACCGAGAAATTCTCTGTCGATCCGAACGTCGTACGCTCCTTGCTTTCCACCTGGCTCAATGCGCAGGACCCCCAGGCCGGCTTCGATTATCTCGACCGATCGATCGCAAAATATGCGGGCGACGACAAGGCCGCGGGTACCCTGCACTTCTACCGCGCGCTGATGTATGCCGAAACCGCCCAGTCGGCGGAGGACCTCAAACTCGCCATCGCCGACATCGAAGAGGCCGAACGGCGCTTTGGCTCCGTGTACGACAAGGACAATCAGATATTCCTGACCATCGGCCAGCTCAAGGACGAGTGGACACAGGCGCTCGCACAGCCCGGAACCGAATCCGGGGCGGCGCCGAGCGATCAGCCGCAGCAGCCTGCAGCGGCCCCGGATGCATCGCAGACCACCGGTCCTTCTCAGGACCAGCTGGCTCCCGCGGGCCAGGGTGCCACAGATCAGAACGCCACAGATCAGAGCGCCGGCCAAGACTCCACCACTGACGCGACTTCGGGTGCGACCGAATAAAGATAGGAAGGACAACTGAGGGCATGAGATCAGCGTTTTGCATCCACAATGCCACCGTCATTGCGGGCTATGCGCGCATGGACCGCAGTGCGGTGCTCGTGGAAGGCGATTCGATTGCGGATGTCTTTTCCGAGCGGCGCTTCGCCCAGAAGACATTTGCGCCGGATGTCGAGCTCATCGACGCGGACGGCGCCTACCTTACTCCAGGCTTTATCGACACGCACATTCACGGGATCGGCGGATACGGTACGGAAGACCTCTCCGCCGATTCCATCCTCGAAATGAGCAAAATCCTCCCCGCATGGGGAGTGACTTCGTTTGTCCCCACGATTTACCCCATGCCAGAAGAGGACATGGTGCGCGCCATCCGCGCGGTTGTCTCCGCGATGGGGCGCGAGGAGGGCGCCGAGATCGTCGGGGTCCACATGGAGGGTCCCTTCATTTCGCCGGCCCAACTCGGCGTGCAGAGGGTCGAGTTTGTCCGCCCGGTTGACCTGGGCCTCATGCAGCGCCTCTGGGAAGCCTCAGAGGGGCACCTCGTCAGCATGACGGTCGCCCCCGAACTCAAGGGCATGCGCGAACTTGCGCTCTTCTGCAACAGGCTCGGCATCGTGCTGCAGGCGGGCCACACCGACGCGAGCTACGAGAACATGATCGAAGGCATGCAGGCCGGTATTCGTCATTCGACGCACATGTTCAACGCCATGAGCAGACTCCACCACCGAAACCCCAATGCGGTCGGCGCGGTGTTGATTCAGCCCGATCTGTCCTGCGAGATCATCGCCGACGGCCTCCACGTGCACCCTGACCTCATCCGCCTACTCTTCAGGGATAAGCCGGAGGGCAACATCGTGCTCGTCACGGACTCTCTGAAACCGACGAAGCAGGCGACCGAGGGGCCGATGTTCGCCAACGAGGAGGAGGTGTACCTGGAGCGCAATCTTTTCTATCGGGCGAGCGATGGCGTCATCGCCGGCAGCTCTCTCACCATGATCGAGGGCGTGCGCAACCTCATAAGCTTTGGCGTGCCCCTCGAAAGCGCGGTGAAAATGGCGAGCGCCAACCCCGCCAGAATTTTCGGCCTCCACAGGAAGGGGATGATCAGCCCCGGTTTTCGGGCTGACCTTCTGCTCGCGAACGACAACTTTGAGGCGCAGATGACGATTATCGGCGGCGAGATAGTGTATCGACGCAGCGCACAATGAGCACAATGAGAGGAAGACGATGAGGGTCATCATCCAGAACAACTACGATGGTGTGTCGCGGTGGGCCGCACACCATGTCATGCAGCGCATCAACGAACATCCGGCAGATGCGCCTTTCGTGCTGGGCCTCCCCACAGGTTCCACCCCGCTCGGTATGTACAGAGAACTGATCCGCCTCAATAAGGCCGGCAAGGTCAGCTTCAGGAATGTCGTCACCTTCAATATGGACGAATACGTCGGGCTCCCTGCCGATGACGAGCGGAGCTACCACCGTTTTATGTGGGATAATTTCTTTTCTCATATCGATATAAAAAAAGAGAATGTCCACATCCTCGACGGCATGGCGCCGGATTTGGACGAGGAGTGCAGGCGCTACGAGGAGGCGATAGAAGAGGCGGGTGGCATCGACCTCTTCGTCGGAGGCGTCGGTGCAGACGGTCACATCGCCTTCAATGAGCCCGGCTCCTCGCTGTCTTCTCGGACGCGCATCAAGACGCTGACGCGCGACACGAAACTCGCGAATGCACGGTTCTTCGCCGGAGACCCAGAGAAAGTGCCATCCCACGCGCTCACCGTCGGGGTAGGCACGATCATGGAGGCCCGAGAAGTGCTCATCATGGTGTCGGGCATCGAGAAGGCGAGGGCGCTCCGGCACGCGGTCGAAATGGGCCTCAACCACATGTGGACGATCAGCTGCCTCCAGTTGCACCCAAAGGCGATTTTGGTCTGCGACGATGACGCCACCGACGAGCTGCGCGTGGGTACGGTGCGCTACTTCAAGGAAATCGAGGCGCCCAATCTGAAAAATTGGGCTTGAGCCTGTAGTCGCGCGCCAGGCCGCTAGCCGAGACCCTATTCGTCCATGGTCCAGAAATAGGCCTGCGCCACCTTCCCCGAGGCGTCGAATGCGACGCCCTCCCGAAGGAGGAGCGAGCGCTGGAGCTCAGCTCCGCTCCCCGGAGAGAGCGCGATGGCTCCATCTTTACGGACGATTCTCCACCACGGAAGGTTCTCTTTCTCCGACATCGAGACGAGGATGCTCACCACATCGCGCGCCCCACCCGCGCCGCGGGGGTGCCCGGCGAGCATTGCGATCTGCCCGTACGAGGCCACCCGACCGCGCGGCACGGCCCGGAGCGCATCGAGGATCCGCCGGGTCTGTTCACGTGGCATGGTGTCAGTATAGCACGCACGCGCGGCCTTTGGATCTGGATTGGGCGCCCATGTGTGCCTCATGCGCCCTTGCCCGCGATCCGCGCGCCCCTTGATGCGCGCCAGGCGCGTAAACGTCTGCACCTCGTTTCTTCGCAGCCCCCTTACCCGCGGCCCCCTGCACTGAGGCGCCTTTTTCCGCTATAGTGTGTCCATGCCCACAACGGACGACAAGAAAATTATTTATTCGATGTACCGGCTCTCGAAGCGCTACGGCACGAAGCAGGTGCTCAAGGATATCAGCCTTTCGTATTTTTACGGCGCGAAGATAGGCGTCATCGGCCTCAACGGCTCAGGAAAATCGACGCTCTTGAGGATCATGGCCGGGCTCGATACGGAGTTTTCGGGTGAGGTGGCCTGCGCGCCGGGGTATAAGATCGGCTATCTGCCGCAGGAGCCGCACCTCGAGCCCGGCAAGACCGTGCGCGAGGTGGTCTCGGAAGGCGTGAAGGACATCATGGACCTCCACGCGGAGTTCGAGCGCATCAACGAGGCGTTCGGAGAGCCCGACGCCGACTTCGACGCGCTCGCCGCGAAGCAGGCCGAAATTCAAGAGAAGATCGACGCCCTCGACGCCTGGGACATCGAGGCCAAGCTCGAATTCTCCATGGATGTGCTGCGCTGTCCCCCGGGAGAACAGCCTGTCGACACCCTCTCCGGCGGTGAGCGCCGCCGCGTCGCCCTGTGTCGACTCCTCCTCCAAAAGCCCGACATCCTGCTCCTCGACGAACCGACCAACCACCTGGACGCGGAGACCATAGCCTGGCTCGAACAGTACCTGCGCTCGTATCCTGGCACGGTGATCGCCGTCACGCACGACCGCTACTTCCTCGAAAACGTGGCGGGCTGGATCCTCGAGCTCGACCGCGGAGAAGGAATCCCTTGGAAAGGCAACTACTCTTCCTGGCTCGAACAGAAACGCCAACGCCTCGAACAGGAAGAGAAGGGCGAGTCCATTCGCGCGCGGACCTTAGCCCGCGAACTCGAGTGGATCGGCATGAGCCCCAAGGGCCGCCACGCGAAAAGTAAAGCGCGCATCGAGCGTTACGAGCGCCTTTTGGCTGAAGACACGAAAGAGAAACTTCGCGAGGTGCGCCTCGTCATTCCGCCCGGCCCGCGCCTCGGCGACGTCGTCATCGAGGCTAAAGGCATTTCCAAGGCCTTCGGCGACACCGAACTCTTCGAAAACCTCAGCTTTTCTGTGCCGCCGGGCGCGATCGTCGGCATTGTGGGGCCCAACGGGGCGGGCAAGACTACCCTCCTCAACATGATCGCCGGCAAAGAGAAGCCCGACGCGGGCAGCCTCCGCCTCGGCGATACGGTCAGGCTCGCCTACGCCGACCAGATGCGCGCCCGCCTCGATCCGGACAAGACCGTGTGGGAGACGCTCTCCGACGGCCACGACGTCATTTCTCTCGGCGGACGCACCGAGGTGAACAGCCGCGCCTACTGCGCGTGGTTCAACTTTACGGGGGCCGACCAGCAGAAGAAAGTCGGCACCCTCTCCGGGGGCGAGCGCAACCGTCTCAACCTCGCGCTCATGATAAAAGAAGGCGCGAATGTGCTCCTCCTCGACGAACCGACGAACGATCTCGACGTGAACACCTTACGCGCGCTCGAAGAGGCGCTCGACGACTTCGCAGGCTCGGCGATGGTGGTGAGCCACGACCGCTGGTTCCTCGACAGGGTCTGCACCCACATTCTGGCCTTCGAAGGTGATTCGGAAGTGATCTGGTACGACGGTAACTGGTCCGAATTCGCCGAGTGGCGTCGCCAGCGCCTCGGCATCGAGGCGGACCGTCCGCACCGCATCGTGTACCGCAAGCTCGAACGGTAGGGCCTGAGGCGTGCCCAGGTGGCCACTGTGGTTTTTCAGTGTTTCGCGCGGGGTGCGAGTGTTGAATCGAGTTTGGCATTGAGGAGGCGACTTCATGAATCGAAGTTTTCTGTCGGTGACCATTCTGCTCGTCTTGATTACGGACCCGCTCGGCAATATCCCTCTGTTCATCTCTTCGCTCAAGAATGTGCCGCAGGCGAGGCGACCTTTGGTGATACTCCGCGAGTGTCTGATCGCCTTTCTGGTGCTCGTAGGATTTCTCTTCTTTGGCAACGTGTTTTTGAGTGCGCTGGGGCTCTCCGACGACATCCTGCGCATATCGGGGGGAGTGATTCTTTTTTTGATCGCGCTGAACATGATTTTCCCAGGCACAGGGGGCAAACTCGTCGAGGATGAGATCGAGGGGGAGCCCTTCATCGTGCCGGTCGCCATTCCGCTGATCGCGGGGCCGAGCGCCATCACCTACGTGATGCTCCTCATGAAGTCGGACCCCTCGCGCGGCCTCGAGTGGGTGGGGGCGATTTTTGTCGCCATGCTGGTGACGATGGTGGCGTTTTTCACGTCGACGAAGCTGGAGCAGTGGCTTGGGCCGAGGGCTCTTTCTGCCATGGAGCGCCTCATGGGCCTCGTGCTGTCCGCGATCTCGATCGAGATGCTGCTGGAGGGGCTCTCCCAGTATCTGGCACGGTAGTGAGGCGACGGAGCCCGCGCTCCGCGAACCTGTGCTCCGCAAAATGCTCAAAATTTGAAGCGGACTGTCGTACCCCCGCCCGCTTCGCTCTCGATTTCGAGACTGCCGCCGTGCAGCTCCACGATTTTTTTGCTGATCGTGAGTCCCACGCTTAGGCCAGGGATATAATGGTCGGGTTCCGTCGTGGGAGACGGATTTACGATCGACTCGATCTCTTCGGGCGTCATGCCGATGCCGTTGTCCTTGACGAAGATGCCGCGCTCGCCGTACCTCCCTATCTCGATGGAGGAGACTGTGTTGTCAGAGCAATATTGGAACGCATTTTCCAGGACATTGCGAAAGGCGGTCTTCAGAAGCGCCCGGTCTCCCTGCACTTTGAGGCCCGGCATGATGGTGATCCGGTAGCACCGCTTGGGACTCCGCTTAATGATGTCCGATGTAATCTCTTGTGCCGCAATGCTGAAGTCGAATTCCTCGCGGGCGAGCACCACAGAATCGAGCGACAGAAAGGTCATCAGATCGTCGGTGAGGTTTGCCATGTTTGCAGAGGCTCTCCGGATGCGCATCACATAATCCGCTGTCTCCGCGTCGAGCTGGTCGAGAGCTCTTGTCGCGAGCAGTTCGCTGAACGACTCGATGGTGCGCAGCGGAGCGGCCAAATTGTGGGAGATGGCGGAGGCGATGGTGCGCAGTTCTTCCTTGGCTTCGAGGATACGCTTTGTCTGCGTCTCTACTTGCCTGGAAAGCCCCTGGTTGAGTTCCTGAACCTGTTCGAGCGCAGCTTCGAGCTCGGTGACGTCCCGCATCACGTAGCCGGAAAGTGTCTCTTGACCCCTGAGGAGAATATGGATCGGCATCACATAGAGGTGCAGGGCATTCCCTTTCGTGTCCTGAAGCGCGAGCCTGTAGGAACGTGCGCCCTCCTCGAGGGCTGACGGAACATAGAGGAGCTCCTTGGGCAAACTGTCCCCGAAGCGTTCTTTGAACGATTGGTTCGAGAATTGGATCGTCGACGCCTCGTCCACGATGACGACAGGGGCGTCGACGCGCTCGAGGATTGCGCTGAGCAGCGCTTCGCTGCGTTCACTGCGCTTAAGAAGTTCGAGTCGCGAGCGGAATGCGGAGAGGGTTCGTGTGGAGATGAGC
The DNA here is from genome assembly GCA_029975555.1 of Spirochaetia bacterium. Classification (GTDB taxonomy): domain Bacteria; phylum Spirochaetota; class Spirochaetia; order Treponematales; family Rectinemataceae; genus Rectinema. Next base: position 10,825 of record JARKOY010000021.1, on the reverse strand, counting down.
ACGTAGGAACCCGCAAGGCTGGCCGCCAAGGTGACGAGAAAAAAGACAACAAGGATCACGAGCGTCGGAATCCACGAGGAGAACGCTTCGGAATAATCCATTTTGCAGAGAACGATCCAGCCGAGCTCCGGCACGTAGTTCACCGCGGCGAGCACGTGCTTGCCCCTGTAATCCTTTCCTGTCAGCACACCCCTCTGGCCAAGGCCGGCACGGGCCTCGACGGTATGCCCGTCATTGACGGAGACCAGCAGCGAAAATGCAGAAATCTTGACGAGAGTGGAGGGGTTCAGCGCCTGGACCGTATCGCCGCGGCGCTCGAGGAGGAGCGTCTCTCCTGTTTTTGCGCCGCCGGACCACTGGGCCAGCATAGGATACAGGTAATCGTCGGCAAAAAAGGTCTGGACCAGGTAGGCGAAAGGTTGTTTTTGTTCGTCTTTAAAGAGAGGGATTATGAGGTGAAATCCGGGCTTTCCGTAGGGACTCGTGAGGTGGAGCGTCGTAAAGAAAGACACGAGCGACTTTTTTCTAGAAATTTCTTTGCGCACCTCAGAACAGTCGGCTTTGGCCAGTTGGGTCAGCGAGACGAGAAGGCGAAGATCCGAGGTGAGCACGGCGCTGTCCGCGTAGTTGTAGGAGCGGAGGATGGGCCGCAAAAAGCTGTCGATGCGGCCAAGGTTCTTGTCCGATGGGTCTTTTGCCGCATCGGCGACGATATCTATGAATACCGATGATTCGGACAGTTCCTTCGCTTCCGCCATCTGCGTGTCGTACCAAGATTTGAACTGCCCGATTTTTGACATGCCGATGAGTTCTATATACGATTTTTTGTCGCGGAGAATGCCCTGCCACTGAAAATATGCGCTGACAGTGGCGAAGCCCATGAGGACGACAAAGAGAACGGTGAAACCTATCCGTTCGGCAGCCTTCAGCTGTCGAATATCGGCGAAAACGCTGCGGTGCCGGGTATCTGTCTCGTGCATGGTGAGATGCTCCTTGGCCAAAACCTCCTGTATACCTTTAGCAGAATTAGAAGGAACGGTTTATAGTACCACGAAGGAGAACACGAGTTCCAGAGACTTAAATATTTACACTATTATATAATGCGTTACATGCGTTACATAATGCCGACACGCCGATGATGCACCGACGTGCACCTGAATGGTGCGCGTCGGTCATGGTTCACTTGAGTGTTGCGAGCACCTTCTGGGCAAGTGCCTGGGCCGTAAAGCCAAGGTGTTCCGCCACTTTGTCGCCGGGGCCCGATTCCCCAAAGCGTTCGATCGAGAGGATGTGTTCTGGTGGAGCGATGCGCTCCCAGCCTTCGGCGACGCCGGCTTCGGCCACAAAGACCAGCGAGCCTGGTGAGAGCATTGTCTCGCGCACCGGCGCGGGCGCCGCGTAGAAGGCCTGCCTATCGGGGACCGACACCACGCGCACGGCCGTGTTCGGGCGCTGCGCCCGCACGATGTCCGCCGCGGCGATCGCCAGCGAGACTTCAGACCCAGAGGCCACGAGCGTCACGTCGGGCGCGCGGTCGGGATTCTGCACGACGTATGCGCCGAGCGCCATCGTGGAGGGCCAGTCCGGATCGGCCTTTTCCAGCACGGGCAGGTTCTGCCGCGAGAACACGAGCGCGGTCGGTCCATCCAGCCTCTCCATCGCGATGCGCCACGCGACGGCGGTCTCCTCCGCATCGGCGGGGCGGATGACGTGCAGCCCCGGTATCGCGCGCAGCGCGGCGAGCGCCTCGACCGGCTGGTGCGTCGGCCCATCTTCGCCCACATAGATCGAGTCGTGGGTGAACACGTAGACCACCGGCACCTTCATGAGCGCGGAGAGCCGCAGGGCAGGGCGCAGATAATCCGCAAAGACCAGGAAGGTCGCCACAAAGGCGCGGAGCCCGCCGTACAGCGCGATGCCGTTGGCTACGGCCGCCATGCCGTGCTCGCGCACGCCGAAGTGAATGTAGCGGCCGGCAAGATTTTCCTTCGTGAAGACGAGAGGAGTGCCGTCGGCGTTGGGAGGAAGCTGGCTGACATTGGGGCTCGTCAGGTCTGCCGAGCCGCCGATCAAGTTCGGCCAGGCGCTCGCGACCGCGGCAAGGCACTTGCCGGATGCGTTGCGCGTCGCTATTTTGTCGCCTGCCTTGAATGTCGGCAGGGCAAGCGCATGCGACGCCTTGCCGCTGAGCCACACGGAAAGTTCGCCGGCAAGCTCTGGGTTCGCCTTCTTCCAAGCCTCAAAGCGCTCCTGCCACGCCACATACTCCTGTTCGAGCGTCTTTCGGTGCGCCTCGAAGTAGGCGCAGGCCTCCGGGGAGACCCAGAAAGGTTCATCGAGCGGAATGCCGAGCGCTTCCTTCGCCTTGCGCGCTTCTTCTTCGCCCAGCGGAGAGCCGTGGATGCCGCTCGTGCCCTGCTTCGAGGGCGAACCCTTGCCGATCACGCTCTCGAGGATGATGAGCGAAGGCCTTGTCGTGTCGGCCTTGGCCTCGGCGGTGAGCGCCGCGAGTTCCTCAAAATTGTACATCGAGCCGCGGAGCACCTGCCAGCCGTAGGCTTCGAAGCGCTTGCCCACGTCTTCGGTAAAGGCGATGTCAGTCGAACCGTCGATGCTGATGTGGTTTGAGTCGTAATACACGATGAGATTTCCGAGTCCCAGGTGGCCTGCCAGCGAGCACGCCTCGCTGGCGACGCCTTCCATAAAGCATCCGTCGCCTGCAAGCACAAAGATACGGTGGTCGATGATGCTCTGGCCTGGCCTGTTGAAGTGCGCCGCCATCTTGCGCTCGGCGATCGCCATCCCGACTGCGGTGGCAATTCCCTGTCCGAGCGGTCCTGTGGTCGTCTCCACACCGGGGGTGACGCCGTATTCGGGGTGCCCGGGGCACTTCGAACCGACCTGACGGAACGCCTTTATGTCGTCGAGCGAGAGGTCGAAGCCCGCCATGTGGAGAAGCGCATAGAGGAACATCGAACCGTGGCCTGCCGAGAGCACGAAGCGGTCTCGGTTGAGCCACCTTGGGTCCTTCGGGTTGTACTTGAGTTCGACGCCGTACAAGAAGGCGCCGAGCTCGGCGGCGCCCATCGGCATGCCCGGATGACCCGAATTCGCCTTCTGAACCGCATCGATGGTGAGACTCCGCACGGACAGCGCAATGGACTGCAATGCAGGAATATTCATGAACCCACTCCTTGTGAATGAATTTTGTCTGAACCTCCGGTAAGGCTTGCGCGAAAATTACCTCTATAGTATGCGAAATGGCTGTGTCTGGCAATGTCGGGAGCAGCTAAAGCCAAAGGCGCCAGTGCTCCCGCGCGCCGTGCTTCGCCAGGTGCAGGCTCTTGTCAATCTTCGCCTTCGCGCTCATCCTCGGGGGCGACACTGCGGCGGGCCGCGCCGATCACCTTTCGGGCCGTCTCCTCGTTCACGCGTGCGATGCTGCTGATGTAGCCAGGCTCGGCCTGCGCCACCGCCTCCAGCGACCCCAGCTTGCTCATAATCGACTTTGCGCGGGCCTCGCCGATGCCCGGCACCTCCTGGAGCACGCGGAATGTCGCGTCCGTCATCCGCAGCTTGCGCGACAGCCCCGTCGCAAAGCGGTGCGTCTCATCTCGCACCGCCACGAGCACGCGCAGCGCCGGCGAATCCTTGGCCAGCACGATAGGTTCGCGTTTGCCTGGCAGCCAGACCTCTTCATTCCGCTTTGCAAGACCCGCCAGGTCGACATCGAGGCCGAGATCGTCGAGTATCTCTTTCGCCGCAGATACTTGCCCGGCTCCCCCATCGACGAGGATGAGGTCGGGCAGTTCGGCTTCTTCGTTGATGAGCCGCGTGTAGCGCCGCGCCACCGCCTCGCGCATCGCCGCGAAGTCGTCGATCTGCCCCTCCAGCGAGCGGATTTTGAAGTAGCGGTAGTTCTTCTTGTCCGCCACGCCGTTTTTAAAACTCACCAGCGACGCGACCGTGTGTTTGCCGCCGAGCTGCGCGATGTCGAAGCCCTCGATGCGCATGGGCACGGCTCCGAGCCCAAGCTTTTCCTTCAACTCGACGAGCGCCGCGATGTCGCCGTGCATTCGGCGCCGCTTCGCGAGCTCCTCCTTTGCGTTCTGCACCGCGAGGTTCATCACCGCCCAGTGCCGCTCGCTGTCCGGAACCTTCACCTCGACCTGCGTCCCTGCGCGGTCGGACAGACAGCGCGCGATGGACGTCGTGTTTTCGGCCTTGCGCACGAAGACGCTGGGGGGAGGCACCCTTCCGCCGTCGTAATAGCGGGCAAGAAAACTGTCGAGCGCCTCGATCTCGTCGACGATGTGCTCCATAAAGCTGTCGCGGTTTTTGAGCTTGCCGTCGCGCATTTGGAAGACCACGTAGCTCACCAGCTCGCCGTCGGCTTCCCATGCGATGTAATCGCGCGCATCCAGGCTGCCATAGTCGACCACGTTCGAGTGTCCCACGAAGGATTGTATCGCTTTTATCGCCTCGCGCAGGCGCGCCGCCTCCTCGAACCGAAGCTCGGCCGCCGCAGCCTTCATGTCGCGCTCCAGGTCCTTGAGGAGCGTCTCCGTGTCGCCCGAGAGCAGCTTGCGCACCTCGCCCACGCGCCTGAGGTAGTCATCACGGCTGATTCTGCCCGCGCAGGGGCCGGGACAGCGTCCAATGTGGTAGTACATGCAGGGGCTCGCGCGCTTTTTCATTTTGACGCAGCGGCGCAGCGGAAACATGCGCTTGATGAGGTCGAGGTAGGTGTCGATCGTCTCTGCGCTCGGAAAGGGGCCGAAGTATTCGCTGCCGTCGTTGACGATGCGCCGCGTGCGGAACACGCGCGGATATTCCTCGTTCGTGATGCGGACAGAGGGGTAGGTCTTGCCGTCCTTGAGGTTGATGTTGTAGCGCGGAGAATGTTCCTTTATGAAGTTGTTCTCGAGGAGGAGAGCCTCGTACTCGTGCGCGGCGAGGACCCATTCGATGGTGTGGATGCGCGAGACGAGGTGGCGGGTCTTGATGTCCTTTTTCCCGCTGAAATACGAGGACAACCTGTTTCTGAGGCTCTTCGCTTTGCCCACATAGATGATTTCCCCCTTTTCGTCGCGCATGAGGTAGACGCCGGGGCTCTGGGGCGCTTGCTTGATGAGGGCCTTGAGGCGCGCACGGCGCTCGGCGTCGCTCTCGGGCCCCTCGCGTTTCGTCGGGTTCATGGTATATAATAAAAATAAGGCAGTTCCATGAAAAAAACAAAGGAGTGGGCGGAGAACGCGCCTGAAGTCGGGCTATCGGCAAGAACGCCTGCGGACGCGCCCGCGCCTACGGCCGGTCAGCGGGCCTGTCCCGACACCTACATCCGCTCGCTCGAAGAAAAGACCGCGCACGCCCTGGAGCGCCTCGGCGGCATAGGGGCCGCCGCGTCCGCGTTTCACTTCTGCCCGTCCTGCGGAAGCCCCAAGCTCTACAGCGTCCGCAGCCGCATGTGGAAATGCCCCACCTGCGGCTTTGAATATTTTCACAATGTCGCGACGGCGGCGGGCATCATCATCGAGTCGAGGGGCGCTCTCCTCATGCTGAGACGGCACAAAGACCCCATGAAGGGCAAATTCGCGCTCCCTGGAGGTTTCGTCGAACCAGGAGAGCGCGCGGAAGACGCCGCCGTACGAGAGTGCTACGAGGAGATCGGCTGGTCACCCTCGCACGTCAATTTTCTGGCAACCTTTCCGAACGTCTACCAGTATCAGGGCATCCCCTATGCCACCTGCGACGTGTACTTCTTCTCGCGCGGCAACATCGTCGACGTCGGGGACTTCCACCTCGACCCTGAGGAGAGCGATGCTCTGCAGTTTGTGCACGCTGCGGCTATCCCCTGGGCGGAAATCGCCTTCGAGTCGACCGTGCGCGCGCTCCGCTATTTTCTATTGCACGAGAGCATCGGTATCCCGCCGCGCATGCCCGACTTCGATGCGATTGAGTGAGACCACCTGTGGCGGCCGGCATGAATTGTGTTATTCCAGAGAAGGAGTTCCTGTGGACATTCCGAGCGTTGAGCAGATTATAAGAGAAGACATTGAATTTTTGCGCCACTGCCCGAACAAGGACAATTGTGTCGCCTGCGAGGAATCTATTTGCGTGATGGTGGCGTCGGTCGCCGATTTTCCGACCGCCTATGGGCATTTCACCATCGTAGGCTTTGTGAACAATAAGGACAACAAAGATCATATTATGGTTATAAAAGGAGATATCGGCGACGGCGAGGAGCTGCTGCTGCGCATTCATTCGGCGTGCCTCACCGGCGACGCGCTCGGCAGTCTACGCTGCGACTGCGGGCCCCAGCTCCACCGCGCCCTTGAGCGCATCGAAGGAGAAGGGCGGGGCATTGTGCTGTACCATCAGGCGGAGGGGCGCGGCATCGGCCTCGTCAACAAACTGCGCGCCTATGCCCTCCAGGATGCCGGCTATGACACCTACGACGCCAATGTGGTACTCGGCTTCCCGCCGGACGCCCGCGACTACGAGGTTCCCGCCGCGATGCTCAAAAAAGTCGGCGTAAAGAGCGTTCGGCTTTTAACCAACAATCCCGAAAAAGTGGTCGAGCTCGAGCGGTACGGCATAAGAGTCACCGAGCGCGTCCCCCACGAACTGCCGCCCCATACCCACGACCGCGAATACCTCAAGACGAAGAAAGAACGTTTCGGACACATGCTCGAACTCGACCATGGCCGGGGCTGAGCCTGTGGCCGTCTCACCACCCCGGCGCCGGATTACACCTTCTCCCAGAGCCCCGACTTCTCGGACCTGAAGAGCGCATCGATCGCCCTCATGTTCGCGATGGCGTCCTCAGGCGGCGTGGGCACCGGCTTTCCTTCGATGACGCTCTTCGAGAACGCGTCGAACATGAGCCGGTACTGCCCGGCGGGCCCCAGCCTGACCGTGCGCGGCCCGATGCCCGTGACGATGCGCATCTCTGCCGGCACATCGCCGTACATATTGAACGGAATGAAGATCGTGATGCTTCCTGCAGTGCCGACGATGTCGACCTGCTGGACCGGGAATGCCTGCGTCGAGACGGTGAAGAGCGCCCGCGCATCGCCGAACTCGAGCATCCCCGAGGAGAGGACGTCGGTGCCGAAATCGGAATCGCGGCGCACCACGGAGATCACCCGTTCCGGCTCCTTTCCCACGATGAATCTAGCAGAAGAACACGCATAGCAGCCGATGTCGTAGATCGCGCCCCCGCCCGCCTCCAGGATGTTCCGGATATTGCGCGGGTCTCTGTTGTTGAACGTAAACTGCGTGTGAATGAACTGCACCTTGCCGATTTCGCCTGCCTCCACGACGTGCCTGGCATGCACCCACTGCGGATGGAAGCGGTACATGAAGGCCTCCATGACCTTGACGCCCTTGGATTCGGCGTAGTGGATGGCGTCGGCCGCCTGCGCGGCATCCAGCGCGAAGGGCTTTTCGCAGAGTACGTGCTTGCCTGCGTCCGCGGCCTTTTTTACCCACTCGGCGTGCAGATGGTTGGGAAGGGGTATGTAGACCGCGTCGATCTCGTGGTCGGCCAAGAGCGCCTCGTACGAGCCGTAGGACCGGGCGAGCCCGAGCTCGCGGGCTGCCTGCTGCGCTTTTTCGGCGTCGCGCGACGCAATGCCGACGATCCTCGTCACGTCGGAACCGAGCAGCTGATGGTGCACCCGCAGCCTATAATGATTAGATACCGACAAAATTCCCCAGCGAACTGAATCCATAAGAACCTCCGGCTACAAGGATAGCGCGGTGAACAGCCGGATGTCAGCCATCTCGTTCGCCCGCGGAAGCTGTCGTGGCCGATCGTTCAATATTATGGATTTCGATTCGAAGGCCGTCGGGGCATTTAGTCCGGGCATTTATTATAGAAAAATTTCTCATCTCACGGCGGTCAGCCGTGCCCGGAACTTCCAAAATACAACGAGGCTCGCGAGGGCGAAGAAAGTATAGCTCCCAAAGAGCCAGCGATACCCGAAGGTCTCGACGACCACGCCCCCGAGGGCGCTGCCAAGAAACGTCGGCAGCCCCATGCCCAGCCCCATGTAGAGCGCCATTCCCGTGGTGCGGTCTGCAGGAGGGGTCTTCAGGTTGACGAAGGCGAGGGCCGCGGGCTGAAACAGTCCGTAGCACAGCGAGTGCAGCATCTGCCCGGCCACCGCTCCCCCAGGAGAGGGAAAGAGCGCGTAGATGAAAAGCCTGACCACAATGGCGCAGGAGGCGATGGCGACGGCGAGCATGGGGCTCTTTCTCTGGATGAATTTCCACGAAAGGATGATGAAGGGAATTTCACAGATTGCGGCCAGGGCCGACATCGCGCCGACGGCGTGCCACTGCAGCTCCTCGGTGAGGTACATCGAGAAGAACGAGCCGATCGGCGCCATGGCGAACCTGCCGAGTGCGATGACGCCGAGGCCGAGCAGATAGGTCGAGTCGAGCCACTTGAAAGAGAAGACGATTCTCTCGCTGCGCGCGTGCGTCGTCCCTATTTCCGGCAGCGCAAAGAGGCTGGCAAAGAAAAGGCATGCCAGAATACCCATCGCGAGCGCCATCGCGCTCGTCGGGCTCGAGTCGAAGCCCGGGATGCTCTGGGTCACAATGGTCACCACTACGAATCCCACCGAGCCGATCGCCCTCAGAAGCCCGTAATTGGGCACCTTTTGTCCTTCTTTGGATGAGAACTCGATGGCCCGCAGCAGCGCCGTGTCCAGGACCGGCACCGGCGTCTTGAGCCCCAGCGAGAGCAGCGCCAGGCTCAGCAGCGTGATGAGAGGAACACGGAAAGGCACGAGCAACCCAAGGCCGACGAGGATCATCGCCGTCGAGGCAAAGAGAAAAGGCCTGAGCCTTCCGAAACGGTCCGCGATCTGCCCAAGGTAAATCGGACCTGTTATGCCGATGAGCTCGAAGAACCCCAGAAATAGGCCCACCGCCGCGGGACTGTAGCCCAAACGCCGCACCATGAGCTGCAGATACGGCGACGAGATGCCGTATATCGCAAAAAACGCGAGGTAATTGAGGCCGAACCTCAGCGAAATTCTATGATTGTCGAGGGCGTCGTCCATAGCATGCGCCGAAGCATATGGCGAAGGGGCGCGATGGTCAATCGGAGGTCGGGGCATGATGAGAGATGCAGTGTTGTTACTGTGTTGCTATGAATCTTGCCGTAAGATAGACTTCATCTTCAATGCTGAACTGTGCAAAACTCATACAATAAATGTGATAATTTTACACAAAAGTGATTTGACTTTTGTGTGGCTTCCTGCTATATTCGGTTTTATGGAACGAAAAAGCATCCTTCATCTTCAAGAATGGCAGAAAAAGCCTGAGAGAAAACCCCTCATTCTGCACGGCGCTCGTCAGGTCGGGAAGACCTGGCTCCTCAAGGAGTTCGGCAGGCGCTTTTACAAGAACGTCGCCTACATCAATTTCGAAGCAAATGAACGCATGGCCGTACTCTTTTCATCGAATTTGGATATCGAACGCCTTCTGACTGGACTGCGGATCGAAGCAGGCTGCCCCATAGAGCCTGATTCGACCCTCCTCATATTTGACGAAGTGCAAGCGAATCCACGGGCGCTCACGTCGCTCAAGTATTTTGCTGAGAACGCTCCTGCCTATCACATCGCGGCGGCAGGCTCACTATTGGGCATTGCGATGCATGCGGGGATATCCTTCCCTGTTGGGAAAGTGGAATTTCTTGATCTCTATCCGCTTTCGTTCGAGGAATTCCTTTGGGCGCTGGGGGAATCGGAGTTGTCAGAGGCGATTCGTCGGCTCGACTGGCAACTGCTGGAACCATTCAGAGAGAAACTCATCGATTATTTGAAGTACTACTATTGTGTGGGAGGCATGCCTGAATGTGTCAGCACCTTTGTGAGTAACAGGGATTTGAACAGGGTTCGTGAAATACAGCTGCGACTGCTGGATGCCTATGAACAGGACTTTTCGAAGTATGCTGAGCCTGCAATGGTTCCTCGCATTCGTGCCGTCTGGAATTCCATTCCCTCACAACTTGCCAGAGAACAGAGAAAGTTCACTTACGGCCTTGTACGTGAAGGCGCGCGAGCGCGGGAATATGAGCTCGCCATTCAGTGGCTCTGCGATGCTGGCCTGCTTCATAAGGTATACCGAGTGTCAAAACCGGGAATTCCCCTCCGAGCATATCAGGAAGATAACGCCTTCAAGCTCTTCATGGTGGATACCGGCTTACTGGCCGCGCATGCCCATATACCCCTGAGCGCCATGCTGCGAGGTTCCGATCTCTTTGAGGAAGCCAAAGGAGCCCTGACCGAGCAGTATGTGGCTCAGGAACTTCGGCTGCGCCACGATGTCGATGTTTTCTACTGGTCGAGCGAGACCTCGCGGGCGGAAGTCGATTTTCTCATTCAGTGTGGAGAGTCTGTGTACCCGCTGGAGGTAAAGGCCGCAGAGAACCTCCAAGCCAAGAGCCTTCGCGTGTACAGAGACAAATTTTCGCCGCCTCGCTGCTACAGGACTTCTCTATCCTCCTACCGAGAGGAGCGCTGGCTCACCAATATCCCCCTCTATGCTCTGGGAGGCTTGCGCTTTTGACAGAATATGCGGGTTACTGTCAGAACGCATGATTAGTGTTCTCAACCTTGGGTATAGGCTAGGGATTAAGAAGGGCATAGGTGGATATTCCATAGGCGAGCGCCTCAATCGAGAGCCAGGGCGGGGAGGTAGGCAGGCTTGTGCCCTCCTGGGGTGTGCCAAAGCTTTTTCCAGGTTTTGAGCATAGGAGGGGTCAAGGGGGAGCGGGAGAGGAAGGCGCGGGCAGAGAAGAAGCGGT
>JARKOY010000017.1 GCA_029975555.1 Spirochaetia bacterium | reverse complement strand
ACCCCTACGACCTCACGATCACCGCGTGAACCGGCATCAACCTCGTGGAGAGCCCGTTGCGTTGAAAGGCGCACGGCGGGTTCGGCGGGCGGCCCGGGGAAACGGAACAGCGGTAACGCTGTCACCGCGCCCCGCGCCGACCCACCACGTTATGGTTCGAGACTGATACCGGTGACGTGAGCCAGGATTTTCGAAGGAACGCCGGTTGGAGCCACAGATCACGGTCGGGTTGTTGACCGATGCGACCGGTGCCCCGTTGATGATCGAAGCGTTCGAAGGCAACCGAGCCGAAACCAAAACGATGATCCCGCTGATCCGAGGGTTCGTGGAGGCCCACGGGATCGCCGATGTGGTCGTGGTCGCTGATGCCGGGATGATGAGCGAGCAGAACCTGAAAGATATCGAGGATGCCGGCTGGTCGTTCATCGTGGGCGGCAAGATCCCGGAGATCCCGTATGCGATCAGCCAGTGGCGTAAACACCACCCGGACGCTGATCCGCCCGATCAGCTCGTGTTGTCGCAGAAGCTGGTGCACGGTGTGAAGGCTGATACCCGGCATCGGAGCGTGTTTTTCCAGTACCGGGCCGATCGGGCCCGCCGGACCCTGCACGGTGTCGATCAGCAGCTCACGAAGGCCGCGAACGCGGTCGCGGGGAAGACCCCGGTGAAACGCAACCGGTTCATCACCTTGTCAGGGGCCCGTCCGTCAATCAACCGGGAACTGGAGACCAAAGTCCGGACGCTGGCCGGGTGGAAGTCGTATGTGACGAACCTGGACAAGCCGGCCGACTTCGTGATCGGCGCGTATCACCAGTTGTGGCATGTCGAACACGCGTTCCGAATGTCCAAACACGACCTGAACCCCCGCCCGGTCTACCACCACAAGAAAGAGTCGATCGATGCTCACCTGGCGGTCGTGTTCGCTGCGCTGGCCGTCAGCCACCACATCGAACAAGCCACCGGCTGGACCATCAAGAAATTCGTGCGTACCTTCCGTCAATACCGCGACGTCACCCTCACCCTCGCCGGCCAGACCATCACCGCCAGCCAACCCATCCCCTCCGACGAAGCCGACATCCTCGCCAAGATCAACAACTCAGATGCGCACTAAATTGGCCCAAGTCGGGTCACTGTCGTGTCGGAGGGTAGTAGCTCACCCCAGTCTGGGAGATTTGGGTTTGCGGGAGAGTGGCTTCGATGAGATCAGCGCCAGTTGTCTAGATCTCGTTGGGCGGGGTCACATAGCTCGGAGCTCTGCGGAACGCCCCAGGGCTCTCGCGTAAGGGCTGATCCGGCGCGCGGGGCTGCGTTGCTCGAACGCCGCTACGACACCACCACGACGGTGTTCTGCACCCAATACGCGAAGAAGGACTGGCACCAGCGACCCGGCGGAGGGCCCCACGCCGACGCGATTATGGACCGCATCGTCCACAACGCCATCCGGGTCGAAACCGGCGGCACCAACATGCGCGAACACACCGCCACGACCAGCTGACCTCGGCCAGTGAGCGTCGCGACGGCCCCACGTGGCGCTCACCGGCAATACCGAGTGGTACTGAATCGCGATACTCGGTGATGCTCAACCGTAGTAATCAATGGCGCTGAGAGCTCCGAATACTCACCATGATCGCGCTTTGAGAGTATTTCAGACAGACCTGTATGGCGAATCGCCGAGGCTGGACGTCCTTATCTCCATTCTCCCGAGAATCCAAAAGTACCTTTGTCGAAGTCGGGCCCATTGACGACCGTCATTCGAATCCGTATCCTTAGTCGATCAGCTATATACAAAGATTCTCCGATCGGCTGGCCCAATGACACTGCTTCCTCCAAGACTATCTCGTTGGTTACGGAATCGAGAATAGTTACTTGTATCTGGTGAGCGGCCGACGGAGAATTGTCGAGCACTCCTGCCGATATCTCGAGAATCTGTGCCCAGTGAGGTCTTAAGAAATCAACCCAGCAAGAATCGCCGGGGCGATAAAAACTTGTTGAGATACCGTCATCGTACGATTCGCCAGCGATAGCTATTGGGTCTTGGTCCCATAAGCTGCATTCCTTCTCGACAGCATCCTTGAGCAAGAGCTCCTGTCGAACAGGTGATGCCGGCGTCTGGGGTACCGTGGAGCCCGCCGTGGGTGTGACGGAACTCGATGCCTCAAGATGGGCTGAGCCTGAAGTGGTAGTGGCTGCCGAGGCAGAGATGGCTCCCGCGGGCGTAGCAGGATTTGGGGCAACGGCCCATTCGCTCAACATGGCTTGTGCCGCAATCAAGACCACTACGATCACCAGCAGAACCACGCCAGGAATACGCAGGCGGTTCTTCCACTTCTCGTGGACATGCGAAGCAGCTATTGCGAGTGCGAATCCAACCACCCCAAGAAGAAGGAGTACGAGTGATCTGTTCATGGGCTAATTCAATCAGGGCCAGGAAGCGAGCTGGAGCCTGGGGTATCCAAGATGCTCCTCCTCCCAACCCGAGACGGATGTCGGTGAAGCAGCTGGGTCGGTAGGGCCCGCTGTTTGATTTCGACCAGCTGGTCTTGGGCCGCCCCTGGCATGTCGGAGGTGATGCGAGGGACTGCGTCACTGTCGCCGACAAACAGGGTCGCTTCGGGTGGGATACCCATGTCGGAGGTGATGCGAGGGACTGCGTCAGGGTCCGGCTTTGGCCGGGCCATCTCAAGGATGGGCACGTCGGCTGTTCGGCCGCGAGTGCTGCGTCCCTGATAAGGGGGACCAACGTAGGGCGAAGCATAGACTCGGTCGAACGATCCGGCCAGACCGAGGAGCCTGATGCGGGGGGCGATATTGACAGAGGTCGCCGCTGAGTAGCCGACGATTGGCACGCCTGCCGCGCGCCACCGGGATAGTGCGGGTCGCGTGTGAAGAACTCGACCGGCAAAGAAGCGCGATAGTAGCAGCGCTGACGTGTCATTGGCGCGATCTCCTGGCGGGCTATCGTTGGTACACGCTCACACGCTCTTGCTTCAGGCGCGCGAACGCATGATTACGGGACCAGTGAATGTTTCTCCACCCCTTCCAGGTCAAGCCAAGGCCACAGTCTGCGAACGCATCGTCCACTGCAGCTAGGACATCGATATCAGCAAAGGCGTCCGCCGTAGGCTGCCCGAGCACAATTGCAACCACACCTCCGGGCCGCACGGCGTCGTGGCATAACTGCGCGAAATGGCTCATACCAGACGTGTAGGAGTTGAACACAGAGAGAGCATCTCGGCGTCCTCGGAGCCGTCTGGCGCCAAGCTCCATCCCGAAATCCTCTTCCATATCCCAATCGGGAAACCATCCATACGAGAGCCGCTGTCCCAGCGTGTAGTCTGTCATACACAAATAAGGAGGTGACGTGACAATTCCGTCCACAGACCCGGGTGCCAGGCCATAGGACTCCGGAGTGGCGTCAGCCACGTCAACGCGTAGGACTCGCATCCGCTCGAGTGCATCTCCCGCCGATCGGCCGAGATCTTTGTCCTCGAGCAGGGCGTACCGCCACTCCAAGATGTGCAAGTTGTCAGACACTCTCTTTGTGAAGTCTGCGAGGGCATCTTGGTACTTGGGTGTCTGGACCCCTTTGGGCAGAGGGGTGTTGTCAGCGAACCAGCCATGGCCCCTTCCTCTCCTGTGAGTGGCAGAGGGGAGGATGGCGGAGAAGCAAAGCTTTAGGAACTGGTGCTCTGCCGGATCAGATATCGAGTTCACAAAGCCAGCGATTTGACACAGTTGGGCAAGCGTATCTGGATGATGCCACGAGTCTCTCCTATGGAATTCTGGAAGTGGGGCGGGCGTTGCGTCCTCGAGCTGAGCGATAGATATTCCCGATAGGTGACTGCGACGTTTATCATCGAGATAGGTCGCCCAGACTGAGGCTATGAGCGTCGCCACAGGATTCACGTCAGCCGAAATTCCGATACCTCCTTGTCGGACTGACTCCAGCGCAGTGTTTCCGGTCCCTCCAAAAGGATCGAGAACCGAGCCTCCAGAGAGGCCAAGAACGTGAATGAGAGTGGCAGGTATATTTCGCACGAAAGTGCTCGGATATGCATGAAGCGATCTGTTCTGCGAGTTGCTGAATCCCCAGTCAGGAACCCTCTCTAGATCCCTCCTGATATCGCGTGTGGCTTGCGCGGTGTTTCGCCGCCAGTCTCGCGAAGCGGCCCACTGAGGGAGAAGAACGCTAAGCTTGCGCTGCACGGCAGTAATGAGGCGCTGGCCTTTCAAATTCGCACTAATGCCTGTTCTGAAGGCGCTCGGCAGCATCCAGTAATCCAGCGACTTAGTGAAGGCGAAGAACCTCAATTCCCCGACAATTGTGGGATCCAAGTCAGTGTTCTGCTGAAACCGTCGCTTGCTCGCCATAACCGCTACTTCGAGATATTCTGATTTGAGCTGATCTTCTATCCACGAAACGGCCTCAGGCGAAGCAAGAGAAGCGTACATCATCGAGTCATGAATGGGAACTGATAGAAATTGCACTGGGTGATCAACAAGTTCGTAGCGCCTCACCAGCTCAGCAACGGACAGCTGGTGTGAGGCTCTACCACCAAGGCGTTCAGGTTGCTCGTTGTTCATGGTTCTCAAGTCATCCAATAGGCGAGCCTCGGTGCCCGTGGTGAACCAAGTCCAGTCGAAAGTGTTTGACCGGTAGGCGCGCCGAAGGAGGTGTTGTAGATGAGCTTCGCGAGCTCTATCGAGTCTAGAGGCCCGGAAGAAGGAAGAGTACATTCGGTCACGGTAGGATAGCCAGAGCTTAATGTCGGGATGGGGGTGCGAACGGAGCTCCAACGGGGGACCAGCTAGGCTACCCAAGTAGCGCGCCAAGCGCAGCGGCAATTGAGGGTCCACATCAAAGCCCATATAGCGGTTGGCCCGCACGACATTATCAGCATTGTCGAGATCGAGCGTTCCGTGGATTAAGAACCCCAGATCGTCGTCATCTCCCGTGATAATCTGAGCGATTCTCTGATCGCCGATCAAGAAGCGGTAATGAGCATGGCGAAGAGATGGCGCATCAAATCCGAACTCTTCACCGAGCACATTTGGTGAGTCTGAGAATGTATAGCTCGACCCGCGCCCCGTAAGCGCGTTCGCGGTCTCAATCTCGTGATCAAATCCAGGCAGAATGCTCTCTAGCGTGTGCGCGAAGGGAGGCGTCATGGCATCGTGAAAAAGCGCAGCGAGCTGAAGACGCTTGGTGTCAAAATCAGACAGTCTCCGAACCTCGGCGCACGCTGAGGCGAGATAGAAGACGCCGAGAGAGTGGCACCATCTGTTGGCTCCGCCAAAATCCTTGTACTCTAGGCTGTCGAAGTTGGATAGACCGACACCGCGCAGCCGCAGAAGCCCGGCCGAGAATATGTACCGATGAAACCACTCGGGGATGTTGATTTTCCCGTAAAGAATGTCGTTAACTTGGAGGGACTCATCCAGCTGCCTCGACTCATAGGCTATCATTATTTCGGCCACCCCCTGCGGTAATCAGTAGCAGCAGGAGTGAGGAGATGATGCCTGAAACTATTGAGGCGGGATCAAAGGATTTCCATCCCGCAAACACGAAAGCCACAATCAGGCATACGATGGCAACTAACCTTACCAGCAAAGTGCCTGCACGGGAATGTAACGTGTCCTGAGCCCGATAGAACTTGCTTGCAAACCAGTAGCGTATAGGCCGATGTCGGTAGTCCTGCGCCAGTCGTTCCAGTATAGCCACAGCAATTGCATTTGTTCGCGAAGATGGGTGAAGTCCGCCGAGGGGATATTGAAAAAGGTGATCCTCCGTTTCAGTCTGAGAAAGGAGGGACTCGATCCTTGATTTGCTATTTGAGGAGACAAATGCACTCCTAGGGCGGACATGTGCGGCGACCGAGATAAGATAGAACTGCCATGGAATGTGGACATATCTACTGCCCCCACCCGAATAGTACTCCGCCTTTGAGTCCAAGTCCTGGGCCATGAAAGGATAAAGTCTGTTCCACATTCGATCGAAGTACGCCTTCATCTCCGCGTCGGTAATGAGCGGCGGATCGGTCCTGCCGTTTGGCAGAGCAAAGAAGACAAGCGAATAAAGAACCAAGGTGGCGGCGAATGGGTCCAAGGAATTGTCGTTTTCCAATGCCCATTTCAGGTATTCAACGTATGGACTAATGTCGGCGCCGCTCTTAGCGAGCGCCATAACAGCGAATGATGTTGGAATCACATCCGGCTTGGTTGGCTGTTCGCCGAGTTGAAACCCCCATGCCTTTGTTCGAGGTGGGCCGCTCTCGACATCGACTGCTCCGCTCGTCAGGAGCTGGGCGTACTGCTGGCGCAAGTCTTGTGTTGAAACACAGCTGTCCGGAACCCCTTCAAGGGCCAACCAGAGTTCTGCCAGCTTGATGACGTTGGAGAACGATCTTCGCTGGTGTTCCTGATTATTGGCGCATACGGCGGCAGCCGACAGCTTCGATTCGATTTCTTCATAGCACCGAATATAGCGGACCAGCGCTCGGATTGTTGGATAGGCTTCGCGCCCATCTTGGGATAGGACATAGATTGCTGCGGCAACGCCATGTATGCCACGTTGTACAGTAACGGTGTCGAGGTGCTGTCCCCATGCAGCCGCCTGCGGATCGACGGAGTGAACCACTTCAGAAGCAGTTCCAGTGCAGGGAGCGGCCCCGCCTCCGGCTGTCGGGGCTAGAAAATTCGGCGACTCTGCAAATGCAGTGATGATGCTTTCGCGGGCCTTGCGAAGACGCTCGTCCAGGCTCATGTGCACATCCGACGTGATATTACCCATGGAGCAACCGTTCTGTTTGATTGAGCAGCTGCCAGATCTCTTCGACGAAAGTCTGACGACGCCCATCCTTGTGCCCGAGATCATCCGGCAGAGTGACCCCTTCGGAGATGTCCGGTGTAGTTATTGAGACTGTCGAGCGGGAAGAGTGAGAATTGACAATCTTGCCTATGTGGACAAAGCCCGCGGAGTGAAGGAGGATGTCATGCGAGGGCGGGCATGTAACGACGAACTGCAGATCTCCCCCGAGGATCAAAGCGAACGATTTTGGGTCAAGTGAGCAGTCCTCTGCAATGCGAGCAGCCTCACGCTCGACCGGTAGCGAGTCGTAATCGATCACGGCGGAAACTCTACTGCGGGCGCACATATTAGCAATATTGAGGCCAAGACCGTCGGATATGTCAGTGCCGCCACAGCCCCGCAGCCGAGACGCCAGAGCCCTCGCCTGTGAGAGCGGTAGGGTTGGTCGCGCTATCCGCTCCGTTGCCCAAGTCTCGAGACAGGGGGTTAGTGCTACCTCTCTTGAGAGAGCTACGGTTGCAGCTGCGCACGATCCCAAGGGGCCCGACACCCAGATGTTGTGGCCCACGAGAGCGCTCGATTTGCGCCTGACATAGGCGGCAGACTTCACATGGCCGATGGCGGTGGCACACAACACTGGAGAGGACCCTAGCTTTGTGTCACCCCCGACAACTGTTGCGTCGGCAATGTCGGCCGCCTTAGCGATGCCCGCGCACAGACTGTAGAAGTCGTCGGTGCTTCCGTGTCTCGGCCACATTATGCTCGTGAGTAGGTACCGCGGGGATGCCCCGCTGCCGAGTAGATCCGAGATGTTCGAGTTGACCAGGTAAGCTCCGACGTCGGCCCAAGATGAGGCGTTCAGGGTGCGCCCAATTGGGTTCGCATTGACATAGTCCGTCGTGACAACCCAGGTTGAACACTGGACATCGGGCAGCAGAGTGGCGCAGTCATCTTCGGCTATACCGACGGCGACGTTACTCATGTTCGTGCGGGAGAATACTGAGGCTAACGTGAGTTCGACATCGTCAGACCGGAGCGGGTTATGATCACTGGACATCCGAACTCCAGAAACTGATTGTCTTGCGGATTTTGTCGTAGTTCGGGGCCGCTAGCCAGTCCCATGAAGGGAGGCCCAAGCGTTCTGCAAGAAGAATTCGAGGTTCCTGCCGTCGGGCACCTGTGGCATCGTATGCAACCACGTTCGCTCGAGTGCGCACCCAGAAGTAGCTGATGCCGCGCAGTGCGGAGGAACTGCTCTCTATCGCCGGGAATGTGGCGGCAAAGAGATCGGATTGGTCCGCGATGCCTGGAAGCATATGCACGTGCGCATGCTCTATACAGGGCCCGGAGGAGTGGGCGTGACTGGACCCGTGCTCAAGCTCCAATAGAGTCAAGCCTGCCACCTCGCAGCGGTGCCGCATCGACATCGCGAGTGTCTCGTAGTCAGTCAAGACCGCGGTAGACGGCGACGCTCTGATGCCGACAATGTGGGAACGCGCCACGACGAGGACGTGACCAACCACGAGTGGGCCAAGAGCGGGGATCACATATAGGTTGGGCAGTACACTCAAAGGCCTGTCGTACCACCGTGGGGCCGGGGTGTTGGCAACGATCGATGACTCAATCGAACAGAACTGGCACAGGGGGTCCACACTCTTAGTGTAGGGACACGAGTAACGGCCGGACGAGTCACCCCACGTGCGATCGTCGATGTCGCCAGGCGCCGGCCGCAGTCGCTTAGTGCTCCGGTTCCTGTCTAGGCGCCTTGGGTCGTGAACCGGCCGATATGCATCGCTTTGGCCGCGAGGATCGGGGCTCTGCACCGTGATTTGGGGATTCCGTTTGCGAATCCGTCGACCGAGCTATTGGCAGTGAGCGGGGCCCGCATGGAGCAATCCCCTGCGGACCCCGCTTCATCCGGTGGATGCGGCTGACTGGAGCCGCATCGTCCCGAATGATTGGCTATGTGGATAGCTCGTCTTTCTGAGCCACGAGAGCGGCTTCGTGGAGTGCGTCGCTGACCATGGGGTGAGCGAAGGTCATCGAGACCATATCATCGAGAGTGGATTCTGTCCCGAGCGCCGATCCGGCACTCGCGATTAGATCAGTGGCACGGGGTCCGATGATGTGGACTTCCATGATCTCCCCGTTATTGGCGGCAGGCGATGATCTTCACCAGCCCATCGGCTCCCATGATCAAACTCTTGTCGTTGGCTGCCAGGGAAATCATCCTACGAGGGAGTCGATTTGCTGTTGTTACGCTTGTGCTTTGTGAGTCCGACGCCGGCGACCTCGGGGTCAGTGTAGACGCGTGAGGCGTTGGTCTTGCCGTTCTAGCTGGCCAGGCGCCCGAGGGCGTTTCTGCGGCAACTTCTCCTTAGGTGCTTGCCACATGGGCCAGCATTGATCCGCCGGCAGTCACAGATCGCGAAGATGTTCTGGGGCTGCACGCAAGAGAAGACGCTGGCTTCGAAGCAGCGGGGTGCGAGACATCAGCAGTCTGCTCCCAAACCGACTCATTGGGTACCAGGAGCAGCCGCTTCCTCTCGGCAACTGGGAGATGCATTCTCTACACTGACCACCCAAGAGTCTCGGGATCCCAGGCCTCTCCGTCAATGCTCGTTGTGGCGGTCAGCCTTGTCGTTGTGACTACTGAGTTCGTCGGTGAGGTCGGGAGTAGTCGCAGGGATGCGCATCCGGCTCGGCCCAAAGACCAAGACCGACCAGTCCCGGCTGCACATCGCGGTTGGGCGGTGAAACCCGTGTCTCCCGGCTGAATCAGACATGCCTGAAGTGCTCCTTCGCGTTTGGATCGGTACCTCACGGATGGCATAGTCAACGGCAAACGGCCGCTCGGTGTGGTTTTCCGTCAAGATGGTTATGGCCGGCGACAATGCTCGCGGTCTGAGTGAGGAAGTGGTCAGTGTGGCGTCATGCAATTGCCAGTGTGCCTGGTGCAAAGAGGCGCGGGCGAACAAGTACTCGACACATAGCTGCAGTCAGATTCCGAAATGCTCGGGGTCTAAGTAGCAGGCATGCGGCTGCGCTTTGCAGCCGCATGCCCGGCGGTTAGGTTGACTCGCGGAGTCGATCTTCTGATTGGCGACCTGGTGAGTGGGGGACCCAGTGACGGGGCCGGGCGCTTGGCTTCGGTGTGTCGGTGAACTACCTCCGCGCCGAATGATGCGGAGGGCTGAATGAGCGGCGTCGTCGAGGCAGCTTCGTGCCTGGCGGCGGGCGCTCGCTCGCACTCGCGTTGCGGACTGTGAATTCGCTCAGCTAGCGGGTCGCCTTTTGGAGGTCTCCTCCGGGGGCTTGATGGTCTCTGAACAGACATCGTGGTCATCG
>JARKOY010000144.1 GCA_029975555.1 Spirochaetia bacterium | reverse complement strand
CGCCTGCTGTGACGAGCGTGGCGTCGAGGCGTACTTGCGCGCCTGCTCGTTCACGTCACCCCAGGCGCTCACCAAGCCGTTGAAGAGGATGGCGTCCTTCGTGTCCTTCTTCTTCTCGGCCTCGTGGAACAGCAGGAAGCCAAGCTCCTTGACCGCATCCAGGTTCACGCGTGTCTGTACCGACGGCAGCAACTCCGCCACCTTGTCGGCGCCATTCTTGGCCATTACCGCCGCGAGGCGAACCGTCGCCTCCCAAACGCTCACGCGATCATCTGCTGCGACATCCCAGGCTCCGTCGAGCTGGCCAGGTGCGATCAAGCAGGCCCGTCCGCCCTTCGCCTCGAAGATGCCTCCCCGTTCGAGCGCGCCAATCGACGTATCGGAAGATCGCGCAAGCTGGTCAGCAATGCCCGAAATCTCCTGCTCCCAGCCGTACTGTCGGTACCACTTGATCGCGAAACGAGTGTCTGAATCAAAATCAGACTCTTGATCGTTTAGAACTTCGTCGAGCGTTGCATTGATGAGCACGAGAGCATCCTTCACCGACATATCTGACCCGTCGGCCTCACGCACTCGAGCAAAGCGCGAGAATACCGCAATTCCAGGGCCAATTGCCGCTTGCGCCAAATCCACCGGCGCAATGGAGCCCTGCAACAAGGTGCGGAGAGCCTCAGGCAGTTCTCCTTTGAGAGCTGCGACAAAGGCACGCCGGGTAGTCACCGGTGCCTCCTCAGGGCGCGGCCGACAGGACAGAATGATTGATGATGCTAATGCATTGGTCCCGCTCGATATCAGCCGAACTGAGCCCTCAGTACGCATCGGCCATGTAGCCGTAATTACCCAACCCGTCTTGATCAAGCCATCAAGAAGTGTGTGCCAACCTGTCGACGCTGTACCTGAATCGCGGGTGTCCTGTTGCTTGTAGGCGTAGTAGACAGTCAACGGAATGGACGCTGTGGCGTTCAACCGTACTCTGCTAAATACTGCGTTAAACCCTTCAACGAAGAAACTTTCTGCGCCAACTTTGCCGTCATGCCTATAGGGATTCGCGACTAGTTCCTCCGATTTAGGAGTGAGTATGGTTCCAACAACTTGATCATGGACCCCACGCAGCATTCGACGAAGCCAAACATAGAAGAAGTCGGATAGGTCAGAGTAGCCAATGTTGTCATAGTATGGCGGGTCGGTAGAAACTGCCATGTCTGAGTAGTCTCGGGTCGCTGCGTCCGCTTGTTCTACGGCCCCCGCCGCGATAGCAGGAGTATGTCCAGCGGCTTTTGCAACCCACTCAATTTGGCCCAAGAAATTTCCAGACGAGGATGAGAATGGATTGCTCTCTGCATAGTCCCAAACCATCGGAATTGCTTGGCGCCCGAAGACGTTACGCATTTTCTCTCCGGTGTTATGCCAACTGCAGAGATTTGATGAATAGTCGGTCGTTCTGCTCACACCAAGTGCAAGATATGTGGCAACTGCGTCAGCGTATGCTTCGCCACCGTCACCACCATCTTCGAGACGTGCCCCGCTCGGCATGCCAGCAGCAAGAGCATCGTCAAGTGCCTTCAAACGTGCCTCGGCTACGAGATCGCTGAGCGTCGTCAGCGCCACCAACTGCCGATTCGTAAAAAGATCAGCCCACTTCGTCATCCCGTATCGGAAAACGTTGATGCGCCCTGGCCAATCAAATATGTCCCCGTCAGGTACGTCAATTGGGGCGGCGACATCCGAAGCTTCGATCTGGGCATCGGAAGGCGAAACATACAAACGTCCGCGACCGCCTTCGGCGACAACAGCTATGAGCTGCGCTCCCATTCGGCCGGCACGAGATTCTGCTCTTATGTAGTTGAAATCAATGGGCGTGCCGTCAGCAAGGGAGACCGCGCCCTTCCTGTTGATCGTTCCATCCTGATCTCCGGTGGGACCATCCGCGTCATGTCGCACTTCATAACGGACCTCACCATCGACGACTGCAGCGTGCACCCACGCCTCTTTGCCTTTCTTTTTGCTCAGCCACCATGAACGCACGAGCGGCACTTCTATAGGGTTCGCGGGGTTCGGGCTCTTGACTGTCCGCGCCCAAATCCAGGCGATCACCGTATGCTCGGTGCCACCGTCAGCTTTGACCTTCGGGTACAGGTGCCCGATGCGATGCTCGGCTTCGTCACGCATCCATTCGCCGTATCTGCGCACATCCTCTGCAAGCCCTTCAGCGCGTGTCCACGATGTCTTCGTACCTGCGGCTCCCGGGAACACCGGGGCACTGCCTGCAAACTTTGGGGGAATCTCAATGAGCGCCTTGTTGATGAGAACAGCCAGCGGATTGAGGTCGCTGGCATGTGCCTCCAGTCCAAGACGCTGAGCTTCGAGCGGGATCGCACCTCCGCCCGCGAAAGGGTCAAGCACCGCAGGAAGGTCGCCGTTGTTGCTCTTGCGAATCTCCTCACGGGCCTGGCGCAGCAGCGCTTCATCGTTGCTGTTCTCCCACACAACCAGCTTTTCGAGCAGAGCATGAAGCCGCGCCCGCTCAGCGTCCTGCGCTTCAACCGTGGGGAACTCCTCTTGGCGCGAGGAGGGATCGTCGACCAGCTGAGCAAAGAGCACGGCGCGCGCAGCGGCGAGCGGTCGACGTGCCCAGTACAGGTGCAGTGTCGAGGGGTGTCCATGCCGGATCGACTTCTCGCGCGATGCCTCGGCGTTGATCGCTTCGAGCGGCAGCGAAACTTCGATGAGCTTCTTCTTGGGTGCGTTGGTCACTGTGTTTCTCTCACTGCTGTTGGTCTGCATGTTTGTGGTGTGGGTCATCGCGGTGCTCCTCCGCGTTCCCAGTAGTCGCGCC
>JARKOY010000140.1 GCA_029975555.1 Spirochaetia bacterium | reverse complement strand
CGGCTCGCGCGGAGATTGCACTCTATCACCATGACATGGTTCTGCTGCGCGACAAACTGGATGTTGAAGGGCCCCGTGATGTCGAGGGCGGCGGCGATTTTTTCGGTGATCCTCAGTATCTTCCGGACGGTCTCGATGTAGAGGCGCTGGGCGGGGAAGACGACCGTCGCGTCGCCCGAGTGGACGCCGGCGTTCTCTATGTGTTCGGTCATCGCGTGGTACAGGAGTTTGCCGTGTTTCGCGACCGCGTCGATCTCGATCTCCTTCGCGTTTTCGATGAACTTCGAGATCACGACGGGGTGTTCGCTGGAGATGTCGGCGGCGAGGCTCAGGAAGGACCCCAGGCTGTGGCCGTCCCATGCCACGTTCATCGCGGCCCCCGAGAGCACATAGCTCGGCCTGACCAGAACCGGGTATCCCACCTTTGCGGCGAAGGCGTACGCCTCCTGGGGCGTCGTGAGTTCCTCCCACGCGGGCTGGTCGATGCCCAGCTCATCGAGGAGGGATGAGAATTTGTGCCGGTCCTCCGCGCGGTCGATGTTGACGGGGGATGTCCCGAGCACCAGCACTCCGGCGTCGAAGAGCTTCAGCGCCAGGTTGTTCGCGATCTGGCCGCCCATCGAGAGGAGGATGCCGGAGGGCTCCTCGAAGTCGTAGATGTCCAGGATGCGCTCGAAACTGAGCTCTTCGAAGTAGAGGCGGTCGCAGACATCGTAATCCGTGCTGACCGTTTCGGGGTTGCAGTTGACCATGATGGTGGAGCGCCCTAGCTTCCGGCATGTTTCGACCGCGCTCACCGCGCACCAGTCGAATTCGACGCTTGAGCCGATGCGGTAGGGCCCCGAGCCGATCACGAACGTGCTCCCGTGGGAGGACTTTATGTCGCTCGCGGGGCTGCCGTGGGCGCCGTACTCTGAAGCGTATCCGTAGGTGGCGTAGAGATAGTTCGTCTGGGCCGGATATTCGGCGGCGAGCGTATCGATCTGCTTGATCGCGGGGCGCAGTCCGATGGACTCGCGCCAGCTCCGGATTTCCTGCTCGCCGCAGCCGAAAATGTGCGCAATGCCCGCGTCCGAAAACCCCAGCCGCTTGGCCCTGTACAGGAGGGAAACATTCTTCGCGGAACGCGCGGGGCCCGAGGTTCCTCGCCTGGCGCCCTCCAGCGCGGTCTCGCAGTCCCGAACGGCCGCGATCTTGGCGATGAACCAGGGATCGATGCCTGTCAGTCTGCCGATTTTCTGAATGGTCCAGCCATCGGCGAGCGCCTGGTACACCGCGAAGAGGCGCTTGTCCGTAGGCCTTGAGAGGGCCGATCGGAGATCATTGGGCAAAATTTTCTTTCGTTTGACGTCGTCCTGAAGTCCGAATTCGCTGACGCCCGTCATGCGGACGGCCTTCTGGAGGGCCTCCTCGAAGGAGCGGCCTATGGCCATCACTTCGCCGACGGATTTCATCTCGCTGCCCAGCCGTGTATCGACATTCTTGAATTTGGAGAGGTCCCAGCGGGGCATCTTTATCACGCAGTAATCCAGGGCCGGCTCGAAACACGCGGTGGTGACGCCCGTAATCCTGTTGCGCAGGTCGGTGAGGGCGAAGCCGAGCGCGAGTTTCGCAGCGACATAGGCGAGTGGGTAGCCCGTGGCCTTCGAGGCGAGGGCCGAACTCCGCGAAAGCCGGGCGTTCACCTCGATGATGCGGTATTCTTCGGAGCGAGGATCGACCGCGTACTGGATATTGCATTCGCCGACGATTCCCAGACTCCGGATGAGCTTCAGAGCTATCGTCCGCAGCGAATGGTATTCCTCGTCGGTCAGTGTCTGGGACGGGGCCACGACGATGCTCTCTCCCGTGTGGATGCCGAGAGGGTCGATGTTCTCCATGTTGCACACGGCGATGCAGTTGTCGGCGCTGTCGCGGACGACCTCGTATTCGACCTCTTTCCAGCCCCCGAGCCACTCCTCCACGAGCACCTGGGGCGAGACGGCGAAGGCCTTTTCGGCCCGCGCGCGCAGCTGGCGCTCGTTCCTGCAGATGCCGGACCCCGCGCCGCCGAGCGCAAAGCCGGCTCGCAGCATCACCGGGTAGCCGATAGACTCCGCGTGCGCGACAGCCTCCCCGAGGTCGAGCGCGGCCATGCTCGCCGGCGTCTTCAGCCCGAGCGACCGCAGGTGGTTCGCGAAGAGCTGGCGGTCCTCCGTCAGATCGATGGCCTCCACCGGCGTGCCCAGCACTTCCACGGCGTATTTGTAGAGAATTCCGGTTTTGTGGAGTTCCAGGCCGCAGTTGAGGGCAGTCTGTCCTCCGAAGGAGAGCAGAATGCCGTCGGGCCGCTCTTTTTCGATGACCTGTGTGACGAATTCGGGCGTGAGCGGCAGGAAATATGTCGCATCCGCCATTCCCTCGCTCGTCTGGTTCGTGGCGATGTTGGGATTGATGAGCACGGTGCGGATTCCTTCCTCGCGCAGGGCCTTGAGCGCCTGTGAGCCTGAGTAGTCGAACTCGCCCGCCTGGCCTATTTTCAGCCCACCGGAACCGAGGATGAGCACTTTTTTTACCGAAATGCTCCGAGGTTTGGTGGCCACGGTCGCATGGTGTGTCTTTTCTGTCGTGAAATGTCTCATATCGAGCCTCTCGCCGCTTCGGCTTCTTGAAGGAATGCTTCTATCAAAAACTGTGTGTCGCGAGGCCCCGGACAGCCCTCGGGGTGGAACTGAACGGCTCTGAAGGGGCCTTTCGTGGACCGTATGCCTTCCACGGTCCCGTCGTTGCCGTTGAGAAACCATGGCTCCCAGCCTGGAGGCAGGGAATCTTCGCGGACGGCGTAGCCGTGGTTCTGGCTTGTGATGTAGCAGCGACCGCTTTCCGTTTCAACTGCGGGCTGGTTCTGGCCGCGGTGTCCGTATTTGAGCTTGTAGGTGTCTGCGCCGGCGGCGAGCGCCATGAGCTGCGTCCCAAGGCAGATGCCGAATATCGGCCGGGATTCGGAAAGCGCGCGGCGGAGGTGGGCGATGGTCTTCGTACAGGCCTTTGGGTCTCCAGGGCCGTTCGACAGAAAGAGTCCGTCGTATGCTATGCCGTCCAAAGGGTGGTCCCAGGGCAGGCGTGTCACTTCTGCTCCCGCGTTCAAAAGAATGCGCAGGATGTTTGCCTTGACGCCGCAGTCGACGAGCGCAATTTTGGGAGCGCCGGGGCGGCCTTGGTATGTGACGACGTCGCGGGGAGAAACGAGTTTCACCGGAGCGTGGGCCTTGAGTTCATCCTGAACAGGTTCCTCCGTCCCTTCTATAAGGATTTTTCCCCTCATCACTCCGACCTCGCGCAAAAGTCGTATGAGCTTTCGCGTATCGATGCCCGCGATGCCGGGCACGCCTCCGGCGCTGAGCCACTCCGAAAAGGACTGTACTGCCGTGTAGTGGCTCGGCTCCATAGAGGCTTCCGCGACGACTGCGCCGCTGGCTTGAATTTTCTTCGATTCGAAATTGAGGGGGATGCCCTGCGCATTTGTCCGAAGCGCCGGCACGCCGTAGTTTCCGATGAGGGGGTAGGCAAATACGAGGATCTGCCCGCAGTATGATGGATCGGTCAGAGACTGCTCGTAGCCGACCATGCCGGTGGAAAACACGACTTCTCCCTCGACGGAGATGTCGGCGCCGATGGAGACGCCTTCAAACACTGAGCCGTCTTCCAGGACGAGTCGTGCGGATTTGGTTTTCCGGGACATAGAACTCCTTCACATGCTGGCTTGCAGCTGTTTGAGAAATTATCCGGTTTTAATGAATATTTCAAGTATCGTATGCAAAATACGGCATTTTTTTACATAAAATTGCATATTTTGTCATCATCCTATGATCAGCCCTATCAAAGTCATGTAGACTGGGATGCTGATCATCGAGGCCACCGTGGTCAGCGACGTGCCGATCGCGGCGTACTCGGTGTCGGCCTTATAGGCCGCCGCGAGGATGGGCGTCTGCGTCATCGCGGGCATGGTGGCCTGCATGAAGAAGACCTGCTTCATCAAGAGAGGAAGCTCGAGCCACCGCAGCGCGAGCGCCATCAGGGCGGGGGTCGCGAGGAAGCGCCCCGCGAGCACCACGACGTAGTCTCTTTCGAATTTCAGCGTCTTCCACTCGACGCGCGCGATCACGATGCCGATGAACAGCATGGACAGGGGCGTCGTCATATTGCCCAGGTATCTGCAGCTGTCCATGATCGACTTCGGCAGTGTTATGCCCAAGAGGATCAATATCACTGCAATAAGGAATCCGAGGAGGGGCGGCGAGAGGATGCGCCTCAGCCCCGACCACGAGAGAAGGGAAGGTTTTTGGCCCCCGTTCCGGAGGGCGCCGTCGGCCGCGATCCCGTACACGCCCAGTGTCCAGAACATGGTCGTATTCGCGATGTAATACAGGAGCGCGAAGGGCAGGCTTGCCTCACCGAAAAGCAGGAGGTTGACCGGAAGGCCGATAAAGACCGAGTTCGAGAGGGCGAACATCGACTGGAAGGTTCCCCGCCTGTCCTTGTGGACGTGGAGCAGGGCCGCAAGTCCCATCGCCACAAGATAGCTTGCGATCATGACCGCGAAGGGAACGGGGAGACCAGGCAGCATCGAGAGCAGCTTTGCCCGATCGTATCCGCCCGTCAGATTCGAGACCATGTACGCGGGCAGGGCCACATTGACGACGAGGCGCGAGATGAGACTGGCGGCATCGCCTTCGAACCACCGCGCCTTCGCGAGCCCGAAACCGAGGCCTATCATCAGAATGACGGAAAAGACGCTCTGAAGTGCGACGAACATGGTTCAATACTAGCGCAAAGCTGCGCCGAGAATATAGAGGACAGGGGGATGCCCGCGGGGGTGGGCCTGCCTTGTCGGTTTTGCTGATACTCTTTTTGTCTGCCCTTATTGCCAGTCCTTCAGCATGGAGGCGACGCTGCGGCGCATCTCCTGCGAGAAGGCGGCCGAGAATTTGCGGTCGTAGAGCGCCTGCGCCGGATTTTCCTCGTCCCGTTTCGGCGCGAACTTTCCGTAGCCCTCGCCCTGGAACATCGAGGCGAGCTCTTCTGGCTGAAGGCGTCGGTATCGGTCTTTCATCACCACCATGGATTCGGGCAGGCGCGGGGTGAGCGCGCGTTCGCGCTGCTGCGGGGTGGGATAGCCCAGGCAGAGCATCGTGATGGGAAATGTGTATTGCGGCAAGGCGAGAAGTGCTCGATGCTCTTCCCAGTGCTCCATGATGTCGCCGATGTAGCAGGAGCCGAGGCCAAGACTCTCTGCGGCCAGCGATGCCGTCTGCGCCGCGATGAGTGCGTCGCAGCAGGCAAGGAGAAGATCGGATTCCTGCGGAGATACCTTCTGCCGCCTGGTCCGCTCGCACCAGGGCCATACGCCGAAATGCTCGAAGTAGTCCACGATTCTGCGGTAGTCGGCGAGGAATATCAGCACCCATGGCGCCTTGGCGATGAAGGGCTGATGGTCGCAGGTCTCTGCGAGTTTTTCCTTCAGGGCCTGATCTTCGATTTCGAGCACCGAGTAGAGCATCAGCGCGCCGGCCGTAGGGGCTCTCAGCATTGCGGCTTTGATTTTGTGCTTCACTTCGTCTTCGACTGGGCGCGCTTCGTAGGCCCTCACCGACTTTCTTTTCAGAAACAGCGCATCGAAGTCCATGTCAATCCTCCTGATTTGATGTTCCTTTGAGCTTTTTCGAAAAATCGCGGTACAGCGCGAAGGCGAGGCCGATTGACAGAGTATCCACAATGGGCTGCACCATCAGAAGGCCGTAAAGGGGGATGAGCCTGTTCATCAGGAACATGAGCGGCACGTCGACCGTGGTCTTGCGGAACAGCGAAATGGCGAGCGCGCGTTTGCCCTGACCCGTCGCTTGGAACATCGTGGTGATGAGGTAGCTGATGGCCATCATGGGCGTGGTGAGGCAGAGTATCCGCAGGAAAGCCGAGCCCAACCGGATGGTCTGTGCATCGCCGATGAAAAGGCCGACGATGCGCTCCGCGAAGATTTCGAATGCGGCGATGCAGGAAAGCGAAAAGCATACCGCGAGGGCGCGCGTAAACCGGCTCATTTGGCGAACGCGGTCGAATCTCTTTGCGGCATAGTTGTAGCCGATGAAGGGAAGAACTCCCTGCGAAATGCCCAGGGTCACGTTCATGGGCAGCATGTCGATCTTTTTGACGATGCCAACGGCGGCGAGGGCGGTCGAGCCGTAGCCGGACGCCAAATTGTTCAGCACGGTGTTGGACGTGACCGATAGAAGCGTCTGGAGCGATGCGGGGAGCCCAACGGACGCTACTCTGCCGGCGATCTGTAGCTCCTGGTCGAAATTCCGCGGCACGAAGGAGATGACGGTTTTTCTTCTCTTGCGGTAAAGGTATACAAGGAAATAGGAGACGGAGGCACAGTTCGAGATCATCGTCGCGATGGCCGCGCCCTTCACACCAAGGTCGAAGATCATGATGAATATCGGATCGAGGATGATGTTGAGGATGCCGCCGAAAGACATGCCGATGCTCGCCTGCTTGGCGCTTCCCTCGGAGCGGACGAGGTGTCCGAACAGCATCCCCAAGACCGTCGGCACGCCGCCGATCACCAGAACCCACACGAGGTAGTCGCTCGCAAATTCGTAGGTGTCGCGATTTGCCCCGAGCAGGAGGAGAAGCGGTCTCTTGAAGATGAGGACGAGCATCGAAAGAGCCAGGGCCGCAGCGGCCGCAGAGAAAATGCAGAACGTGGAGGTCTGCCTAGCCCTGGCAGGTTTGCCTGAGCCTAGAAATCGGGAGATGACGCTGCTTCCGCCGACGCCGAACAGATTCGCGACCGCGGTCAGCATGGTGTAGGCCGGCAACACGAGCGAGACTGCGGCGACTTTTCGCGGGTCCCCCATCTGGCCGACGAAGAAGGTGTCTGCAAGGTTGTAGATCATCGTGACGAGCTGGCTTATCACGGTGGGGAGGGCGAGATTCGCGACCGCCGTGGGAATCGGGGCGCTGCGGAATATTTCTATCTTTGTGGCATCGTGCGATGGACCAGTGTATAAGGTTTCATGCTCAGTTTCTTTCAAGTTGTTCAAACCGCCTTTCTTCTTTCTTGCCGAATGCGCTATGGTGAAGATGAACGCGAGCGCTGGGCCAAAAAGCTTCCGAGGACAATGAGCGCCATGCCCGAGCCCTGCAGCACAGTCATGCG
This sequence comes from Spirochaetia bacterium, assembly GCA_029975555.1. Taxonomy (GTDB): domain Bacteria; phylum Spirochaetota; class Spirochaetia; order Treponematales; family Rectinemataceae; genus Rectinema. Next base: position 12,502 of record JARKOY010000140.1, on the reverse strand, counting down.
CTCGCCACGAAAGACAATGCCTAAAAGGACGGCGAAGGGCACCTCGCTGTAGGAGAGTGCACTGTACTGAAAGAGAGGCAGGCGCTTCATGCCGACAAAGAAAAGGCCGAAGCCCACAAATCCGACTGCGACTCCATAGAATACTCCGATGCCTAAATGACTTAAAGGGGCACGGGGGATTTCGGCGATCAAAAACGGCAGAAATACGAAGGCTCCCATCGCATTCTGGAAATAGAGAGCATCTATTTCGCTCATCACACTGAGCACGTCCTTGAAGATGATGTTCGTGCCCGCAAAGACGAGCGCGGAGGCGATCATGCAGGCACCCCCGAGCATGTCGGCACTCGAGAGCGAAAGCCCTTTATCGAGGCTCATGACGACCACGCCCGCAAGAGAAAGGAGCAGAATGCCGAGGCGAGCCATGCTCAGGGGCTTTTTGAGCCTGACGCTGTCGATGGCAAGTGCGAACACCGGCCACAGGTACAAAAGCACGACGGCATTCCCCATGCTGGTGAGCTTATAGGCGAGCACATAGAGGTACAGGCGGACCGCGTTGAACGCACTCGCCAAGGAAAGCCGCCACCGCATGCCAGGGGTGCCCAAAAGAAGGCCGTGCTTTGCCGCAGAGGGCAGCGCCAGAAGGAATGGCACCGTCATGCGCAGCGAGGTCATTGCTAGACTCGAAAACGCAAGGCCTTTGATGTACAAGCCGCTTGATGCTCCGATGGCCGCCGCCGCAAGCACCGCCAGCAGAGGAAACCACCGTGCTCGGTACAGGTTCGGCGCTGGAGATTCTTTCATTGTGGGACAATCGTATTTCAGAAGGCAACGTTCTGCAAGATTATTGCATTTTCTGGCTCTCTTGCAAAGAAGTAATGAGGCTGTGCAAGGGGCTTTATACCGACGTTTGGTAGGGGCAATGCCGGAGGAAAAATATAAAAACAAACATATCGATATCTCTTTACAAAATTTTTGAAGTGAAATTATAATCTTGGAGCCATTGTGTTCACACGTCGGTAAGTGGAACATGAGGGTTTCCACACAACATTCAGGAGGAAGGATATTGTATGCGAGTGAGTGGACATCGTAAAAGGATGGTGCTAATCCTTGCAGCCCTATCGGTGGTGGCGCTTCTGTTCGGCTGTGCTCAGACGCAGGCTTCTCTACAGAAGACGGTATTCAGGCCAGGCACCTACACGGCCTCTGCTAAGGGCATAGGTGGCGATGTGAAGATATCTGTCACTTTTTCGGCGACAGATATCGTTTCGATTAAGGTCGATCAACACAACGAGACACCCGGCGTTGGAGATGTTGCAATTGAGACTATTCCTGAGAAAATCGTGAAGGGGCAGACGCTCAATGTCGATACGGTCGCGGGGGCCACGATTACCAGCAAGGCGATTCTGACCGCGGTCGAAGAGTGCATCAAAAAAGCTGGTGGAGATGTGGCTGCGTTCAAAGCAAAGCAGCCTGTTGCCGCGAAGAAGGCTGCTGACATCACTCAGACGGCCGATGTCGTAGTGATCGGTGCGGGCGGGGCCGGTTTGGCCGCTGCAGTTTCTGCTCACCAGGCAGGAGCTTCGGTTATCGTTGTTGAAAAGATGCCGAAAGTGGGTGGCAATACTATCATTTCAGGCGCGGCCTACAACTCTGCCGATCCAGAACGGCAGAAGAATGCCCCAGCCTCAGCTGGTCCGGAGGCGACAGTCATGGCGCTCATCAACGCCACACCGGCGAATGAGCTGCACAAACAGATGCAGGCCACACTGAAGAAAGAGTATGAGGAATACAAGGCGTCGGGTGCTACCTATCTTTTCGATTCACCGACGCTTCATGCGCTCCAGACCTTCGAGGGTGGGGACCGCAAGGACGATCTTGTCCTCATAAAAAATTACACCAGCAAGACGCTTGCAGGTTTACACTGGCTTGAAAGCCTGGGAATGAAGTTCACCGATACTTGCTTCACCGTTCTCGGCGCACTCTGGCAGCGTTCCCACAAGCCAGTTAAGCCGCTCGGCACAGGATACATCGAAAGCATGACATCGTACCTATCTGCGCACAATGTTCCCATCATGCTTGAGACCAAGGCTGAACACATCATCATGGACAAGGGCCGTGCCGCAGGGGTCATCGCCACAGGACCGAGCGGGAACAAGGTCACTCTCTATGCGAAAAAGGGTGTGGTCATTGCAACGGGCGGATTCTCAAAGAACATCGAAATGCGCCAGAAGTACAATACTCAGTGGAAGACGCTCGATGCCAGCATACCTTCCACCAACCATCCAGGGGCCACGGGAGACGGCATCGTCATGGCTCAGGAAGTCGGTTCGGACCTGGTAGGAATGGAGTATATCCAGCTTCTACCAATGGGCGACCCACAGACGGGTAGTCTTTCCGGAAACATCGAGCAAGGTGTGGAAAACCGCATCTTCGTCAATAAGGAAGGCAATCGCTTTGTCGCGGAAGACGCAAGGCGCGATGTTATGACCCAAGCCCTCTACCAGCAGCCGGATGCCACAATGTGGGTCATTGTCGACAAGCATTCGTACCCGACTGGTTCCACAAAGAACAACTTCAATGAGACCATCGATGAACTCGTTGAATCGGGACGCGCCTTCAAGGCGGATACGCTGGAGGAACTCGCCGCAAAAATCCATGTGCCTGCCGCAAATCTTGTGAAAGCGGTGGCGGAATTCAACAAGGCAGTGGAGAAAAAAGGTGGGGATCCTTTTGGTAGGACGCTCTTCGCCGACAAGATAGATACTCCTCCCTTCTATGCTGGTGCCCGCGTGCCGACCGTGCACCACACAATGGGAGGCATCAAGATCAACACTGAAACCCAGGTGATCAGCACCAAGGGAACCGTGATTCCCGGTCTATACGCAGCTGGCGAAGTGACGGGCGGTATCCACGGAACGAACCGCCTCGGCGGCAATGCGCTCGCCGATATCATCGTCCATGGACGGATTGCAGGAAGCAATGCGGCCAAAGGGATGTGATATTCCGGAACGATAGCGAAAACACGAGAGGCTGCCAGGGAGATTCTCTGGCAGCCTCTTTTTTGATCGGAAATATATAGTCCTCGATGCTGACGAAGGCCTAATTGGGCATTGGGCAGCCAGATCGCCACTGTTGTGACCACTGCGGTCAGTCTGGCAGCAATATCGAGGGGCCAGCTGCGGACAAGCGGAACGCTCCTAAACAAAACTCTGGAAGCGACCTGTGTTCATAGATGTGACCGCTGGTCTACCGCAGGTACCCCAGCCACTGCCGCTGCCGCTCGATCATCACCTCCACGAGTTCTGGGACGCGGGCGCACACGGGCACCACGGGGTTGACGAGCAGCGCCTGAATCGCCAGGTCCTTGCTCTTTTGGAGGATCGCTTCGGCGGTGAGGTCGTAGACCCCTGTGTAATTGCGCAGGAGTGCGGCGAAACCCTTGGGATAATCCGGGAAGGCGATGCCCTCGATGCCCTTCGCGGACACGCGGGCCGGCACCTCCACGGCCACGCTCTCCGGCAGACTGGGAATAAGGCCCGTGTTCATCAGGTTGACCGCGGCTTCCTCATACCCAGAATCTCCGAGTAAGCCCTCGATGATGGGCACCACCCGCTCCTTGACCTTGAGTTCGATCGTGGGCTCGAGCATGCGCAGCGAGGCGCGGTACAGCATGTAGAAGTCGAGGATGCCCTTGTGGTCCGCGACCTCGTGCGCCCAAGGGATATACTCGCCGATGTGGCTGTCCGACGTAATGGGCAGAAGGTGGAAGCGTTCGAGGATGGAGCGGAAGAGAGTCCGGTCGGACCACTGCCTCGACGAGGTCGTCCGTCCGATGTCCGGCAAGCCGGTTTCGCCTTCGGTCCGAGGGATATTGCCGGTCGTTTGGATGTATTCGAGGATGTCGGAGTATCCCGGCAGGCCCTCGAAAAAGGAGGGCGCCTTGGCCAGGATGTCGGGGTAGGCATCCGCCCCAGTGTCGCGGTATCTGGCGGAGACGAGCACGCTGAAGTGATTGAGGCCCGCAGCCCTGAGCTGGAGCCGCTCGAAGGGTACCCCCAGCATGACCGGCAGATAGCGCTCGAGCGAGGCGATCTCGTGGCAGAGGCCTATGAACTTTAAGCGTGGGAATTTTCGCAGGACCGTGGTGGTGATGGCCGTCATCGGGTTCGAGAAATTGAAGATCGTGGCGTCGGGGCAGAGCTCGGCACAGTCCTGGCAGATGTCGAGGATGGGCGGGACGATGCGGAGGGCATGGAAGAGTCCGCCAGCCCCGCCGTTTTCGCCGTAGACCTGAGGAATGCCGTACTGCAGGGGAATCATCCAGTCCTGATCCCAGAGCTCGAAGCGGTTGCCCACCTCGATGGAGATGATGACGAAGTCGGCGCCCTTGAGCGCTTCGCGGCGGTCTGTGTGCGCCGAGAGCGAGAAGTCGAGGTTGTGGGCGGCGACGAAGGCCTTGCCCGCCTCGAGCACCCGACCCAGCGATGCTCCATTGATGTCCACGAGCGCGATATGCGAGCCTTTCAGGACTGCGCTCGAGAAGATGTCGCCTAATGTGCCGAAGCCGAACTGCGCACTGCCTGCGCCGATAAGCACGAGTTTCATCGCGTATTCCTCCGTGATTCTTTCTAGTGGTACTGATCCGGCGATTCGGGCTGCCCCAGGTACTTCTGTCTCCACAGGGGACCGAAAACCGCCTCGAGTTCTTTGTCGTAGTGTAGCATAGCCTTCTGGTATTGTGGATCCCGCAGGGCCTCGGCCGCGGCCTCGTCGGTGGGGTGGGGGTGCGTCTGTTGCAAGATCTCGAGCATGTCGGCGTAGTGGTCTCGCATGGGACAAGGGAGGACCCAGTTGCCCGTGTACGCATCGCCGCTCATGGCATAGTTTTTCTGCCACGTTTGCAGCGACTCGAAGTATGGCGAGGTCAGCACCTCGCTCAGTTCTCCGCCGCGCGCGTAGATTTCGTTGATGTTTCCTGCGGCGTAGGGGTTGAACACGCAGGGTGTCACGTGGCCGGACCAGTCGATGTACAGGTATCCGCCGCCGCGCATCCTGCCCGCCGATATGCACCCGTTGCTCAGTGTCCCGCCGTTCCAGAAGTCGGCGATGAAGTATTTTTCGTCTTTTATGAGGCTGAACATGCGGTTGTACATGTCGAAGCGCTGCTGGGCGGTCGGCATGAGGTCCATCGAGGCGCGGCCGATCGGCATGAGCTGGAAAATCCAGAAATACAGTGCGCCGAGCCCAGCGTAATATTCGACGAGTTCCTTGGTCGGGATGAGGTGGGCGTTTTCCTTCGTCGCGGTGAGAGAGACGCCGAAGGGTATCCCTTCGGCGCGCAGGTGCTCCATCGCATTCAGGATTTTTTTATGGATGCCCTTGCCGCGCCGCGCATCGGTTTCTGCTTCGTATCCTTCGACCGATATGGCCGGCGTGATGTTCCCGACCTCCGCGAGGGCTCTGGCCATCGTCGTGTCGATGAGGGTTCCGTTGGTGTAGACGAGGAAATAGTTGTCCTGGTGCCGGCGGGCGAGGTCGAGGATCGTTTTACCGCCGCTCTCGTAGAGGAAGGGCTCGCCGCCGGAGATGACCGTGAAGATTGCACCCCAGTGCTCTGTCTTTTCTTGGATTATTCTGTCGACTGTCTCGAACGAAAGTTTTTCCTTGCTCGCCGCGTCGCTGTTCGCGTAGCAGCCGGGACAGTGGAGGTTGCAGAATTTGGTGGGGCTTACGACGAGAAAGCGCGGGGGGCCGAAGCCGTAGCGCTGTTTGAAGGCTTCTTCGCGGACGCCGGTCTTTTCGATGGCGCCGAACATGGCGGGCAGCACACTCTCTACGAGCGATTGCCTGAAAACTGGGCTCTGTCGGGCATTGGCAAGCGCGGCGTCGATAGCCCTGATGAATGCCCGGGTGACGTAGAACTTGTCGAGCTGGACCTGCCGCGGATATTCCTTGAACGACAGGGACGAGCGGTAGGTGGACCACTCGAAGATCTTTGTGATGATTTTTCTCAAGGTAGGCTTATCGAACAGCGAATCGATCGTTGCGGGCGACACGTGGATGAGCTTGTTGAACGCGATGCTGTCGACCCTGTTGACAGCGAGCAGGCTTTTTCCGGCTGATTTCTGGGCGGAATCCACAGTGCGCCTCCTGTCTCTCATCCTTATTGTATGGAATATACTGCTTTTCTCCCTGCATCCGTAAGGAATCCTTCGAACAGCAGCGACATGACATGTTCGAAGACGTCGTGAAAAGACATAGACAGCTCGAGCATCGTCTCCGGCCTGAGGATGGTGTCGATGAGGGTGAAACAGACGTAAATGATGAAGTTTTCCGGCAGCGATTTTCGGATGTATCCCTGTTCCTGTCCGTCGCGGACGACGATGCGGACCGCATCGGCGATGCTGTTCTTCTTGTAGTCCTGCAGATCCTTCCAGCTCTTGGGCTGAAAACGCTTGACGTCTTCGAGAAACAGCGGCGCGAATTGGAGGCTCTGAAGGCTCACTACGTTGATGACATCTCTGAGGCGCTTGAAGACCGGAATCGTCGAATCGTTCAGTATCTGGCTCACCTGATCGATGAGATCCTCCTCCACTTGGTATATGATCTGCTGGATCAGCGCTTCTTTGCTGGGAAAGTTGAGGTAGAGCGTCTTTTTGCTGATGCCGCACGCGGAGGCGAGCTCGTCCATGGTCACGCGGGCGAACCCCTTCTTGAAGAAGAGGTCCTTGGACAGATCGACGATGCGTGTCCGTACCGGATTTTCCATACTTAGTCTATCCATCTCTAGCTATATTAAAGCATATCATACTTTTATCCTTTTGAAAAACGTATCGGGAATCGTGGATAGCAGCGCAGGCATGACCACAAGTCCACAGATCAGCGACAGCAGAATCGACACAAAGCAGAGAACGCCGAAGTACATTATCGGGCGGAATTGAGAGAAAAAGGGCGGAATCACCGCGAAGACGATGGCCAGCGCATTGATGATGATGCCTCTGCCAGTCAGCCCCAGGGCCTTTGCTGTCGCTTCTTGGGCGCTGCGCCCCTGTTTCCGTTCGCTGAACCACCGCGCGGAGAAATGGATCAGATAGTCGATCCCCACGCCGAGCGTGATCGAGGCGACCAAGGCAGTGGCGGTGGACAGCTCGATCTTCGTGATCCCCATGGTCCCGAAGACAACGACGACGATCGCGATCATGATGCCCGCGCAGGCGAGCCCCGAGGGGATATTCCTGAACCCGAAGGCCACGAACACGAACACGAGCACGAAGGCGATCGCGAAGCTCTCGAGCATGGAAATGATGACGAGGCCGTTGAGCTCGTTCGCGATGAGCGAGACGCCGGCGATGGAGATTTCGTCGTCCCCGATGATCTGCTTAGCCTTCGCGCGCAGAAGGTCGGCGGTCTTCTGCAGCGTCGCCGAATCCACCGCCTTGAGCTGGATGTTGAAGCACACATTCTGATAGTCCTCCGAAACCAGCTGCGCAAGGCGCTCGGGGGAGAGGGATGTCTCCACCAGAAGGAGCATCTGGGCGGCTGCTTCGTCGTCGTCCGGCACCGCATCGAAGGCAGGATCCCCCTCGTGGAAGACCCGGTTGAGCGATTTGATGGAATCGACGATGGAGAACACGCTCCCCACCTGGCCGAGCGATTCGGCGTACTCCTGGAATTCGTCGGCTTTTTTGAGACCTTCGGCGGTCCGCGGATCGGCTGGCAGCGAGACTTTGATGAGCTGGGAGCCGGACACTTTTTTGTTGATGAAGTTGATGCCCTCTCTGACAGGATCGTCGGCGTTGAAATAATTCGCCATTTCGGAATCGACGATGATGTGCGGGATGAAAAAGGCTCCGACCACTGCGACGAGGATCGTGACCGCGAGGATGGCCAATCTGTGCCGTGCGATGAATCCGCCTGCCTTCCGTGAGATCGATGTAATGAGCGCTTCGTTCGCATGGTAGCGCCTGTGTTTTTTAGGGAGAGGCATGATGCTGAGCAGGGCAGGGATGAAGAACATCGTCATCGCGAACGCGTAGGTGATGCCGAACGCGATGAAGAGGCCCATCTCCGCGATGCGCGGTATCGGCGATGTCACGAACGAAACGAACGAGGCGACGGTCGTCAGAAAGGCGAGCCAGACTGGTTTACTGAGTGAGCGGAAGCTCGAATCGATGATCTCGACTCTGTCGGTTATGCCGTTTATGAAGACATCTTCGTAATATCTCGTCAGAAAGTGGATCGCGTAGTTGTTGCAGATTGCGATCAGCATGACGGGGATGATGAGCGCCACGATGGTGATCTTGGCGTGCAGAAGCCCCATGAAGCCGAAGGTGATGACGAGCGAGCATCCTATGGTGAACAGCGGCAGAAGGACGCCGCGCAGGCTCCGGAATCCCACAAGGAGGACCAGCACGACCGCCAAAAGCCCGAAGACGACCAGAATGACCACATCGTGCCGCATGTACTTCACCATCTGATAGTCGATGAAGGGTGTCCCCGCCATGTGGAATGAAAAGCCCGAGTGCGCAGCCATGATCTTCTGAATGCCGCCGATGAGGCGGATTTGGGAGACATTCGGCGATGTCTGGAGGATGTAGAGGAGCGTGTCGCCGTCGGCCGAGACTAGCTTTCCCGAGACCGCCTTGGCACCCGAGAGGCGTACCTTCAGCGCATCGACGCCTGACTGATCCGAGGGTAGGGCGTCGGGGTCGACGTACGGGACAAAGCTGAGCCCATCCTCGGTGTTCGTCGGTTCAACATAGGTGAAGATCGACACCACGTCGGAGACGTCGGCGAGCTCCTGCAGTTCCCTGTTGATGGCTGCGGCCTCGGCGAGCCCCTGAGGGGTGAAGAGCGACGTGGATTGCACGGACACGGCGAGCGAATCGGCACCCCCGAACAGCTCGTTGACGCGGCGGAATTCCAAGACGGACGAGACGTGCGATGGGGCAAGCGCCTGAATGTCGCCCTCGAAATGGAGGTTTGGAATGAAGAAGGCCGCGCCGAGCGTGAGTGCGCAGAATATCCCCACGATGAGGTAACGGAAGCGGTAGACAAATGCTGCCATGAGGGCTCCTTAGAACGATGCGGTGACGCATGCGTAGGCAAAATCGTTCTTTCCATACTGACCGATGGTGCCGCTCGTGCCCCCGAAGAGCACGGTGCCGAGGGTGAGCGCGTAGCCGTCGGCGAGCTTGGCCTTGATCGAAAGGCGGGCCAGGTACTGGCCGGTTGCATCCAGCGTCAGGAAATCAGGCTCCATGAGGACGAGACGGACGGTGAGGTCCTGTGAAGGAGAGCGGTATTCCGCGATGAGCGTCGCGCCGAGCTCGGTTTCCTTCGCCGACGATGCGAGCCTCGTGTCGTAGTCCAGGATCCAGGAGAGATTGCCCTCGGCCGCGCAGTAGAGGTCGCCGACGCTGCCGATGCCGAAGGTCCTGTCCAACCCAAAGGCCGACTTGAGCGTGTTTTTCTGGAGCGCCACAGGGAGGCCCGAGCTCTCTTCGCCGAGATAGTATTCAGGCAGATACAGCGCCGTTTCCATCCAGGCTACGGAGGAGTCGAAGACGGTCGCGGACAGATCGGCGCCTATCGCCCCCTGCCGTTTGTAGCTCGCCGTGATGTCGACATTTACCGTGGAGCCTGGGGTCGTCGTCACGTCGTAGACTGGCCACTTCGTGAAGCCGTACCAGCCAGAAAGACCGAAGTCCACCGCGCCCAGCGCGAGGCCCACGCGCGCGGCTCCCTGCATGTTCTCCCTGTTGAGGCTCGGGTCCGAGGCCGTGGTGTCGACCGAGAACTTGACTGCCGGCGTACTGGGTGGGATGGGGGGAATAAGGACCCCGTCGAGGGCGTCCAGGGCCGCAAGGCTCGCCGGATACCACCGCGAACTCTTTGCGGGGATCGTGCTCGGCCGGAAATAGGGCAGCGCCACCGCCTCGATGCTGAAGGGGCCCTTGATGTATTTCCCTTCCACCAGCATCACGGGCAGAAGCCAGTCGGAACGGTCATCGGAGACGAGCTGACTGAGCGAGTCGACGGGGTTGATGAACCCCTCAGGGTTCGAGGCAAGCGCCGTGCCCCATGAGATGACCTTGGATCCGGCGGTGACCGACAGGCCCTCGGCGAGGTCCAGGGTCGCGTATGCTTCGCCGAGCTTCATGGCGACATCGTACCCGCTGTCGGCGAGGGAAATGGAGCTTGTCAGTTCACCCTTTATCGTGAGAGACCCCGATGCGTAGGAAGGGGCGAGCTTCAGGCTCGTCGAGGGTTGAAAGTAGTCGCCAGCCTTGGAGCTCCCTGAGGACTGGAAGAATATTCCGCTGAACGCCTTGACTTCGCCGGACAGGCTCGTCTGCGCCGAAAGCGGGGCTGTCCCTTTAATTCCTCCCCAACACACTGCCAGCGCCATCCAGAACAAAAGCCTACCCTTCATGGAAGTCCGATTGTTGGTTGATATATATTTCATATCGCAACACTCCTTGCATAATGCTAGGGCTATTTGCCCAGGGCCTCTTTCGAGAACAGCGACGCGGACAGGCCTGTGTCGTACTTCACCGCGTCGAAGCGGAGGGATGTGGCACCACCTGTGGCCAAATTCTTCATCTCCAGCTCGAGGATGGTCCAAATGCCTGAGACCTTCGCCGACCGTAAGACGGTCATCTGCTTGTAGAGCGCCCCGGCTTTGTCGTAGAAGTCGGCCTTGACAATGAGGAGGCTCTCTTTGTCTACGAGCGAGACGATCCTGCTCGTGCCGCCACTTTTGTCTTTAGGGACGGACTCGACCTTCCAGCAGGCCCTGCCCTCCAGGCTTTCCTCGCCCAGCATGGTGAAAGTGTAGTCTTCGAGGTTGCGGCTGCCGAAATCGTCGTAGGTGAGATCGCTGCCCATAAATGGTTTGTTCTTGTCCGACGCCGAGATGCGGGTGGCTTTCTTGAGACTGGGCAGGTAGATGAATTGACTCTTTTCTCCCCTGGCCGACTCGATGTTCAAGAAGCTAGTGCCCTTGACGTCGGCGGGCTGCGAAAATTTTATGAGGATCGAAGAGGCGCCGTCCTTCTGATTGAGCTGGTACATGGTGAATTCTCGGGTTTTGACTGCGCCGTTCTTCGAGACGATCTTCATGAGCACCGTGGCCGTCATGTCGTTTCCCGCAGGCCTGTCCTTGGCCCGCTTCATGACCTCGTAGCCGGAATTTTCTGTTTGGGCGGCCGCAGCCGCGACAAAGAGCAGCCCCATCATCATGAGAGAAATTGCCTTGCGCCGATTTCGAATATCGCTGTTCATGTGCTCCTCCGCAGATTCAAGGTGAAAACTGAGGAAACGTTCATAGTTTTTATAGTTTCCTGCCGGCATGAATATACCCAAGGCCTTCGTCTCTGTCAATTGTCGTGTCTATGCATGGAGATGTCGGGAAAAGATGTGCCGCATCGCGCGAGATGTCCGGCTCTATCCTCGGATAAGCGCTACTATCAGCACGAGGGCCGCGAGTGCGACACGGTACCACACGAAGACTGCCGCGGAGTGCTTCTTGAGATAGCCGAGGAGGAACTTTATGCAGAGAAAGCCGCTCGCTGCCGCGGCCACGAAGCCGATGGGGAAGATGACGAGTTCAGCTCCCGCCACGGCCCCCGCGCTGATCTGTTTGACCAGATCGTAGAGGCTCTTGAGGCCTGCGCCCGCGATGATCGGCGCGGAGAGCAGGAAGGAAAAGCGTGCGGCGGCTTCGCGTTCGATGCCGAGCGCAAGCCCGGCGGTGATCGTGGCACCCGAGCGCGACACGCCCGGAATGACCGCGAAGGCCTGCGCGAGGCCAATGTAAAGGGCATCGCGCGCCTTGATCTGGCCAAAGTTCCGCTGATGGCGCGCAAACCTGTCGGCGAGCCCGAGGAGGAGCGCCAACCCGGCGATCGCGCCGGCCATAAAGAGCATCGAGCCCTGCGGTATGGGATTCGAATGGAATGCCTCGCTGATCTTCGACTCAAGCAGGACGCCTGAGATGCCGCCAGGAACGCACGCGAGGAGGATGAACCACGCCATGCGGCGGTCCGGATCGTCGCCGATTCTAAACTGAATGAGACTCTTGAACCACGCCGCAATGAGCCGAGCCCAGTCGGAGGCAAAGAAGAGGAGGACTGCGAGCAGTGTCCCGAGGTGCAGCGCCACATCGAAGGTCAGGCTCGTCAGCGCAGGGTTGGTCCACCCGAAGAGCCACGGGACGATGACGAGGTGCGCGGAACTCGAAATGGGAATGAACTCGGCGAGCCCCTGGACGACACCGAGGACGATCGACTGGACAATGAGCATTGTGTGTCTCCTTGGTCCAATTTCTACCTCATTTGGAGCCGCTGGGCAATACTCATATAGTGTCTCGAATCCTGCAGAGAAAGATGAAGCAAAGGCTGAGGTTTGGTGCGAAGTAGAAAGGAGGAGGAGAATCCATGCACCAGATTCCTTTCTGTCCCAACAAAGACTGTGGCTACCATCACCAGGCACCCGCCGG